>JAGATN010000045.1 GCA_017621225.1 Muribaculaceae bacterium | reverse complement strand
TCAAAATTCTCCGTAATTACTTCCGGAAAGACTGTCTTTAATACCTGCCATTGTTTCATACGACAAAAGTAATCATCTCTGACCATATTTTAACAACCGTTTTTTTACATTGACCCCAATTATGTGGTTACGTAGCATCCATGTCGAAGCTATGCGCCATACCTATGTCCATGTATATTTCGTATAATTATCTGAATGCAAAATTACTGCTTCGCGCACATCCGTACCATACTCAAAATATGGTATTTTTAAGCTGCATAAAGCCCCCTCTCTCATCAAAAATGATTAAATAGGAATAATGCTTAAAAAGATTGTAAAGGCATAATTTTGCACTTTTATTAAATATAAATTGTCCTATTTTATTCAATACAGAGTTTTTATTGAATAAAAATGGCTTTTTCCCACCGTTTGCGGTGGGGTTGGCATGTTGTTTGCGGTGATTCCGAATTATAGGTATTGAGGGGTTAGTCGGCGGCCGTTATTACGAATTCGGTGCCGTTGTAGGCGAGCTTTATTATGCCGGCGGCCCCGAGGCGCGTAACTATTTCTTCGCCCAACGCTTGCGACACGTGCGCTCTGTGCAGATAGCGCTCGAACGTCAGCTGCTTCTCCTCGTCGATCAGGTCGAGCAACGCGCGCTGTCCGTGCGACAACTCGAGCAGCATTCCGTTGTCGGCAGCAGCCTTGCGCCATATCTTCACCATCAGCGGGTGCGCCACTATGTTTTCGTCGTTTACGCGATAGTAAGCTTTCATCTTGCCTTCCGCTTCCCTTACCATCACGGGTCGGACGGCCGATGCCTCTATGTCGACCTTCATCACCACCGCGCCACCTTCGGCTATGTATGCTTTCACCTTTATCTCCTGTGCCGGGGTGCAATACGACTGAGCGGCCTGTTCCACCACGTAGATGTCCTCCTCGTTTCTCACGCCGGCCACTTTTCCGTTGTCCTTTACGCCTATGAGCAGATGTCCGCCGTCGTTGTTGGCGAATGCCGATATCGAGCGGGCTATCTTTCGTGCGTCGGAGATGGCGAATTTAAAATCCTGATGCTCGTGTTCGCCCTCCTCTATTAGTCGCTGAATGAGAAATTTGCCTTTTACCGCGTGTATGTCTTTCATCGGGGCGTTAGTTTTGGTCAGTCAGGATAGTTCAGGTTTTCGTGCGAAGGGTTGGCCAGCACCTCGTCGAGATAGGTGCGTGCCGCGCATTTTGCGCCGTCCAAGTCCATGAACGAGTAGTTTCCGCAGTCGCGCGGCGTGGCTCCGGGAATCAGACCTTCGAAGTCGGCTATGAAACGGAACGTTTCGCGCATCAGTTCCACGATGTCGGTCGGCTTCAGGTCGCCGCGCAGCAGCAGGTAGTTGCCGGTGCAGCACCCCATCGGCCCCCAATACACTATCTTGGGCCCCCATTGCTTATGATTGCGCAGATATGTGGCTGCCAGATGCTCAATGGCGTGCAGCGTCGGGCCGGAGAGCGCGGGCTGACGGTTTGGCTCGGTCATTCGAATGTCGAACGTGGTTATCGTGTCGCCACCCTCCAGAGTGTCCTTGCGCGACACGAATATGCCGCGTTTCAGGCGAGTGTGGTCGATGGTGAAGCTTGCTATCTTTTCCATGTGTTTGCCTTAGTCCTTTAGTTGGTCGATTATGGTGGTAAGCAGTTCGAACGTGTGCGTCGGCGCGTCGGTCCAGAAGTTGCAGTATTGCGAGATGTTGTCGTCGGCTCCCGGAGTGTCGCTGATCACCCTGAAGCAGAAAAACCGCACCCCCTTCATGTGGCAAGTCTGAGCTATTGCGCCCGATTCCATATCGACGGCCATCACGTCGGGATACAGAGCCTTGATGCGCTCCACTTCTTCGACGCGGCTCACGAATATGTCGCCCGACGCTATGAGTCCGCGCTTTATTTCCCGACGGTCGAAGCAGGGGAGTGCAGCCACGGCCGGGTCGGCCTCGAAATAAGGGGGGCATCCTGCCGCCTCGCCCCACTCGGTGCCGGGGCCGCACCACACGTCGTGGTAAGCCACGCGGTTGCCTATCACGATGTCGAGCACTCCCGCTCCCTGACCGGTTCCGCCGGCCACTCCCGTATTTATTATAAGGTGTGGCGCGAACGTGTCGATCATTGCCAGCGTGCCTATCGCGGCGTTCACCTTGCCGATGCCGCACTTCATCACGGCCACGCTGTGGCGGCCTATGGCGCCAGAGAGAATCTCGAATCCGTTGTATGAGCTTGTGGTAGCGTTGCCGAGCATTGGCGTCAGCAGGGCCAGCTCCTTGCCCATGGCTACTATTATGCCGATTTTCATATTCTGCTTTATTTTTCTGCAAAATTAATAATCTTTGGGCGCATTGGATGTTAAATTCCATTATTATGTCTACATTTGTGGAATAATAAAAACCTTAAACGCGAAACAACAAATGCTCAATCCCATTAAAATGCTCAAAGTCATAGCGCTATGCTTGACGGCCCAATTGTGGGGCAATGCGCACGCCGCCGATACCATCAGCGTGGCAGGCAAGTACATCGAAAAGCCCATGAAAGTGATGGTGGCGCTGCCGTCGTCGTACGATCGCGGCGACACACCCTCGAAGTTCCCCACCATATATCTGCTCAACGGCCACGGAGGCGACTACCGCAACTGGAGCCAGATAGTCGACATCGACAGCGTGGCAACGGCCATGAACGCCATCGTGGTGTGTCCGTCGGGGCGCAACAGCTGGTATTGGGATTCGCCCGTGGTGCCGGGCATGCAGATGGAGAGCTTCATAATCAAGGAACTCGTGCCGGAGATTGACCGTCGCTATCGCACTCGCACCGATGCGGCCGGACGCGCCATAACCGGCCTGAGCATGGGTGGCCACGGAGGCTTGTGGCTCGGAATGCGTCACCCCGACGTGTTCGGAACCGCCGGATCAACTTCGGGCGGCGTCGACATCCGTCCGTTCCCCGAGAGCTGGCACATGGCCGACTTCCTCGGCAAGCGCGACGAATTTCCCGAACGCTGGGATAGCCACACGGTGATAAACCTCGTCGACTCCATACAGCCCGGAAAGCCTAACATAATATTCGATTGCGGCACCGACGACTTTTTCTACGAAGTAAACTGCCAGCTCGACAAGGCTTTGAACGACCGAAAGATACCACACCGTTTCCTCACCGCTCCTGGCGGACACTGGAACGGATACTGGCGCAAGTCGATACATCCGCAGCTCGAATTTTTCCGTCGTGCGTTCAACGGCACCCTCGACATATAATATATAATAATGTGGGCTTAAGAGTAAACATACTCTAAAGCATGCAGAACAGCGTGACGAGTAGCGGCACGCATATTTCGAGCGCCACACCATGAAACAGCGCAAGCGGCACCGCGCGGTCGCCGCAGCATCGTGTCAGCACGGGCAGCGTCACATCCATCGACGTGACCCCCGCCGCTGACACGGCTGCATATGGCCCGAACCATTTTGCTATCAGCGGAGCCCCTATGAGCGCCACCATCTCGCGCATAATGTTGGCCAGCACCGCCAAAGCGCCCAGTTGCGTGGCCGCGTCGATGCCAATGGCCTCCTGCCTGAGGTCGATTATCAATACCGACGACAGCGAGTAATACCCGAATCCGCTCCCTATCGAGAGACATTCGGGCAGCGTCAGCGTTTCGCGTATCAGCCACCACGCGGCAATGCACCCTGTGAGTGTCCCGACCACCGTTAGCGCCGGCAGCACCACGATGTCGGCCGAAATGCTCTTTATTATCTCTATGAGCCGCCGATTGCTTCCGAGCAGAACTCCTATCAAAGCTATGAGCAGATACAGACACCAGGTGGTGGCCGCCTGCATGTCGATGTCGGCCGGCATTATGCCCCACCGGCCCATGGCTATGCCTGCCGCAAACATGCACAGCGCCATTAAGCTTCCCTTCATTGCCTACGATGCTTTTTAAATTTATACAACATCCACGCCGCCGCAATGCTCCCTGCCGTGCCAAACGCCGTGATTATGGCCGCCTGCGTGCCAAATCGGCTCAAGTCGGCCATTACGCTCTCGCTTGAGCCTATCGAGAGCCCGAAAGTGAGCAGAAGCAGCCACACCACCGGGGTTATGGCTCCTTCGAGCTTTCGTATCGCTTCAAAGCGTCGCAATGCATATCCCACGATTGCGCACGCCACCAAAATTGCTATCGAAATCATTCTTTATGTGAGTACCGTTGATTTTTTTTGCATGCAAAATTACTCAATATATATTATGTGTATAATATCGGTGACGGAAATATAAAATTAGGTTAAATGAGGCTGTGTGATTAAATTTAGTGAAAAAAGTAGAATAATGTCGAAAAAATGACTTATATTTGCGTGTCCAAACCTTGGAAGTGAGCATTATGTTCCCTTGTTTTAATAAATTAAGTTAATATTTTTAAAATGGGGGGGGGGTAATTTTAACACTCCTCCCAAGCTTTTAAAGTGTACAATACAGTGCAACCCTAAATATTAACTTAAATATTAACACATGAGAACTAAAGCGCAAGATTCCATTGGACAGAGAACTGTCCATAGGGGAAAGCTGATTTCATTGGCTTTTCTACTCATTGCGGTGCTGTTCCCGGTTTGGTCGGCAGCTGCTATCCGAATTTCAGGAACAGTTACTGATCCCGACAACGAGCCGTTGCCGGGCGTCACTATTATGGAAGTTGGTACCAAGAACGGTACGTCGACAGACGTTGATGGTAACTTCTTCATCGATGTGGCAAACAAAAACGCCACGCTGCACCTTTCTTACATCGGATTTAAGGACAAAGAGGTAAAAGTCGGCAAAAGCACGATTTTACGCATTGTCATGGACCCCGATCTCAGCGAACTTCAGGAAGTTGTGGTGGTTGGTTACGGTACGCAGCAGAAAGCTTCGGTGGTTGGTTCAATCACTACCATCGAGCCTGAAAAACTGCGTGTAAACTCCACTCGTTCAATGACCGGTAACCTTGCCGGACAGTTGGCAGGTATCATCGCCTACCGTCCTACCGGCGAACCGGGTTATGACTCCTCGAGCTTCTGGATTCGCGGTATTTCTTCGTTTGCCGGCGGCACTTCGCCTCTCGTATTGATCGATGGCGTTGAACGTTCGCTCGACGACATCGACCCCGCTGAAATCGAATCGTTCTCGATTCTTAAGGATGCATCGGCATCGGCCATGTACGGTGTACGCGGTGCAAACGGTGTGATCCTCGTCAACACCAAGCGAGGCAAAGTAGGTGCTCCTACGGTGACGTTCCGTGTCGAACAGTCGTTCCGTAAACCCACCAAGCTGCCCGAATTTATCGGAGCTGCCGAACACATGACGTTGATCAACAACTTGGCCGGTCGCACCATATTCCCGCAGCAGCGCATCGATCGCACTGCATCGGGCTATGACCCCGACTTGTATCCCGATATCGACTGGGTTGACGCATTGACTAAGGATCTTTCAGAAAACACCCGTGCCAACTTGAGCATAGCCGGTGGTTCTGACTTCCTTCGCTACTCGCTCACCGGTTCGTACTTCCGTGAAAGCGGCAACATGAACCGTGACGAAAACCTTCCCTACGACACATCTACCGGCTTGCAGAAATACAACGTTCGTGCTAACGTCGACATGGACCTCACCAAAACCACTTTGGTGCGCTTCAACGTAGGCGGTTACCTGCAGAACCTCCGCAAAAACTCAAGCTCGACTACCGACGTGTTTAACTACGCGTTTGAGACCGTGCCTTTCGTTCACCCGCCGATCTACTCCGACGGTCGCATTCCGGTCGACTCGGGTCGTGTGAACCCCTGGGCCATGCTTACCCAGACCGGTTACACCCGTCAGACCAAATCGCAGATACAGTCACTCGTAAGCGTTGAGCAAGACCTCAAGATGCTCACCGAGGGTCTTAAGGTTCGCGCCCTTTTCTCATTTGACGTTTACAACTGTAAGATACACTATGCCGACCGTACTCCGGTTTACTACGGCATCGCCAGCGGTCGTGACGTTGAAGGCAACCTCATTCACACCGAGCCTTCAAACACCGGTGGTTCTGACTTCCTCAACCACCACAACGGCGTGGAATACGGTACTACCCGTACTTACTTCGAGGCGGCAGCCACTTACAACCGCTTGTTCAACAGCCTGCACCGCGTTGACGCCCTCTTGCTTTTCAACCGCGACAGCTACGACAATGGCGGCATCCAGCCTTATCACCATCAGGGCTTGGCCGGTCGTGCATCGTACACTTACGATTCGCGCTACGTGGCTGAATTCAACTTCGGTTACAACGGCTCTGAAAACTTTGCCCCAGGCCATCGTTACGGTTTCTTCCCCTCGGGAGCTATCGGATGGGTTATATCTAACGAAAGCTTCATGGCCGACCTTACTCCGAAAATCAACAAACTCAAGCTCCGCGCTTCAGTGGGTCAGGTAGGTAACGATGACATCGGCAGTAGCCGTCGTTTCGCTTACATCACCACCATCAACCAGAGCGTCGACGGTTATCGTTTCGGCCCGACCAACGGCTACTTCCGTGGCGACGGCATACGTGAAGGTGACGTAGGTGTATCGAACCTTACTTGGGAAACCGTTACCAAATACAACCTCGGTATCGAAGCCGGTTTGTGGAACGCTCTCGACATTCAGTTCGACGTGTTCAAGGAAGACCGCAAGGACATCTTCATGCAGCGCCGCATCATTCCTACTCAGGTAGGTTTCGCAACTACTCCGTATGCCAACTTCGGTAAGGTGAAAAACCACGGTCTGGAAGCCGAAATAAACTATCACCAGAACTTCGGCCAGGATTGGACGGTGGGTCTGCGCGGTACCCTCACATACGCAAAGAACGAAGTGGTGGAATATGACGACCCCGAATCGGTTAAGGGCACTTACCGCTCATATACCGGCCAGTCGATCGGTTCGCTCTACGGATATTGGGCCGACGGCCTTTACACTGCCGACGACTTCGACTCTGAAGGCAAATTGCTCCCCGGACTCCCCGTATCGGAACTGAGTGCCGACATACGTCCGGGCGACATAAAGTATAAGGATATGAACGGCGACGGTGTAATCAACTCTCGCGACCAAGGCTACATAGGCGGCGTTACCACTCCGCGACTCATATACGGTTTTGGCGGTAACCTCCGATTCAAGAACGTTGACTTCAACTTCTTCTTCCAGGGCACCGGCGACTCTTACCGTATGATCAGCGTAGGCAGCAACATCATCCCGGGCTCGGGTATGGGTACCATGTACAACATATTCGCCAACTACACCGACTCGTGGAACGACGAAGTGCAGTCGCAGGATGTGTTCTGGCCGCGCCTCACCTATGGCAAGAACACCCAGAACCAGGTTAGCTCTACATGGTGGAAGAAAAACATGAGCTTCCTCCGTCTCAAGACCGTTGAACTCGGCTACACCCTGCCCAAGAGCTTTACCCGCAAATACGGCTCGTCGAACACCCGCGTTTACGTAAGCGGCAACGACCTGTTCTATCTTTCGAAATTCAAACTTTGGGATCCTGAACTTGACACCGGTACAGGTTTGAAATATCCTACCATGCGTTCTATCATGGTCGGTCTCGACTTCAAGTTCTAAATAATAACCGTACAATCTGAAATAAAATTATGAAGAAGCTATTCATATGTCTATTGGCTCTGGTAGGCCTCAGCTCATGCAGCGGCTACCTCGACAAAGAGGAAGATACCGAGCTTACCATGGATCAAGTATTCGCTAACAAGACGCTTACCGAACGCTGGCTTGGTGGTGTGTACTCTTGTATTCCCGACCCTTATTGGGGATGGGTCAACACCGAAGGCTGGGACGTGCTTGCCGACGACCTTTATGCATCGGAACGCTGGCAGCAATGGGGCTGGAACACAGTGCCCTGGCTGCGTGGTAACGTCAACACCTCTACCGGATGGAGTGGCGACCACTGGGCAAAGATGCCCAAGTGCATCCGTCAGGCTCTCATCTTCATCGAGCGCGCACATGCCATTCCCGAAGAAGGCCTGTCGTCTGACGAAGTGAACATGATGAAGATAGAGTGCCGTTTCCTCATGGCTTATGCCTACTGGCAGATGCTCAACACTTACGGCCCCATTCCCTTCAAGCCCGGCTATCTCGCTCCTACCGAAGCTTCGGCTGCCGAACTTATGTTTGGCCCGACTCCTTACGACGAAATAGTCGACTGGCTCGACAACGAACTTCTCGAAGTGTCGAAGCTGCTTCCGGCTTCATACACCGAAATCAACAAGTATGGCCGTGCCACTTCGATCATGTGTCTGGCAGTGCGTGCCCGCATGCTTCTCTATGCTGCAAGCCCGCTGACCAACGGCAACCCCGACTATGCTAACTACCGCGACCGCGAAGGCAACAACCTGTTCAGCACTACGTACGACGCTACGAAGTGGACTCGTGCCGCCGAAGCATGCCGCGACCTTATCGAAGCCGCTCACGCTGCAGGCCACAGACTGTATGTGGAATACAACGAAGATGGCACCATCGACCCCTTCAGCTCGTATCAGAACCTGTTCTTGCCGCTCAATGCGAACGATTGTCCTGAAATATTGTTTGCACGTCCCGACAGCAACTCTTGGTCATACGAATGCCACTGTACGTCGAAAAATGCCAGCGGCAACGGCGGTCTTGGCGTTTACCAGGAATTTGTCGACGCATTCTTCATGGAGAACGGTCTGCCCATCGACGACCCCAACTCGGGTTACGTGGAAGAAGGCTTCTCTACCGAACCTGAAGTGCGCTACACCGCATGGAAGGGCCGCAAGGCTGTCGACAAGCAGCATATGATAATCAACGACGCCGGTACATATAATATGTACACTCACCGCGAACCGCGTTTCTACGTTTCGATCAACTATCAGAACGCTTACTTCTACTGCAAGAAACGTAACCTCGACATGATGTATCTGCACACCGACAACATCGGTACGCACGATGCTCCCCAGACCGGTTACCTGCTCCGCAAGCGCGTTCACCCCGACATGGAAATCAACGTTGCATCGCAGTATCGTCCGGGCATCGTTTATCGTCTTGGCGAAGCATACCTCAACTATGCCGAAGCTCTCAACGAATCGAACGGCAACAAGGCTGAAATGCTCGAATACCTCAATCGCATCCGCGAGCGCGCCGGAGTACGCCAGTACACCACCGGTCCGACCGATGAAAACTACATTCACGTCGATCCCAACAACCAGGAAGAAATGCGTAAGCTCATCTGGGCCGAACGTCGCATAGAGCTTGGCTGCGAAGGTTTGCGTTACCATGACATACGTCGTTGGAAGAAGGGCGAAGAATGGCTCAACGGTGACTTCCACGGTATGAACTTCTATGGCGACAACAACGAAACGTTCTTCCAGCGCACCGTAGTGATACCTCGCGTATATCGCAAGTCACTCTACTGGCTCCCCGTATTTCAGACCGAAATCGACAAGAACCCGAATCTCGTTCAGGCTCCGTTCTGGGACGCTACTGACCAATAATAAATTTCACAACAATAATCTTTCGATAAGTTATGAAGACATCATATAAATATCTGGCCGCTCTGATGTTGCCGTTCATGGCAAGCTGCGACTCGGACGACGTGCAATATCACATCGAAACCCCCGAGGACCAGATGCACATCACGGCGTCAGTAGAAGAACTCGTGCTTACGGCCGAGACGGTAGATGACGAAGTGCTCACGTTTAACTGGAATCCTCCGATGGAACGTGGCGAAAATGCGAAGATAACCACTTATTTCCGCATGGGCGTGGCCGACAACAATTTCGAGGAATCGACCGGCCTGATTGAAATGGCTCCCGACCAAACCTCGATATCGTTTACGTGCGATGACCTCAACGATTATCTCATGGAGTGGGGCATAAGCCCTGAAACCACCGTGAGCGTTGAAGCTCAGCTCATTGCCAGCGTTACCGACACTACTCTCTATAAGAAACCCGAATTGTCGAGCACCCGCCTGCTCATGACGGGCTTCCGCCCGGTTTCGCGTCCGTTGTGGATAGTGAATCCCGCAATGGCCGAAGGCTCCGACGCTCAGACCAATGAGGTGGTTCTCGGCAAGCAGTACACCTGGTTCGGCATGTTTGACAAGGAAGTGGGCGTGAAGTTCATCTACAATCGTGAAACCCAGTTGCCTTCGCTCAACAAGGGCGCTGACGACAACACGATAGTGCGCCGCGACAATGCAAGCGATCCAGACAATCTGCTCCATTGCCCCAAGACCGGCGTATACACCGTTACCGTATCTACCAAAACCATGACTTGCAAGTGGGATTTCTATCTGCCTCCTTACGACAAGGTGTATATGGTAGGTAACGCCACTCCGGCAGGATGGAACATCGACGATCCCGTTCCCATGATACATGACGAGGAAAATCCGGAATTGTTCTACTGGGAAGGTCGCCTTGAAGCAGGCGAAATGAAGCTCCCGTTGGCAGCCGGCAAGGGCTGGGGTTGCGATTACTTTATGCCTCCGGTGCATGGCACCGACTGGGATGGCGACGATACGGTCGTAGTGATACCCGGTGGTAATCCCGACAACAAGTGGGTGATATCGCGTCCGGGCAACTACCGAGTAGAAGTGAACATAAACCTCATGAAGATAAAGTTCATGCCCCTCGATTAATCGATGGCTGCCGGGCCAAGCAGCCATCGGCAGACAATCGTAATCACTGAAAATCAGGCCGCCTCCGAAAGTCGGGAGACGGCCTGATTTTTTACTCCATGCGCGGTCTGTGCAAGCTGCCGCCGACGTAGTGTTAAAATGATGTAAAATATGAATAAATTAAAGTTCTTTTACGTTTCGTGACTCGCATCTAACGGATTTATTGCCTAAATTTGTACCGAATCTTTGCCAATGCTGACGAGATGCCTGCAATATGCGGGCGGATGCAGACGGAGGCTGCCAAACACTAAGACATTAAGCCTATTCGAGGCTCGAATTTCGAGCTCATAAGTGAAATATAGTAATCAGATGATGAAGATTAAAGTAGGATTAATCGGTTTCGGCCGTATGGGTCGTTTCTACCTGAACGAGTTTTTGAAAAACGATAAGTTTGAGGTGGCTTACGTGTGTGACGTCGATGAAAGTTGCCGCGCCTTGGCAAAAGCATTGGTGCCGTCTGCGAAAGTGACTGCTGACGCTGAAGAAATCTTCAATGATCCCGAAGTAACTACCGTGGCGCTGTGCGCGTATGCCGACACTCGCCGACAGGGGATAGAAAGAGCCATTGCCACCGGCAAGCACATAATAGCCGAAAAGCCGATAGCACAGACTTCGGCCGATGAATGGGCCGTGGTGGAGATGGCTGAGAAAAGCAAGGTGTTTACGACAGTCAATATGTATCTTCGCAATTCATGGTATCATCACGCTATGCGCGAGTTTATTAACAGCGGCGAAATAGGCGACCTGGCCATACTGCGCATATGCCATATGACTCCGGGTCTGGTGCCCGGCGAAGGCCATGAAGCTGAGGGTCCCTCGTTTCATGACTGCGGAATGCATTACGTGGACATTGCGCGATGGTATGCCGGCAGCGAATACGACACCTGGCACGCTCAGGGCGTGAGGATGTGGAGCTACAAGGATCCCTGGTGGCTTCAGGCACACGGAACGTTTAAAAACGGTGTGGTGTTCGACATAACCCAAGGATTCGTTTACGGGCAGATGTCGAAAAACCAAACCCACAATTCATATGTAGACATAATCGGCACAAAGGGCATCGTGCATATGACGCATGACTTCAAGACGGCGTGGGTCGACCTCCGGGGCGTAACCCAGACTCTGAAAATTGAGAAGCCGTTTGGAGGCAAGAACATCGACAAGCTCATAGACTTGATGGCCGACTCGATAATGTCGGGCAAACGCCATGAACATATGCCTCTTTTCCGCGACTCGGCCATAGCCTCGCAGATGGCCACGGCAATGCTTGAAAACGCTTCGCAGCACGCTATGCCGGCGATAGGCACGCTCACCGAGCTCGAGGAGATTCGCGAACGACGACGCCACATGACCAACGGTTACGGCCTTTTGCCCAAAAACCGAAAATGATGGCGCGGGAGTCCGCAAAATCTACTACCAACAAGAGTTTTCATTAAAAAACAATCATTAATCATATTACCTTAAAACTTATGTCTGACATTTCAAGAAGAGACTTCCTGAAAAAAAGCGGAATGGCTTTGGCAGGAATGATGGTCACCCCGACCATAGTACCGGCATCGGTACTCGGAAAGAGCGCAGGTTTTACTGCTCCCAGTGATAAACTTAACATTTTGGGCGTTGGTATCGGCGGCCGTGGTGCTGCTGACCTTTCGGCAATGGAAACAGAGAACATCATAGGTCTCTGCGACTGCGACTGGAAGTATGCCAAGCACATATTTGACAAATATCCCAAAGCAAAACGTTACAGCGACTATCGCAAGATGTACAAAGACATGCTTAAGGATGCCGATGCCGTAATGGTGGCTACCGCCGACCATACTCACGCCATCATAGCAGCCGAAGCCATACAGGCCGGAAAGCATGTGTATGTTGAAAAGCCCATGACGCTTTATCCTTACGAATCGCGCTTGCTCACCAACCTCGCCAAAAAGTACAAAGTGGCAACCCAGATGGGTAACCAGGGCGCTTCGAGCGCCGGCACCCGCAAAGCCATCAACTGGCTGCGCAACGGCGAAATAGGCGAAGTAACCCGCATCGAATCGTACACCAACCGTCCTATCTGGCCCCAGGGCATGGCTGCTCCCAAAGAAAAGATGTCAGTGCCCAAGACCATGGACTGGGAAGCATTCATCGGCCCGGCTAAATTCCGTCCGTATCACTCGGCCTATACCCCCTGGAACTTCCGTGGATGGTGGGATTTCGGTTCGGGCGCTCTCGGCGACATGGCCAACCACATTCTTCAGGTTCCGTTCAAGGGTCTTGAACTCGGATATCCTACCGCAGTTATCGGCAGCTCTACAATGCTCATGAGCGACGCTTGCCCCTCTGCTCAGAAGATTACTTACAAATTCCCCGCACGCGACAATCTGCCTCGCTTGGGTCTGCCCGAAGTTGAACTTACCTGGTATGACGGCGGCTTGATGCCCAATCTTCCCGACAATATGCCGAAAGGCAGAAAGTTCGACCCCAATGGCGTATCGGTACTCTACGGTACGAAGGACACCATGGTCGTTGGTACTTACGGATACGATCCCATCCTTTGCTCGGGCCGCAATCCCGAAGTTCCGCAGGTGTGCCGCGTAGTTAAGGACGACAACCACCAGCAGGACTGGATCCGCGCTTGTAAGGAAAGCCCCGAATCGCGCGTAGCTTGCGAATCGGACTTCAAGGATGCAGGTCCATTGAACGAAATGATTACCATGGGCGTTGCAGCCGTTCGTCTGCAGGGCTTGAACCAGTGGCTCGAATGGGATGGCGAAAACATGCGCTTCACCAACATACCCGACGACGCTACCATCACCAACGTAATCGAAGATAAGTTCCAGATACATGACGGTCACCCGACATTCGACCGCACATATACCGAACCGGTAAACGCAAACACTTATGCAGCACAGCTTATCAAGCCTGTTTACCGTGAAGGTTGGGTGCTCCCCGAAATGCCTAAAATTTAAATTTTTGAATTGCGATTAGATTATGAATAAACCAGCATTATTGGGTGCATCACTAATAGTAGCTCTTGGTGCCGCTTTCGCTTCATGCGAGAGCGGTAACAAGACCGCTACTTTGGCATATTCGACCGAACTCAACGGTCAGGAAACGGTAGAAGCTCAGTATCCGGTAGACGAAGAAGGCTATACCGTGATATTTGACGGAACCAATCTGAACGGATGGCGCGGCTATGGTCGCGATCACATGCCTCAGCGTTGGTCGATACAGGACAGCTGCCTGCATTTCCAGCGCGGCGAGGGCGAAGGTGGCGACATCATCTTCGGCCATAAGTTCGGTAACTTTGAAGTGGAATTTGACTGGAAGATGTCGGAAGGCGGAAATTCAGGATTTTTCTATCTTGCACAGGAAGCCCTCAATCCCGAAGGCAACCTCGAACCGATATACATCTCGGCTCCCGAATATCAGCTTCTTGACAACGAAAACCATCCCGATGCAGGATTTGGCGTCGACGGCAACCGCAAGTCGGCTTCGCTTTATGACATGATACCCGCCAAGCCTCAGAACGCTAACCCCTGGGGTCAGTGGAACAAGGCCAAAGTTTCAGTGAAGGATGGCGTTGTTACGCACTATCAGAATGGCGAAAAGGTGGTTGAATACCAGCTTTGGACTCCGCAGTGGACTGAATTGCTTCAAAACAGCAAGTTCAGCGAACAGAACTGGCCTGCTGCTTTCGCGCTGCTCAACAACTGCGGCGGCGAAAACCATGAAGGTTTCATCGGTTTCCAGGACCACGGCGATGAAGTGTGGATCAAGAACGTTCGCGTAAAGAATCTCTAATTCGGTGCCACACCACCATCACTTTTCATAACGACGAATAAAATGAAAAAATCAATATTGATAATGGGCGCTGCCGTGGCTTTGCTGTCGTCATGCGGCAACAACCAGAAGTGCCAGTGCACTTGTAGCGAATGCACGTGCGAAAAAGACACCGCTGCCATAGCCGAAAAGGCAAAACGCGGCGAATATAAGATAGCCGACAAGGCTCAAGTGGACATCAGCAACTATCCGGTCGACGAAGAAGGCTACACCGTGATATTCGACGGCAAATCGCTCGGCGACTGGCGCGGATACGGCATGGATGCCGCTCCTACCAGCTGGAACGTAGAGGATGGCGCCATTCACCTCGTTGGCTCGGGTACGGGCGAAGCTCAGGTGGAAGGCGGAGGCGACCTCATATTCCCCCACAAGTTCAAGAATTTCGAACTCGAACTCGAATACAAGATTTCGAAGGGTGGCAACTCGGGTATATTCTATCTTGCCCAGGAAGCTACTACCAACGAGGATGGCGAGGATGTGTACTTGCCCATCTGGCAGTCGGCTTCGGAATATCAGGTGCTCGACAACGACAATCATGAAGATGCAAAGCTTGGCATTGACGGCAACCGTCAGTCGGCTTCGCTTTACGACATGATACCCGCCAAGCCCCAGAACGCCAAACCTCACGGCGAATGGAACAAGGCCAAGATTACCGTTTACAAGGGCACCGTAATTCACGGTCAGAACGGCGAAAACGTATTGGAATATCACCTCTGGACTCCGAAATGGAAACAGATGCTGAAAGACAGCAAGTTTAACGAAGACGGCGATTTCCCCTGCGCTTACAAGCTTATGATCGACATGGGTGGCAAGAACCACGAAGGCTACATCGGATTGCAAGATCACGGTGACGACGTGTGGTATCGCAACATCAGAGTAAAGGAACTTGAATAGGGATACGGCCATGTTGTTTAAATCATCAATAATGTCGTTGGCGCTCGTGCTTGCATGCGGCTTTTTCGGCTGCAAGCAGAATGATGCCGCCACGGCCAACGTTCTTCCCGAAAAGGATATGGCCCTTCAGCTGTATTCGATACGCGAAGTGCTCGGCGACTCTGCAAAGTATGCCGACAATCATACCGACGTGCTTGCCAAGCTCAAAGAGATGGGTTACAGCGCCGTTGAGGCCGCTAATTACGGCAATGGAAAGTTCTATGGCGTAAGCCCCGAACAGTTCAAGGCCGATTGCGAAGCTGCCGGTTTGGTTCCGTTGTCGTCGCACGCCACTCGTGGCCTTTCGGACGAAGAATTGGCCAACCATGACTTCGACGAAGCCATGAAATGGTGGGACGAAGCCATTGCCGCTCACAAAGCTGCCGGCATGAAGTACATCGTCACTCCGTGGGGCAACGTGCCCAAGACTCTCGAGGAAGCAAAGACGCTTTGCGACTATCATAATGCCATCGGTCAGAAGTGCAACGAGGCCGGCCTGAAGTATGGCTATCATACTCACTCGCACGAATTCCAGAAAATAGGCGATCAGGATAAAATCTGGATCGAATATATGATGGAAAACACCGACCCCGACAAGCTGTTCTGGCAAATGGACGTGTATTGGGCCGTAATGGCTCAAAAGAGCCCCGTGGAATACATCAAGAAGTATCCCGGACGTTTTGCCATGCTCCACATCAAGGATCAGTATGAGCTTGGCCAAAGCGGCATGGTGAACTTCGAGCCGATATTCAAGGCTGCAAAGGATGCCGGCCTTGCCAGCTTCGTGGTTGAGCAGGAAGGCACCGACGGATCTCACTCGATAATGGATGGCGTGGCAATGAGCGCCGAATATCTGAGAGGTTCGGACTTCGTTGAGTCTTCTTATTCAAAATAAGACTGACATTAGGTATAATTTCCAGCGTAAAAATGATGGGAGCCGCGTCGTGACATTCGATGCGGCTCCTTGATTTTATTGCTTTACGGAATGCCGTCGGCATGTTTGCCGGTCGGCACAAAATCAGTCAGGGCCTGAATGCCACCATGCGTGGCGTTCAGGCCCTGACTGTATATTGGGGCTATCGATTAGCCTTTAGTCAGGCTCCGATGTAGGCTTTCACCTCGTTGAGCACGGCAGCTGCCGTGTAACCGAATTTTTCGTCGAGCACTTTGTAGGGTGCCGATGCTCCGAAGCGTTCCATTCCGTAAACGCGTCCGGCGGGTCCTACCACAGAGGCAAGCGTCGAAGGAAGCCCTGCCGTGAGGCCGAAGGTGGGCATTCCCGACGGTATGACGCTCAAGCGGTATTCTTCGTCCTGGTCTTCAAACAAGCCTATCGACGGGAGCGACACCACGCGAGCCGGTATGTTTTCGGCGTCGAGCAGCGTTGCCACCTCGCAGAGAAGCGATACTTCCGAGCCGTTGGCCACGAGAGTCACGAGCGCACCCGGAGCATCCATCACCACGTAGCCGCCGCGATGCGTGCTTTCGGCTTCGGCGAAGCGGTCGCCGGTAGCGGAGGGCAGATCGGGTATGTCCTGGCGCGACAATATGAGGGCCGTGGGCGTCGAGGTGTTCTCCATCGCCATCTGCCATGCTACGGCAGTTTCGGCGCTGTCGGCCGGACGCAGAACGAGAACCGAACGCTTTCCTGAGAAGTTGTGCACTTGCTCCATGAGGCGTATCTGGGCTTCTTGCTCGATCGGTTCATGGGTAGGTCCGTCCTCGCCCACGCGGAATGCGTCGTGAGTCCAAATGTATTTCACGGGGAGCTCCATCAGCGCGGCCATGCGCACTGCTGGCTTCATGTAGTCGGAGAATACGAAGAATGTGCCGCACGCCGCTATCGTGGCTCCGTGGAGCGCTATGCCGTTCATTATGGCGGCCATGGTGAGCTCTGACACTCCGGCGTGCAGGAACGCTCCGCTGAAGTCGCCGCGCTTGAACGCTCCGGCGCAGTTTTTCAGGAATGCGTCGGTCTTGTCTGAATTGGCAAGGTCGGCCGACGATACTATCATGTTGCCGACTTTCTTGGCCAGAACGGCCAGAACGTTGGCCGAGGCAGTGCGCGTGGCGCTCCCGGCCTTATGAGTTATGGCGGCGTAGTCTATTTCGGGCAGTTCGCCTGCAATGTAGCGAGCCAGCTCGGTTGCCTTTTCGGGATTTGCCTTTGCCCATTCGGCTTCTTTTTCGCGGCGCTCCTTTACGATGGCTTTCAACGCCTGTTGGCGTTCGTCGTAGAGCTTTTTCACTTCTTCGCGTATCACCCAGGGGTTCTGAGGATCGGCTCCGAGGTTTTCCATCGTCTTGGCGTAGTCGGCACCCGATTTGCTTAACGGTTGTCCGTGCGTGCTGCACTTGCCTTCGAAGTTAGTTCCGTCGGCGGTCACGCACCCGCGACCCATTATCGTGTGACCGATTATGAGCGTCGGTTTTTCGGTTTCGGCATTCGCGCGTGCGATAGCCTCGGCGATGGCCAGCGGGTCGGTGCCGTCTATTTCAATCACGTTCCAATGCCAGGCACGATATTTGGCGGCGTAGTCCTCGGTGTCGACCGCGTCGACGTCGGTTGAGAGCTGCACCTTGTTGCTGTCGTAGAACATTATCAGGTTGCTGAGGCCGAGGAATCCGGCTATACGTCCGGCACCTTGCGAAATTTCTTCCTGTATGCCTCCGTCGGATATGAAAGCGTAGGTCTTATGGGCTACGGTGTCGCCGAAGCGCGCTTGCAAGAAGCGTTCGGCTATCGCGCACCCTACGGCCATCGTGTGTCCTTGACCGAGCGGACCGGAAGTGTTTTCCACGCCGCGTTCGGGGTCGAGCTCGGGGTGTCCGGGCGTCACGCTGCCCCATTGGCGGAATTGTTGCAACTCCTCGACGGTGTATTTTCCATACAGGGCCAGAGTGGCGTACAGCATGGGCGACATGTGGCCGGGATCGAGGAAGAAGCGGTCGCGGGCAATCCAATTCGGATCGTCAGGGTCGGTTACAAGGAAGTTTGAATAGAGCACGTTTATGAAATCGGCTCCACCCATGGCTCCCCCCGGGTGTCCGGACTTGGCTTTTTCGACCATCGATGCTGCCAGCACTCTGATGTTGTCGGCTGCAGAATCCATAAGTTTCTTATCCATAGACAGTAGTTATGTTAGTTTTACATATTTTCTATATTATTGCAAAAGTAAACATATCCATTCACTTATACAAATTTTTTTAAAATCGCCCGCCTCGCATTCATTCGAGCGTTCGCGTTGCGGCTCGATTTGCCGTAACGGGTCATATTCCATTGTCACTCAAACGTGGAGTGAAGCGTCACATCGGATTAAAAAATGTTAATTTTACAATTTTTTCATATGGTTTCATTATTTTTGCAATTATTGAAAGTGATGTGATTGTGCATTGTTTCAGTATTATTATCACGTGCTAAAGGAAAAAAATTTTGTTTTGAAAATATGATTCAACCCGGACAAATAATAGCCGATCGATACGTTCTTGACAAATTGCTTGGCAAAGGCGGCTTTTCGGAGGTATGGCTTGCAACCGACAATCTGACCAATGTCAAGGTTGCCATAAAAATATTTGCGTCGGCCCAAGGCGGCCTCGATGAAGAAGGTGTGGCATTGTTCTCGCAAGAGTTTGCAATGGTGTTTGACATGAATCACACCAATCTGCTTCATCCCACTCATTACGATTGCTGGGAACGCATGCCTTATTTGATTTTGCCGTATTGCAAGAACGGCTCCGCTTTCAAATATTTGAGCGACAATGCGCGTCCTACCGAGGATGAAGCGTGGCAAATGCTTCACGACGTGGCCGACGGACTGGCCTATCTGCACGCCAAGAATCCGCCCGTAATACATCAGGACATAAAGCCCGACAACATTCTTATCAGTGACGAGGGCCATTATATGATAACCGACTTCGGCATCAGCGCACGCGCGCGCAGCACGATGCGGAAAAATGCGTCGGACGATGCTGCCGGCACGTCGGGCGGCACGTTGGCATACATGGGTCCTGAGCGTTATGGTAAGTCGCCGTTGCCCATTATGGCCAGCGACGTGTGGTCGCTCGGAGCCATGATGTTCGAAGCATTGGCCGGATGGTTGCCGTTTGGCGAAAATGGCGGCGCACATCAAAAAAACGGAGCGGAAATACCAACGCTTGAGGGTGACTATTCCGACGACCTAAAGCAATTGATATATATGTGTCTGGCCAAGGAGCCGTGGGATCGTCCGACGGCAAGACAGTTGGCCGAAGCTGCAAATCGGCGTTCGTCGAAGATAAATCCGTTGGTGTCGACCTTGAATCCCGACGGCATAGCGTCGTCGAAAGGCGAGGGCGCTGAAAAAGGCTTGAACGGATCGAAAGCCGCTGCCGGCGCGGGCGTTGGCGAACAGATAAAAGGCATATTCGAAAACGTCAAAGACAAAAAGCCGCTGCTTTACGGTGTTATCGCCGTAGCGGTGATTGCGATAGTGGCATTGGTGGCCGCGCTTACCAAGACCAGTGATGGCGCCGCTGACGAAGAATTGATCGAAGCCGTTGTGCCGGCATATGCCGACTCGCTGTATCAGGGCCGATTGGATAGGATAATAGCGCAAAAAGAGACTGCCGATATGGTAATGTGCCTGAGAAACAATATAGACAAGAAGGCTGATAGCTGTTACATATCGGTTTATAATGATTTCGTGGATTTGAAAAAGAATGAAAGCGAATTTTCGCCTAAATTTAACAATTCGGTCACGGCTTACAAGAATGCCGTTGCCGACTCGCTCGTGAAACTTAGAAATCAGCTAAATGAGCTGTTTGAAACGTATGAGGATGAGGAATACGATATTCGTGCAAAAGAAATAGGCAAGCTGCTTAACTTACCTGATGAAAACGTTGAATAACCTTAAACAATATATGAAATGAAAATATCAAAATCATTAATTGTAACGTTCATAATAGTTCTTATTTCGGCTGCCGATGCATTCGGACAATGTGCGGCCATGTACAAGCAGGGACAAAAATACATGAAAGCCGGAAAATATGAGCAGGCCATAACCGAGTTTAAAAATGCCATGGAATGCGATCCGGGTCTTGCCGCAAAGTGCAAGCAGAGCATAACCCAATGTAACAAAGCATTGAAAAAAAGTAAAAAGGCACAAGAAGAAATGCGCCCCGCCTCGCTGTCGTTCAATAGGGATACCCTTGACTTCCGGGCCGATGGCGGAAACACAAACGTCATAGTTGAGAGCGAACCCAACGATTGGGATGTAGCCCAGACCCCCGATTGGATTAAGGTGGCTTCCAATGTTGAAGATAAGACGACCATTGGAGTTGCGGTGTTGCCTAACGAATCGTTTTCACCTCGTCAAGGCGTGATTTCGGTGCGGAATTCGGGCGATGTGACGAAATATATCACCGTAAAGCAGGATGGCATAACTGAAACGCTTGATGTGAATTACAATTTGTTGTATTTCAATAAAAACAAAAAGTGCGTGGCTATGTATAAAGATGAAGTTCCCGTTGTACTTACCAATAAGAACGAAATCAGAGACTACGGCACCATCGACATTTCGGGCACCGTAAAAGATCAATATGAAATAGACGAAAGAATCAAGCCCAATTGGGTAAACTTCCGCAGGGCCGATACTTCTATAATAGTGGAGGTGGATGTGCCTAAAGAAAAAGGCTCGTTGAAAAATGCTCCTGACGTTAAGAGCAATTGCCGCGTGTATTCATTTATTTTGAAAAGTCCAAGTGGCGCAATCCAAATACCAATTACCATTTGTCAACTTTATGATTAAACAACCTCTAAAAACGTATTGTTATGAGATGCAATAATTGCGGATGGGTAAATGCGGATGAAAGTGCCATATGCGTGAAATGCGGCAATCCTCTCGCCTCGGCTAACAGACCACAGTATCAGCCGAATGTAGGCATGGCGCAGCCCGCTTATGACCAATCCGTTCCCAAGCCCACCGAACGATTCGATTCGAGAGAGCCGCGACCCACGGTACTGAATGTGCCGGGGTGCGCTCATGAGCCCAAGCCCACGGTGGTAAACATACCGAACATGCATGCCGAATCGGGCAATCCGGCCGCTACGAGTGGTGCCGACAATTGCACTTCGTGCGGATATCCGATGCTTCCCAATTCGTCGAAATGCCCCAATTGCGGAGCACCTCGTCAGCGTTTGACCATACGCCCCAACATGAAGGGCGCCAATCATAAGCAGAGCGGATTCAAGCTCGTCATGCTCCCGGAGGAAGAAGAAACATTCGAACCCGTAGAACTCGCATTCGTACAGGAAAACGTGATATTGAATCGAGCCAATACCGATAAAGGCAATATGACCATAACGTCGAGAGAACAGGCGCTCATAAGCCGAAACGGCGACAAGTGGTTCATTGACAATCGTAGCGATTTGGGTACTACCTACATTCAGGTAAACTCTCCGATCGAGCTTCATGACGGCGACGTGATAGTTCTTGGCGACCGACGATTTAAATTTAATGCTCCTAAGGACTGATGGCAATGCTGATAGACAGATGCGAATTTAATGTCGGAGATGTTATAGAAGGCCGTTACAGAGTCGTCGGAATTCTTGGCGAGGGCTCTTTTGGCAAGGTCTATAAGGTTTCTGACCATAATTCCACTGTGTATGCATTGAAACTGCTGCGCTTATGGGATGTGCATCCCGACATAAGGGAAATTCTCATAAAGCGTTTCAAAATGGAGTATGAAACCGGACGCATCAATTGCGAAAATCTGGTTCAGGCATCCGATTTCGGCGTGATTGGCGGCAATCCGTTCATAGTAATGGAGTTTTGCTCCGGCGGCGACTTGACCCCCTTATTGGGAAATGCCGTGGAGCGCACGCCTTCGATTTGCCGCGACATACTGTGCGGTCTGAACGCGCTCCATATGCAAGGCAAGGTGCATAGAGACTTAAAGCCTGAAAACGTGCTGTTTAAGTCGACCGGCATAGCAGCCTTGACCGATTTCGGGATAGCGGGCGATCGCAATCACCGAATGACCGAGCGCAACATTCTCGGCCGTCCGAAACAGATGTTTGGCACCTATGCATATATGCCTCCCGAGCAGGTGAATCGTTCGCGCGGACAAGCCACCGTGCTCCCCACCACCGACATATTTTCGTTTGGCGTCCTGACATATCAATTGCTCACCGGCCGTTTGCCGTTCGGGCAGCTTGAGGGCTTGTCAGATCTGCCCGATTATCAGAAACGGGCCAAAAACGGCGAGTGGAGCAAGTCATGCGTGTTGAGAATGCCGTATGGCGATGTTTGGGCGGAACTGTTTTCGGGTTGCCTTGCACCGAGCATAAAAGATCGTTACCAGTCGGTTCGGACGGTGATGGAGGTTCTGGAACGTTTGCCCGAGGTGCCGGGCTCGAATTTCGTGCGTCAACCTGTCATGCCCGCGTTTAATTCGGCCATGGATGTGTCGAGACCGAAAGGATGCGCGTTGCGGTTGCTTCAGGGTGAAGGATACGGCAATGTCTATCCGCTGGACGCGATGCTTGGCGCCGGACATATTCTGACCATCGGGCGTGATGCCGACAATTCGTTGCACCTTGTCGAAAGCCATTCGTCGTATCTTTCGCGCAAGCATTGCTGCATCGAGGTCGATGACAGCCGATTGTCATGGACCATACGAGACGGGCAGTGGGATAAGGCAAACAGAATGTGGAAGAATTCGTCGAACGGCACCTTCGTCAATTCCACGCAGGTGACGGAATTGGGCCATAAGCTGTCGGACGGCGACATAATAGCAATCGGCGACTTTCGGTTGCGCTTTGAAAAAAATGGATAATCTATAATTAATAAACAATCTTAAAATCCTCTTACAATGGATACTCAGAATTACAAACGTACTCTTGCCGGATCGGTGGGAGCCGGCATCGGAGCCATTACCAATGGATCCTCGCGTACTTACTACATACTCGAGCACAAGACGTCGAGTAAGTATCACCAGGCAGGTGAGGCGCAGAAAATAATAGTAGATCAAATAGAACTCGGGCGCGCGGGATCATGTCAAGTTCGTTTTGATGAAGGATGTGAAACCGTTAGCCGCAAACATGCCGCCATAGTGCGCGACGGCGACAACTGGAAGCTCATACATCTGTCGCAGTCGAATCCCACGTTCGTAAACGGCCGACCCATAACCGGAACGTACTACCTGCAGTCGGGCGATGAAATACAGCTTTCGTCGGGTGGCCCGCGCATGGGATTCATCGTTCCGCAAGGTCGTCAGGCTTTGACTTCGAGCATCGGAATGACGGAACGTATGAACTTGTTCCGCAAGCAGGCTTTGCGACCGTATAAAACGGCCATCACCGTTATGTCGATAGTTCTCGTGCTGGCGGTAGCCGGCCTCGGCATCTGGAACTGGTCGCTCGGCGAAAAGAATGAGCTTCTTGCCAAGCAGGCTGCCGAACAGCAGATGCAACTCGTGGAATATCAGGGCCGACTTGATGAGAATGAAACCGAACGCAAAAATCTTGAAACGCAGCAGAAACTTCTTGAGCAGAAACTCGCCGAGAGCGGCAACGATAACGAAGAAATAAAGTCGCAGCTCTCGAAGGTGCAGGGTCGCCTGGCCGCCGCAAATTCGCGCTCAATGAATTTGAAGAACGAAATAAATCAGCTGAAAGATGAGCTGGCTTCGCCTAAGTATTCGGGTGTCATAGAGCAAACCACTGCATCCGACCTTGGCGTGGGCACGACTGCCGTAGCCGGACAAACTACGGCCGAAAACACCGGCAGTGGCACGTCGACTACCGATGCATCGGGAACTCCGTTGGTTTCATCAGGCTCAACCAACACGTCGAAAGATCTGAAAGACTATTACGATCACATCTACACGCTGAAGATTCAGAATATTACGGTTGAAAAGGATGGCCAGTCGAGAGATGCCGGCATATCCATGAGCGACATACCTTGCGGAACGGGCTTCATGCTTGAGGACGGAACGTTTGTTACCGACCGTCAGAACATCGAACCGTGGGTATATACCGTTAATTCGAACTGGGAAGAACCCTGGCGCAGAACGTTGGCACAATACAAGGCCTGTGGTTGCAACATAATAATACATTACAGAGCTTATAGCCAAAAGGGTACCGGCAAGCCTCTTGCATTCTCGAGCAATGAATTCCACATCAATTACGGAGCCGACGTGATATTGCCCATAGAAATCGACAAGTCGTTCAGAAAGAAATGGAAAGACATGTTCGGAACTTCGCTCGATGTCAAAAATACGGCCGACATAGGCGTGTTCTCCGAAAAGAGCCACAGCTATGCCAAGATACATCGTCTGGGCGAAGATGGCGAAGGAATACCTTACAACGTAAGCAATTGCAACAGACTGCCCGGCGGCACCGACATACATATGGTAGGATATTCGGGCACTACCACGCCGCAATCGCTGCATCTCGATCATTTCAATAACAAAATAAATACCGACGACGTGATTTCGGGTACGATACGCTTGCAGACGCAAATCAACGAACCCGGTTATTATGGATCGCCTGCATTCATCGAAACCGACAACGGTTACGAAGTGGTAGGTTTGTATGTAGGTAGCAAGGGTGGCAAAGATCGTCTTGTTCCGATATCCAGAATTTTGTAATGGAAAAAATGTCAGATGTAATTATTTCGTGTGCCGCGCTGACCAACGTCGGTAAGGTTCGTAACAACAACGAAGATAATTACTTAGTAATACCCGACCTTGAAAATCAGGATGAGCAGCCCGAATCGGGCTGCTCAATCCCGCAAGGCCGTATGGGAATGCTCCTCGCCGTTGCCGATGGAATGGGGGGCGCCAATGCGGGTGAGGTGGCATCGGCAATAGCCATTGACACCGTGCGCAGCTCGTTTGCCAAAGAAAATGTCGAAGCGCTTTTTGCCGGCGGAAAAGTTCCTTCCGAGTCTGAAATAAAGTCGTTCATGGTGCAAGTGGTGAAGGATGCCGACATCAACATACATGATTTTGCCAAGACGAATGAATCGACGGGAGGAATGGGTACCACCCTCGTCATGGCATGGATAATAGGCCGGCAGATTTTCATAACGTGGTGCGGCGACAGCCGTTGCTACGTTTACAATAAGTCGATGGGGCTTATCAGGCTGAGCAAGGATCACTCGTATGTGCAGGAGCTCGTGGATCGAGGCGAAATATCTGAAGAAGACGCGTTCGATCATCCTTACGGAAACATAATAACCCGATGTCTCGGCGATCAGGAAAATCGGGCAAATCCTGATTTCAGGACGTATCATCTTCAAGATAAAGATACGATAATACTGTGTAGCGACGGATTGAGCAGCGTGGCCACCGAATCGGAAATGGTCGATGTGCTTTCGCGCGACGAAACGTTCAATGCCGACGTCTGCTGCTCGAATTTGATAGATGCCGCACTGAATGCCGGCGGATACGACAATGTAACCGTGGCCGTGGCACAGATGAGCATGGATGAGGTGTCGGTGACTCAGCCCGATCTGCAAACCACGATAAAACCCAAAGGCAAAAAGTCGGGCGGACGGCTGTTCGTCTTGTTGGCGTCGCTGGTGGTAGTCGTGGCACTTGCGTTGTGTCTGTTTTTATTCAAACCTGATATCATCAATTTGGTGAAATGAGGCAAGAGGGGGATATATTTGCCGGTAATTATAAGCTTTGCAAGCTTCTCGGACGGGGAAGCTACGGCGAAGTGTGGTTGGCCCGAAACATTTTGGCCGATATCGACGTAGCCATAAAAATATATCTGAATCAGTCGGCTGAAGGCATAGCCGACTTTCGAAGGGAATTTAAGATAGCAAATCAGCTGCGGCATCCTAATTTGTTGGCAATAAATCATTTTGATTTCAACGATGGATATCCGTATCTGGTGTTGGCATATTGTGCCAACGGCTCATGCCGGAATTTGGTGCAGCGATGCGACAAAAAGACCGTCATACGGTTCATCTGTGACGTTTCTGCCGGGTTGTCGTATCTACATTCGCGAATGGTGCCGGTGGTGCACGGCGACATAAAGCCTGACAACATATTGATAGATGAACAGGGCAAATTTTTGATATCGGATTTCGGCATAAGCAGAAAAATCGGCGGAGACATGTCGATTAATGACGATAGGCCATCGGGCACGATAGCCTATATGCCGCCCGAATCGTTTTACAATAATCCCATACGGAACAATCTGCGCGGCGATATATGGGCGTTGGCAATGAGCGTTTATGAGCTTGTGTTTGGCGACGTGCTATGGAATGGGATGGGCGGCGCCGCTCAGATAAACGGAGCCGTTGCGCCCGATCTGCCCCCGGAGTTTCCGGTGGAGCTGTCCGCGTTGCTGAAAGGTATGCTTTCGTTGGACATGAATGCCAGGCCGTCGGCTCTCGAAGTGAATAAGTGCGCTGCGCGCATACTTCATAAATGTGAAACCGGTTCGTATGTAAATGAGAGCTTCGTTCGTGATGTGCCGGTCGATGCAGCTCCGAAAAGCAAGGCGCCTAACGTGGCTTCGAAAAGTTATGACCGGTTGCGGTCGAGTGGCAATGCCGGATCAAAGCGAGTCGGGGTGTCGCGTAAAAAGATAGCTGTCATAGCCTGCGCCGGAGTAGCGTTGATGGCATTGGCGGGCATTGGATTCAGTGTGGTTCGATCATGGAAGATTTCGGATCTGGAGGCTTACAACCAATGTGTGACGAAGGATGATTATGTCAATTTCGTAAACGATTATCCGGAGTCGATATATAAGCCTGTTGCATTGAAAAAACTGGCGTGGTTTGCCCATAAGGACACTGTTGATGCCGCGAAAGATGTCGTTGACGAGCCTGTAATGGCTGAAACGGTGGAGGATAGCATAGTGGAGCAATCGACTGATACCGTCAGTGCGGGCGTGAACGCCAATAACTATCAGGTCGCCGAGGCCGATCGATACGATTATGTGTATGAGTCGGACGATTATGGCCGTAGTTCGGATGCCACGCAGAAGCGATATAACAATTATCCTCGCCGTGACTATGAAACGGAGATGTTTAGGGCCTGTTCGACGAGAACCGATTATGAAAAATACATCACCCGTTATCCTAAAGGGCGATACGTAAAGGAGGCTAAAAAGCAAATACAGGAAATTATAAATATAGAGCGAATGGGAGCCGAGGATTATGGCTCGGAGGATGGAATACGTCGTCGGCGTTACCGGCGCTAATCTCTATTGCCCTTGCCGCATGTAAGGGCTTTCTATGCGTATATTTGATTTCGTAGTGGTTGTCGGTATTAATGCAGTGCCGATGATTGTTCTCAGTGCGTTTGAATGTCGTTGAGCCATCGATTATGGGAAGGTTGTTCCTGTCGATGAATCGCTGTCTATGCCTCGAATTTCAGAGCCGGCAGGCATAATAAAAAATGACGGCCTCACCGTGGGTGAAGCCGCCATTTTAGTATTTATGAAATTTGTTCCTATTATTCTCCTACGGGGATGTCGGTGTTTACGTTTTTCGAGCCGATGAGTGCGTAGTAAAGTATGTAGGCTGCGCAACCCAGCGGAACGAAGTAGCTGGTGAGGTATGAGCCGGTGAGGTCAGCTATCCAAGCCTGGATGGCAACCATTACAGCGCAACCGAACACCATTGTCATGAATGCACCTGATGCTATGGCCGTGTATTTGCCAAGACCTTCAACTGCCATGTTGAATATGCCGCCCCACATCACAGAGGTGCAAAGACCTACGAGGATGAATGCGAAGATGCCAACGGGAACGTCGGCCCATATCAACGATACGTTAGCCCAGTCTACGCCGGGAACGCTCATGGTAACGTCAGACGGTGCAAACATACCGAATGCTATGAGTATTATGCTTGCAGTGGCTACCGTGGTTATCATGGCGCGCGACGATACTTTGCCTCCGATGGTACCGCCAACGAGACGGCCAACCAACATCATCAACCAGTAAACGGCTACGATGAGACCAACTATGCCTGCGTCCATGCCCATGCCTGTTGCCATGCCGGCTTCAGCGGTTACGGGTGCGGTAAGATATTGCAGAATGTAGGTGGGAACGCCTACTTCGATGCCCATGTAAAGGAATATGGCGAGAATGCCAAGTTTGAAGTGACGGAACGAGAAAGCGCTGTATTTGTCTTTTTTGCCGCTCTTTTCTTCTTTGGGCTGTGCGGGTTCTTCTATCTTGGTGAAGAATATTACTATGAATGCCACGATGAACACGCCAAGGGCGATGAACAATGCGGGAGTTGCGTCAGATACTCGCGCGCGGGCTGCATCGCCGATGAGGGCACCCATGAGGATGTATACGGCTACTGCTGCTGCGCTGTTGAACACGCCGCCTATCTGTATCAACTGGTTGCCTTTGTTGCCGCCGCCACCGAGTATGTTGAGCATGGGGTTAACCACCGTGTTGAGCATACACATGCAGAAGCCTGCTATGAAGGCACCTACGAGATACACTGCGAATGCGCATCCTGAAAGGCTTTCCCAGCTGCTCATGTATTGGATGAATACGCCTACTATGCCTACTATGAGAGCAAGAAGTGCAGTTTTTTTATAGCCTATTTTCTTGAGGAGTATGCCCGAGGGTACACCCATTACAAGATAGGCGATGAAGTTGCCGTAGTTGCCTATCTGTGATTCAAGATTGGAGGCTCCGAACTGGTTTTTCACTATAACTGCCATCGGCGAACAGAGGTTCGTCACGAAAGCAATCATTGCAAACAGTGCAATCATAACCAAGATTGCACCCCATTGTTTTGATTGGTTACTCATAATTTAATTGGTATTGATTTTGTTAATAGTTTTGCTTTCACGGTCGACATAAGTCTGGGAGTGTAAAGGTAACTAATTTTTTTAATAGATAAGCTACTCATAACATATTTTTACCAAAATGGGGCTTAAAATATGCAAAAATAGAGTTGTAACGGCAATTTTGCTGATGGTCGTTTTGCAATGTGTTTTGTAGGCCGTGCAATCGGTCAGTATTCGCGCTCGCCGAATATGTCGGTGCCTATGCGCACCATCGTCGAGCCGCAGCTCAGCGCTATTTTGTAGTCGTGGCTCATGCCCATGCTTATGTGGCGAAAGGCGGGGTTGCTTTTCATGGCTCCATTGGCAAGCGAATGGAATATGCGGCGTATGGCGTCGAAGTCGTCGCGCACGCGGTCGAAGTCGTCGGTGTTTGATGCCATTCCCATTACGCCGGCCACTCTTACACCGGGGTAGTTTCCGGCTATTTGCGGGGCGAAGTCGGATATCTCGTCGGGGGTGAATCCGAATTTCGTTTCTTCTTTGGCCACGTGCAGTTGCAGCAACACGTCGACGCATCGGTTAATGCGCGCGGCCTCGTCGCTTACGGCTTGCAGCAGGCGCGGCGAGTCGATGCTCTGTATCATGGCCACGTGCGGAATTATCGATCGCACCTTGTTGGTTTGCAGATGGCCTATGAAGTGCCATTCGATGTCGGCCGGCAATTGCGTGGCCTTTTTAGCCAGTTCTTGCGCTCTGCTTTCGCCGAAAATGCGCTGCCCGGCGTCGTAAGCCTGTTGCAATGCTTCTACCGGGTGAAATTTCGACACTGCCGTGAGCGTTACGCCTTCGGGCAGTGTCGATAATATTCTGTTGAGATTTTCGGCTATATCATTCATTTTTCGAACCGAGCTTTGCCTTGTACACATCCATTATCGGAGTCTCGGCAATTGAAACAATGTCGAAGTCGGCCATCGTACCTTTCATACCTTCCATGAAGTTGTCGTAGGCTCCTTTGAAGTCGTTTCCGGCCACGAGTATCAGAGAGGTGGTCTTTTTCTCGGCTGCGGTTTTTTCGTCGATGGTTATGAAGGCCACTTTTACGAGATACCACTTGTCGGCCGAGTCATCCCAAAATATTTCCGATATTTTGGTTCGTTTTACGGCGCTTACTGAAAATTCGCCCGAAATGAAAGGCGTTTGTTCTTCGATAATGCGGGCTTCCGCTTCGGTAAACGACAATGCATCTACGAGATAAGGTTCGTTGACCTTCTTTATCATGCCGTTTTCCATCATTTTATCGTATCGAACTTTGCATTCAAACCAATTTGCCATATTATTCTACTGTGTTTTGTTGATTATGATTTATGCTCAGTCGCGGTTGTTGCCGAAGAAACGGAGCAGATATAAGAACAGGTTGATGAAGTCGAGGTAAAGGCTCAGGGCGCCTATCGTGGCGAGTCGTCCGGCTGCCTCGTTTGGAGCCATCATTGCCATCTGTTTGATTTTCTGCGTATCCCAAGCCGTGAGTCCTACGAATATCAATACTCCGGCACCCGAAATGATCCATCCGAGCGTTCCGTTGTTCCAGAATATGTTGACGAGCGAACATATTATCAAGCCTATCAGGGCCATGAACAGTATCGAACCCCATTTTGTGAGGTCGTTGGTGGTGAAGTAGCCGTATACGCTCATTGCGCCAAACGTGCCGGCCGTGATGAAAAATGTCTTGGCTATTGAGGCGGGGGAGTACACGAGGAATATCTGAAACAGCATGAGGCCGTTGATGATGGCAAACAGATAGAACATCATCGTGGCCATGGAGCTGCTGATGTGTTTAAGCGCACCCGATATGCCAAACAGTATGGCAAATTCGGCTATTATCAGCACCCACATCGACCAGCGGTTGGCCATGAAAAATTGAATTACTCCGGGTGTCGATGCGCTCCAAAACGACACGAGGGCCGTTACGAGCAATCCCAGGAACATTTTTACATATACGCGTTTCATTACGGCCGACACTCGGGTGTCGAGTGCCTGCTCATTTCCGCCTTGCGAATAATAATTTGAATAATTGTCCATGATTCAAGTTGTTGTGTTAAGTTCATTAGATTAAACGCCTGAATTGTCACATACGTTCAGGCACGGTGATGCCGAGCAGGCCCATTCCGGTCTTTATTACGTGTGCGGTGACTTCGCTCAGCGCCAGACGCAGCGAGCGCAACGTTGCGTCTTCTTCTTTGAGTATCGAGCAGTCGTGGTAGAACTGGTTGTATTCCTTCACGAGTTCGTACACGTAGTTGGCTATGAGTGCGGGGCTGTAGTTGGCTCCGGCCTCTTTCACCACGTTGGGGAAGTCGGCCAAACGTTGTATCAGTATTATCTCTCTCTCCTGCGGCTGTGCGGTTGCATATTCGCCTATCGTCATTCCCGACTCGGCGGCCTTGCGAAGCACTGATTTTATGCGCGCATAGGTGTACTGTATGAATGGTCCGGTGTTGCCGTTGAAGTCGATCGACTCTTTGGGGTTGAACGTCATGTTTTTGCGCGGGTCAACCTTGAGCAGGAAATATTTCAGCGCGCCAAGTCCGATGGTTTCGGTGATGCTGTCTATCTCCTCGGGGGTGCATCCGTCGAGCTTGCCGAGTTCGGCCGATACGGCGCGGGCCGTGTTGACCATCTCGTCCATCAAGTCGTCGGCATCCACCACCGTTCCCTCGCGGCTTTTCATTTTGCCTTCCGGCAGTTCCACCATGCCATACGAGAAGTGCACCAAGTCTTTGCCCCATTTAAATCCGAGGCGGTCGAGCAGAAGCGACAGCACCTGGAAGTGGTAGTTTTGCTCGTTGCCCACCACGTATATCATCTTGTCGATGGGGAAGTCCTGATATCTCAATTTGGCCGTGCCGATGTCCTGAGTCATATAGACCGACGTGCCGTCGCTGCGCAACAGCAGCTTGTGGTCGAGTCCGTCGGGCGTGAGGTCGGCCCATACCGATCCGTCCTCCTTGCGGTACATCAGCCCTTTTTCCAGACCTTCGAGCACCTTCTCTTTCCCTTCGAGATAGGTTTCGCTCTCATAATATATCTTGTCGAAGTTCACGCCCATACGCTTGTAAGTGGCATCGAATCCGGCGTATACCCATGAGTTCATCGTTTCCCACAGCTTGCGCACTTCGGGGTCTTTTGCCTCCCATGCGCGGAGCATTGCGCGCGCTTCGCTCATGAGCGGCGATGCGGCCTCTGCTTCCTCTTTGGTCATGCCTTTCGATTGTAGATCTTCGAGTTCCGCCTTGTAATGTTTGTCGAAAAGCACGTAGAAGTCGCCTATCAGGTGGTCGCCCTTCTTGCCGGTCGATTCGGGAGTGGCGCCGTTGCCCCATTTTTTCCACGCAAGCATCGACTTGCAAATGTGAATGCCACGGTCGTTTACTATGTTTGTCTTCACCACCTTGTTGCCGCAGGCTTTCAGTATCTCCGAAAGGCTGTAGCCCAACAGATTGTTGCGCACGTGGCCGAGGTGAAGCGGCTTGTTGGTGTTGGGCGACGAATATTCCACCATCACGAGTGGCGATGCGTCGTCGGGTTGCGTCAGCCCGTAGTTGGGCGTCGTGGCTATGTGGTTTAAGATCGATGACCAGAATGACGGCTCGATTACTATGTTGAGAAATCCCTTTATTACGTTATATCGGCTTACGGCCGGTTCGTTGTCTACGAGCCAGTCGCCTATCTCCTTGCCCACGGCTTCGGGCGATTTGCGTGCGGCTTTCACCCAGGGAAACACCACGATGGTCAGATTGCCTTCAAACTCTTTCTTTGTGGTTTGAGGCTGAATGGTTTCCGGATTGGCATCCACTCCATACAGCTCCTTTACCGCGTTGGCAACGGCCTGCGATATGATATTATCTATTGACATTTCGTTAATTGTTAATAAGTGTCGTTTAGAGTGCAAATTTACGCACAATTCCGCATATATCATAAACATTTGCAGGCGATATGTACGCTTGACATATAAAAAATGCTTACCTTTGTGAAAACATCTTGTCAATGCCTATTGTGGCTTAAATCTATACAAAATAATCAAATATGAAACGTTTCTTGACCAACACAATTATGCTATGTGCTGCATTGTGCATTGTTGCTCAGACGGTTACTGTCGATATGGCCCGTTATGGCATACGACCCGACCGTAAGGAAAATATGTCGCCAAAATTACAAAAGGCATTGGCCGACATTAAGAAAAAGCATTCGTCGGGCCCCGTGGTGCTTAAATTCGCAAAGGGAAAGTACAACTTCGATCAGAAGGGTGCCGCCACGCGCGAATATTACATCTCAAACCATGATCAAGACAACCCCAAGACGGTGGCGTTTACCATCGAGGACTGGGATAACGTTACCATCGACGGACAAGGTGCCGATTTCTATTTCCACGGCCATATGGTGCCGGTGGCAATTTTGAATTCGCGCAACTGCACCATAAAAAATTTCAGCATCGACTTTGCCACGCCCCACATAGCGCAAATCGAGGTGCTTAAGAATGAGGCCGACGGGATAACTTTCCGCACTGCCCCCTGGGTGAATGGAGGGGTCGACGAAAAAGGCCGTTTCGTGCATTCGGGTGACGATTGGACCATACAGACTTACAGCGGCATTGCCTTCGACGGAAAGACGCGTCATCTGGTGTATCGCACGAGCGATTTGTGGCGACCGGTCGACAGCGTGGTAGTGGTAGAAAAAGATGTTTACCGCGCTCCGAAATGGACCGATCCGAAAATCGTTCCCGGAACTGTGGTTGCGCTCCGCTCCGGTTATCGTCCGGCTCCGGCGGTGTTCTTGGCCGATGATGTCGACACCCGCGTCGAAAACGTCAAGGTGCATTATTGCGAAGGCATGGGGCTTCTCGCGCAGACGTGCGAAAACATCAGCCTCGACGGCTTCAGCGTTTGTTTGCGTGGCGATGACGACCCGCGCTATTTCACCTCAAATGCCGATGCCACGCACTATTCGGGCTGCAAGGGCAAAATAACCTCGTGCAATGGCCTTTACGAGGGCATGATGGACGATGCCATAAACGTTCACGGGGTGTATCTGAGAATAGTGGGGCGCGTTGACGATCGCACCATAAAGGCGCGTTACCTGAGCCCCGGCTCTTACGGATTCAAATGGGGCGAACCGGGCGACAGCATACAGCTGATACGATCAAACACCATGGAGCTGCTCGACGGAACATATGTCATAGCTTCGATAAAGCCGGTCGACAAGCCAACCGTTCTCGGCGCGAAGGATTTTGAGATAAGCTTCACCGCTCCTCTCGACGAGGCCATAGGGCGCGACGGCGTTCTGTACGGCATCGAAAATCTCACCTGGACTCCCGAAGTATATTTCGCCGGAAACGTGATTCGAAACAATCGCGCTCGCGGCTCTCTGTTCAGCACGCCAAAGCTCACGGTGGTCGAAAACAATCTGTTCGACCATACCTCTGGCACGGCCATACTTCTCTGTGGCGACTGCAACGGATGGTACGAAACCGGATCGTGTCGCGACGTGCAGATACGCAACAACCGCTTCATAAATTCGCTCACCAATATGTTCCAGTTCACCGAAGCGGTGATTTCCATCTACCCCGAAATTCCCGATCTCGGCGCGCAGACCAAATATTTCCACGGCGGCAAAGGATACCCGGGCGTGGTTATCGAGAACAATGAGTTTGTTACGTTCGACAAGCCCATTCTCTATGCCAAGTCGATCGACGGATTGAAGTTTAAGAACAACGTCATCCGTCAAAACAACGACTATCCCGCTTTCCACGGCAATCGGTTTACGTTCAAATTGCAGCGCGCGCGTAACGTTGAGATCGAAAACAACGATTTCAAAGGGTGCGACGTATCAATGTCCATTCGTGATTGACCCCACGGGATGCAATTGCGCACGGTCGCGGAGCCTGTCGGTCCGACGGGCTCCCGTCGTTATTAGGGGCGTGTCATTTGCTATGATAGCGCTTTATTTCGGCTGCATTTCTCAGCCATCCGCTTAGCTTGGTGCGTTTTATGGCCGACTTGCTGAACAGCTTCGAAAACCTCTCCTGATCGAGCGCGAGGGCATCGTCGAGCGTCAGCGACAGAAGCTCGTCGGAGGGCTCGAATTCAGGTATGTCGGTCGATGGGGCGTGCGCGTTGTGCGGACACGCCGTCTGGCATTCGTCGCATCCGTAAAGCTTGTTGTTGATTCCTGAAAGTGGCGGTATGTCGCCGCGATGCTCTATGGTGAGATACGATATGCAGCGGCGCGCGTCGACCGCTCCATGGCCGTCGAGCGCTTTTCCGGGGCACGCATCTATGCATCGCCGGCACTCGCCGCACGATGTGGTGTCGCATTGCCGCGACGGCGCGAAATGATGCGTGGTGACTATCTCGCCGAGAAAAAAGTATGACCCGGCGCCGGGTATTATCAGTTGGTTGTTGAGCCCCACGAATCCCAGTCCGGCCTTTGCGGCCCAATATCGTTCGCGTAGCGGCGCGGTGTCGACGCAAACTCTCGTCGCTCCTCCAAACTCGCTCTCGATGCGCATTGCGGCCCGCGTGAGGCGTTGGCGTATCACGGTGTGATAGTCGCGTCCCATGGCATACAGCGCAATGTAGGGGAGCGATGCGTCGCGCCGTCTTGACGCGCGATAAGGAAACGCGCATGAAATTATCGACTTGGCTCCGGACAGCAGTTTCGAAGGGTCGGAGCGCACGTCGGCATATCGCTCCATGTACTCCATGCCGCCATGCCGGCCGGCCGACAGCCACGCATCCATTTGAGCCACGGCCCGCTCGTCGACGGGATCGGCATCGGCCACTCCGTGCCTCCATACCCCTTCGGCGCGCAATATTTCGTCGAGGCGCGTGTCGTTACATTGGTATGGGGAGCAGCTCATAGCCTTGCGATAGCAGCCATTCTATGGAACGTGGAAGTGCCGAGCGGAGATTGTTTTCCGCCTTCAGGGAGTCATGAAACACTATTATCGAGCCGTTGCGCGAATAGCGCTTCACGTTGTGAAACACCTCGTCGGCATTCAAACGTTTGCTGTAGTCGCGCGTAACGAGGTCGTACATCACTATGTTGTAATGATTTTTTATCGCCTTTGCCTGCGACCACCTTATCAGTCCGTGCGGCGGCCGAAACAACGGGCTGTCGATGAGAGTGTCGGCCTCGGTGATGTCGCGCATGTATCGATGGCTTGTCACCTTACGTCCTTGCAGATGGTGCATGGTGTGGTTGCCGTAGCTGTGGCCGCGTCGCTTTATCTCCTCGAGCAATGCCGGATTGCGCTTCACGTTGTCGCCTACGAGAAAAAAGGTAGCTTTTACGCCGTAATGGTCGAGCAGGTCGAGCACCCACGGCGTGACTTCGGGAATGGGGCCGTCGTCAAACGTCAGATAAGCCACCTTGCGTCGTTTACGCTTTATGCGCCATACCGCCTCCGGGAAAAGAAGGCGGTATAGCAAAGGCGGTTGTTCAATGAGCATAGTTGTGTATTTATCGGTAATGAGGCTTTAATTGTCTGAATCGTTCGAAAACGATAGCTGGCGATTGAGGTCTACCCCTTTCAGTGCCAGTTCCTTTTCGAGTGTCTCTACATCGCCGCCGTTGTGCAAATAGCTTTCCACCAAATCCATGAAGTAATATCTGTCGATGAATTTGTCGATGTTTTGCAGTGTCTGATACTGCCAGGGCGAAAGGCTCTGGTAATATACTATGTTTTCGGCGTACCGATCTATTTCATCCTTGAGTATCTTCAACCCTTTGGCCTTGTCGGCTTCGTTGCCGGTGGCCAATGCCAGGCGCAGATACAGCTCGGCTGTCTGCTGTCCGATCTGTATGCCGAACGGCATCGCGGCGAGAGGCAGTTTCTCGAGCATGAGGTCGAGCGTTTTGCGCGCCTTCTCATACTTGTTGGCTTTGAGCTTCGGCAGTTCCTGACGCGACAGGTCGGTGAGGTAAGTGCCTGCCGAATCCTTTTCGAGCATTATTTCAGCTTCTACCGCTTCGTTTATCAGCGCAGCCGCGAGGTCGATGAGCGTGGAGCGATGCGTGGTCACCATGCGTCGCACCGTTTCGTCGAGATATATCTGATCGGGCGACGTGATTTTGTCGAGGCCGCCCCACGAGAATTTTTCCGTGACGTTCTGATACATCTTTTCGGTGTTTACGGCCAGATTCTGCGAGTCGTTCTTTATCGGGCCGACTTCGTAGGCCAGGCCGGTGTTGCGCAGATAGGGCGATGTGCCGAGGTAGTAGCGGTCGGGCACCGTCATGGCGAAGTATACCGGACGATTCCATCCGTTTTCGGCCGAAGTGGCAAGCATGTCGAGCGCTATCACTTTGCTGAGGCTCATGCCGGTTTCGCCCGACGTGTTCGGGTCTTCGAGCAGATTTATTTCTATCACTTCGTCGGCAGCCTTAGCTTCGTCGGCGGTAATGCGGCCGGCCTTTATCATTTCGGTGGTGTCGACGGGTATGAACATATTGGGATATTTCATCATCGGCACTCCCCATGCGTTTTTGGTCGACTCGGGCGAGTAGAGGTAGCGCAAGCTTGCCAATGCATTGACGGGGGTCGAATCGGCCTGGGCGAAGTAGCTGAACGACATCTTGTCGTAAGCGTAATCCGAAGGCTTGGCCTGCATGGCTACGCCGTCGGCTTCGTACGACGGGCGGCGTATCTGATTCACATACCAGTCGGTGGTAAGGTAAGAGAGGTTCACCACCTTGACGTCGGTGCGCACCCCTTCCACTTCCTGTGCATACCACAGCGGGAATGTGTCGTTGTCGCCGTTGGTGAATATTATGGCGTTTTCATCGAGGCTTTCGAGATAGTTCTTGCCGAAATCGCGCGTGGTGTATCGACCCGAGCGGTCGTGGTCGTCCCACGTCTGCGACACCATTTGCAGCGGCACCAATATGCCCACCGCTATGGCTATTATGGCACCGGCCATCGACACCTTGCGGGTTTCGGGTGTGTCGTCGTAGTCGGCCTGTTCATCTTCGTCGTCCATGGCGGCCTGCTTGGCGCCTTTCTTGGCGTTTTTACGCTTGGCCATTTCCACTATCATTCGCCATAGTCCGGCCACGCCCATGCCTATCCATATGGCGTAGGCGTAGAACGATCCGGCAAATGCGTAGTCGCGTTCGCGAGGCTGACCCGGAGTCTGGTTGAGATACAGCACGATGGCTATGCCCGTCATGAAGAACAGGAAGAACACCACCCAGAACTGTTCGATGCCGCGCTTCGACGTGAAAGCCTGCCACAGCAAGCCTATCAGGCCGAGTATGAGCGGAAGCATGTAGAATACGTTGTGACCCTTGTTGCCCTTGCCGAGATCGTCGGGAAGCAGCGACTGGTCGCCGAGTCGGGCATTGTCGATGGCGGGTATTCCCGAAATCCAGTTGCCGTGGTTCACCTCGCCATTGCCTTGCACGTCGTTCTGGCGGCCTGCAAAGTTCCACATGAAGTATCGCCAATACATGTGGTTGAGCTGATATACGAGGAAGAACTTCAGGTTTTCAGCCATTGTAGGCTTCATCTGAAGCACCGATTGCAGGGGATTGCCGTCGGAGTCAACGTATTTGGTGGCGTTTACCGGTTCGCCCTTGAAGCCTATCCAGTCGGCATAAGCTTGCGGGTGTCCGTCGGTGTTGCTGTATATGCGCGGAAACAGCATGTTGAGTTCCGGATTGTAAGTGTATTTCTTCTTATGTCCGGTAAGTATGTATTCGTCGGGTTCGTCGGGCGAATTTTTCACCTTCTTGGCATACAGTGCGCGGCCCTCAGTGCTCAGCGGACGGGTGGCTCCGTTGCTCGTCACTTCGTATACGGGCGTGGAGTTGAGCGTCTCGCCGTAGAACAGCGGACGGTCGCCATACTGTTCGCGGTTGAGGTATGAGCTTAGGTCGAACACATTGTCGGGGGCATTCTGATTCATGGGCGTATGTGCCGACGAGCGTATGAGCAGAAGCGCATACGACGAGTAGCCTATGAATATCACGAATATGCTTATTGCGGCGAGGTTTAATATGCGTATGGGCAGCTTCTTGCACGTAAACAGGTAAACGCCCAATGCAATGGTAAACAGCACCGGTATCCACAGATTGTCGCCGATAAACGGCATGCCCGACAAGAATACGCTCAGCAAAAACGATACGCGTATGGCCGTTGCGCTTTTCTGTCGGTAGAGTTCGTGGATGGCCCATATGAAGCAGGCCACGAGCAATATGGCATATATGAGCACGCCGGTGTTGAAGCTGCAATGAAGCACGTTGACGAAGAACAGCTCGAAATACTGGGCTATCTCGATGAAGCCCGGTACCAGGCCGTAGAGTATCAGTGCCACTATCACAAACGATATGAGCAGTGCTATGCACGAGCCTTTGGCCGTGGTGTTGCGCCATTTCTTGTAATATATCACGAGCACTATTGCCGGTATGCACAGCAAGTTGAGCAGGTGAACGGCTATCGATATGCCTATCACGTAGGCTATGAGTATCAGATATTTGTCGCTGTGAGGCTGGTCGGCGCGGTTTTCCCATTTCAGAATCAGCCAAAACACCAGGGCGGTGCAGAACGACGAGAATGCGTAAACTTCGCCCTCTACGGCCGAGAACCAAAACGTGTCGCTCCACGTATAGGCCAAGGCGCCGCATAAGCCCGATCCGAAGATTATGGCCATCTTCAGCCAGCTGATTTCGGTGGCGTTATCGCGCACTATCAGTCGCCTTGTCAGATGCGTTATGGTCCAGAACAGCAGCAATATGGTGCCTGCGCTGAGCAGTGCCGACATTGTGTTGACGGCCAAGGCCACTTTGGTCACGTCGCCTCCCGCGAAGTTAACGAAAAATCGGCCGGCAAGCATGAATATTGGGTTGCCCGGCGGGTGGCCTACCTCCAGCTTGAAGGCCTGAAGAATGAATTCCGGGCAGTCCCAGAAACTTGCTGTCGGCTCGAGAGTGAGCATATAGGTCAAGGCCGCTATTGCGAAGCAAGCCCAGCCCAACGAGTCATTTATAAGATTATATTTCTTCATACATTTATGGAAATGTGACGTCAATTGGTTGGCGCAATGGCCGTTATTGGCGCATTGCGCTATGTTGGCCTGCAAAGTTAAGCCTTTTTCGTGGATTTTCAGCGCATTCCCGCTCCTTTTGCATTTTATTCACATATATTACCTGCTTTTTCGCCTGCTATTTCGCCCTGTGAACTGATGAAAGAGTCAACCGTTCGGAATTTCCGAACGGTTCGGCATGAAGCTGTTCGCCCCGGCATTAGCAAATATCGGAGAACGAGGGATTGTCTGTAATCATTTTGAGGCATCTAAATATAATGATTCCATTCTGTCGAATCGGCGATGATATGCTCGTCCTGCAAAGACGAAATATATTGAAATGCCAAACGATGCAACGTAAGAGCGCGTATTGACGCATTCGGCAAAATTGGATGTCCTCAGGTTCGACTTACTGTTCTGGTGGGTGTAAAATATATTGTTGGCATATGCGCTGATGTCAAACACTCCTATCGATTTTGAAAGGCTAATGCCGTATCTGTGGTGTCCGTTGACCGACCCTTGCAGCAGTGGAGCCGATGTGCCATACGATGCCTCCAGTTGCAATGAGGTTTCGTAAGGCAGAGATACGCTCATATTGCCGCGTATTGAGCCGAAAAAGCCGTAATTGTGTATGTCGGGCATATTGGTGGAGCGTAAGTCGTTGTAACCTATGCTTCCCGATATATTTGCGTATATGTCGCCTGTCAGTTCGCCCGATGCGTTGGCCGTCAGTTTTGCTCCGCGTTTTTTGCCGACGTTTCCATACGTCACGTGCAGCAGATTGTCGTTTAGAAATCGATACGATTCCAACATATTGTTCGAGGCGCTTCCGCTGAGCGTTAACCGCGTGTTGTATTTGCCGATGCTGAATCCCGCCGACAGGCTTGCGTTGTGATCCAGTTCGGGGTTCAGATGCATGTTGCCGTATGTTATTCTACCCGGTGTGTTGTTGTACACATGTGGATTCAATGATGCGAACCCCGGTGAAAATCGCGTTATGTCATATGTTAGCGACGTTTTTATTGCATTTCCCATCAGGGGAGCCGATATGTTGACGTATGGCAAAAAGTTTACGTGGCTTTTGTTGAGCCTGACGGCATTCGAATAATTTAGCTTGTTGTGTTGGTAAGCCAGTTTGCCGCCTGCCGTAAGCGACATCTTTCTTGAAAAATACGAGTACGTCAAGTTGGCTTCCAGATATTGCTTTGATTGCGAAAAATAAAAATCATATTCCCTTGAGCCCGTTTCGTTGTCGACGAATGTGTCAAAGCGGTCTGATGCATACGATGTTGATGTGTGTTGCATCGACACTGCGCCATATATGCTGTGACGGAACCCTATTTTTCGGTTGAGTGACGCTCGCAATGAATGTCGGGCATATTTGTATTTCGTGCTGTCGTTGAAGTTGAAAAATTGTGATGCAATGTCTTTGTTCTCTTTTGCCGAGGGCACGAGGGCTTTGTCGTATGTCTGTATTATGGAGTTTCGCGATTCTCGATTGTAGAAGTCGTACGTCAAGCTGAAATTGCCGTCCGATCCCTCCCGGCCCAATTCATGCAGATATTTCAGTATTACGTCGTTCTCGTAGCTCTTATAGCTTTTGTTGTTGTAATGTGCCGAGTATGAGGCTATCGTGTCGTTGTCGGCGTTCAGCATTTCGCCCTCGTATGTCGATTCGTTGTTTGAACCATTTAAATAGCGAAAATGGCGATATGATGCTATGAATGATGCGTTTTCGTTTATGGCATATTCTATCTTGGGCTCAATTCGCAGAGCTTTAAAGTTTTCTCCGTAGTTAAAGGAGCGGCGTGTGGTTTGCGATATCTCCCCTGAGTCGGCCCACGTCTGTTGGTCGTCGGTCGTGGTGGTGTGGGGGCGCATGTCGATAAATCCTACGTTGCTCCAAAAATTCAACCGTCCGGTTCGCCAGGCCGGTATTACGGTAATGCTTTTGTCGTCATCGTCTACTTCTATCGATGCGTCACCTGAAAATGCCAATATGCCGTTTTTTGCAACTATGTTTACTTTTACCTCCGATGACAGTGAATCGTCGGTAACTTCTATTTGTTTTAGCCTTTTCGCCTGTATTTTGAATAAACACTCCATTGTACTATAGCGTAACGATAAGTCGCGTGCTCCGTTCATTATGAATGTTAGCTTTTTGCCGTTTAGTGCCGATGCGTTCCATGAACTGAAATCTAAAGTCGGTATGCGCTTTAAGGCTTGGTAACCCGTAGCGTTTTGTATCGAGGAGTCGTTTGCTACGTGATATATCATTTTGGCTCCATCTCGCGAGTATAGCTTCGCCCCCGTTTCTATCGTCACTTCATTTAGCGCCATATTTTGATGCATAAAAATGGTGTCGGGCAGTGACTCTAACGTAGAGTTGTGTATGGTAGTTACGCCATATCCGGTTCGCTGTATTCGTATGTCGGTAAGCGTTATCTTCGGATTGAAGTTCAGCTCTATCGAGCCTTCTTTGTCGCTGTGAGCCGAAGTGGCATAAGTAGACCCTAACATGGCTGAAAACCATACGAAATCAATGGGTTGCCTTGTGAGGTTGTCGTAAAATAGCATTCTTTTTGCAGATATGGATAAATGGCTGAATAGGAATAACGAAATCACTAAAATCACGCATAGCCGCTTGTGTAGACATTGCATAATGTGTATAAATTTAGGCATAATGAGGATGGGTTTAGGAGTTGTTAATAAGAATGGGTGCTTAAAAGGCAAATGTACTGAAAAAATCTT
>JAGATN010000044.1 GCA_017621225.1 Muribaculaceae bacterium | reverse complement strand
GCTAGAAAAGCCTGATGACACATCAAATGAGGTAAAATAACATTGACCCCCGCCGCCAGGACTTTTAAGGGGTCAATCTTATTTTGCCCGAGGGGTCAAATCCCGCGTGCCCGAAGGGGTCAAACACACGCGCCTTTTCCATATGGTAAACCCAACTTCCCCTGATTTTGCCTGTCATTTGTGGCGTTGCAGAAAGGCGTCGATTCCATATACGCGCATGATGTGCGCAACAGTTTCTCAATGAGGATATGCTTCGCATCCAACTTTCCAACATTTCATGGTTCGGCAAATTAAATTCGCGTGCAATGGTTTTCTTTACTTTATTATCCAAAAAGTTATAATACAACTTAGACAAGGTGCCAAATGAGGCAAGTTCCAACGTCTTCCATGCCGGAGGAAATGCCGGTTTTACATACTTTTTGAAATGTGCCTTAATGAAATCTTCTCGGGAGCGTTCCAATTCTCTGTCAATTGCTGCAAGATTTTGGGAGAACAAGCGTTCATTTACGGAGAGGGTTGCATCCATAAACCAAAACGGCCCATACATCAATGAGAAATGTTGGATGATTTTGGCACGCAAAGCAATCTCAATCTCTTGTATTGCTGCAAATATGAGCTGTCTTAACTTCGTGTCAAATTCATACAATGCAAATGCGTTTTCCAACGTACTTCCGGGCTTGAAATGATGTGTTTCCTTATTGTCTTCCATTGGTCGAAGGTAAGCTGCAATTCTGAAATAGCTGACAATGCCCAACTTTCGCACGGCTTCCTTCTCATCAAGAATGCCCAATCCATTTGTCTTGAGTCTTTCTATGATATCAGTTGTATCTAAGGCAAGTTTAGAATATTCTGTTTCCATATAAAATAAAAGACCCGCCCTGGTTCGCTGTTCAACGGGAAGCGTGGCGGATTCTGTCGATGCAAAGATACTACTTTAATTTCAACCATACAAATTTTTCCGAAAGAAATTTGCTGAAATATTATCAAAAAAACACTATTTAAGATATCAGCCCTATTTTATTAACGTGAAAAGGGTGGGAAAGGGGTGTGCGGAGAGATTGAAAAGATGAAGCGGAATTGCCTGCCGGCAGTTCCGCTTCATCTTTTTTTAGTGCATCATCGCCTCCGCCATACTCAGGCCCCGGGGATATTCGTCGGGGAGCATCGGCCGGCTTGTTTCGCAACAAGAGGATGATGAAATGTCAATATAATGGTTCTTAGCGCTTACAAATTTTTCAGGAATTTGCGAGTTCCGTCGGCCTGCACGGCGTAGAGCGATGCTCCGCTCGTGGACACCTTCGAGGGTATCTCGAACGTCAGGAAGTTGCTGAAGTAGAGCACCGGTCCGGCAGATCCACCCTTGCGCACTTCGATGGCCACGGCTTCGTTGCCGTTGCTGATGGTGACGTTGCGACCCGATACCTTAGCAGAAATGTCGTCGGAGAGCTTCAGATTTTTCTCGAAGGTTTCGAAGAATCCGAGGTCGCCTATCTCGGCGGGGGTGTACTGTCCGGAGGGCCATCCGGCCTTCTTGCGGTCTTCGATGTACTGTATGGGCTGTTTCTGCTTGGGATATTTGCTCATATATTTGCGTGCATCGTCGACCATCGACTGGGTGACGCGGTAGTTATAGTCGCCATAATCGCTCATGGAGGTGCTTACGGGAGTGAGGAAGCCCCACAATTCGAAGAATTCGGAGAGATCCTCGCCGGCAACGTCGCAGCAAGCCTTGGCAAACTCTATCTGCTTGTGTCCGGGGTTATTGGCATCGAAAGTCGAGGCGCGTTCGCGCATCAGCTCGTAGACTTCGGGCCAGAACTCCTTGTTGTTGCCCAGACGGTGGTAGTAGTTCCAGAGCTGCCACCACATGCGGTTGTGCACGTCTCCATAACCGTTTTGCGCTATCGCAAGCCAGGTGACGGCGCCATCCTTGGCATCGCCCACGGCTCTTGCCAGTTCGAGGAGGCCCGAACCGCGCGAACCATACTTGCCGAGCTTGTAGATGACGTAGTTGGAGAACAGGTTGTTGCTCGACTCGGTGGCCGACGGCCAGTTGACGGCCTTCTGATGCACGTGGCCTATTTCGTGGGCGGGGCCCCAGGCGTTGTCGGCGGCTGCCATCACGTTGTCTTTGAGCAATATGTTGTTGAGGTAGGTGTAGATGAAGGCTATGCGGTAGTCGGATGCCCACATGTACATCTGTCCGTTGTTGGCTTCGGGCGATATGGCGAATACGTGGTTGTTGAACTGCTTGCCCATGTATTTTTCGATGCCGCAAAGCTCCTGTTCCCATTTGATGATGTCGTCCCAAAGGTTGATGGCCGACAGAATCTGGTTGGGCATCTTGTTGCGGTGGAAGTAGAACATGAGACGTTCGCCGCGCACGCAGAAATATTTGTGGGTGGCCTTGCGGAGCAGTTCGGCATAGCGTTCGTCGGTCTTGTGCTCCTTGAGGTCGAAGAATCCGGTCACGGTGCCGCTGCCGAGCGGTATGTGAACCTTGACGGGCTTGGCCACGGTGGGATCGGCCACGGTGTAGATGAGGAACAGCTGTCCTTCGCCCGACATGGTGAGCTTGTTTATGCCGGGACGGAGCACGTAGCTCGTGCCGTACGATGCGGTCTGGCGATAGTTGCCGGCCGAGTGGCTTACGTTTTCTTCCCAGAGGCACTGCATGGAGAGCTCACCGCCTTCCACGTCGCCCACGCACACTATCACTTCGTCGCCCTGCTTCACGGAGATGCCGGTGGGGTTGTCGAGGTGGGTGTATTTGTTGATGATGAGTCGGCTTGCCCACTCTACGTTGTTGGAGTAGCCTTCGTATGAGCGAATGCGGAACTCTTTTTCGTAGGGGTCGTATGAGTTATCGCGGATGGCGCGTGCCACGCGGGCAAAATATTCGCCGAGGGCCTCGATCTGCTCGTCGGTGACGTTGGGCTTCAGCTCGGTGCAGGTGGCATCGGTGAACACGGTGAGGAGCTTGGTTTCGAGGGTCTTGGAGCCGTTTGCACGATAGAATTCCATTTCGGCGCAGCTGGCAAATCCGCCGAGGCCGCTGTGAACTTCAAATTTCACGGCCGTGGGCTTCTTGGAGCCGGGGATGTTGACGGTAGAGGGTGCGCTCTTTTCGCCGAAGTCGTAATCGCCCACTTTTTCGTAAGTGTGCGCGGCGTCCGTGGCCACGTAGAGCGAGAGCTTGCCGAAGTTGCCGTTGCCGTTGCGGGTGTGGTAGATCACGTAGTCGATCTGCTCGTCGCCCTTGAAGAAGTATTCGAGCTTCACGGGGAAGCGAGTGTTGCTCCACGACGAGTGGTAGTGGGTTTCATAGTCGCCGTCGATCGATTTCTGTATGCTCTGGCTGGCGTTCTGGTATTCGGAAGCGCGCGCGTCGGTAGGCTTCACGCGGATGTCTTCGTCGACAATCACTTCGCTCTTACCATATTGCACCACGGAGATGGTGATGGTTTTCTTTTGCTCGGTGGTGAGCGTTATGGTGCCTGTGCGCTTTGCGCCGGTTTCGTTGGCCTGCACGCGCACGTTGACCAGCGAATTGTTTTCGTCGACGCGCTTTTTCGACACTTGCAACCAACGGTCGCTAACGTCTACTTTCCATTTGTCGTAAGGGAGATCGGTCACGACGGGGATGTCGAACGATGCCGCCGTGCGATCGACTTCGAACGAGCGATGCGCTTTGTCGACTTCGAACTTTTCTTCGGTCACCACAGGTGGCTCATCGCTGTTTTTCTCCTTGCACGCCCAGGTGGTGGAGAGCAGCAGCATAGCCATCATCAGGCATAAATTACTGATTTTTTTCATGTTGAATGTTGGTTTTTACAGGTTTTGCAATAAGGTTAAGAATGGCGCTGCATCTTCAGGTTAACAAAAAGTGCAACCCATTTCGGTACTTATTTGTGTTTTAGCGCCTAAAGGTAATAATATTAATCAATTAAACGGTCCTGTTTTAATCTTTTTTTTGTTTTTTTCTTTAATGCGTTGCAAACGATGCGTCGGGATGATACGGAATCGCCCCCGCGACAATGTGATGTCACGGAGGCGAATTATGAGAATTTAGGTGTGTGCTATTCGAAGCGGTAGGTGATGGAGCCTACCTGTTCGGCTACGGCATCGAGGTCGACCGAGAAGCGCGAGGCCATTGCCGCCTGTTCGCAGCTCTGGCGCGCGGCGGCGCTCGACGCTATCGGGCCCGACCCGGAGAGATACGTGGCCTTGATGACGTGGCCCTGACGGTTGACGCGCACCTGTATGGTGATGGAGCCGGTGGCCGTGCCCGAGGGCTTCGACCATGACGAGAGGGTGCGCCCCTTGAGGTTGGTGCCGGGTGCGCCCTTGAGCGCTCCGGAGTTGGAGTTGCCGTTGGCCGATCCGCTCTTGCCTGACTCCGACTTGCCCGATCCGGTGCCTGAGAACTTCACGCGGTTGGCTATCTTGTCGGCGGCCTCTTGCTGCTTGCGCGCTTTCTCGCGCTCGGCAAGCTCGGCCTTGGTGGGACCCGTTTTTTCGGGTTTCGGCTTATCCTTGACCTTCATCGGCGACTCCTGCTTGGTGTTGGCCACTATCGGAGCAGGCTCGGGAGCGGGTTCGCCCGCATCGACGAGATCGTCGGCCGGGGGCGCGGCCTGCTGCTTCGAGGGGGCCGATTTCTTCACATCCACCTTCTGCGGCTGCGGAATGTCGCCCAACTTCACGTACTCGCCATCGAGCAGCAGTTCGCTGGTGTCTTCCGGGGGCCACTTGCGCGGCTCGTCGCCGGTGTAGCGTAAATAAAGCGACAAGAGCAGCAACACCACCGCCGTTACTATCAACAGCGTGGCTACTGCGGCTATGATGCGTGGACGATTGCTCGATGACATATTATGACAGTACACCTTATTTAATATAATGAGTATATTGGTTCGATCATTTTGCCGGCTTTGCCGAGGTGGGCGCGGGCTTGGTGGCAAGCACCATCTTGAGGCCGTTGGTCGATCCGAGGTTCAACACTTCGACGAGCTTGCCGTAAGGCACTTCCTCGTCGGCATAGATGGCTATGAATTCTTCGGGCGACTGTTGCTGCACGAGCTGCAGAAATCCGAGGAGGTCTTCTTCGGCTTCAATGGGCTGCGGCGCGCTGTCGGCAAACGACACGTATATCGTTTGTTCGTGATCGATGTAAATGCGCGTGCCCGGCTTTATGGCCGTCTGCTCCGAGCTCTGCGGCAGGTTTATCTCAAGAGCCGTCGGAAACACGAACGTCGACGTGACCATGAAGAATATGAGCAAAAGAAATATGACGTCGGTCATTGAGGCCATCGAAAAGAGCGACGTCATGTCGTATTGTCGTTTTAATGCCATATCAGTAATAAAATGGGGAGGATTGTAGCGTAGTGGGGGTGGCGGGCCATCCTTATCGGGCGGGCTCGTTGAGAAGGTCCATGAATTCCATGGTCTTGCCTTCGAGAAGCGACATGACGCCGTTGATGCGGGCCACGAGGTAGTTGTAGGCAAACAGGGCGATGATGCCGACAATCAGACCGGCTACGGTGGTTACGAGCGCTTCGTAGATGCCGCCCGCAAGCACGTCGATGTTGGCGCTGTTGCCTGCCGAAGCAAGATTGAAGAATGCTTCCACCATGCCCATCACCGTGCCGAGGAAGCCGAGCATCGGCGCGCCGGCAGCAGTGGTGGCGAGCCAGGGCAATCCCTTTCCGAGAGCGGCCACTTCGAGGTTACCGGTGTTTTCGATGGCCACGAGCACGTCGTTCATCGGACGGCCTATGCGGCTGATGCCCTTCTGTATCAGTCGGGCGTAAGGGGTATTGGTCTGTCGGCACAGGTTGGTGGCGGTTTCTATCTCGCCGTCATGTATGTAGTCCTTTATGCGGTGCATGAACGTAACGTCCTCCTTGGCGGCGCTGCGTATCACGATGGCACGTTCGATGAATATGTAGAGCGACACTATGGCAAGCAAGGCCAACGGAATCATGATGAAGCCTCCTTGAAGGCAGAGATCCCACACCGATAGTTCTTCAACCACGGGAGTGACCGGCTGTGCAGCCGAAACGAGCGTCGTGTCGACGAAATTGACCGTCGATTCTGCAATTGGTTGGGTGGATTGTAGCAGAAGCATAATGAATGGAAGTATAGTTTTTTGTTATTGTATTCGTAGTTGTGGTTTACTGTTTGTCGGGCGACAGGCATGCCTTGTAGCGGCGTATGGTCTCCTGAAGCCCGAGGTAGAGGGCGTCGGAAATCAACGAATGCCCTATCGACACTTCGTTAAGGTAAGGCACCTGCTCGCGGAAGTAGCGCAGATTGTCGAGGTTCAGGTCATGGCCGGCATTCACGCCGAGGCCCGCTTTGTGCGCGGCGCGGCTCGCTTCGACGTATGGAGCCACGGCAGCTTCGCGGTCGGTGGCGTAGCCGTCGGCATACGGCTTGGTGAACAGCTCGACGCGATCGGCTCCGGTGCGCGCGGCAGCCTTGATGTTTTCGATGTCGGTGCCCACGAATATCGACGTGCGTATGCCGGCATCGCACAAGCGATCGACCACGGCACGCAGAAAATCCATGTTGGGCTCCACGAGCCATCCGGCGCTCGAGGTGAGGTCGCCCGGCGCGTCAGGCACCAGCGTGACCTGTTCGGGCTTCACCTTCAGCACCAGATCCATGAAGTCGTCGGAGGGATATCCTTCGATGTTAAACTCCGTTTTGACAAGCGGACGAAGCAGAAACACGTCGGAATGACGTATGTGGCGTTCGTCGGGTCGCGGATGTACCGTTATGCCGTTTGCCCCGAACGACTCGCAGTCGATGGCAAACTGCTGCACATTTGGCAGATTTTCGCCACGAGCGTTGCGCAACGTGGCCACCTTGTTGATATTGACGCTTAAATTAGTCATTGCATTTCTACTGTGCGAGAAAACTCATATGCGCCCCCTTGCGTTACATATATATAGGATTTATGGAGAATTATACCTATATTTGCACTCCAAAAGAAACGCGAGTACAAAAATAGTCAGAAATTATCAAAAATTAAAAGGTTTGATACTAAAAGATGACATATTAACAGTTGAAGGCACACATTTTGCCCAAACAGGCACCGAACGAGGCTCCCGCAGCAAGGCTTATGACGGCCCGATACACGAATCAAACCGCAATTATCGCAACGGCCGCCACGACGAGGCTCATATGTTTCCGCCGGCTCCCGACGCAAGCGAACTGTCGATAGCCTGCTTCGCGGCCGACTACAGCGCATCGCACATAGCACGCGCCGTGGAGGACTGCGACGCGCATCTGCTCAACCTCAACGTGACCGACTCGTCGACCCCTGCGGGCGAAATGATCATCGACCTCCGCGTCGACCACCGCAACCCGTCGAGTGTGGCGCGATCGCTCGAGCGCTACGGATATTCGGTGATCGACATGCGTCACGCCGACGACGATGCCGACGTGGAGACCGCGCGCCGACGCATCAACGAGCTGATAGCGCGCCTCGAGGTATAAACGAACATCTACCCCACTGCATATGGAAATAGCTATTTTCGGCAACAGATACCAGGACGACTACACGGGCCATCTGAAGCGCTTCTTCAACCGTCTTGAGTGCGAGGGCAAGGACCTGAAGCTCATCATCGAGGAGCGATACATGGACTACCTGCGCGAGTCGCTGGGCGCCGACGCGCCACGTTGCGGCACCTTTGCCGGCAACGACTTCGACGCGCAGCTGGCGCTGAGCATCGGCGGCGACGGCACGTTTCTGACCACCGCAAGCATCGTGGAACGAAAACAGACTCCCATAATGGGCATCAACTCGGGCCATCTCGGATATCTGTCGGCGGCGCGGATCACCGAAGCCGACAAGGTGGCCACGGTGATAGCGCGCCACCTCTACACCATCGACGACCGCTCGATGATAAGCGTCGACGCGGGCCCCGACATCGAGCTTCCGCGACGATACGCGCTCAACGAAGTGGCCGTGATGAAACAGGACACGGCATCGATGATAACCGTCGATGCGTTCGTCGACGGGCGCGAACTCGCATCGTATCGCGCCGACGGCCTCATAGTGTCGACGCCGACGGGCAGCACCGGCTACAACCTGTCGGTGGGAGGCCCGATAATCGAGCCGCACACGCCGGTCTGGACCATATCGCCCATCGCCGCGCACTCGCTCAACATGCGTCCGCTCGTGGTCAGCGACCACATAGCCATAGAGCTCACCGCCAAGTCGCGGTCGGGGTCATATCTGCTCAGCGTCGACGGGCAGTCGCTCACGCTGGCCACCGCCCACCGCCTGCATCTGCAACGAGCCCCGTTCGTCACCAAGGTGGTGCAGCCGCTCAACCACAACTTCATCGACACCCTCAGGCGCAAGATGCTTTGGGGAATGGACTCCATATGACCCGCCTGACCATAACGCATCCGCTGCTCGGCACGGTCGACATAACCCTCAAGCCGGGAGTAGGGCGATTCACGGGCCGATGGCGCAACGGCACGGCGCAGATAACGGCGCCGCAAGGAGCATCGCGGCAAGCCATAGCCAGGGCCGTCGACTCACTCGCCCCGCGCATGCTGCCGAGCAAGCCTCGCCAAGCCTACGTCACGCCACAACGCATAGAGTGCCACGGCGTTACGTTCGTGCTCTCGACCCAGTCGCACAAGCCCGATGCCATACTGGCGCGTCCGCGCCTGCCCGAAACCACAGTGGCCATAGGGTCGGAGATCGACCTGTCGACCACCGAAGGCACCGCCACCGTGAGCCGCATGCTGTGCCGACTCGCCTCGCGACTGGCCGAACCGCTACTCATTCCATACGCCGAACAGATTGCCGACCGCCTCGGCATTCGGCCCGCGCAATGGCGCATCGCCTCGGGCCATAGAGTGCTCGGCAGTTGCAGCTCCAACAGAGTCATCAGGCTATCGTATCTGCTTGTGTTTCTGCCTCTCGAACTTCGACAATACATAATTTGCCACGAACTCGCCCACCTGACCGAAATGAATCACTCCCCACGCTTCCACGAGCTGTGCAACGCCTATTGCAACGGCTACGAGCGCGAACTGGCCGCCCACCTGAAATCATTCAATTGGCCGATACTCCGCTAAGCGTTAAAAATCACTAAATTATATATATATAT
>JAGATN010000043.1 GCA_017621225.1 Muribaculaceae bacterium | reverse complement strand
GTGTCTCAAAGCTACAAAAAAATTCCCCTGCCGATGCTTCGACAGGGGTCATTTTTATTTCGCCCGCAAGGGTCAATCTTATTTTGCCCGAGGGGTCAAATCCCGCGTGCCCGAAGGGGTCAAACACACGCGCCTTTTCCAGTAAGCGTGGCCGATAACCACTACATACAGATAACGTTGCCTAACGCTTACGGCAAAGTAGCCATCCAGTACACCAACCGTAACTCGGGTACTTCACAGAGCCCCGCATGGTTTAACTTCTACGTAGGTACAAGCAACTCTAACCTCGAGCTCTACAAGCATTTCGAATGGGATGATGGTGATCCGGAAAAGAACTTCGGTGAAAACATCCGTGGCGGAGCTGCTGAAATGAACATACTTACTCCGGCTGCATTCGCATCGCCCAAGAGCGTGTTCAGAATCGAGAACGAAAAGAGCTGTAACGGTAACAAGTTCTTCTGTATGAGTACTCTCACCGTATATGCCATCTAAAGAAGCAATAGGTTTATAAGTAGTTGAAGCGGGCGGTGCCCCTATGGTATTGGCCGCCCGCTTTTAAATGGTTCTTATAAATCGGTTGCAACTAAAGAAATAAAGCCTAAGGCGGGAGGGGGCTGATAACCGCCTCCCGTCACCAAAGATTCAATTCTTGAAATGTATTATAAACAATAAGTTAATTGATAGTAAGAGAAACCTTGTTGTGAAACAAGGCCCAATAATAAATGATAAAATTAATTAATAATGGTAATTTTAATGGTTCTCCTGCACGTGCTTCGGCATTAGCGGGGTGAACGAAAAAAGGCGGAAATCACCGAGAGGCGATTTCCGCTCTTTTTTTAGTTGTTAGTTTTTTAGTCGTTGGCGGGTTAGTCGTTAGTTGCGCTGGAATTTGCTGGGCGACATGCCGGTGAGGTGCTTGAAGTATTTGCCGAACGATGACTGATTGTTGAAGTTCAATTCGTAGGCGATCTGCTGTATGTTTTTGCCGGAGAAGCGCAACAGGTTTTTGGCTTCGAGTATCACGTATTTGTCGATCCATTCGGCAGCCGACTGCCCGGTCGACTCCTTGATGATGAGCGAGAGGTATTTGGGCGAAATGAACAGCTTTGAGGCGTAGAACCCCACGGAGCGCTCCGATCGGAAGTGGGTGTGGACGAGGTTGAGAAAGTCGCGCACGTACGTCGAGCGGCGAGATATGCGCGGATCGGCTTCGTCGGTGTCGGGCTCCTTGCGATATTTGTGGGCAAACTGAAACAGCTGATAGAATACCGACGCTATGAGGCATCGCGAAATGCTGCGCGCATAGATGTCGTCGGGGTTCGACACGGTGTTGAAGTGCAGCAGGTCGAAGTATCGGCGCAAAAGGGTCATCTCGGTTTCGTTGAGCTTTATGGAGGGGGGCGTGTCGTGCGAAATGTGCACGTTTTGCAGCACGTTGATGTCGAGGTTGATGTCGCGTATGAATTCGGGCGAAATCACAAAGAGGTATGTGTCGAGGTTGTCGCCGTCTACATGCTTTATGTTGATGATGTTGTTTGGCCCCACGACGAGAAGGGTGTTTTCGTCTACCTTGTTTGGCGTGAGGTTAACGTCGACCTCTATCGATCCGCTCAGGCAGAGCAGAATCGACACGCCGTTGATGCGTATCGGTGCCGTGGCGAATTTGGGGAGGGGAGTGGTGTTGGTGATACGCGAGAATATGTATTCCTTGCCCAGCGAGCTGAATTGCGAGGCATATTTGGCGATGTTAGATATGTGCGACAGCTGAATTTCGCGTTCCATTTTAAAGGTCGTTTTAGTTTTGTGAAATAGGTTTGAATCTCATAGGCAAAATTACGCAAAAACCGACAAAAAAACTGCCCTTTTGGATGAAAAAATAGATGTTTTGGATAATTTGTGGTCATAAGGGTGTAAAAACGTCGAATTAAATCGATGAATAAACCGTGCTTTGTCGTATATTTGCAAAAAAATAAGTAACTCGCAAGAATAATATGGACAAGGAAGAACGTAACGTCGACGCGGCCAAGCCTGCCGCTACGGGCCGACATAAGGCACTCAACGTGTTGGTGAAATATGGCGTGCCGCTGGTGATAAGCGTTGGGCTCTGCTATCTGCTGTTTCGTCGCACCGATTTCGATCAGATGATGGATATAATCCGGTCGAACTGCGACTTCAGGTGGATATTGCTGGCATTGGTGGTGAGCGTGTTCTCGCACATATTGCGCGCCATGCGCTGGGGCATTCAGCTTCGTGCGCTTGGGGTGAAGCCGCCGTTGTTCATATTGATACTCAGCATCTTCGGCACGTATGCCGTGAACTTAGTGCTGCCGCGACTCGGCGAGCTTTGGCGCTCGGGCTACATCGCTCAGCGGCAGAAGGCTCCGTTTACCACCGTGTTCGGGTCGATGGTGGCCGACCGCCTCGCCGATACGGTGACGGTGTTGCTGCTCACGGCGTTTGCGTTCGTGGTGGCGAGCGGCAAGCTTCTCAGCTACCTGGAGCAGAATATGGAGAGCTACGACCGCATGATGGCTCTGGCTACCTCGCCGTGGCTCTGGCTGTCGGTGGTCGCCGTGATAGCTGCGGTGTGGTGGGTGTTTCACCGCTACCCCGACAATAAGGTGCTTGAAAAAATAAAGGGCTTCGGCAAGGGCCTTTGGGATGGCTTTGCCGTGATAGTGAAGATGAAGGGCAAGGGCCGCTGGCTGCTATACACCTGCCTCATGTGGGGCTGCTACTTTTTTCAGCTCTACGTGGCGTTTTTCTCGTTTCCGGCTACGGCCGACGTGGTTATGCGTTATGGCATAACGGCGGTGCTGGTGTGCTTCGTGCTGTCGAGCATCTCGATGGGAGTGCCATCGAACGGCGGCATAGGGCCGTGGCAGTGGGCCATAATATTCGGACTGAGCATGTACTCGGCAGGCATACCGGAGCTTACCAAGGAGTATGCCACTTCGTTTGCCAACCTCGTCATGGGGTCGCAGACGCTGCTGCTCATAGTGCTCGGCCTCTTTACCTTCGTGGCAGTGGCCATAGATAAGAAACGCCATCAAAACAATGCATGATTATGAAGTTTGACGACGACGATGACAGCAATGACTTTTTCGTGAACGACGACGCCGCGACCGACGATCGACCTCTGTCGGCAGGCGACGACATTTCGTTTGCGGACGATGCCGCTACGACCCCCGAAAAGCCTTCGGCCGGGCAACAACGGCCCGAACCGGCGCGAAGCAGCCGATTCAGGCGCGCAGTGGCGTGGGTGGTGGCCGTGGCGGTGGTGACGCTCGGCGTGACGTTTTATCTGAGATATTGCAATCCTTACGTCACGGAGGCGAGAATCACCGGCTATGTGAAGGCGGTGGAGAAGCGCGGCATGGTGTTTCGCACCTACGAGGCCGATCTGATAAGCGAGGAGTCGCTGACCGACACCACCAGGGTGTATTCGGGCAACTTCACGCTGTCGGTGCCCGACGACGCGCTGGCAAAAAAATTGCAGGCCCTTCAGGGAACCGGACGCCGTGTTACGATTGTTTATGAGAAGTATTACGGTACGTTGCCATGGCGCGGCGCGTCGAAAAACGTCGCCACGGGATTGGTTGACGGACGATAAAAATATGAGGTGAAGCGTTGGATTGTAAAATCGAATGGCTACCTTTGCAGTTTATAGGATTTTAGGTACAAATTAAAAAAGATTGACATATGTCAGAGATTAAATGCGTGGGAATTCTCACTTCCGGAGGCGATGCCCCGGGAATGAACGCGGCCATCCGCGCCGTGACCCGTTCGGCCATTTTCAGCGGTTTTAAGGTAAAGGGTATTTATCGAGGTTACAGGGGATTGATATCTGACGAAATACTTGATTTCAAGACCCAAAACGTGTCGAACATCATACAGATGGGTGGCACCATCCTCAAAACGGCGCGCTGCCCGGAGTTTCAGACTCCCGAAGGCCGCCAGTTGGCATATGACAACATACGCCGCCACGAAATTGACGCTCTGGTGGTGATAGGCGGCGACGGTTCGCTCACCGGTGCGCGCATTTTTGCAAATGAATTCAACTTTCCGTGCATCGGCCTGCCCGGCACCATCGACAACGACCTGTATGGCACCGACACGACGATAGGATATGACACGGCGCTCAACACAATCATGCAGTGCGTCGACAAGATTCGCGACACGGCAACGAGCCACGAACGCCTGTTCTTCATCGAGGTGATGGGGCGCGACGCGGGCTTCCTTGCCCTCAACGGCGCGATAGCTTCGGGTGCCGAGGCTGCCATAATACCGGAGATTTCGACGGAGGTCGACCAGCTCGCCGAACTGATACAGAACGGATTCCGCAAGAGCAAGAACTCGTCGATAGTGCTCGTGGCCGAAAGCCCCGTTACCGGTGGCGCAATGGCCCTGGCAGAGCGCGTGAAAAACGAATATCCCGGCTACGACGTGCGTGTGTCGATACTCGGCCACCTGCAACGCGGCGGTTCGCCTACGGCCAACGACCGCATCCTGGCGTCGCGCATGGGCGCAGCGGCCATCGATGCGCTGCTCGAAGATCAGCGTAACGTGATGATAGGCATATCGAACGACGACATAGTGTACGTGCCCTTCTCGAAGGCCATCAAGAACGATAAGCCGATAAATCGCGCGCTTCTCGACACATTGCGTCGCCTCTCAATCTGACGTATGGCCTTACCTGACGATTTCGTAAGACAGATCGAAGAATATTCGGCGCCGGAGCTTGACGGGCTTATTGAAGCCCTGAACGCTCCGGCGTCGGTTTCGGTGCGCGTCAACCCCCGGAAGTTTGACGTGCCCGAAGGATTCGTGCGGGTGCCTTGGTGCGAGAATGGCATCTATCTGCCCGACAGGCCGAAGTTTACGTTCGACCCCCTGATGCATCAGGGCGCGTATTACGTGCAGGATGCATCGTCGATGATAATGCACCACATAGTGCGCCATATCACGCGCGACGGATGCCCGCGACGATATCTCGACGCGTGCGCGGCCCCCGGAGGAAAGACCGGCGCCGCCGTCGACGCGCTCCCCGCCGGCTCGGTCGTTGTGGCCAACGAGTATGTGCGGCAGCGCGCGGCGATATTGCGCGAGAACATAACGAAGTGGGGCGCGCCGACGGTGTGCGCTGTGAACTTCGACACTTCGGCGTTTTCGGAGCACCCCGGGCTGTTTGACATCGTGGCGGCCGACGTGCCCTGCTCGGGCGAGGGGATGATGCGCAAGGACGAGGAGGCCGCCCGACAATGGTCGCGCGCGCTCGTCGGCCAATGCGTGGAGCGGCAGCGCGAGATTGTCGACAATCTTTTTCCCGCGCTCCGCCCCGGCGGATATTTCATTTACAGCACCTGCACCTTTAACCGCGACGAGAACGAGGAGGTGGTGGAGTACATAATGCGCCGTTACGGCTGCGAGTCGGTGCCGGTGCCGATGGACGACGCGTGGGGCATTGCCGGCGGATTGTCGACCGATGCCGCTTGCTATCGGTTCGTGCCAGGACGAGTGCTCGGCGAGGGGCTTTTCGTGGCGGTGCTGCGCAAGCCGGAAGGGAGCGCGCCCGCCCGCAACGAAAAAAGTCGGCGCGAGAAGCGCAAAGGCGCCGGCCGCCCGCGTCCCGAAACGGAGACGGTCGGACGGTGGCTCGATCTGCCGGAAGGGTTCACGCTCGAATCGGACGGGCAGCGCGTGCATGCAGTGATGACGGGCGCGGGGCTCCCCGACGCGCTCACCCCCCGCGTGGAGGTGGCATCGGTGAAGGGGCGCGACGTTCTGCCCTCGCAGGCATTGGCCATGTCGACTATGCTGCGGCGCGGCGTGTTTGCCGAAGCCGAGGTGACGTTGGCGGATGCGCTCCGCTATCTGCACCGCGAGGCGCTGACGGTTGACGGCGCGCGCGGCCTTTTGCTGCTCACCTATTCGGGCCTTCCGCTCGGATTCGTGAAAAATCTCGGCAACCGCGCCAATAATATGTATCCGTCGGAGTGGAGAATACTCACCAATCCCGACTATTCGTCGTTGCCGCCCGGGCCGTTGACAAAAAATCATTGAGGTAAAGGACGCAAAATTGCAAATCAATACGTAACTTTGCGTATGAATATGAAATCATTGTCGATAAAATACGTAAGAATTGCCATAGCCATGGTTTTGGCGCTTGGTTTTACCGATTGCCGCATCAGCTACAAATTTAACGGCGCGGCACTCGACTATTCGATCTACAAAACCATTCACGTGTCGGAATTCCCGATACGTACGGCGTTGGTGTATCCGCCATTGCAGCAGACGTTTGAAAACGAATTGCTCGATTACATAACCCGCAACACACGCTTGCAGACCACCGACGGCGAGAGCGACCTTCAGCTCGAAGGTGAGATAACCGGCTACTCGCTGAGCCCGCAGGCAGTTACGCAAGATGCTTTGGCCTCGAAAACGCGCCTTACCATAACCGTGAGGGTGAAATATACCGACAATAAGCAGGAGGGCAAGGACATAGACCAGACGTTCAGCGCATACCGCGACTTCGACAGCTCGTTGATGCTCAACGACGTTCAGGACGGACTGTGCCAGGAGATAAGCGAGGAGCTCGTGAACCTGATATTTAACGCTACGTTGGGCAACTGGTAAATGGAAGCAGCTATGAGTCAAAGCGAAGAAGATATTAAATTTGAAAAACAGGTGGCGGAGCTTGTCGGCGACGAGTCGGCACTGCCGGCCGACGAGCTCATATCGACTATAGAGCGCGAATATCCGTTTTTCACCCTTCCGATGGCCTTGCGATTGTCGCGCGCGCGCAACAACGTTTCGGAGTCGGAGCGGCGACTGCTTATGTCGCGTCTTGCCATAAATTCGCCCAACCGCAATGCGCTCTTTCGCCTGATCGACGCTGACGGCGAACGTCTGTCGGACTTTTATCCCGAGGAGGTGACCGAGACTCCGACCACCGACTCGGCTCTCGATACGTTTCTCGACGTGTATGGCAAGATTGATCCGCACGAGCAAGCGTTGCTTGAACGCATGATATTCAATCCGGTGCCCGAATATGCCGGCATACTGGCCAAAGAGGCCGAGGCGGAGCACGCCGCAGAAACAGACTCGCAGGATGCGCGCCTTGAGGCATTTTTGAAAGGACGCACCACTACGCCGTCGAGCGCCAAACCCGATCCGGAGGCGCCGTTGAGTGAGAGTCTGGCCAAAATATACATAAAACAGCGCCGTTTTGACAAGGCTTATGAAATAATAAAGTCGTTAAGCTTGAATTTTCCGAAAAAAAGTGCTTACTTTGCAGACCAATTGCGTTTTTTGCAAAAACTTATATTAAACAATAAATACAAACAATAAAAATAAAGACGAATATGTTCGTAGTTTTAATCGTATTGACGCTCATAGCTGCCGTGCTTCTCATCGGCGTAGTTTTGATTCAGAAGTCAAAGGGCGGAGGCTTGTCGTCGGCATTTGCCGGTAGCAACCAGATCATGGGCGTTCGCCGTACAAACAACTTCATCGAAAAAGTTACCTGGATTCTTGCAGGTTCGATATGCCTTCTTTCGATTCTGTCGTCATTCTTCATGCCTTCAGCACTCGATCGTAGCGGTTCGCGCGTGAAAGCCCCCGTTGCTACCGAGCAGGTTGGCGGAAATTACGACGCGCAGCTCCCCGTAGCTACCGATGAGGCTCCTGCAGCAGAGGCACCCGCAGCCGAAGCTCCTGCAGAAACGCCTGCCGCCGCTGAATAAATACAGGTAAGCGTAAAATCAAGTTGGGTAAAGATTAAAGGATGCATCCGCGCGCACGGATGCGTCCTTTTCGCATATCTATCGGCGCGCAATGGTTTTTGTCAATGGTTTTGAGTCTTGATGGTCGTTTAACTCAATTTAACAAAGTGTTTTGTATCAAAAAATGCAAAGTAAGACTTATCAAAAACACAAAGCAACTTGCTTAACTCAAATAAAATCAACGACTTAGCTTGTAGCTATAAAAGAGGTTGAATGTTTGGGTGGTCTTGCCGGCAAGATCCTTGATTTGAGGCTTGAAACTTTTGGTTCAGTGCTCCATCCTTATTTGACCGAAGGGACTTATATAATGAAAATTGTTGGAGACGGAAACGGGGCGCGATTTTTCGGTTGGCTCTCGTTCATTTAGCAACGAGTAAACAAGTGTGAAGATAAAATATCCTATTGCTTTCGGGATGCGGTTAATGTTCTCGGTATGTGAAGCTGGCAATTTCCAATGGATTATGCACGCTCATTCAAGAAGATGAAGCGGATAGGCTTGTCTTTTTCAAGTGTTTACTGTCCTATCGTTTCAGACGATATTCCATATTCGGCAATGATTCTCTCCACATCTTTTTTTGAGTTCGGGAATGTGGCGTGTAACCAGACTCCACAGAAATTCGGGTTTCGCAGAATCATAGCCATGTATATGCGGTTGCGTGTGTCGATCACAGCTTTTGCATTTGGCAATGGAAAATCACGTTGGATTTTCAGAATACGGTTTATGGCTTCTCCCATTATCTCCGCTTTTCTCTCAACGGCACTTCTGCGTAGATAGTCCTTTTCAAAAACATCGTAACGCATCGGATAGCCCACAAAGTAGTTCTCAACTTCCTCAATGGCTCGCTTGACATCGTAGATGTAAAAGGCTATATAATCATCTATATATCAACTGTCTTTTCTTGTCAACCAATGCCTTGAAGATTGGGTTGAGGTTTTCCCCGTATTCTATCAAGTCCACTTTGCGATTGAACAACTGTTCCAATGAGTCCTTTAAGTCGAAGTAGTTGCCGACATAATCAAAAGCGTCATGGTCTATCGGCTCAAAATCTACAAGCAAATCCACATCGCTTTGGTCGTTGAATCTATTTGTGAGGATAGAGCCAAAGACGGAAAGGGTCTTGACCTTATGCTTACGGCATAAGTCCAATATACGTTGCAGATTCAGTTCAATCAGTTTCATATAGGCAAATTTAGCGATTATTTCTGATATATAAACACTTGAATCTGAAAAATCGTTGGAGACGGGAATGGGGCGCGGGGCCTAAAAAACAAAAGGATAGTCTCACGACTACCCTTAAGCTTCAAATACACAATTATCTATAAAACAACTATTTAATACTTTTAATCTCTATAATCATATAGAACGGTGGACTTTCACGTCCATCGGATAAATAGGACTTGCATAATTGGTGGTATCTGCTTAAGAAATCATATGATATGATTTCCATAAAACTGAAGTGTTATTAGAAGATGAAAGTCAAAAGAGAGCATAACGAGTGTCGGAGAGAAGGTTATGCGTCTCAAGCAAAGATGGCAGTGCAGTATTGACTTTCGTCAGCTAATGCATTTCAATTCATATGCTTAACCTATCGTAGTTGCAAAGTTAAGCGAATTGTAAATATAAACCAAATGTGACGCGAAATTTATACAAATTTTAACTCAAAAAAAGTTGAGTTAACGGTCACTTGAATGCGTAACTCTCGCAATGTCAGCACGATGCTGAAATTTGGCCCGAATGTGCGGTTGAGGCAAAAATTAAGCTTCGGCGTTTGTAGGCCGGCCTGCCGGGTGCCGGGACGTAATAAAAAACGAGCCGCATCTGAAAAAACGATGCAGCTCGTTGACGGGTTGTGGGCGAAGATGGATTCGAACCACCGAAGGTAAAAACCAGCAGATTTACAGTCTGCCCCATTTGGCCACTCTGGTATTCGCCCTTTCGAAATCGGTGCAAAGGTAATGATTTTTTTGTGAATTGACCAAATAGTGTTGTAAAAATTCGTACTTTTGTGGTATGAGTCTGATAAAAATTCAAGACATAGTCAAATCATATGATCGTCTTCAGGTGCTTAAGGGCATCAATATGACCGTGGATAGCGGAGAGATAGTGTCGATAGTCGGCCCCAGTGGAGCCGGCAAAACCACATTGCTCCAAATTATGGGGTCACTCGACGTTGCCGACAGTGGGTCGGTGATGTATGAAGGCGAAAACATACTTGCGATGAATAGTCGCCGACAGGCTCGTTTTCGCAATCGCAACATAGGGTTCGTGTTTCAGTTTCATCAGCTGTTGCCCGAATTTACGATGGAGGAGAATGTGGCCATGCCAGCTTTGATTGCCGGCGACAGCCGTTCGGTGGCACTGGCAAAAGCCCGTAAGCTGATCGATTATCTCGGTTTGTCGGAGAGGGCGACGCATAAGCCGGCGGAGTTGTCGGGCGGCGAACGGCAGCGAACTGCCGTGGCGCGCGCCTTGATCAACGAGCCCAAGGTGATTCTTGCCGACGAGCCGTCGGGAAGTCTCGATTCGCAAAACAAGGCCGAATTGCACCGATTGTTTTTCGACCTGCGCAGAGATCTCGGCCAGACCTTCGTCATAGTGACGCATGACGAGCATCTTGCTTCGGAGGCCGATCGAACCATCGTGATGGCCGACGGCGAAATAACCGATGTAATAAACCGATGCGCGATATGAAATTTTGTGATTTCATACGGAGTGCGTCTGCTGCATTGGCCCTGTCGCTAATGTCGTGGGGCTGTTCGGACGATAACGGTGGTATGTCGACCGAGCGTTACATGAACTTTGCCACGTTTGAGGGCAACGAGGGGTCGACGTCGCGTTACACCCTTCAGATAATCAATGACTCGCCGTTGATCACGCTTACCTACGGGGCGACACTTGACGAGTCGCAAGTGAAAAAGGGCGAACGCGTGATGCTCATATACTCATTGCCCGATGGAATGACGGTGAATGACAGCGGGCGCTTGACTCGCTTGTCGGTGGGTAAGGTCGTCAACTCGTCGTTGGAGGTCGGTTCGTTTGACGGAGAGTCGCCGAGGAGCGATGCCGTGGGCGTGCAGGCGTTGTATCGCACCGGACGTTATGTGAATCTCCAGGCGCAGTTGCCATATTACTCCGAATCGTGCAAAATAGGTCTGAAGGTCGATGGGGCCGAGGCCGAAGCGCCGATACCTACGGCATATCTCATATATGAACGTCAGGCTGACACCCCTACGTTCGACCGCACTACTTATGCTTCGATAGACATGGGCCAATTTTGGATGCGCGAGACGCTCAAGGGCATAAAAATCGTGGTGGAAAATTCGCTCGACCCGTCGAAGCTCGAATTTCTGTTTTTGAAATCAGATAAGTGAAAATAATAAAAACAAATATATAAAGATGGAACAGAAGAAAAATGAATTGAAAATAGAGCTTACTCCTGAAGTTGCCGACGGACATTATTCGAACCTCGCGCTTATATCGCACAGCGCCAACGAAGTGTACATCGACTTCATAGCCGTTGCTCCCAACGGCCCTCAGGCCAGAGTACAGACGCGAGTGATAATGACACCAGAAAATGCCAAGAACTTGCTTTTTGCGCTTTCTGACAACATAAAGAATTATGAAAACACTTTCGGCGTCATAGAGCGCAAGATGCCCATAAAGCCAGTGGGTGGCAACAATCAGGGAGGCAATTCGGGCGACATACCCAACCCGTTCATAGTAGGGGGCAAGGCCTGACGCCATAAAACGTTAAACAGCAGAAAAATACAATAAGATATGAAAGACAACAATCTGACCATATATAATTCGTTGTCGCGCAACAAAGAGTTGTTCAAGCCCATCCACGAAGGGAAGGTGGGTATGTACGTATGCGGCCCCACGGTGTATGGCGACGGCCATCTCGGCCATGCACGTCCGGCCATAACGTTCGACGTGCTATACCGTTATCTCAATCATCTTGGCTACAAAGTGCGCTATGTGCGCAACATTACCGACGTGGGCCATCTGGAACATGATGCCGACGAAGGTGAAGACAAGATAGCAAAGAAGGCACGCATAGAGCAGCTTGAGCCTATGGAAGTGGTGCAGTTTTATCTCAACCGCTACCACAAGGCGATGGATGCGCTCAATGTGTTGCCGCCATCGATAGAGCCGCATGCATCGGGCCATATCATAGAGCAGATAGAGTATATAAAGAAGATACTTGAAAGCGGATATGCCTATGAGAGTGAAGGGTCGGTGTATTTCGACGTGCCCAAGTATAATCGCGATCATAATTACGGTAAGCTGTCGGGCCGCAACATCGAAGAACTCCTGGCAACGACGCGCGAACTCGACGGTCAGTCCGAAAAACATAATCCGGCCGACTTCGCCCTTTGGAAAAAGGCGGCACCGGAACACATAATGCATTGGCCGTCGCCGTGGAGCGAGGGATTCCCCGGATGGCACCTCGAATGCTCGACCATGGGCGAAAAGTATCTTGGAGAGCAATTTGACATACATGGCGGTGGAATGGACCTGAAGTTTCCGCATCACGAGTGCGAGATAGCTCAGTCGGTTGCCCATAACGGCCATGATACGGTGCATTACTGGATGCACAACAACATGATAACCATCAACGGCAAAAAAATGGGCAAGTCGTTGGGCAACTTCATAACGCTCGACGAGTTCTTTGCCGGAACGCATCCGCTGCTCAAACAGGCTTACAGCCCCATGACCATACGCTTTTTCATATTGCAGGCCCACTATCGCGGCACGGTCGATTTCAGCAACGAGGCGTTGCAGGCATCGGAGAAGGCATTGCAGCGAATGCTTGAAGGTTATAAACGTTTGTCGAATCTGACGGCATCGGCGGCATCGACTGTAAACGTGGCCGAATTGTGGACCAAGTGCTACGAAGCCATCGACGACGATTTGAACACGCCGGTGCTTTTGGCCAATCTGTTTGAAGCCTGCGCGATGGTCAATCGAATCAACGACGGCACCGACAAGGCAACAGAGGCCGACATTGCCGAGCTGAAGCGACTGTTCGACACGTTCCTCGTGGAAATACTCGGCATACGCACCGAGTCGGGTGCATCGGGAAATGAAGACAGCCTTAAGCCATACGAACAGGCCGTCGACCTTCTGCTTGAGATACGCGCTGAAGCAAAGTCGCGAAAAGATTGGGCCACGAGCGACCTTATACGCAATCGTATGGCCGAAATGGGATTTGACGTCAAAGACACGAAGGACGGAGTGGAATGGCACGTTCGCATATGATGGCCGTTCGCTGATCCGGTAAACAATAACATATACGGCATCTCGACTACGCTCGGCGTATTCGGGGTGCCGTTAAGTTTAAGAAACTGTTTAAAAATTTATTTTGTCATGTCATTGAGGTCTTTGTCAGCATCTTGTTGATATTTATTCAGTCATTATGGCACCCCATAACTCCTTCATAAATATCAAAAATCTACTTGACAAATCCTCTCAATTCCTTCG
>JAGATN010000042.1 GCA_017621225.1 Muribaculaceae bacterium | reverse complement strand
TGTCTTGTCATTGAGGTCTTTGTCAGCATCTTGTTGATATTTATTCAGTCATTATGGAACCCCATAACTCATTCATAAATATCAAAAATCTACTTGACAAATCCTCTCAATTCCTTCGACAAATAAATTTAAACAGTTTCTAAAACGACTCGACATCCCCCCAACTACATCAGCCACGACAGACATGCGACATCTCACCTACTTCATATCCGACCTTCACCTCGGCGCAGGTTACATTGCCGACCGCCGCGCGCACGAACGCACGATATGCTCATGGCTCGAAAGCATAGCCGCCGATGCCAAAGAGCTATATCTGCTCGGCGACATACTCGACTATTGGTACGAGTATCATGACGTGGTGCCGCGAGGCTTCGTAAGATTTTTCGGGGCATTGGCCCGACTGGCCGACTCAGGCGTAAAGATAACATGGCTTACGGGCAATCACGACATATGGATTTTCGACTATCTGCCCTCCGAAATAGGCATGGAGGTGGTAGACGGCACGGCCATACGCATCATCGACGGCAAGCGCTTTCTGCTCGAGCATGGCGATGGCGTGGGCGAACTTCGTAGGTCGTACCGATTCATGCACCGAATGTTTCGCAATCGAACCTGCCAGCGACTGTTTTCGGCCATACATCCACGATGGACGGTAGGATTCGCTCACCGCTGGTCGGCGCACAGCCGCCTCACGGGCACAGCCGACACGACTGAAGGCATTGCCGACAACGATCCGTTGGTGCGATTTGCCAGGAAAACGCTCGACGAGGGAAACCACATAGACTACTTCGTATTCGGACATCGGCATAAAATAGTCGACATGCCAATAGGCACCGACAGCCGCCTGATATTGCTTGGCGACGGATTCAAACTATTTTCATACGGAGTGTTCGACGGAACCAATTTCAGCATAAAATTCATTAAAAACGAGTCGGCAAGCGGGGTTTAACATTACTTAACAACCCCGACCAAAGCTTCGCCAAAAGCGAGTAACGGCTTACACGTCAAAGCACTGACGGCCCTAACAGACCCTTAAAAAAGCTATGCTATTGAAAAAAGATGTTTAACAACATATAAAATAGTTTGCCACATACCACATTTTCGGAATACCTTTGTGGCACAAACCTAAAACAATCTTTTTTACCTTAGAAATTGTACCTATTGGAAACTCATTAAAGGAGGCTATGAGAGTAGCCTCCTTTTATATTTTCAGCGATTCCGCCCCATCCGCTCCGCCGTGGAACGATGATTTTATGTTTCAGCTGACCAAAGCCGAATTTGACGAGTTGAAAACAAACTTGATATTCCAAAATGGAACATCAAACCGACACAAGCCGAAAAAGCCCGAAAATGTATAGTATAAACACGTAAATATCATTACAAAACGCTAACTTTGCAAACAGACAGCTAATTCATGCATATGCAATTACGAACAACATTGATATTTATAGCGATGTTATTCGGCATCGGCATTATCCATGCAAAGGAAAAAGAAATAACCATTAAATTAAAGATATGCAATGATCTGAATCGACGGCAAGTAATCAACCCGTCGGTCGAGATATTCAAGCTGTCAACCAACGGAGACTCCACAAAAATAACTCATATGACGTCACGTTACGACAATGGCAGACTGAGAGAGATTACGTTTGACGGTTGCGCAGGTCGCTATGCCATACGCATATCGGTTGACGAGGCCAAAGTGGTGGCAATGGACGATTCGGAACGACGGCTAAAAAGCCAAAGCGACCTCGAGCCGCGCCGAATAATAGTCGACGTGGCCGAGGGAGTTGACAAAATAGAGCTTTCCACCATATTTATGTCGCGCAAGCGCAAGGAAATAGCATTAAACGAAGTCAGCGTAACGGCATCGAAAGTTATGTTTTACCATAAAGGCGACACCCTGATATTTAACGCCGATGCCTTCATTCTGGCAGAAGGATCGACGCTCGACGGATTGCTTAAGCAGATGCCGGGAGTGGAATTGAAAAAAGATGGCGTAATAACGGTAAACGGCAAGAAGGTGAGCGAATTGCTGATAAATGGCAAGGACTTGTTTAACGGCCAACGCCAGCTGATGCTCAAAAACATAGGAGCCTATATGGTTAAAAACATAAAGACATACGACAAACAAGGTCGCCGCAGCAAACTAATGGGCCGAGACATGAACGACAGCCGATATGTGATGGACGTTACGCTTAAGCGCCAATATTCCATGGGGTGGATCGTAAACGCATCGGGAGGATATGGCACACACCGGCGATATTCGGTCAAATTGTTTGGCATGTGGTTTTCGGACAACGTTTCGGTTGCTACTCACTTCACATCAAACAATCTCAACGACGACTCCACCCCCGGGGAGGAAGATGGCAGCCTTACGCCCGAAGCGGCATTGGGTGGGATGAAAAGCATCAAAGCCGGAGGCATCACCTATTTTGCAACCGGCAGCGGCGACAAATGGGAATTGAAAGGGAGCGTCAACGCCAAGAAGCTCAACAATGACATGTCGACGTTTGAAAACACCGAAAATTACCTCGACAACGGAAATACGTACAAATACACCTGGGCCGACACCAAAGAACGTTCGTGGCAAATAGAAACCCGACACAATTGGTTTGTCAAGCTTCGAGATAATGTCGACTTCACGGCATCGCCCAATTTTTCATATCGCAATCAACGCAACACAGGTGGACTAACGTCGGCTCTATTCGACGAAAAAATGTCAGAAATAAGCCGTGAAGCCGTTGAAAGCATCTACGATGGCGGAAGTGCCGTTGACACGCTCGTCACGCGAAAAATAAGCGAGACGCTCGACCGTCGAAACTGTTTGTCGGCCAACATCGACCTAAAATCCGACATCCGACTCGGAAAGTCGGACGATATGCTGACGGCACAGCTTAACGGAAAATACACAGGCGACAAATCCGATCGATTTGATCGATTTAAAATAAACGGCCATACCGACCCCGTGCCATACGACGTTCAATATCAGCATTTAAAAGGGCATCCCAACCGGGAGTGGAACGGAATGGCATCGTTGTCTTACAATCGTAAACTCAACAAAGACATAAAGCTGAACATAAAATACGCCTACGACATCGAGCACGACACAAAGACATCGTATCTATATCAACTCGAAAAAATTGCCAACGATTTGCCGTTAGGCGTATTACCCTCCAACAAGGAATATCTGTCACACATCAACGGCAATCAAAGCTACGATACTCGTTTTTCAAAAAACAGCCATGAAATAGAGCCGGAAATCGACATGAATTTAAAAATCGGCGGGCACGCCTTGTCGATCAACGCGGCCATACCGTTCAGCATCACACACAGGGCGTTCCGTTACAACGGTCTGGTTCATAAGGCACCTAAATTAAAGCAATGGAACTCTCTTGCCGGACTCAGCCTTAACACCTCGACCTACATCGGAAAGACATCCCTGTCCATTAATTTCATATCGCAACCGATAATGCAGGATATGCTGTCGATGATAGACGTGGTCAATGATACCGATCCGCTTAACGTCAGGCTCGGCAATCCCGACCTGAAGATTGCAAGATCAAACGTAGCATTTGCATACGCCACGTTTTCAAGCAACAATTATCTGACGTCAAACACATTCATGGTTCAATTTCAGTCCATCGACAACGCATTTGCCCAAGGAGCCGTTTACAATCCGACATCGGGCATAACGTATTATAGGCCATACAATGTGGATGGAAACCGAAGTTTCGACCTTTCGCATACATTCAATACCAATTTCGGCAAAAGCAATCGTTTCGGCTTATCGGCAAAGACAATTGGCAAATATGTACGTAGCATCGATTTAGCCGGCAGTGCCGACGTAACTGATGCCGACTATGCCATTATGCCGCCACGCCGACGAGTGGCGACGCACACATTGGGCGAGGAGTTCAAGATGTCTTGGCAAACGGGGCGGCACAGGCTGTCGGCGCATGCCGACGTGCGCGTCAACCGCTACACGAGCAGCGACGAGGGGTTCACCGACTTCACGTCGTGGACGGCAAAATACGGTGCATCGGGAGTGCTTAACTTGCCGATGAACTGGGGCTTGTCGACCGACCTGACGCTCTACACGCGGCGCGGATTCACCGACCGTCAGCTCAACACCACCGACCTGGTGTGGAACGCCCGCGCCACGAAGTCGATACTCAACGGCAGCGTGGTGTTCGTGGTCGATGCCTACGACCTCCTTCGCCAGCTCACCAACGTGACCTACACCATCAATGCGCAGGCGCGCACCGAAACGGTTAGCAACGTCATTCCCGCCTACGTGCTGTTTCACATCCAATACCGTTGGAACAAGCAGCCCAAGAAAGGCAGATAATGGCGCACATGCCATACGTGAAAAAACTGGTGCGGATCGGAGTGGCAATGCCTCCGATCCGCACCGGATCTTTATGATGAATGGTAATTAAAATGCCATCTGCATCATTTGTTTACACGGAACTTGTCGATTCCGTCGCGCAGAAAATCGACCACCTGTCGTGCAGCCGCAATGCCGGCATTGATGTTTGCCTCGGCCGTCTGTGCACCCATCTTCTTCGGAGTGAAGAAAACGCGGTCGCCAAAGCGAGCTTTCAGTTCGTCGGCAGAGTCGGGCTTAATGTCGGCCACATATTTGATGTCGGGGCGTTCGTCGAGCGCCTTTGCCAGTCCGGCCTCGTCGATCACCTCTTTACGAGCAGTGTTGATCAGCACGCCACCTTTGGGCATGATGCTTATGAGGTCGTAGCCCACCGAGCCGCGAGTTTCGGCGGTGGCGGGAATGTGAAGCGACACGAATTTATTGTTGCGATACAATTCTTCGACGGAGTGTATAGGCTTCACGCCGGCCTGCTCTATCACCTCGTCGGGACAATAAGGATCGAGCGCCGACACATTCATGCCAAAGCCTTTGGCTATGCGCGCCACGTTGCGACCCACCTGTCCGAATGCGTGGATGCCTATTGTCTTGTCCTTAAGCTCAGAGCCGGCAGTGCCGTTGTACATATTGCGCACGGCCATCACCGTCATGCCAAACACGAGTTCGGCCACTGCGTTTGAGTTCTGGCCGGGGGTATTTTCAACGCATACTCCGTGAGCGGTAGCGGCAGCGAGGTCAACGTTGTCGTAACCGGCACCGGCACGAACCACCACCTTCAGATTTTTTGCGGCATCGAGCACTTGGGCATCGACGACGTCGCTGCGTATTATCAGCGCGTCGGCCGAAGCCACGGCTTCGAGCAATTGAGATTTGTCGGTATACTTTTCGAGCAATTCGAGCGTGTAGCCGGCATCTTCTATCACCTTGCGTATACCGTCGACGGCCACCGCCGCAAACGGTTTTTCGGTTGCAACCAATACTTTCATCACAGTATAGTTTATTTAGTGATACAACGTTAGTGTTTTGCCTGGAATTCGTCCATGGCGTTGATGAGCACGTCGACGCTTTCCATGGGGAGCGCATTGTAAAGCGAAGCACGGAATCCGCCCACCGAGCGGTGACCCTTTATGCCTACGATGCCCTTGGTTGCGGCAAAATCGACGAAGCTCTTTTCAAGCTCCTTGTATTCGGGACGCATTACGAAGCAAACGTTCATTATCGAGCGGTCGGCGACATCGGTAACGGTGCCCACGAACATGCGGCTTCCGTCGATTGCGTCGTAAAGCTTGGCAGCCTTTTCGAGGTCGCGTTTTTCGAGAGCGGCCACGCCACCGAGTTCCTTGTAGTGACGCAGAGTCATCAAAGCAGAGTAGATGGGGAGCACCGGAGGAGTGTTGAACATCGAACCTTTATTAATATGCGTGCGGTAATCGAGCATGGTAGGAATCTGACGGTCAACCTTGCCGAGTGCGTCATCTTTCACTATTACGATGGTAACGCCTGCGGGAGCAAGATTTTTCTGCGCGCCGGCATATATCAGGTCGTATTTCGACACGTCGATCGGACGCGAGAATATGTCGCTCGACATATCGCATACCATGCGCACGGGTACATCGGGATCTTTGCGAATTTCAGTGCCGTATATGGTGTTGTTTGACGTATAGTGGAAATAGTCGACGTCGGCAGGCACCACGTAGTTTTTGGGGATGTATGTGAAGTTGGCATCCTTCGACGATGCAACTACATCGACTTCACCAAACAAGCGGGCTTCCTTGATGGCGTTTACGGCCCATGTGCCCGTTTCGAGATAAGCGGCTTTCTTTACGAGGAGGTTGTAAGGCACCATGCAGAACTGCATGCTTGCTCCACCACCCAACCAAAGCACCGAATAGCCTTCGGGGACTTCGAGGAGTTCCTTTACCAAAGCCGAAGCTTCGTCGATCACGGCTTGGAATTCCTTGCTGCGGTGAGATACTTCGAGAATCGACAGGCCCGTGCCTGCGAAGTCAAGAATGGCGTCGGCCGTGTTCTTGATGGTGTACTGGCTCAATATTGATGGCCCGGCATAAAAGTTATGTTTTTTCATAAAAATTAATTGTTGAGGGTTTGTGTAGTGATGGCAAAGATACAATTTTTATCTATTTACCAAACGAAATGACAAAAATTTTTTCAACAAAACCGGTTTGCAAGCAGTTTTGGGTGACTAAATGCTCAAAAAAGGCCCCAAAACGGCCAAAGCACCCACAACGCAAAGCAATGTAAAAGGCAGTTAACAAAACAAAAAATCGCAACGCCGATTAAACTTCGCCACCCGAAACGAGTCAAAACGACATAACGCAAACAAAAATAACAATCACAAATCATGAAGAAAATCATTTTAGGCATAGCCATCGTAACAGCTTCGATGTTTTCAGTAAACGCATCGGCACAAAACACAGATAAGAACGCCAATCGTCCGGGTAGAGAAATGATGAAAGCAATGAATCCTTTCGAAGGTCTCAATCTTACCGCACAGCAGCAGGAAGCCCTCAAGGCAATACCCAACCCCTGGATGCAGGCAAAAGCCGACAAGAAAAAAGACAAGGAAGCAAAGAAAGAGGCTAAGCGCCAAGACCGCATTCAGGCCATGGAAGAAGCAAAGGCCAACCGCACCAAGTATCTTGCCGAAGTAAAGAAGGTGCTCACTCCCGAGCAGTACGTACAATTCCTCGAAAACTCATACGTCAACAGACCGATGATGCCCATGCGTCCGGGTAAAGACGGAATGAAGGGAATGAAAAACGGCCAGAAGCGCGGAAACCGTCACAACGGATAAGCGCAGACATAGCACGAAAAGGCACACTTTTCCTCATAATAAAATTACGTTAACACACTAAAACGAACGACATCCGACAATACATGAGGATGCCGTTCGCTTTTTTTCTCATTTTTTCAATAAAAATACTGCGAAAAAGATTATCTTTGCATCAGACAAAAACAAATTTAATACCTGACTTAATAATGAAAATTGAGAAAAGCATCGTTCCATCTACCAAGGGCGACATAACATTATTTACTCTGACAAACGCATCGGGGGCAAAAGTAACCCTATCGTCGCTCGGTGCCGGAATAGTAAGCGTAGTGGTTCCTGACATCAACGGACACATGGACGACATAGTGCTGGGATATGCAAACGCCGCAGATTATTTCTACGACGGGCCTTGCGCCGGAAAAGTTCCCGGACGTTATGCCAACCGCATAGCCAAAGGTCATTTTACGATTGACGGCAAAGAATATACCCTCGCCATCAACAATGGTCCCAACGCACTGCACGGCGGTCCGGAAGGATTCCAGAACAGAATATGGGATGCCACGGCCGAAGGAAACACCGTTACGTTCAGCCGCACGAGCCCCGATGGCGAAGAAGGATACCCCGGCACGATGGAAGTGAAAGCCACATACACCTGGAGCGACGACAACAAGCTCACGCTCCACATCACGGCCACTACCGATGCCAAGACCGTGGTAAACCTTACCAACCACGCATATTGGAACCTCGAAGGACACAACGCCGGGTCGGCGCTCGACCACACCATGTGGCTCGGATGCAGCAAATACCTCCCGACCGACGACACACTGATACCTTCGGGCGAAATGGCTCCCGTAGCGGGAACTCCCATGGACTTCACGACGCCCAAGCGCGTTGGCGAGGAGATAAAGGCCGATTTCCCCGCGCTCAACTATGGCAAGGGCTACGACAACTGCTGGGTAGTCGACGGATGGTCGAAAGGCAAAATGCAGCACGTGGCCACGCTCACCAGCCAACCTTCCGGACGTGTGCTCGAAGTATCGACCACTCAACCGGCAGCCCAAGTCTACACGGGCAACTGGCTGGCAGGATCGCCCGCCAACAAATCAGGCCGAAGCTACGACGACTACGACGGCATTGCAATAGAATGCCAGTCGATGCCCGACTCGCCGAATCATTCAAATTTCCCTTCCACTCTACTCGCGCCCGGCGAAACATACGACCAGACGATTGAATTTGCATTCAAAACCAAATAACAAACTAAATAAACTAACTCATTTAAACTAATGAAACCCACATTATTCGTTCTTGCAGCCGGTATGGGAAGCCGCTACGGCGGCCTAAAGCAGCTCGATCCGCTCGGCCCTCACGGCGAAACCATCATGGACTACTCGATCTACGATGCCATGAAATCAGGATTCGGAAAAGTTGTGTTCGTTATCCGCAAAGATTTCGAACAGGATTTCCGCGAAAAAATATTGTCGAAATATGAAGGACACATTCCCGTTGAAGTTGTGTTCCAGTCGCTCGACGCTCTGCCCGAAGGTTATACCTGTCCGGCCGACCGCGCAAAACCCTGGGGCACCAACCACGCCGTATTGATGGGCAAAGACGTAATCAAAGAACCGTTTGCCGTAATAAATGCCGACGACTTCTACGGACGCAATGCCTTCGAAGTGATTGCTGCCGAACTGTCTCGTCCGCACGACAAGGCAGGCGACTACTGCATGGTAGGCTTCCGCGTAGGCAACACCATGACCGAAAACGGTTCAGTGGCTCGCGGCGTATGCGAAACCAAGGATGGCAATCTTGCATCGGTGGTTGAACGCACTGCCATAAGCTACGACGAAAACGGCCGTATAGTATTCACTGACGAAAACGGCGTTAAACAGACCCTCGAGCCCAACACTCCGGTGTCGATGAACCTCTGGGGCTTCACTCCCGACTATTTCGATTACAGCGAACGCGAATTCAAGAAGTTCCTCGACAAGGATCTCAACACGCCCAAATCGGAATTCTTCATTCCGTTGGCAATCGACACGCTCATTAAATCGGGCGAAGCATCGGTTAAGGTACTCGACACTGACAGCAAGTGGTTTGGCGTTACCTATGCAGCCGACCGCCCCGGCGTAGTGGCCAAGTTTGCCGAACTTCACAAAAACGGCGTGTATCCCGATAAACTATTCTAATCGACAGGATACCTAAATAAACAAAAAAACTAAGACGTATGCAAAAGATGAGAGATTGCCCCACGGCAGTCTCTCATTCTTTTTTTCGGCACACCGCGCAAGCTTTTATAATACTACGTAATTGGGTAATGACGAATTATTAGTATTTTTGCACCATGAAATTCGAACTTCAGACAACAGCCCCCGACTCCAAAGCCAGAGCCGGAATAATTACCACGGCACACGGCGTCATCGAAACCCCGATATTCATGCCCGTGGGCACCATCGGCAGCGTGAAGGCAGTGCATCAGCACGAACTGCGCAACGACATAAAAGCTCAGATAATATTGGGCAACACGTATCATCTGTATCTGCGGCCGGGAATAGAAATTCTCAACCGCGCGGGAGGCTTGCACAAGTTCATGGGATGGGAACGCCCCATACTGACCGATAGCGGCGGATTTCAAGTGTTTTCGTTATCGTCAAACCGCAAGCTGAAAGAAGAAGGCGCGTGGTTCCGGTCGCACATCGACGGATCGAAACATCTTTTCACGCCCGAAGGCGTTGTCGACATCGAACGAGCCATCGGAGCCGACATAATGATGGCTCTCGACGAATGCCCGCCCGGCACCGCCGACTACGACTATGCTAAAAAATCGCTCGGCCTCACCCATCGGTGGCTGATGCGCGGATGGAAGCGATACAAGGAGACTGAAGGACTGTACGGATATCAACAAGCCTACTTCCCGATAGTGCAAGGATGCACGTATGCCGATCTGCGACGCGAATCGGCCAAATTCGTCGCCGACCTCGGAGCCGACGGAAACGCCATAGGCGGCCTGGCGGTAGGCGAACCCACCGAAACCATGTACGATATGATCGAAGTGGTAAACGAAATATTGCCGACCGACAAGCCGCGCTACCTCATGGGAGTGGGCACTCCGGCCAACATCCTCGAAGCCATCGACCGTGGCATCGACATGATGGACTGCGTGATGCCTACGCGCAACGGACGCAACGGCATGCTGTTCACGGCCAACGGCATAATGAACATGCGCAACAAGAAATGGGCCGACGACTTTTCGCCCATCGACGAAAACGGGCCGAGCTACGTGGATCGCACATACTCGAAAGCTTATCTGCGCCACCTGTTCATAAGCAACGAGCTCCTGGCCTTGCAGATAGCATCGATACACAATCTGGCCTTCTACCTGTGGCTCACGGGCGAGGCTCGAAAACACATAATGGAAGGCGACTTCAAGAGCTGGAAAGCGGAAATGGTGGAACGCGTAACGCACCGCTTGTAAATCATCATCCCCCACTCTAAAACATCAAGCGAAATGAACAATCCGTTAAAGATATTAGACCGATACATCATCAAAAAGTTTCTCGGCACGTATGCATTCGCCATAATGCTGATATTGGCCATCGTTGTCATGTTTGACATAAACGAGAAGCTCGATTCGTTCATAAAAGCGCCGTTAATGGCCACGGTGTTCGATTATTTCGTCAACTTCCTGCTCTATTTTGCCAACCAGTTCAGCCCGCTTTTCACCTTCATAGCCGTGATATTCTTCACCTCGAAGCTCGCCGACAACTCCGAGATAATTGCAATGCTTTCATCGGGCATGAGCTTCCGACGACTGTTGCGCCCCTATCTGCTCTCGGCCGCCGTGATAGCGATATTCACCTACGTGCTCAGCGCATACCTGATTCCGCCGGCCAACGTGAAGCGCATCGACTACTACAACACCTATGTGAAAAACAAACGCGTGGATTACGGCACAAATATACAGATGCAGGTGAACAAGGGCGAAATAGCATATATGAGCCGATACGACAACTACTCCAAAACCGGATACAACTTCTCGCTCGAGTCGTTCAAGGACAAGAAACTCGTGTCGCGCCTGACGGCAAGAAGCATACGATGGGATTCGCTTTACAATTGGCAGGTGCGCGACTACATGATACGCGATTTCGTGGGCACGCGCGAAGTGATAAAGCACGGCAACCGACTCGACACCGTGATAGCCATGGAGCCCCGCGACTTCCTCATCTCGAAAAACGACCACGAAACGCTCACCACCCCTGCCCTGAAGGAATACATCGACCGTCAGAAGCAACGCGGCATAGCCAACATAAAATCATTTGAGATAGAATATCATCGCCGTTACGCCATGACTGCTGCGGCATTCATTCTTACCGTAATCGGCATGTCGCTGTCGTCGCGCAAGGTAAAAGGGGGCATGGGCATCAACATAGGCATCGGCCTGGTGCTTAGCTTCAGCTACATCCTGTTCACCACCGTCACGTCATCGTTTGCCATTTCGGGCAGCATGTCGCCCATCGTGGCCATGTGGATTCCCAACGTCATATACACCATCATCGCGCTTGCCCTTTACCGCAGAGCCTCGATAGGCTGACGCGACACTTTCAGCCCTCCGCAATCGGCATCGGCCTCCACGTATATGGTTCCCGAGAAAAACAGCGTGGAATGCGTTTCACGCTCAAAAGGAGTCACGCACACCGAATGCGCGTCGGCATCGTATGCCGCTATCGAATTGCAATGCTTGCGGCCCCCCGTCACTATTACATTGGCCATGACTCGGCAGGGAGGTTTAATGATCGAATCGTCAATTTCCGCCATATGAATGCGACGCCGACCGCTGATTGACCAACGGAATGCGATTATATTCGTTGCGGCGCACGCGCACCAACGAAATTGAATCAATGTATGCCACCTCGTCGGGATCGGGCGTATGCGAAATGGCACCATACACGTTGTAAGCCTTCTTCACCGAATCGAGCACCAGCTTTATCGACTGCCATCCGCTTCCCGGACGAACAAGCGTGACATAATCCTTCGTGCCGTCCTGATAGTCCACCGTCAACGACATGGTAGTGGGCGTTAACGCATTAAACAGTTTGGCATTCAGAATATACACGTCACCCGCCTCCCAGTTACGATCGAAGTTCAGGCTGAATATTATGTTATCGTTAGGCATCTGCGGCGAAAACCGACGATAACGTATGTCGGGCCATATGTCGACCGAATCGCCCTCGAGCTCGATGCGCATGTTTGACATCGACTCGCTCTGCGCGCCCGCCACATCCTGAGCATAGGATATGTCAGTTTCGAGCATCTCTATCACGCGGTCGTACACCTCCACATATTTGTCGAGATGATAGCCATACCACTTCATTGACGTATCGACCTGTTCGGAGGTCACGCCGTGACGTGCATATATTGCCTGCTTCAGAGCCTGCTTGGTCGAATCGTCGGGATATGAGCGGCGTTCCAGTTCGGCCACGCTCTCACCTATATGTATGTCGGCCAGCAGACGAGCCATCTTTTCAGGCTCTATGACTTCGGAGGGCGTCGATTCACACCCCTGCAAAGTCACGGCCATCAATCCGATGACTACCGTCAATATCAACCACGGCAACTTATTCATTGCTTTCGTCATTTTGGCTCTGAGGCCTGGGATCAAAATAAATGCATTTTGAATAGAAGAATATCAGCATCACCATGCCCACCGATATGGCGGCATCGGCTATATTGAACACCGGCTGAAAGAACAGGAAGTTTGAGCCTCCTATCATCGGCACCCACTCGGGCCAGTCGAAGCTGAACAGGGGGAAATACAGCATGTCGACCACCTTTCCGTGAAACAGCGAAGCATATCCTCCGTCGGGCGGAAACGCCACTGCCACTTCGGGTGGAATCGGGTTATTGAACAGCAGCCCGTAAAACATGCAGTCAAATATATTGCCTGCCGCGCCTGCCGTTATGAGCGCTATGCACACCATATATCCCGTAGGCACGTCGCGCATCGACCGTATTTTAATCATGTACCATATTAGCCCCGACACCAGCACTATGCGGAATATGGTCAGAAAAAGCTTGCTGCCAATCTCCATGCCGAATGCCATGCCGTTGTTTTCTACAAACAGCAACTGGAACCAATCGGTTATGTGCAAATCCTCACCTAAGTAAAAGTGAGTCTTCACCCATATTTTCAACACTTGGTCTGCGACCAATACGACTATAATTATCAATAAGGCCCACAGGCCCTTGGTCATCTTCATCGGCGGGAAGGGTTTACGATTAAGCAGGCTGCATATTAAGTTATGCGCGCCCTGTTACTTTTTCTTTTGTGTTTTCTGTTCGATGCTCAGCGTGGCATGCGGAACGGCGCGCAACCGTTCCTTCGGAATCAGTTCGCCCGTTTCGCGGCATATGCCGTAAGTCTTGTTTTCTATTCTCACGAGTGCCGCCTGCAAATGCTGTATGAACTTCATTTGTCGCTGGGCCAATCGTCCGGCTTCTTCCTTGCCGAGAACGTTGGCGCCCTCCTCCAGTATTTTGAACGTAGGCGACGTATCGGCCACGTCATTTCCCTCCGAATTGGTTACGGAAGCCTTCAAAAGTTCATAGTCACGCTGCGCCTTGGCAAGCTTATCAAGTATCAGCTCTTTGAATTCCTGCAATTCTTCGTCTGAATAACGAGTCTTTTCGCTCATGGATGTAAACTTTAAATTATTAGTAAATAAGTCGATTTTAGCAACCCTCCTTATTTACTTAACGATATTTTCACATTTACGTTCATATCATCGAAAGAAAGAGTTTCAACTTCTTCAGCCGATGCAAGAGGTTCGATGCGCAGATCATTGGCAAGCACCTGACGCATTATGTAGTCCGAGTAATGCTTCAAAGCCGAGTCGGCCGAATCATTAGGCTCGAAAACAAGCTCTATCTTGTCGGTTATGTCGTAGTCGCGGCTCTTGCGTATGTTCTGTATTCTGTTCACTATGTCGCGTGCAATGCCTTCTTCGAGCAATTCGGGCGTTATGGTCACGTCGAGCGCCACGGTGACATTACCTTCGTTAGCCACGAGCCAACCGGGTATGTCCTGCGATATTATTTCCACGTCGGCCACGTCGATGTCCACGTCATTGCCGTCAACCGATATGGTGGCGCGGCCATTGCGTTCGAGAGCGTTGATGGCTTCCTGATCCATTGCCTGAATGGCGGCGGCCACAGCTTTCATTATCTTGCCGTACTTCGGGCCAAGCTTTTTGAAGTCGGGCTTCACGCGCTTAACTATCACGCCATTGTCCGAATCTACCATTATCAGCTCTTTCACGTTGACCTCATTGAGTATCAACGACTTCATCGACTCTATGGCTTCACGCTGCGCGGCGTCTACGGCCGGTATCATAATCTTCTGCAGCGGCTGACGCACTTTTTGCTTTGCCTTGCGGCGAAGTGCCAGCACCATCGACGTTACCACCTGGGCCAAATGCATGCGCATTTCCAAATCGGGGTTTATCACGGTTTCGTCGACACAGGGGAACTTTGCAAGATGCACCGACTTGTCATCGCCGCTACCCACCGAAGCGAGGTCGCAATACAGACGATCGGCAAAGAACGGAGCTATCGGAGCCATCAGCAATGCTACGGTCTCGAGGCACGAATAGAGAGTCTGATAAGCCGAAAGCTTGTCGTCGCTCATGCCACCGCCCCAGAAGCGCTTGCGGTTGAGGCGCACATACCAGTTCGACAGATTGTCATTTACAAAATCGTTTATGGCGCGGGCGGCCTTGGTGGGCTCATAGTCCTCAAGAGCCTCATCCACTTCCTTTATCAACGAATTCAGCAACGACAATATCCAGCGGTCAATCTCAGGACGCTCCTTGACGGGTATCTGAGGCGCGGAATTGTCGAAATTGTCAACGTTGGCATACAATGCGAAGAACGAGTACGTATTGTAAAGCGTGGCAAACAACTTGCGCGAAGCCTCTACCACACCTTCGGGATCGAACTTGAGGTTATCCCAGGGAGCGGAGTTGGCTATCATGTACCAACGCAACGGATCAGACCCGTATTTTTCGATTGCTTCAAACGGATTCACGGCATTGCCGAGACGCTTCGACATCTTATTGCCATCCTTGTCGAGCACGAGACCGTTTGATATTACTGCCTTATAGGCATTTGAGTCGAATATCATTCCACCTATGGCATGGAGGGTGAAGAACCATCCGCGAGTCTGATCGACACCTTCGGCTATGAAGTCGGCGGGATACAGTTCGCCCGAATCAAGCCCCTCCTTGTTTTCAAACGGATAATGTATCTGGGCATAAGGCATGGCACCCGAATCGAACCATACGTCAATCAAATCCAATTCGCGACGCATGGGCTTGCCCGAAGGCGACACGAGCACTATGTCGTCGACATACGGACGATGCAGGTCGATTTTTTCGTAATTAGCCTTCGAATAGTCGCCGGGCACGAATCCGCGATCCTTATAAGGATTCGACGTCATGAACCCTGCCTTGACTGATTTTTCTATCTCATTATAAAGCATTTCAACGCTGTCGATGCACATTTCCTCCGAAGCGTCGTCAGTGCGCCATATGGGGAGCGGAGTACCCCAGTAACGGCTGCGCGAAAGGTTCCAGTCCTGAAGGTTTTCGAGCCATTTTCCGAATCGGCCGGTACCGGTCGACTGCGGTTTCCACTTTATGTCGCGATTAAGCTCCATGAGTCTTTCGCGGGCGGCGGTGGTGCGTATGAACCAACTGTCGAGCGGATAATAGAGCACCGGCTTGTCGGTACGCCAGCAGTGCGGATAGTTGTGCACGTGCTTCTCTATCTTGAACACCATGTCGCGCTGTTTGAGATACATGCATATGGCCACATCGAGCGTTTCATCGTCAACGCCGAGCGTCGGGTCGTAAGCGTTCTTCACGTAACGGCCCTGCCAGGGTGTATATTCATCCACATTGACCATCTTTGCCACGAAGTCGGCATCGAGATCTTCGAGTCGATAGAAACGGCCCTTGAGGTCGACCATCGGGCGTATGTTGCCATCCTTGTCAATGAGATGCAACGGCGGCACACCGTTTTGCTTCGACACCCTAAGGTCATCGGCACCAAACGTTCCGGCCGTATGCACTATGCCGGTACCATCTTCGGTGGTCACGAAATCGCCCGGTATCACGCGGAACGCTCCTTCGCCGGGGTTGACCCACGGTATGAGCTGTTCGTAATTCATGCCCACCAGATCTTTTCCGGGCATCGAATCGACCACCTGATACGGTATGAGCTTATCGCCCTTCTTGTATTCGTCGAGAGTCAGATCCTTGGCCTTCGGATTGAATATGGAGTTCATCAAGGCGTCGGCCACCACAACCGTAACGGGCGAACCCGAATACGGATTATACGTGCGAACTACGTTATACGTTATGCCGGGGCCTACGGTCAGTGCCGTATTCGAAGGCAATGTCCACGGCGTGGTAGTCCATGCAAGGAAGTACGGACGTCCCCACCCTGTCATCGATGGCTTGGGATCTTTTATTGCAAACTGCGCTATGCAGGTAGTGTCCTTCACGTCGCGATAGCATCCCGGCTGATTCAATTCGTGCGAACTCAATCCGGTGCCTGCGGCCGGCGAATAAGGCTGAATGGTATATCCCTTGTACAGGTAGCCTTTATCGTATAGCTGACGGAGCAACCACCATACGCTTTCTATGTAGCGATTGTCGTAGGTAATGTAGGGGTCGTTCATGTCAACCCAGTAGCCCATCGAGTTGGTAAGAGTCTCCCATTCCTTGGTATATTTCATTACCTCGCGACGGCATGCTGCATTATAGTCGTCGACCGAAATTTTCTTTCCTATGTCCTCTTTCGTTATGCCGAGGCCTTTTTCAACGCCAAGCTCCACGGGGAGTCCGTGAGTATCCCATCCGGCCTTGCGTTTTACGTGAAAGCCCTTCATTGTCTTGTAACGGCAGAATATGTCCTTTATGGTACGTGCCATGACATGGTGTATGCCCGGCATGCCATTGGCCGATGGCGGCCCTTCATAAAACACGAACGAGGGACAGCCCTCGCGCTCTTTGATACTCTGCTCGAATAGATTCGACTCGTTCCACTTTTTGAGAACGTCTTTATTGATTTGCGAAAGATTAAAGTTATCGTACTCGTTAAATTTCTTCATCGCTAATGTCTGACTTTCTACTATATTGCAATTTTTTTTGCAAATATACAACATTATCGCGACAACTGGCAATAATCAGCTAAATTAATGCGAATACGAAGCGAATGAGAAAACACGTCGGCGTTGTCAGAATGCCATGGAAAACGACATCGAAACCGACCGCTCGGCCACGTTGCACACGGGCATCACCACCATTCCCCTATCGTCGGAGAGGCCGAAAAGGCGTTTCTCCACCGGCAATAGCCACGAGCCCACGCGCGCCGCCAATATACCCATACCGGCGCCGGCAATCACGTCCGACGTCCAGTGATGCATGCCGCACACCCTGAATGTCGACACCGCTGCGGCCAATGCGTACGCGCCCGCGCCATACCATGTGCCATATTCCATCCGCACCAGCTCCGCGCCCAGAAATGCGCGCGCGGCATGCCCCGACGGGAATGAGTTGTCATCCGTCCCATCCGGGCGGCTTCTGTCGACCGTCCGCTTCACGCCCTGAACCATGCATTCGAGAGCTACCCACGCCGTGGCGGTCACGAGCGCCCTGTCGCGAAGCGAATGGCGCGCCTTCACCCCGATGGATCCGAGAGCCACATTGGCCCCGATGCCTACGAATTGCAAGTAATCGCTGCACGCATACCGGTGGTTGGTGCCGATGGCATCGGTGATTTCGCGGTCGATATGACGCATCCACCCGTTGGCGGCTCCGAATGCGCCTACGGCCACCAATGCACCGGGCAATATGAGCTGCCGCGCCTCAAACCTATCGACCACGGTAGAATCGGACGGCGAAGCCACTGCCCCCGGTGCCAACATCAGGCACAACATCATTATGAAATATCTGCGCATCATACGTGACTGCAAATTTACGCATTTTATTTTATGTCACCGGCCATAAAACCATTGCAATGCATAATCTGTTATAATTACGTAAGGCATAATTTCAAACGAAATCATTATGAAAACGAAACTATTATTATTGGCAACATCCCTTGTGATAGCACTGAGCGGCTGCGTGTCAAGCAAAAAATATCATACGCTACAAGGTCAATATGACTCGCTCAAAAAGCAATATGACGAATCGCAGATTGCGTTGGCCGAAAGCCGCACCGGCATCAAAAGCCTCGACGCTATGCTGGCCGATGCGCGAAAGACCAATGCCGAGCTGAAAGAGAACTATACGGCTTTGCAGAAGTCGCTCGACAACAGCATAAACCAAAACACTCAGGGCAACGTGAACATTTCGAAGCTCGTCGACGAAATCAATGCTTCGAATGCATATATAAAGCAGCTCGTACAGGCCAAAACCAAGTCCGACTCGCTAAACATAGCCCTAACCAACAAGCTCACCCGATCGCTCAGCACCGATGAGCTGAAGGAGGTTGACGTTAAGGTGCTCAAAGGCGTAGTGTACATTTCGTTGGCCGACAACATGCTGTTTAAGTCGGGAAGCTACGAAATAAACAGCCGGGCAATGGAAACGCTCAGCAAAATAGCGAAGATTATCAAGGATTACAACGATTACGACGTGCTGGTTGAAGGAAACACCGACGACGTGCCCATTTCACGCACGAACATCCGAAACAACTGGGATTTGAGTACACTCAGAGCCTCATCGGTGGTACAGGTGCTGCAAAAGGACTTCGACATAAACCCGGCTCGTCTTACGGCTGCCGGACGCGGCGAATACAATCCGATTGCCGACAACACGTCCGAACTCGGCCGACAGCGTAATCGCCGTACCGAGATAATAATAACTCCAAAGCTCGATCAGTTCCTCGACCTAATCGACAAAGCGCCCGAAACCGACAAGCAGTAATTCACTGCCGACAGTCAAGTAAGGCACCCCCTTTCGACTTTTGTTTATTATTCGTTCCATAAATTAAAATTTTAGACTGAATGAATGCGCCCGAAAAGCTGAGAAAGCTATTCGGGCGCAGTTTATCATGTTATGTCCTCACGATGCATTTCATTGCCGCACCGAGAGTGCTTTGAGGCATTCCAATGCCAATCGATGGCATCAAGCCGTCATAGAAGCTATGACGCCTTTTATCTGCTCGGCCAGAGCATCGGCGGCTTCCATCGTGGCAGCTTCGGAGTATATGCGTATGATCGGTTCGGTATTCGACTTGCGAAGATGAACCCAGCTGTCGGCAAAGTCAATCTTCACTCCGTCGATGTCGGTAATGGTTTCTGATGAATATTTCTTTTTCACCTCGGCCAATATGGCATCGACATCAATGTCGGGAGTAAGCTCTATCTTGTTCTTTGCAATGGCATAGGCGGGATACGTCTTCTTCAATTCGCTCACTTTCTTACCGCTCTTGGCAAGCAAGGTAAGGAACAGAGCAACGCCAACCAAAGCATCGCGGCCATAATGAGCTTCGGGATAAATAACGCCGCCATTACCTTCGCCACCTATCACGGCGCCGGTTTCCTTCATCTTGGTGGTTACGTTGACTTCGCCTACGGCCGAAGCTGAATATTTGCATCCATGGCGTTCGGTAACGTCTCTGAGCGCGCGCGACGAACTGAGGTTCGAAACCGTTGCGCCGGGAGTGTGCGAAAGCACATAGTCGGCTATCGACACAAGCGTATATTCTTCTACGAACATCTCGCCGTTTTCCATCACGATGGCCAGACGGTCTACGTCGGGATCGACAACGAAGCCAACGTCGGCCTTGCCATCCTTCATGAGGTCGGATATCTGAGTCAGGTTTTCGGGGATTGGTTCGGGCGTGTGCGCAAACTTACCGGTAGCCTCGCAGTTAAGCTCTATCACGTTCTTAACGCCGAGGGCACGAAGCAATTGGGGTATCACTACGCCACCCACCGAATTGACGGCATCGACGGCCACGGTGAAGTTGGCGGCAGCTATGGCTTCCGTGTCTACGAGCTTGAGAGCCAATACCTGCTCTATGTGGCGGCGATTGTAAGTGGTGTTTGCAAATTCATGGCCGAGGTCGTCGACTTCAACGAAGCTGTAAGCGTCGGCGGCAGCAATGCGAAGCACCTCCTTGCCTTGAACGTCGTTAAGAAATTCGCCGTTTTCGTTAAGAAGCTTCAGGGCATTCCACTGCTTCGGGTTATGGCTTGCAGTGATTATTATGCCACCGCATGCCTTCTCTTCAACCACGGCTATCTCGGTGGTAGGAGTAGAAGCCAAACCTATGTTTACCACGTCGAAGCCCATACCGCAAAGCGTCGACACTACGATGCCGCTAACCATTTCGCCGGAAAGTCGGGCATCGCGTCCCACAACTATTACGTTAGAAGTGCGTGACATATTTTTTCTTATGAACGTGGCATATGCAGCCGTAAACTTGACGATGTCCAAAGGAGAAAGTCCATCGCCGGGAACTCCGCCTATGGTTCCTCGAATTCCCGAAATAGATTTAATTAGTGACATGGTAGTTATATTTAATAAGATTAATTAGTTGTCGATCAGCTTTGACGTTTGTAATATCGCACATTGTACAGATAAGGCATTACGCTTCCTATTTCGGAAGTGATGCCGAGGGTCGACTTAATCACGAGGTTAACCTCACAATTCAGCGGAAGGAACTTCAGAGGCATCTGCAATCCCGTGCCCCAGCGCTGCGACGAGGGGAGCTGAAATGAGTCGTAGCGGAACGAGGCGTTGCCCGCTTCGATGGTCTGCGAATTGCCTTCGCCACCCACTATTTCGTCATCGGGATTCTGATAATAGTACATATTGTATCGGGTGTACCTGAAGTAAACTTCCTGATCGTACACGGCTTTCGGGCCGTATCCGGGAGTTATGACCTGCATGTAAATGTTGCCGTCCTCGTCGAGCTGATAATAGGGAGCGTCGGGGCCTGTCTCGAACACGGTATCGGCAGGCACTTCCGTAATGACGCGATGGTCGGCAAGAAACACATTTACGATTTTGTTTTCATCGCTGAGCATTTCGGCATAGCTGCGGCCGTCGCTGCATGAGCTCATCGAAGCCATGCCCATTGCTGCAAACACCGAAATTATCAAAACTTTAAACGATATCTTCATTTTCAAATTTACTATTATTCTATGTTGTTATTATTCAAATATTCATCATAATCTGGAAGCACCGACATCACCAACCCCATTGCCGAGGCAATGGAGCCGTGAAATTCACCCCCGGCGGCATTGAGATGGCCGCCACCGCCAAAATGGTCGGAACAGATTTTATTTACCGGAAAGTCGCCGAGGCTGCGCATCGACACTTTCACGTAATCGGGCTCATCCTCGCGCAAGAACACCGAATATTCAATGCCGGGTATGCTCAAAGGCTTGTTGACGAGGCCTTCGGTGTCGCCTTTCACGTAGTCGAACTCGTTGAGCTCGTCGCGCGACAGAGCTATCAAAGCCATTTTATGCTCCGGAACAAGCTGCATTTTGCAATACAGGGCATAGCCGCACAGCCTCAATCGGCCCGATGAGTTGGTGTTCCACGCCTTGTTGTATATGCTGTCCTTGTCGATGCTTTTTTTCAGAAGCTCGGCTATTATGAGATATAGCTGCGGATCGTTCGAATTGTACGAGAAGTTGCCCGTGTCGGTCATCATTCCGGTGTAGATGCATTCGGCGGCTTCGCGCGACATTTCCTCGCTCATCCCCATCAGGCCGAGCAATTCGTAAAGCAACGCGCACGTCGACGACTTTTCGGGGCACGAAATCAGCACGTCGACAAAATTCTCCGGTTCAAGATGATGGTCGATAAGTATCTTTTTTGCCGACGAGCCCGAGACGAACGGCGAGAGCCTGTCGACCCTATGCAGCGAATTGAAGTCAAGGCATACTATGAGGTCGGCCGACAAAAGCAGATTGTGGGCCTTGTCGGGATAGCGCGACCCCACCACCACCGACTGGGCGCCGGGCAAAAACATCAGATTGCGCGGAGGCATATCAGGAGTCACCACAAAAACATTCTTTCCTTTACGCTTCAGCAAATCGTAAAGAGCCAGCGATGAACCCATGGCATCACCGTCGGGAGTCATATGGCATATTATGACAATCTTTCCCGATCGGGCAATGAGGTTTTTCACCGCCTCAACTTTGTCGTGACTTATTTTATCAGTTAACATTGAGCTCTTTTTATCCGTGCAAAGATAGCAAAACTTATTATAATTATCGCAATTTTCGGCTGAAAGCGACTGATTATTCGATAACTTTAAGATTCGGATTGACAAAACTCAATTTATGTGTAGCTCGCGTGACGGCCGTGTACAGCCATCGATAAAATTCAATTCCCTGTGCCTCAGGCTGCACATATCCTATGTCGACATACACGTCCGACCATTGTCCGCCCTGCGACTTATGGCACGTGACGGCATAGGCATACTTTACCTGAAGCGCATTATAGTACGGGTCGCTGCGGAGCATTTTCATTCGCACCGACATCGGAACGTCGTAGGCAAACAGCTCCGGGTCGTTGAGTATCGCCGCATACAATTCGCCCGACTTCACATGATCGAGCGCGGGAGAGTCGGACGTAAGGGCATCGAGCACTATCTTGCAATCGACGCTTATGTCGCGGTCGGGGAGCGTCAGGGTCACATCGGCAAAACGGAGCCCGTATTTCTCCTCGGTAGAATGTATGGCGCTGACGGTGGCCACGTCACCATTGGCTATGAAGTCAAGCCCTTTCACCTTTGCGCTCCACAGATAATTGTTCTTCGCCACCATCAACCGTTCGTCGCGACACAGCTCCTCCTCCCTATAAAGTATCTTCGACCGTATGGCAAGATTAAACAGCATGGCGCGCTTGTTGGAGCGCGTTATCACTATCGTTTCGTCGACTCCCGCGTCGGCATACGATGCCGATATGTCGTCGGCGAGATCCTCGCCGCTCATCACGCGCACGTCGGAATATTTCAGCTTGTGCACCACCGGCTCCGGCAATGGATCGACGAGCATGGCCTTGCGCAGCCACGTAGCGTTTGCCAGTATGCCCGAAGCCCTGCCCTGACGCACTATCTCGGTCATCACGGCACGCGTAACCTTCAGCCCGAATGAGCGCAACACGTCAACTTTCATGGCCGGGCTTTCGTCGCACCCCACCGGGGGCAGCTGCGCGGTGTCGCCCAAAAGAATCATCCGGCACCCTTCGCCCGAATATACGTAATAAATCAGGTCGGCAAGGAGATCGTTGCGTTCGCCCGAAGCACCGCCTATCATCGAAGCCTCATCGACAATGAACACGGCGTTGCGAAGATTGTTTTCGTTGACCGTGCCGGCAAATTCCATGACGCCCGGCTTTGGCGGACTGTATATGCGGCGGTGAATGGTCGAGGCCGCATGGCGGGCAAATGCGCCGAACACCTTGGCGGCCCTTCCGGTGGGGGCCAACAGCACCACCGGCACTTTCACCTCGCGGAGCGCCCTCACCAAAGCTCCGGTAAGCGACGTTTTGCCCGTTCCGGCATAACCGTTAAGCAAAAACACCGAATCGCCGACAGAATCGGACGCACAGAATTTAGCCAGTGCCGCTATAAGCTGTATTTGCTGAGAATTAGGGTCGTATGGCAAATTCAGAAAAATCCGTTCGGCAAACTCACGCATATCCATATGGCATAGTTTTTATCATCGTTTCGTTGCGCGTATGATCTCTCGTTTGCCATTTGGCGGCCCCGGCAGACGCTCCACCTCGAAGCCCACGCCAACCAAGCGTCGGCGCACCTCGCCTTTAGCGCAATAAGTGGTCAGGACTCCGCCATGCGACATCGCGCCATACAGGCGTTCGAACAACTCGTCGCTCCACATTTCGGGCTGCTTTTCGGGTGCAAACGCATCAAAGTACACCACGTTCAGGTCTGATGGCAAATTCATCGTCAAAAAATCGTCGTTTGCCTTCACCAACGTGAAATACCGGTTTATCTCCGCGCGCGCATCCCACGAAGCAGCATTGACATCGGCGAAAAATCGAGACGCTTCGCCATATCCGAGCCGCGCCACGATGTCTTGCGAGAGCGGATGCAACTCCACGGCATGGTATTCGGTAGGCACCTTCAATCGGAGCGCGGCCTCTGCCGTCAGCGCGGCATTAAGCCCCGTGCCGAAGCCCACCTCAAACACCCTGACTATGCCCGTGGCGGCTTTCGCCACCGGCAACCAGCCCGTATTGACATATACGTGGGCGCTCTCGGCTACCGCACCCTTAGTGGAGTGATAGTGTTCGTCGATATCGCGTCGATAAAGCGTGGCGTAGCCATCGCCGGTAATCTCCACTTCCGGATCAGAAAACGGCTTCACTACCATTATCGGGATAATTCCATTTTGTCGATCTGCGGCATCCTGCGGCTGTCATTTCGCAAGCACACCACATTGCTTCCCTTTTTAAGACGAACCTTGACGGGAACCACGGTCACGCCGGGGGCGGCATCGACCTTTACCACTCCGGCATCGACGCCGTTGACCAACACGGTCATTTCGCCATCTTCGGGCGAGAGGCAGCTTATGTTCATCGTGTAGTTGCCACCTTTTTGGCTATGAACGTCGCGCCATTCCATATAATTTTCGGGCGACGCGCCAAGCCATGACACCTTCATTCCTCCCGAACAACTCTTATCGCGCTCGAAAATGGGGGCATTGACTTCGCGATGATCCTTAAGCTCCTGATATGCGCTCAGCCAAGCCGTTTCAGCTTCATACGTCTTACGTTCGAGTCGTTTCTTCCCTTCGAGCACGTATATTCGGCATCCGTGTGCCGGCACTTCGATGGAAAGCGACTCCGTCATTTTGCCCATATCGGTATGTTCAAACAGATCACGCACCGCCACAGGCGACGAGAGTTCGACATCGGCGAAATCCACCGAGATGGTACGCTTCGAATCCGAAGGGTTATACAGAGCCACGGCGCGTTTCTTGCCGTGCAGCGTTTCGATATCCTTTACAAGCACATAAGCCTCATAGCCATCGTTTTTAGCCACATAAGCCTGCAATCCGAGCTTATCCTGGTTGAGCGCTATTAGTTCCTCGTTTTTCAGCAACGCCAGCGTAGTGGGCGATATGCCGTTAAGGTCGCAACCTATCAAAAGCGGAGAGCTCATTATGCACCATATGCCGAAATGAGTCTTATCTTCTTCGTCGGTCATTCCGCGCCCCACTTCAAGCATGTCCATGTCATTAAATCTGCCCCCTCCGGCAAAAGCCGACAGATACAGGTTCTGACCGATTATTGACTGCACCGACCGCCACGAAGGATTGATGTCGGTCGACATGCGCCACGACGATGCCACGTCGCTCACCCACGTTCCGGGATAAGCCCACCGACACACATTGAATCGCACCGGGCGGCCCACCGACTGTATGGCCTTGGAAATCTCGGTGTATCGCTCGCGTTCCGAAAGGCCCAACTTTTCGGAATTCTGCTTGGCGTCACCGCCGCAAAAATCCACTTTAATGAAGTCGAAGCCCAATTCATTGAAAAACAGGTTTGCATCGTCATAATCATGACCATACAATCCGACACCTACGCCAAGCGTATCGGAATCCCAATACGATCCGCAGGTGTTGCGGCCTGCATCGGAATATATGCCTGCTTTCAGCCCAAGTCCGTGTATGTGATCCACGAGCCCCTTCAGACCGTTTGGAAAACGGTTTGGATGAAATATGAGCTTGCCGTTTCCGTCGCGACCGCCGAAATATCCGTCGTCGATATTTATGTAGCTGTAACCTACCGATGCCAATCCGGTTTTGACCATGGCATCGGCCTGACCCGCTATCAGGCTGTCGTTGATGTTCACCCTGTAAGTGTTCCACGAACTCCAACCCATAGTGGGAGGATCGACGGCCAATGCACTCGATGCGGCAATCATAAGCGCAGCCGCCATATATACGTTTTTCTTAATTTTCATATGCATTCGATTTTATTTTCAGCACAAAATTAGCATAATATCACGAATTTTTGCGTACATTTGTGGCAATAGTAATTCACAGTGACAAAATTGCACGTAATTTCACATTTTAGTCTTTGAACCATGAACCATAATGCCGTAACGAAGCGGTTGTCAAGCCTTCGAAATATCATGAAGCAACGCGACATCGCCGCATACATAATACCCACCACCGACCCGCACATGAGCGAATATCCCGCCGACTGCTGGAAATATCGCGAATGGATTTCGGGATTCACCGGCTCGGCCGGAACGGTAGTGATAACGGCCGACAAAGCCGGACTCTGGACCGACTCACGCTATTTTCTTCAGGCAGCCACGCAGCTCGAAGGCACCGGCATAGAGCTGTATCGGCTAATGTTGCCCGACACCCCCTCGATAAGCAATTTTCTCATCGACAACATACGCCCCGGACAAACGGTGGCCCTGAACGGCGAGACGTACAGCATAAGCGACACTCGCGCGCTCGGCGAATCGCTCTCGGCCCACGGCATAAAGCTCGACACCGCCCAATCGCTGATCGACATGATATGGGCCGACCGACCCGCATTGCCCGACAACAAGGTGATGGAAATGCCGTTGGAAACGAGCGGAAAATCAACGCCCGAGAAGATTGACGAAATCAACGCCATCGCCATGCGGCGCGGCGCGCAAGGCACCATCCTGTCGGCGCTCGACGAGGTGGCCTGGACGTTCAACATACGAAGCAGCGACGTTGCCTACAACCCCGTCGCGGTGGCTTATGCATTCGTATCGCCCGCCGAAACGGTGCTTTTCATAAACCCCGAAAAGCTGACCGACCGGGCATCCGAACGCCTCAGGGCCGACGGCGTAAAAACGCTCCCATACAATCAATTTCACGACTATCTGTCGAAGCTGCCCGACTCATACCGAAAAGTTACGCTCGACTGCGCGCACACCAATACCGGCATTCGCAACGCGCTGCCCGCCGGATGCGCCGTCGTCGACGGAATATCGCCGGCAAACCATCTGAAAAGCATCAAGAACCCCACCGAGATAGAGGGTTTTCGCAACGCTGTGACAAAAGACGGCATAGCAATGACCAGATTTTACATATGGCTCGAACGGATGCTTGCCGACGGACGTAGGGTAACCGAACTGAGCGCGGCCGCCAAGCTCACCGGGCTCCGATCGGCCCAACCGGGATACATAATGGATAGCTTCGCCACGATATCGAGCTACGGCCCGCACGGAGCCGTGGTGCATTACTCGCCCACCCCCGAAACCGACACCGAGCTCGGGCGCGACAGCCTGTATCTGCTCGATTCGGGAGCACAGTACATCGACGGCACCACCGACATAACCCGAACAATAGCCTTGTGCCCCGAGCCGACGCCTCAGATGAAAGCCGACTTCACGTGCGCGCTCAAAGGCACCATAGGCATTGCGATGTGCAAATTTCCCGCAGGCATACGAGGATGCCTCATCGACGCATTTGCCCGAAAAGCGTTGTGGGATGCGGGCATAAATTACCTCCACGGCACATGTCACGGCATAGGGCATTGCCTGAACGTGCACGAAGGCCCGCAGAGCATACGCATGGAAGAAAATCCGGTGATACTCGAAGCCGGAATGGTGATGAGCGACGAGCCGGCTATGTATCGTACCGGACAATACGGCATACGAACCGAAAACATGGTACTGATAAAAGAGGTCGACCAAACCGAATATGGCAAATTTCTCGGATTCGAAACGCTCACCCTCTGCTTCATCGACACGCGCCTGATCGACAAATCGGCGCTTACGCAGGCCGAAATCGAATGGATAAACCGTTATCACAACCACGTATTCGACAGCCTGTCGCCCCACCTCACCGCCGAGGAGCACGCATGGCTCAGAAAGAAAACCGAATCCATCTGAGGCAATCGCACCGTACATTTGCATAATCGAAGTTTAAAGGCTATCTTTGTTGTGATAAACGTGCAATGCATCACCATACGAAGAACAGAGTACAAATATATACCAAAATAAACATCAAACTTAAACTACATGAAAAGAAACCTTCTGACCGGAGTTTTGGGAATAGCTACGCTCGTAGCCTCGGCTCAAACATTCCAGGAATGGCAAGACCCCAATGTCAATGCCGTCAATCGTGCGCCGATGCACGCAAACTACTTTGCCTACGAAAGCGACAAAGCTGCTACCGAAGGCATCAAGGAACAATCAAGCAACTTCCTTAGCCTCAACGGCACCTGGAAATTCAATTGGGTAAACGACGCATCGCAGCGCCCCGTTGACTTCTGGAAAATCGGATTCAACGACAAAGGCTGGGATAACATTCAGGTACCCGCCGTATGGGAACTGAACGGCTATGGCGATCCGATATACGTAAACGTAGGCTATGCCTGGCGCAACAGCTTCAACTCAAATCCGCCCGAAGTGCCGGTAAAAGACAACCACGTGGGCACATACCGCAAAACCATCTTCGTTCCGGCTTCGTGGAAAGGCAAGGAGATATTTGCACACTTCGGATCGGTAACTTCAAACATATACCTTTGGGTAAACGGCAAGTTCGTAGGTTACAGCGAAGATTCGAAGCTTGAAGCCGAATTCGACCTCACCCCCTACATCAAGCCCGGTGCAGAAAACCTCATCGCATTCCAGATATTCCGCTGGTGCGACGGTTCGTATCTCGAAGACCAGGACTTTTTCCGTTATAGCGGCGTAGGTCGCGACTGCTTCCTGTATGCCCGCAACAAAAACCGCATTCAGGACGTCCGCGTAACTCCCGACCTCGACGCCAACTACAAGGACGGTTCACTGGCCGTGAAGCTCGACCTCAAGGGCAACGCACCCGTCGACCTGCAACTATTCGACGCCGACGGCAAGGAAGTGGCCTCCGCTACTGCAAAAGGCAACGGCACGACAGTGCTCGACGTAACCGATCCTCACAAATGGTCGGCCGAAACGCCTTATCTGTACACATTGAAAGCCACTATGAAGGGTTCGAACGAAGTGATTCCCGTGAAGGTTGGTTTCCGCAAAATCGAACTCAAGGGCGGACAGATACTCGTAAACGGCAAGGCCGTACTGTTCAAGGGTGCCGACCGTCATGAACTCGACCCCGACGGCGGATATGTAGTATCGCACGAACGCATGCTGCAAGACATTGAAATAATGAAGAAATTCAACATCAACAGCGTGCGCACCTGCCACTACCCCGACGACAACCTTTGGTATGACCTCTGCGACAAATACGGCATATACGTGGTAGCCGAAGCCAACATCGAGTCGCACGGCATGGGATACGGCGACAAGACTCTTGCCAAGAATCCCCTGTACAAGAAAGCCCATATGGAACGTAACCAGCGTAACGTGCAGCGTGGCTTCAACCACCCCAGCATCATATTCTGGTCGCTCGGCAACGAAGCCGGCGATGGCGAGAACTTCACTCAGTGCTACGAATGGATAAAGAACGAAGACCCCAGCCGTGCATGCCAGTACGAACAGGCCGGTCTGCGCGACCACACCGACGTATTCTGCCCCATGTACTACGGCTATGAAGGAATGGAAAAATACGGTCAGCGCACCGATGCCACCAAGCCCCTCATACAGTGCGAATATGCACATGCCATGGGTAACTCCGAAGGCGGTTTCAAGGAATACTGGGATATCATCCGCAAATATCCCAACCTCCAGGGCGGTTTCATCTGGGACTTCGTTGACCAGTCATGCCGTTGGAAAGGCAACAACGGCGTTGAAATATACGCTTACGGAGGCGACTTCAACCGTTTCGACGCTTCTGACAACAACTTCTGCGACAACGGTCTCATAAGCCCCGACCGCGTTCCTAACCCGCACATGTATGAAGTAGGCCATATATATCAGAACATCTGGACTACTCCCGTCAACTTGGCAGCCGGCGAACTGAACGTTTACAACGAAAACTTCTTCCGCGACCTTTCAAACTACTACCTCGACTGGCAAATGCTGAAAGATGGCAAGGTGGTACGCTCGGGCCGAGTGGACAATGTAAACGTAGCCCCCGGCAAGACCGAAAAGATAAAACTCAACTTCGGCCCCACCGATCAGTCGGGCGAATGGTTGCTCAACGTTTCATATAAGCTCAAAAACGCCGAAGGACTTCTCCCCGCCGGATACGAAGTTGCCAAGAACCAGATTCCGGTAACCGCTTACAAGGCACCCGAACTCAAGCTTGTCAACGCTACCATATCGAATGCCGAAATACCGACTCCCGAAATCATCAACAACCAATACAACTACGTGGTGATAAGCGGCAACAACTTCACAATCGAGTTCAACCGTCAGAACGGATTCCTCAGCAAATATGCCGTAAACGGTGCCGACATGATTCAGGAAGGCACGGAAATGACTCCTAACTTCTGGCGCGCTCCGACCGACAACGACATGGGCGCAAACCTTCAGAACAAATTCCGCGCATGGGAAAATCCCGGATTGAAGCTCACCGGCCTCGATGCAAAAATTGAAAACGGCATGGCAGTGGTAACCGCAAATTACGACATGGCCGCCGTTTCGGCAAAACTCCAGATGACCTACGTGATAAACAACGAAGGCGCCATCAAAGTAACCGAAAAGATGACTGCCGACAAGGACGCAAAAGTATCTCACCTGTTCCGCTTCGGCATGCAGCTGCAAATGCCCATAAGCTACAAGAACATCGAGTTCTACGGACGCGGCCCGATAGAAAACTACTCTGACCGCAACAACTGCACCGATCTCGGCATATATGCCCAGAGCGTAGAGGAACAGTTCTATCCCTACATTCGTCCGCAAGAAAACGGTAACAAGACCGACATTCGCTGGTGGAAGCAGCTCAACAACGCCGGAAACGGCATAGAGTTCATCTCTGAAGCTCCCTTCTCGGCTTCGGCGCTCAACTACACCATCGAATCGCTCGACGACGGCACCGACAAGAAGCAAAGCCACTCGCCCGAAGTTCAGAAAGCCGACTTCACAAACGTTTGCATCGACAAGGCTCAGATGGGCGTGGGTTGCGTCAACAGCTGGGGTGCATGGCCTCTTGCCAAATATCTGCTCCCCTACGGCGACTATGAATTCAACTTCATAATGAAGCCCGTAAGCCATCAGTTTACATTGAAATAAGTAACTATACTTAATAACCTCAAAATCAGCTTCTGCCTCTCCGCAGCATTTGTTGCAGAGAGGCAGAAATGTTTAAAAGTTTGTTTAAAAACAAACTCCAATCAACCCATTAACGCAATGAAACGAATCATCACCTCATTTACATTGGCCATATTGTTGGGCTTCGGCCTGACGGCACAAAGCCGTAAATATGTCACATTGATGACATACAACATACACAATGCCATAGGCATGGACGGCACTCTCGACACGAAACGAATAGCCGACGTAATACGCAAATGCAATCCCGACGTAGCCGCCATTCAAGAGATTGACAGCGTGACAAACCGAAGCGGGCACAAATACGTATTGGGCGAAATAGCCGCCAATGCGGGAATGCATGCCTCATTCGCTCCCGCTATAAAATATGACGGCGGAAAATACGGTATTGGAATAGTCTCGAAATCGAAACCGTTAAGCATACGCAGCTTCAAGCTGCCGGGACGCGAGGAGGAACGCGCCATCATAGTGGCCGAATTTAACGACTACATATTTGCCTGCACGCATCTGTCGCTGACGACCGACGACCGAATTGCATCGCTCGAAATAATCGACAGAATAGCCCGTGAAGCGAACAAACCGTTTTTTGTGGCAGGCGATCTAAACGCCACTCCCCAATCGGATGTAATAAAACAGTTGCAACAGCGGTTCAACATACTCAACAACCGGCAGTGCAACACGTTTCCGTCGCCAAAGCCCACCGGGACCATCGACTACATAGCATCATACAAAGATTCACAGCCGGCGGCCACCGTAACGGTAATAGAATCGCAAGTAATCGACGAAAAAGTGGCATCCGACCATCGTCCGGTAGTGGTGCAGGCCTTCATCTCGACGCAGCGCAAATGACCGTCGCGGTTAGGCGCGACAACGTCGTTAGTATATCAACAATAGGCATTCCGCAATGTATTAACAATATATATGTTACGGAATACGTGTTACGGAATACGGATTATTTTTTGCACAAGCTATTGACATAAGAAGTAAAATTTCGTAATTTTGCCATTGATTGGGAGAAATCCCAACACGACATTTTGACAAACAAGAGGCGTTTTGCTATCTTTCATCGCTGAAAACGTAGGAAATTTTCAAGAAGATGAGAGAGTATCAAAGCGGTTCTCACGCCATATAGCGTGGGCTGCTACTCTCATATCTTCATCTTCAGGCTTCCTACGACCGTCAGCGATAGATATGGTAAAGTTGCTCACGTTTCTTATTTATACATACCGCAATTGAGCAACTTGCGGCATTTGTACAAGATGACCGAAATAAGAAAAGGCAGGCGAGTTGAACCAACGCAGGATGAACGCTTCATTGATAGTTTGAACGAGCTGCATTCAGGATGTAATGGATGTGTCAATATAGGCTGTGTGGTTCCGAGCATCATCATAGCAATAATATTGTTTTTAGGCCTTTTTGACAACAAGGAATATGTAACCGGCATAAAAGAGAATACCAGAACGGCGAAAATTTGCTTCGTTTTTAAAAGAAAGATGACAAAGGGTAGCAACAACAATTCAGGCGACTCCAATACAGCACCTGAAGAAGATGATGTAGTAGTTGTAGAAGAAGTTGCAGTAGATACTACGGCGGCAGTAGTGGAAAGCTCGGAAGTTGAGATTATGTCCGTTCAATGATTTCATACCAAACGTTGGGATTCCAATATCCGGCTTGGCTCATTCGAAATGTTGTTCATAAGACATTTCGCACCAGCATCTGCCCCATATATGCGCAAATGAGGCCTGCTGCGAAACTTAAGCCCGCATATACGGCCATAAGCAACAAACCCGAAGTGCTCAGCAGTTGGTGCGTTTCGTAAACGAACGTGGAAAACGTGGTGAATCCGCCACAAAACCCTACGGTAAGGAATGCACGCATTTCGTTGCTCATCGGATAGCCGCGATCTATCATGCCATATATGACACCGATAATGAAACATCCCAACACGTTAACGACGAAAGTACCCCACGGAAATGCGGCACCGACCTTTTCGCGTATCAATTGCGACAACAAATAGCGTGCGACACCGCCAAAACAGCTGCCCACGCCTATGTAAACCAAAGTTTTAAGCATCCTATACCAACGTTTGCATTCTCTCGCAAAAGTAGGCAAAAAGCACGATATTTCCATACCGGCCGAATAAAAAAGACCGTATGTGCAGATTTATCGCGTTTTTTATCTATTTTTCAGGAGTTTGACAGCACAGGCCTCTACTCGAATTTCATTGTTCCGGACCAAAGTCGAGTAGACCATAATGTGTAGTGTGTGGGATATTTATGTCAAGATGCTCTATGCCTGCCGCACAATCTATGCGTAGCACATCTATGACCTTTTTTGATTTCACATCTGCAGTCACAAAATATCGAATATCCTTTTCAAATGAACCTTGAGCAAATAATTTGGAGTCGTTGGGTATAATTAATCTATCCGGAATTTCAATCAAGTTTTTTGCCTTTGCAGAAAAAATAGTGTTTGCAAAACGTCCGGCTTCTTTAGCATGAAAAATATTAAATGGCAAAACTCGAATATTTTGGAATGGCAAATCTTGAAAATCTCCTTTAACACAATATTCTGCAATTGAGATTGTAGAAAAATACATTGGAATGTTATGTTCAAGAAAATAACGGAAATAACCCAAAGCATTAGAGTGGAGTTTATCAGATTCATTTAATAAACGAATCATAAAACTTGTGTCAAGAATGACACTGTATTCAGTTTCTTCTTTTTTCTTAACCATTAATTCCTCGTATTTCAGATACCCATTTATCCGCATCTGCTACATCAGTCCATTTGGGCGATGCCTTTTTTATCAAATTATCAAGATACTGCTCATTATAAGTCGGATCATAATTTGATAATTGTAATAGCTGAAGGCTTGATGTATCAAGTTCTCCGGACAATATATTTTGACGACCTATCGCACGAACCATAAAATGTTTATACAAAACATTTTTTTCAAAACTTTGTAAATACTCCTTTTCAGTGGCAATAGTCAGCAATCCCTTATCTTTTGTAAGAAGGTGTATGTTGGTTTTATCTTTTCCACCGGCGTTAACAAGAACTCCATAAAAATAGAATTCGGCATCAGCCCATAAATCCTCATTAATATGATAAGTCGTTTCCTTAGATATAGTCAAGGATGGCGCATCATTATAAGGAGTTCCAAATTCATATGTGAAATTATGCCTAATAGCCGATTTCTGAACCTCATGGAGTGCCCTTGCTGTTGGCAATTCCAGTCCGTCAAGTGATCCTGATTGCTGAACTAAACTGACGATAGCAATAAATGCGGCTGCACTTTGACGAGTCGTTCTAAAAATATTCCTGACAGAACCTGATTCTAAAGAATAAGTAATGGGCGCTCGGCTATTCTTTTGATTCGGATATAACAAAGTTTCAACCACATCAAAAAGACTTTTTATCTCCCTAATATCGAAATTTTCGGGAGATAAAGGATCATTGCCCACTTGTCCAATGACTCTGATTTCTATTTTTCCGGATTCTTCCATCTTTTTATGCGGCTATCTTCTTGCGAAGATAACAATTTTAAAACACATAATGTCGATAAAAACAAAAAATAACTTAAATGTGCAGATTTATCGCGTTTTTTGAGTAACTCTGCGGTAAAAAAGAACCTAAATTGCTGAATGGATTGAATTTCAGAAGGAATAATTAGTAATACCATTCAGAGACGGCGAGTTTTGAGCGTTTCCGACAACTCAAAAGCAACCCGTTTCGCTAATTTTATTTCCTGAAAATTGTCCGAAATTATGGCTCTTTTGAACGCAGTAGTGCTCCAATCCAAAGAGGTCAAGGGCGGCAGAAACAAAGTAAGAATCTCTGTCGCTCACAACGGCGAGACTCGCTACATCGTAACAGACATCATCCTGAACTCTTCCAAGGAGTTCAAAAAGGGTGCCGTGGTCAAACGACCCGACGCCACCATC
>JAGATN010000041.1 GCA_017621225.1 Muribaculaceae bacterium | reverse complement strand
TTTGGGTTGTTTGTTCCAGCGGTATTGTATTTTGAACAGAACGTATGAGGGGATGACGTTGCTCACCGTTTCGGTGCGCGCCTGCGCATTGACGAAGTGGGTCACGTTGTTGAGCTGACGGAGTATGTCGTAGGCGTTCATATGCAACACCACTTGTCCTTTCAGTATCGACTTTGACAGGAACGCGTTCCATACCAAGTCGGAGGTGTTGAGCTGCTTGTCGTCAAATCCGCTACGCGTGTATAGCGTCATTCCGGTCGACAGGCTCCAGTTTCGCTGTAGGTTCAATGTTCCGCTGAGCGAATAGTTGTTTACCCATGACGAGAAGTCGCTGAAGCCCTCGTCGGGGCTCATATATCGTTGATAGTTTATCGTGGCGCTGCAGAACAGGGTGGCTTTTCTCTTGATGTCTATGCCGAATTGAGCCATCTCGTATATGCTTAGCGTGCTTACCTTGCGTTTTGGCGGAGCCACCGTGAAGTCAGGGTTGTCGGCCGTCGTTGACCCCACGAGATCCACGCTCCTCACAAATTCTATTTGGGTGTGTAGTATGGGGCGTATGTACGATATCAGCTTCGATTGGTCAAATGTAAACTGCCTTGTTATGTAATGGCTCGCATTTATCCAATAGTTGCCGTCGATGTTGTATGTGCGATATGTCCTAACGCCCGTGGCAGTGTTGTAATAATACCCCCTTGCATTGGCATCGTACGTGCGGTTGTAATTTATACCAAGCGTGTTATCCCATGAATTAAGCTTTCGATTATGGTAGCTTAGCGACAGGCTATTTGTTCGATAGTTTTTGAGGTCAGGGTTTCCGACATACACGTTCAGCGGGTCGGTGTCGTCGGTAATGTCGACCACGTTTATTAGCGATGCGGTGTGTGGTTTCGAGTGAAATTTAAGCGACAGCGAGTTGTAGTTTATTTGGTCTCTAGTGCTATAATTTGCCGTTATGTTCAGCCCCGGCATAAATTGGGTTCTGTCTATTTGCTGTGTACGCCCTCCACGCTCGTAAGTGAATCGTCTGTCGGCTATTCTCAGTGGCAGTTCGACTGTCAGGCTCGAGTTATAGTCAGATGTGCTTTTTTGCAGAGTAGTTTCGAGCCATATAAGATGACGGCGTTCATCGTAATCGCTCCGATAGCTCTGAGCCGAAATTTCGGGCAGGTTGTGGGTCATCGATGGCAGCATGTCGTAGGTCACCGAGTCGGTAATAAGATTACCCTCGAAAGTGTCGCCGTGCACCGTGCGCGTCCGCTTTTCTCTGAAGTTCGTGAATGTGTATTGCACTCCAACTAACGAGCCCTGTTTGCCAATCCAATGTCTCCAGTTTGCCGCCCCTAAGATTTTGCGGTCGCGGTCGGGTGTCGCTCCGAAGTGTTGCATTGTAGTTCGGCTTCCTTTCACGTTTCCGTATGCAATGTTGTATGCCTGCCAGGTGTCGTAGCTTCGGTTTGCCATGCTTGCATTTGACATTATCGTAAGCCAGCTTCGGCGACTTGTCGAGATCACTCCTCGCGCATTGAGCGTTCCGTTTATGCTTTCGCCGTTCCTCATACTCAGTCGTCGCTGGCGGTTGAGCAGCGACGACAACCCTTCCTGTCCGCCGGCATACAGTTTCTCTATTATGCTTAGGGCGCTATCGCCGAGCTCCTCGCTGAGCGCGGCGCTTAGGCTTGACGAGCGATCGTCGTTTTTGATGTAATTGAATGTAGGCTCCACGGTCATGTTGACCTTGTTTCGAATCGAAAATTCGGCCTTGTGATTGCTCGACACTTCGTGCGATTTGTTGTGCGTGTCGTTCCATGAATATTGGTGCGTGTCTCCTGTCGGCAGATAGTTTCGGACATATGAGCTGTTTTCTATTACCGGTCGCATGCCCAGATATTTCACGTCGCCGGTTATCTTCCATTTAGAGGCGTACCCCTCGGCCGTATAGTTTATGTTTCCCGTGTTGTAGGTCCTAATGCCCGACGAACCGTTTTTCTCATTGTTGTCTGACGAACCTGACACCGACACCGACACATTGTCCGAAAACCACATGCCGAACAACCGTGCCATATATCTGTCTTTCGTTCCGTATCCCATCTCGGCATTTGCCAGAAAGCCATGCGAGTATTGACGTTTCAGCCTCACGTTCATCACATACTTATTGTCGCCGGCGTTGAACCCCAACAGCTTGCTGTCTCGCCCCGTTTCGTTGTACAGGTTTATGTCTCTGACGGTGTAGGCTCCTATGTTTTCGAGCATAAGTTGTCGGTCTTTATTGAACAAGTCCTTGCCGTTTAGCAGCAGGCTTTCCACTCTTTTCCCCTTGTGATATATCTCGCCGTTCGATTTAAGCTCGATGTCGGGTATCTGCGAAAGCAGTCCATCGAGCATCGACCCTTCGGGCGTTATGAAAGCATCGGCATTATACACCAACGTGTCGCCTTTGTAATAAAACTTCACCTTCGAAGCCGTCACCGTGACTTCGCCCAATTTTCGCTCCACGTATCTCGACAGGTACACGTTAGGCAGCTTTCTCTCATATTCGTTGGGCTTCAGGTCGGTGAGGTCGAGCTCAAAAGTTGTCGGCTCGCAATCATATTTAGTTACGCCGGGAATTATAATATTAACCTTTGAATTCGCTTCGGCATATACGCTTATTAAGTATTTTGCGCGCTTGTGTGGTAGCTCTAATTCAAGGTCTACTTCAGTTAACTTGTCATTTGCAATACATCTAACCACTAAGTCATTTTCTGAAATGGAATCATTTAGAGGGGTTATGGTTGCAAGAGCCCAAGGAATGTTACGTCTTGTCAGCTTATCATTTCACTTAAAATATGAGGAGAACAGAAAAAAGATAATAAAATCGCAATAAAGACGGTTCTTTGCAAAACCGTGGACGTATGTGGTGAATTGTTTATGGATAAGGTTGATTAGTTGTTTTGTTAATTAGTCGATTGGTCTATTAATTGATTGCGGCAGTTGACGTTTCTGCAAATGTATCGATTTTAATCGATTTGACAATAAATTAGCTCTATTTTTATATAAAAATAGCTTTTCGCCATTTTTGCAAATGAGCAACGGCATGGTATTTATTCGCGCCATTTTAGTCATTATTCACGCCACGATTCGCGCCATTATTTGCGCCATATTGGCGTGAATAATTAATTGCAGCCAATGAATAATAAACGACACGGATGAGCCTCGTAGAGTCGAAGCCCATCCGCGTTACTGTGTCGATAAATGCATGCCGCCGTGGCATTAACGGTCTCAGTCGAGAGCCATGTAATGCTGGTAGGGGTGATCGCATGCGGGGCATACTTTCGGCGGTTCTTTGCCCTCGAAAATGTATCCGCATACGAGGCATTGCCATTTTATGGCCTTAGTGCGTTTCCATACCGTTCCGTCCTTTACCTGCTTGAGGTATTTTTCGAATCGTTCGCGATGGTGCTGCTCTACTTCGGCAATGGCGCGGAAATGTTCGGCTATTTCAGTGAAGCCCTCCTCGTCGGCCACTTTGGCGGCTTCGGTGTATTGTTCAACTCCTTCCACCATTTCTTCGTGTGCTGCCGTGGCAAGGTTGGTGGCGGTGTCGGCTATCGTGCCGGCATCTACGTCGAGTGTGCACGGCACGGATCCCCCTTCAAGCAGCTTGAAGAATACCTTGGCGTGTCGAAGCTCGTTGTCGGCGGTTTCGGTAAAAATCTTTTCGATGGGGAAATACTTCTCCTTATTAGCCTGCGAGGCATAGAAAGTGTATCGGCTGTATGCCGCCGACTCGCTCATGTAGGCTTTCACGAGGTTTACCTCGGTTTTGGTGCCTTTGATGCTTTTGGTTTTCATATCTGCATTAACTTTTTAGATTATGATTAGTTGAATGATACGATTATAACTGCCAATGGCCGACATATGTTTGATTGGTTCGGCATATTTTGCATATTTTGTAGGAATATATTAATTTTGCGACAACCAAATTATTGATTATGGATTTATTCGAAAAAGTCAGCGCCGACATAAAATCGGCTATGCTTGCCAAAGAGAAGGTGCGCCTTGAGGCGCTTCGTGGCATCAAGAAGGAATTTTTGGAAGCTAAGACCGCAAAGGGTTCCGACGGCACCCTTTCGGACGAAAACGCTTTGAAGATATTGGCCAAAATGGTGAAGCAACGTAAGGAAACGGCTGAGATATACAATCAGCAGAATCGTCCGGAGTTGCGCGACAACGAATTGGCCGAAGCAGCCGTTATAGAGGAATATTTGCCCAAACCATTGACGGATGAGGAGCTGACGGCTCGAATCAAGGAGATTATAGAGCAGGTGGGCGCAACGTCGGCCAAAGAGATGGGCAAGGTCATGGGCGTGGCCTCGAAAGCCCTTGCCGGGCGCGCCGACGGCCGAGTGATATCGGCAAAGGTGAAGGAACTGCTGTCGTAATCATCGAACGGAAAACCACAGAATTTTACAAGTATGCTAACCATTTCTCAGATAAAGGAAAACCCCGAACGCGCCATAGAACGTCTGGCCGTGAAGGGATTTGACGGCCGGGAGGCCATTACCCGCGTATTGGCCCTCGACGACGAACGCCGACAGCTGCAGCTCGACAATGACAACCGTTCGGCCGAATTGAAAAAATATGCCGACCGCATAGGCACCCTGATGAAGCAGGGCAAGCGCGACGAAGCCAACGAGGCAAAGGCAAAGGTGGCCGAACTGAAGGAGGCCCAGAAGGAGATAGCGGGCAAGCTCGATGCCGCCGAAGCCGACATACGCACATTGCTGCTCTCGGTGCCCAACTTGCCGTGCGATATGGTGCCCAAGGGGCTTACCGCTGCCGACAACGTGGTGGAGCGCGAGGGCGGTCCGATGCCTGATCTGCCTGCCGACGCAATGCCGCATTGGGAGTTGGCAAAGAAATACAATCTCATCGATTTCGATCTGGGAGTGAAGATTACCGGAGCCGGATTCCCGGTCTACATCGGTAAGGGTGCTCGTTTGCAGCGCGCATTGATACAATTTTTCCTCGACGAAGCCGGAAAGGCCGGATATCTCGAAGTGCAGCCTCCGTACGTGGTGAACGAAGCCTCGGGCTACGGCACCGGTCAGCTTCCCGACAAGGAGGGCCAGATGTATTATGTGAACGAGGACAATCTGTATCTCATACCGACGGCCGAAGTGCCCGTGACCAACATATACCGTGACGTGATACTCAACGAGAATCAGCTTCCCGTGAAAAATGCAGCCTATTCGGCTTGTTTCCGTCGCGAAGCCGGAAGCTACGGCAAGGATGTGAGAGGACTTAACCGTCTGCACCAGTTTGACAAGGTGGAGATAGTGCGCATAGAGAAGCCCGAAAACTCGTATGCCGCACTTGAAGAGATGAAGATGCACGTGCAGGGCCTTCTGGAGAAGTTGGGCCTGCCCTGGCACATATTGCGCCTTTGCGGCGGCGACATGAGCTTTACTTCGGCCATAACGTTTGACTTCGAAGTGTTCTCGGCCGCTCAGAAGCGTTGGCTCGAGGTTTCGTCGGTGTCGAATTTCGAAACCTATCAGGCCAACCGCCTGAAGTGCCGCTATCGCACCGCCGACAAGAAGACGCGCTTGTGCCACACGCTCAACGGCTCGGCGCTGGCATTGCCGCGAATAATGGCCGCTCTGCTCGAAAACAATCAGACGCCGCAAGGCATCGTGGTGCCGGAGTGTCTGCACAAATACACCGGTTTCACGATCATTGACTGATAGAAATAATCCTTTGATGGCCAATGCTTAAGAAAAACATCTGGGATTTGCACCGTGACACGGTGGACGAATATCGCCACAAGGGCAAACTGCCCGTTGTGGCGATTCTCGACAATATACGTAGCCTCAACAACATAGGGTCGGTGTTTCGTACCTCCGACGCTTTTCTCGTTGAGCGCATAATGCTCTGTGGCATAACGGCTACCCCGCCGTCGGCCGAAATACACAAGACGGCTCTCGGAGCGGAGGATTCGGTGATGTGGGAGTACTATGAGAATACGCTCGACTGCATAGCCGAACTGAAGCGTAACGGTTATGAGATATGCGTGCTCGAGCAGGTGAAGGGGAGCGTGGCGCTAAATGATTTCGTTCCCGATAAGGGTAAAAAGTATGCCATCGTGGCGGGGCACGAGGTGAACGGAGTGGATCAGCGGGTGGTGGATCAGGCCGATGTGTGCATCGAGATACCGCAGTGCGGCACCAAGCATTCGCTTAACGTGTCGGTGTCGACCGGCATAGCCTTGTGGCACTTCTTTTCAGCGCTTCGCTGAGGCGAGACGCGCCGATGCAATGGCTTTCGTGGCGCGCGCGTCGATGGCCAATTGCGATTTCAATTTTTCGAGTGTGGGAAACCGGCATTCGTGGCGAATCATCTCCAACGGCTCCACGCTGATGGTGCTGCCGTAAAGATTGCCCGAATAGTCGTGCAGATGCGCCTCGACCGACAGTCGGGTGGGAGCGTCGCTGTTTATGGTCGGGCGATGGCCTATGTTGAGCATTGCCCGGTGCGTGGCGCCGTCGGGCGTCGTGGCCAGCGCGGCATAAACTCCTTCGCGCGGAAGCTGAGTCAGGCTGCCGTCGATGTCGATGTTGGCCGTGGGAAATCCGAGCTTGCGGCCTATTTGGTTGCCGGTTACCACCGGGCCCGTGAGCAGATATGGGCGCCCTAACTTTGCCGAGGCTTCGGCCATGCGTCCGTCGCCGATCAGCGATCGTATTATCGACGAGCTTACCGGGGCGTGGGGACCTTCGTATTCCGGCGCTTCGATGACTTCAATGCCTGTCTGGCGGCCCGTTTCGCGATATTGATCCATCGTTTGGAGTCGGTCGTGGCCGAATCGGTTGTTGAACCCCATCACCAATGCGTCGATGCCGTATCGGTCGTGCATCAGCTCCATGAATTGCCGGGCCGTCATGCTGCGAAGGGCTTCGTCGAAGTGCAGCATTATCACGTCGCCGATGCCGGCGATGCCCAAAAGTTGCGCGCGCTCTTGCGGAGTCGACAGCCGTTTGGGCGTTTCGGCCGGACGCACTATGCTTAGCGGATGTTCGTAAAATGTCACTACGGCCGGGCTGAGATTGCGGGCTTCGGCTTCGCCTTTAAGGAAGTCGATCAGAAATGAGTGGCCGACGTGTACTCCGTCAAACATTCCTATCGCGGCGATGCGCCTGCGCACGTTACCGGCGTTTCCGATTGTCTCCATGGGTCGGGTGCGTGTGCTGAATTTATTGTATGTTGACATCTTTCAGCAGTTGGTAGAATTCCTTCTCCGGCGGAACGAGGAGCGTCTTGAATCCTAATCGGGCTGCCGCATCGAGGTTGGTCTGCGAGTCGTCGAGAAAAATGGTTTCGTTCGGATCCATTTTCAGCTTTTCGATGGCATAACGGAATATCCGCAAATCGGGCTTCATTGCTTTTGCTTCATACGAAAGCGCTATGCCGTCGAAGTAGTGCCCTACGTCGTGACCGGCCTTGCGAAACTCGCTGTCGATTTTTCCGTTCCACATTATCGGATTGGTATTGCTCAACATCAGCAGTCGGTACGACTCGTGAAGCCGTTCGAGCTCGCCGAGTCGGTGCGTGGGTATTCCGATGAGAAATTGGCTGAATGCATCGTCGATTTCCTCGTCGGAAAGCCGGACGGGTATCAGTTTGCGTATTTCATCCCTAAATTGGCTTGCGCTCACCGAGCCGTCCTCTACGCCTTGAAACGGCCCTTTTTGTGCGTAATCGCCGAGAAATTGGCCCGGATCGGCCATTCCGAGCTTTTTGAACGCTTCTACGCAATTGTCGCGGCGTATGTCCATTATTACGCCTCCGAGATCGAAAAGTATATTCTTAATCATGTTGCAAAATTACATAAAAAATCTGTTTTTTTATGTATCTTTGTGCCTTGGAAGTAAGTCAGTGATATGAGCGTTACCGACATAATAATAGTTATAATCTTTGCCGGAGCCGTGGTTCTCGGTTATAGGAAGGGTGTGATACGTCAGGCCGGGTCGCTGTGTGGCGTGGTCGGCGGCATTCTTGCCTGCCGGAGCTTGGGAGATAAGGCAACGGCATTGGCTACGGAGTGGCTTGGCGCGGATGTGGCCGGAAATTCGTCGGCCGACATTTATGTGGCAAGCGTGGTGGGCAACGTGGCATTGTTTCTGCTTGTGTGGTTTGGCATCTGGGTGTTCTCGCTCATATTGCGTAAAGCCGTGCATACGCTTTTTCTCGGGCCGGTCGATGGCATCGCCGGGTCGGCGTTTATGGCGTTCAAGTGGTTTCTGGTCATGAGCTTGCTTCTGAATCTCTACAAGATAGGGTGGCCCGATTCGCCGTTGTTCGAGTCGTCGCGGCTTTTCGGCGGCGAGGCATTCCGTACGATAATCGGCCTTGCGCCTTGGCTGTGGGGATTGGTCATGCCAACAAATTGACGGCAAACGTTGTTGTATTCAAACCATATTCGAGTGAATGATGGCCTTTTGGCATCAAGGACTGAAAAAATAGTTATGGATAAAAATAAAGACATTGAAACCAACGACATACTTGGCGACGTTACCAACAATGAGTATAAGTATGGTTTTACTACGGATATTGAAACCGACATAATACCTCGCGGACTCAACGAAGACGTGGTGCGGTTCATATCGGCAAAAAAGGGCGAACCGGAGTGGCTGCTTGAATTCAGATTGAAGGCCTTTCGCCACTGGCTGACGCTCACACCGCCCAAATGGGCGCATCTCGACATTCCCGAAATAGATTTCCAGGCCATAAGCTATTATGCCGCTCCTCGAAAGAAAGAGGGCCCGAAAAGCATGGACGAGGTGGATCCGCAGCTCATCGACACGTTCAATAAGCTTGGCATTCCACTCGAAGAACAGAAGGTGCTGTCGGGCATGGCCGTCGATGCCGTCATGGATTCGGTGAGCGTGAAGACCACTCATCGCGAGAAGCTTGCCGAACTGGGCGTGATATTCTGTTCCATATCAGAGGCCGTGAAGGATTATCCCGATCTGGTGAAGCGCTATCTAGGAAGCGTGGTGTCGTATCGCGACAACTTTTACGCGGCGCTAAATTCGGCAGTGTTTTCCGACGGCTCGTTCGTCTACATACCCAAGGGGGTACGATGCCCCATGGAGCTTTCGACCTATTTCCGCATCAACGCCTCGGGCACGGGTCAGTTCGAGCGTACGCTCATCGTGGCCGACGACGATGCTTACGTGAGCTACCTTGAGGGGTGTACGGCTCCGATGCGCGACGAAAACCAGCTACACGCCGCAATAGTGGAGATAGTGGTCGAGGAGCGTGCCGAGGTAAAGTACTCCACGGTGCAGAACTGGTATGCCGGCGACAAGGAAGGTCGTGGCGGCGTGTACAATTTCGTGACCAAGCGAGGCCTTTGCCGTGGCGACTATTCAAAGCTGTCATGGACGCAGGTCGAAACGGGCTCGGCCATCACGTGGAAGTATCCGAGCTGCATATTGGCCGGCGAAGGCGCGGTGGGCGAATTTTATTCGGTGGCCGTGACCAACAATTATCAGCAGGCCGACACCGGAACGAAGATGATACATACGGGGCGCAACACCCGAAGCACCATAGTGTCGAAGGGCATTTCGGCCGGACACAGTCAGAATTCGTATCGCGGATTGGTGAAGGTGGCGCCGAAAGCCGACGGATGCCGCAACTATACCCAGTGCGACAGCCTGCTGCTTAGTTCGACGTGCGGCGCGCACACTTTCCCGTACATCGACGTGCTCAACGACACCGCCATAGTGGAGCACGAGGCCACTACGTCGAAAATAAGCGAAGACCAGATATTTTATTGCAACCAACGCGGCATACCCACCGAGGAAGCCGTGGGCCTCATAGTAAACGGCTATGCCAAGGAGGTGATGAACAAATTGCCGATGGAGTTTGCCGTCGAGGCCCAGAAATTATTGCAGATTACACTTGAGGGCTCGGTCGGTTGATTGGCCCTTGCAACAACAAATAGTAGCTACACAGTATGAAAGAGATATTGTTAGAAGTGCGTGACCTTCACGCCGGCATTGAGAATAAAGAGATTCTGAAGGGCATAAATCTTATCGTGCGCGAGGGCGAGGTGCATGCCATAATGGGTCCTAACGGTTCGGGAAAGAGCACGCTGAGCGAAGTGCTTGCCGGAAATCCCGCATTTACGGTGTCGTCGGGGAGCGCGACTCTCAACGGAAAGCAGCTGCTCGACATGACGCCCGAGGATCGTTCGCATGAAGGATTGTTTCTGTCGTTTCAGTACCCGGTAGAGATTCCGGGGGTGTCGATGGTCAATTTTATGCGTGCGGCAGTCAATGCCAAGCGTAAATATTTTAACGAACCTCCGTTGGCGGCATCCGACTTCTTGAAAATGATGCGTCAGAAACGCGCCATAGTAGAGCTTGACAATAAGCTGGCCTCGCGCTCGGTGAACGAAGGCTTTTCGGGCGGCGAAAAGAAACGCAACGAAATATTTCAGATGGCGGTGCTTGAGCCCAAGCTTTCGATACTCGACGAAACCGACAGCGGCCTCGACATCGATGCCCTGCGAATAGTGGCCGGAGGCGTCAACAAGCTCAAAACAGAAAAGAACGCCACCATAGTCATCACGCACTATCAGCGTCTGCTCGACTACATTAAGCCCGATTTCGTACATGTGCTTTATAAGGGGCGCATAGTGAAGACGGGCGGCCCCGAATTGGCGCTCGAGCTTGAGGAACGCGGTTACGACTGGATTAAGGAAGAAATTGATAACGAGTCGAAATGAACAGTCTGAAACAATACATAGAGCTATATCTCGAAAATCGAGCCACGGTCGACGAAAATTCGGCGGCTCCGCTCAACAAGCTCCGCGCCGAGGCGCTCGAGGTGCTCGAGCGCGCGCAGCTTCCCGACTCATCGTGCGAGGATTTCGAACATACGTCGATCAACGACATGTTTGCGCCCGACTACGGCGTAAACATAAGCCGCGTCAACATACCCGTTGACGTCGCATCGTCGTTTAAATGCGGGGTGCCGAATATGAGCACTCTGCTTGGCATAACGGTCAACGACTCGTTTCGTTCCACGTCGACCCTGCAAGGCAAGCTGACCGACGGAGCGCTGTTCATGTCGCTGCGCGCGGCCGCCCGCGAAAAAGCGGAGTTGGTGGAGCGCTATTACGGTTCGGTGGCTCCGCTGTCGAATGCGTCGGTGGCCCTGAACACGCTTCTCGCTCAGGATGGCGCCTTGATCTACGTGCCTCGCGGCGTGCAGCTGTCGAAGCCTTTGCAGTTGGTCAACATATTCAGTTCGCCGGCACCATTGGCGGCATTCCGACGACTGCTCATAGTGCTCGAAGATGATGCCGCCGCGCAACTGCTCGTCTGCGATCATACTCAGGACTCCGCGACCGATTATCTGTCGTCGCAAGTGGTTGAGGTGGTCGCCGGACGTAACTCGTCGCTCGAAATCATCGACATCGAGGAGTCGTCGTCGCGCACGTCGCGCTATTCTCAGATGTTCGTAAGGCAACACGACGGCTCAAACGTGCGCATTAACGGAACCACCCTCTACGGAGGCATTACCCGCAACGATTATCACATTGACGTTTCGGGCGCGCATTGCTCCACTACGCTCAACGGCATGGCCATATGCTCGGCTTCGCAGCATACCGACAATCATACCCGCATAAATCACCTGTCGCAGCATTGCCACAGCACTCAAATGTTCAAGTACGTGCTCGACGATGATTCGAAGGGCGTATTTTCGGGAAGCATACTCGTGGCCCCGGGCGCTTCGTTTACCGAAGCTTATCAGAGCAACCGCAACATATTGGCTTCGACCGATGCCCGGATGCATACCAAGCCGCAGCTCGAAATTTATAACGACGACGTTAAGTGCAGCCACGGTGCAACGACCGGTCAGCTCGATGCCGAGGCATTGTTCTATATGCGTACCAGGGGCATCACGGAACACGAGGCGCGCACCATGCTTATGCAGGCATTTATGACCGACGTGATAGACTCGGTGCATATCGACGGCCTGAGCGACCGACTGCGTCATTTGGTGGAGCTACGGTTCAAGGGCGGCCCCGATGCCCTTTGCGGCGATTGTGCGGCTTCATGTCGAGGCGAATCGGTCGTCAAGCAGTAACATTTACATCACATTAATTTGCTTTATGGAATTAAAACATATATCCAAAGACATTTACGACGTTGAAGCGTTGAGAAGCGACTTCCCGATATTAGGACGAACCATTTATGGCAAACCGTTGATATATCTCGACAACACCGCCACTACCGAAACTCCGCGACAGGTGGTTTATGCGATAAGAGATATGTATTACAACCATAAGGCAAATGTACACAGGGGCGTACACACCATATCGCAAGAAGCCACCATGATGATGGAGGACACTCGTGAGCGCGTGCGCCGTCTCATAAATGCTCCGTCGACCAGGGAGGTGATATTTACTCGCGGCACCACCGAGTCGATCAATCTCGTGGCTTCGAGCTACGGGTCATTGCTATCGGAGGGCGACGAGGTGATACTCACCGAGATGGAACATCACGCCAACATAGTGCCCTGGCAGCTGCTCCGCGACCGAAAAGGCATAGTCATAAAGGTGATACCTTTGGCTGAAGATCGCAGTACGCTCGACCTCGACGCGTATAAAAAGCTGTTGTCGCCGCGCACAAAAGTGGTGTCGGTAACGCATGTGTCGAACGTGCTCGGAACGGTCAACCCCGTGAAGGAAATAATAGCCGAAGCGCACAAGGCCGGCGCGGTGGCGCTCGTCGACGGCGCGCAAGCCATTGCGCACATGGATGTCGACGTGCGCGACCTCGATGCCGATTTCTATGTGTTCTCGTCGCACAAAATGTATGGGCCGTGCGGCGTGGGCGTGCTTTATGGCCGCAGCCGACTGCTTGAGGCAATGCCTCCATATCAGGGGGGCGGCGAAATGATAAGTTCGGTGAGCTTCGAGCGTACCACGTATGCCGAGTTGCCGTATAAGTTCGAGGCCGGCACTCCCGATTTCGTTGATCTCGCGGCGCTGCACACCGCCATCGACTATATGTCGGCCGTCGGAGTCGACCGAATAGCCACCTATGAAAACGATTTGCTCGAGTACACCACGAGGCGCATGATGGAGATTCCCAAAATGCGCATATTCGGCGTTGCGCCCGGAAAGGCAGCCATAATAAGCTTCCTCATCGGCAACGCGCACCATTACGACACCGGATTGCTGCTCGACAAATTGGGGATAGCCGTGCGCACCGGGCATCACTGCGCGCAGCCGCTCATGCGTGCTCTTGGCGTAGAAGGGGTGGTAAGGGCTTCGTTCGGTCTTTACAACACCATAGGCGAGGCCGATGCGTTTTTGACGGCATTGAAGCGCATAGCTCCCATGCTCTCATAGCGAACAAAACCCTCGTTGCGGTCGAACTTTAACAGGTTGTGAAGCGTATTTAATTTACAACTTAAAGTTTCGACTGTTATGAAATCAACTACCAACGTGCTCACGTCGCTAATAGTGCTGATAGTGGGCATACTTATGATCGTATGGCATTCACGCGTCGACATATTGTCGTGGATAGTGATGGCCGTGGGCATTATGCTCATAGTGCCCGGTTTGTATAGTCTCATATCGGCTCTCGTGCGCAGAGGCTCGAGAGACAATGACCATTCGGCTCCCACGTCGACCATCGTGGCGAGCATCGGAGCGCTCGTATTGGGCGTTTGGATGGTTGTGAATCCCGAATTTTTCGTCGGCGTACTGGCGTTTATATTTGGCGGTCTGCTGATACTGTTCGGCGTGTTCCACATACTCGTGGTGGGCGTCTGGAGCCGCCCGTTCGTGCTTCCGTGGTATTTCTACATATTGCCGGTGCTCATGATCGTGGCGGGCATAGTTATACTGTGCTCCAACGTGCGCACTCTCAACGACGCCGTGGTGCTGATTACCGGAATATCGTTCGTGGCTTCGAGCGTGTGCTCGATAATGGAATATGTGGCAACGCGTCCTCCACGGCTCAAAGAGCCGACGGATACCGGCGTTTGACGTATTCGCGTATCACTTCTACGATGTCGGCCATGCTGAGACGCGAGGTGTCGAACGACAGGTCGTATGATTCGGCCGCGCCCCATATCTTGTCGGTGTAGAAGTTGTAGTAGTTTGCGCGGAGCTTGTTGATTCGCTCGGCTTTCGAGCGTGCCTTGTCGGCCGTCAGTCCGTCGCGTTCCATTATGCGTCGCACGCGTTCGTCGATGGGCGCATGCACGAACAGGTTTATCACTCTGGGGTGATCGCGCAGAACGTAATCGGCCGTTCGCCCCACTATGACGCAAGAGCTTTTTTCGGGCAGCGACCTGATGAAGTCGCTTTGAGCCCGATAAAGGCTGTCGTCGCTTATCGACGTTGATCCCGAATAATATGTCACGGGATTAAGCCCGAATGCAAATGAAAACAAGCCGTTGAGGAATGACGGGAACCGCTCGTCGCTTTTCTCGAAGAATTCGGTGCTTACGCCCGCTCTCTTTGCTGCTTCGCTGAGCAACTCCTTGTCATAGTATTCAAATCCGAGAGCCTGAGCCAGCTGTTTGCCGAGTTCGCGTCCTCCGCTACCGAACTGTCGGCCTATGGTTATGACTATTTTGTCTTTTTCGTTATTTTCGTTCATGGCTTGTTGCATTTGAGTCTTTTTGCTGTGGCAAATATAATATAACGCATCGAAACGGCCAAAATAAAAAAGATGGAGAATCGCGTTGTCGGCAATTCTCCATCTTGCTTTATGTGTTAATGCGTGGTTTCGGAGAACCTTGCATTATTTCTTGTCGGCGTAGGCGTGGCGGTAGCCTTTCACTTTATCCCATGCGCCACGAGTGAAGTCGGGAACTTCAACGGGAGCCGAACCGTTTTCGATAGAAAGGTTCGACAGGGGAGCGAGTGAGCACCATTCAGCGAGGTCATACACGTCCATGTCGAGGGGCAGACCATTGCGCAGACAGTAGATGAGACGATAGTCCATAACGAAGTCCATGCCGCCGTGGCCGCCTACGGTCTTGGCTTGTTCGCCGATTTCGCGCAAAATGGGGTGCTGATATTTAGCCGTGAGGGCTGCTTGCTGTTCGGGCGAAATGAAGCCGTGCGCGTTAAGGTTTTCGTGGTCGGGTACTTCGTCAGCTGCAAGAGCTTCGGGCTGGAATGCATATCCGGCGCGGCCATACTTGTTTGCAAAGCCTTTGGTACCGGTGAGCTGATACATACGGCTGTAAGGACGGGGATTCATTACGTCGTGCTGTATGTGGATGGTCTTGCCGTTGTTGGTGCGAATCATTGTCATTGTGTGGTCGCCGTTTTCAAACGGTTCGTCCTTGCCTGTCTTAGCCTTTACGAGTTCAGGACCGGTAACGGCCTTCGTGTCCATTGAAACGAGGGTTGTCATGCGGTCGCCACGGTGAATGTCGAGAAGCTGGCAAGCCGGGCCCATGCCGTGAGTGGCATAAATGTCGCCGCGATTGTGCTGATTGAAGTCGAGACGCCAGTTGTTGTAATAGTCGTTCCAGAAATCCTGAAGATTGTGGATATAGCTGCCTTCGGTGTGCAGAACTTCGCCGAACAATCCGTTCTGAGCCATGTTGAGGGTGTTGAGCTCGAATTCGTCGTAAACGCAGTTTTCAAGCATCATGCAGTGCTTGCGGGTCTGTTCCGAAGTGTTGATGAGATCCCATATTTCGTCGAGTGTCATTGCGGCAGGCACTTCGATGGCTACGTGTTTGCCGTTTTCCATGGCATATTTACCCATCTTGGCGTGATTTTTCCAGTCGGTAACGACGTAAACAAGGTCGAGGTCGTCGCGTTCAACGAGCTGCTTCCATATGCTGTCGTTTCCCGAATAACCGGTAGCTTCGGGGAGGCCGGCGTTTTTGAGAATGTTCTGGGCTCTGTCAACTCTGTCTTTCTCGATGTCGCATAGAGCTACGATTTTGACTCCGGGTATGTGGGTGAAGCGTGACACGGCGCCCGGTCCGCGCATTCCCAAACCAATGAAGCCTACTCTTACGGTGTCGATTGGTGCAGCAGCGAATCCAACCATGTCCTCTTGTCCGGCAGGACGCTCGGGTACGTCGGTAACGATGGTACGCGATGCTTCAGTGGCCGACTGGTTGACGCATCCGGTCATAAGGGCCAAGGCGCATACCGCCAGCCCAAACATTTTTGCAATTCTCATAATTACTATTTGTTAGGTATTAAGGTTAGTTAATTATCTATTTACGGCAAAATTAATACATTTTTCGATATGACAGCGAAAAAAACGATTCAAAAAGCCTAAAAGACAGGATTTTTTGATTAATTTTGTGGGACTATAACTCTGTTTAACCAATTATAACACTCACATGAAAGACTTCAATGAAATTATCAGCAAGTTTGCCATAGTCGGAACGGTGGCAGAAGTAAAGCCGTTGGGCAATGGCCTTATAAATGACACTTACATAGTAAAGACGGCGGATGACGCTACTCCCGATTATGTGCTTCAACGAATCAACCATCATATATTTACCGATGTTGACACTTTGCAGCATAACATAGAGGCCGTGACGACCCACATACGTCGCAAGCTTGAGGAAACGGGCGCTGACGACATTGACCGCAAGGTGCTCACCTTCGTGAAGACTACCGATGGCACCAAAACTTACTATTTTGACGGCGACAGCTATTGGCGTGTAATGGTGTTCATACCGCGCGCCCATACTTTCGAGGCCGTTAATCCCGAATCGTCGCGCAATGCCGGCAAGGCTTTCGGTAATTTCCAGGCCATGCTCGTGGATCTCGATGAAGACCTTAAGGAGAGCATACCCGATTTCCATAACATGGCGTTCCGCATCAAGCAGCTTCACGATGCCGTGGACGCCGATGCCGCCGGACGCGTGGCAGAGGTGAAACCGCTGCTTGACGAGCTCGAAAGCCGTGCCGAAGAAATGTGCAAGGCCGAGCGTCTGCATCGCGAAGGGAAGCTGCCCAAGCGCATATGCCACTGCGACACGAAGGTAAACAACATGATGTTTGACGACAATGGCGAGATACTTTGCGTCATTGACCTCGACACCGTGATGCCGAGCTTCATATTCAGCGATTACGGCGATTTCCTGCGCACCGGAGCCAACACTCTTGCCGAGGACGATCCGAACATCGACGGCGTGGAATTCAATATGGACATATTCAAGGCGTTTACCGAGGGTTATCTCTCGTCGGCAGGTAAGTTCTTGATGCCCATCGAAATAGAAAACCTTCCGTATGCAGCGGCATTGTTCCCCTACATGCAGGCAGTGCGCTTCCTCACCGATTATATCAACGGCGATACTTACTATAAAATCAAATATCCCGAACATAATCTGGTGCGCACCCGCAATCAGTTCAAATTGCTTCAGAGCGTAGAGGCCCACACGCCTGAAATGCATGCATTCATATCCGAACAACTCAAACAGAACTAATCAACTAACCCAAAAAACCATACATCAATTGCCGTTATTAAAAAAGAAAGTCGTATATTTGCAGGCTGAAAGCAAAATACGAACAATTTAATAACCCAATTAACATATTTTATCAACACATGCAAAGCAAAGGAAAATTAGGAAGTGTTGTGGCTGGTGTAATAGCCATCTTCTTGGTGCTCATTTGCCTCTTTTACATCTCGTTTACGTTGGTGACCAACAAATACGAGAATAAGGCAGAGGCTTATGCGGCTCAAGTGTCGGGCGACCAGACCAACAGCTCTGATTCCTACCGAATGGCTTATAAAAGCTACATCGACTCTATTTCGAAAGAGAAAGTGTTTCTCGGTTACACATTTAACGAAGTACAGAAATTAGGCGTAGGCCTTGGTCTTGACCTCAAAGGCGGTATGAACGTGACCCTTCAGGTGTCGGTTCCCGATATTCTTCGGTCGATGGCCAACGCCGAGGGTAACCCTTACTTCGAACAGGCAATACAAAGCGCCGATTCGATAGCAAAGGCTACAAAGAGCAACGACTACGTATCTATTTTCTGTAAGCAATATCAAGCTCTTGATCCGCAGGGCGACCTTTCGGTTGTGTTCAAGGATCAAGTGAAGCGCGGCGAAAAGCCCGAAGCCGTTGAGGCCGCTTTGAAGCAGGAAGTGAAAGACCGCGTAAGCAGCTCGACCAACGTGCTCCGTAGCCGTATCGACCAGTTTGGCGTCGTGGCTCCCAACATCCAGGAACTTGAAAAGGACGGTCAAATCCTTCTCGAACTCCCGGGCGTGAAGGAACATGATCGCGTGCGCGAACTTCTTAAATCGTCGGCAAACCTCGAATTCTATGAAACGATGCCTCTTGCCGATTATCAGAACGCACTCGCCGAACTCGACCGCGTGTCGCGTGCCGACAGCACCGGCAACGGAAAGGGCCTGTTTGAATATTTCCTTCAGGTAAGCAATCCCTACAACGCCATCGTGGTAGGTAGCGCCACAAGCCAAAACCGTGCCGCCATCGACTCGATAATGTCGTCGCCCGCAGCAAAACGCTTGCTCCCTTCAAACCTCAAGCTTGCATGGGAAGTGAAGCCGCAGACAGTGGAGATGACCGATACCGTCACCGGCAAACCCAAACATATCGACCTCTATACGCTCGTAGGTCTGAAGACCGCAAACGGAAAGGCTGCTCTTAGCGGCGACGTGGTTACTTCGGCTACAAGCGACTATGACACTCAGCAGGGTGGCAACTACGTGTCGATGAACATGAAGCCCGATGCAGCAAAGCAGTGGGCACGCATCACTGCCGCCAACTTGCAGAAGCAAGTGGCCATCGTGCTTGACAATCAGGTTTACTCGGCTCCTAACGTGAACAGCGTGATCGAAGGCGGTCGCTCGTCGATTACCGGTAACTTCACCACCGACGAAGCAAAAGACTTGGCCAACGTGCTCAAGAGCGGTAAGATGGCTGCCAAGGTCGACATAATCAGTGACACCGTTATAGGCCCGTCGCTCGGTCAGCAGGCCATTGAGGACGGCTTCATGTCGTTTATCATAGCGCTCATATTGCTTATGATATTCATGATGGCGTTCTATGGCGTTATCCCCGGCCTCATCGCCAACCTCGGTTTGATTCTCAACTTGTTCTTCACGTTCGGCATCCTGGCATCGTTCCAGGCTGTGCTTACGCTTTCGGGCATTGCCGGTATAGTGTTGGCATTGGGTATGGCCGTCGATGCAAACGTGCTTATCTTCGAACGTTCGAAAGAGGAACTTCGTGCCGGCAAGAACGCCCGCACTGCCATAGCCGACGGTTACAGCAATGCATTCTCCGCTATCTTCGACTCTAACCTTACTTCGATAATCACCGGCGTAATCCTGTTGCTTTACGGCACCGGCCCCATCAAGGGCTTTGCCACTACGCTCATCATCGGTATCATCTGCTCGTTCTTCACGGCAGTATATCTTACCCGTCTGGTGTTTATCATCGGCGCCAAGTCGAAACCGTTCCAGAACCTTACGTTCACCACTCCGCTGTCGCGCAAGATGTTTACCAATACAAACATCAACTTCCTCGGCAAGCGTAAAGTCAGCTTCACCGTTTGCGGCATATTCGTGCTGATTGTAATCGGTTCGCTGTTCTATCAGGGCCTGAATCAGGGTATCGACTTCTCGGGTGGACGTAACTACGTGGTACAGTTCGATCATCCCGTGAAGACTCATGAACTTCGCGACCATCTGGCTCCGATGTTCGACGGCGCTCAGGTATCAGTGATAACTATCGACGACGACACCAAGGTGCGTATCTCTACCAACTACAAGATCGACAGCAATGACGACAACGTTGACCAGGAGATAACCGAAATACTCTACAACGGATTGAAGAACGAAATAGGCGACATGTCGATGGCCGACTTCTCGACTACCAACGAAAACATAGGCATCATGAGTTCGCAGAAAGTGGGCCCGACCGTGGCTAACGACATGCGTACCGACGCTTACGTGGCAGTGTTGCTCTCGCTCATCGCTATGTTCCTTTACATCCTCATCCGTTTCCACAACGTAGCCTTCTCGGTGGGCGCTCTCGCAGCAGTAGCGTTTACGGCCTTCTCGATAATCGGCTTCTACTCGTTGTTCCAGGGCGTGTTCCCGTTTGCAATGGAAGTTGACCAATCGTTCATAGCCGCAATATTGACGGTGATCGGTTATCAGATCAACGATACCGTGGTGGTATTTGACCGTGTTCGTGAAAACGTGGGATTGTATCCGAAGCAGAATTTCTTCAACACCATCAACATGTCGATCAACTCGACTTTGGGCCGTACCATAATGACGTCGGCTTCAACGTTGCTCGTGTTGCTCTGCATCTTCATACTCGGTGGCGATTCGATCCGTTCGTTTACGTTCGCAATGATATTCGGCGTAATCATCGGTACGTTGGCTACCATCTTCGTGGCAGCTCCGGTGGCTTATCTCACCGACAGCCGTCGCAATGCCAAGTCATTGAAGAAAGCTTGATTGATGTAACGATACGGACATCAATCCAACCATAAAAATATCCGGGGTTCTCATTGCGAGGGCCCCGGATAATTTTTTTTGTGTGGGTTATTACGTCGTTATCGAGCGGTATTGCCGGCTTGTCAAAGCGGATAGTCGAAACGTATAGGATCGTCGTATTCCTCTTGAGCGGCTTTGAGCTTTGCCTTCATGTCGGCCGTTATCTGCTCCATGCCGGGTTGGCCGTAGAGATTGTTCATCTCATGCGGGTCGGATTGGAGATCGTAAAGCTCCCAGCTGTCAATGTCGTTGTAGAAATGCATGAGTTTATATCGGTCGTCGCGCACTCCATAGTGACGTTTTACGGCATGTTCGGCCGGATATTCGTAGTAGTGGTAGTAGAGCGTTTTGCGCCAGTCGTCGGGCTTTTCGCCTTTGAGCAGAGGCATTAGCGAGCGGCCTTGTATGTCGTCGGGAACGTCGATGCCGGCAAGCTCGAGGAATGTCGGGGCATAGTCAATGTTCTGCACCATCTCGTCGATGTCGCCACGGCGATCCATGCCTTTGGGCAGCATCATGACGAGCGGTGTGCGCAATGATTCTTCGTACATGAATCGTTTGTCGAACCAACCGTGTTCGCCCATGTAGAATCCCTGATCCGAGGCATATACCACGAGGGTGTTGTCGAGCATTCCGTTCTTTTCGAGATAGTCGAGCACGCGCCCTACGTTGTCGTCGAGGCTCTTTACCGTTTTCAGATAGTCGCGCATGTAGCGTTGGTACTTCCATTCGGCGAGCTCGCGTCCGCTAAGATTCCGTGCGTAGAAATCTTTTATTATAGGTGCATAGAATTCATCCCATCGTGCTCTCTGTGCCGAGTCCATCCGGCCGCAGAAGCTCAGGTAGGTTTCTTTCAGTGCGCTGTTTTTGTCGGGGCCGTCCATTTTCAGGTCGTATATCAGATCCATGTGGTCGGCTATTCGCATTTCGGCCGTAGAGGCGGCTTCGCGTCCGGCATAGTCGTCGTAGAAATTTTCGGGGAGCTCGAACGTTTGGTCCTCGTAGAGATCGAGGTCGCAGGTATCGGCCATCCAGTTGCGATGTATTGCCTTGTGGTGAATCATCAGGCAGAACGGCTTCTGTTTGTCGCGCCTGTTTTCGAGCCAGTCGAGGCTCTTGTCGGTTATCAGCGTGGTCAGGTAGCCATGTTCGCTTATGGTGTCGCCCGATTGCTTTATGAAGCGGGGATTGTAGTAGTCGCCTTGTCCAGGCACTATCTCCCAGGTGTCGAACCCGGTGGGGTAGGAGTGCAAGTGCCACTTGCCGAAGATGGCCGTTTGGTATCCCGCCTTCTGAAGGTATTTCGGGAAAGTGGGTTGCGCGCCGTCAAATATGCCGTGCTCGTTGTTGGTGAACCCGTTTTTGTGGCTGTGTTTACCGGTCAGCAGGCAAGCGCGGCTCGGCCCGCTCAGCGAGTTGGCCACGAAGCTGTTGGTAAATCGAACGCCGTCGCGCGCTATCCTGTCGAGGTTGGGCGTGTTGGCAAACCGTTTGTCGTAGCAGCTCATCATTTGCGCCGTATGGTCGTCGGTCATGATGTAGACGATGTTCATGGGTTTGCTCTGATCGTCGTTTTTCCCGGAATGGCACCCTGTGGCCGAGACTAACGTCGATGCTGCTATGGCAGGCAGCAGGATTGAATTTGGGGGTATTGGTTTTCTCATATTTAAGGTTGTTAAGTGCTGATTGCAAATATACGCAAATATACGCAAATATACGCAATATCCCACGCTTATGCCAATCATACGTATGTTAACGTGGCGTTTACGCGCATATGTTGCGTGACCAAAGGTTTGGCAATGCAAAAAATAAGCCATAACTTTGCCGTATGATCAATCCGTTTTCACATCCCGTATATGTAATGCCCAAGCCGGTGGGCGCAACGTGCAATCTGGCATGCGAATATTGCTACTATCTGGAGAAGGGCAACTACTATGGCGATTCGAAAAAAATGAGGATGTCGGATGCCACGCTCGAGGAATTTACCAAGCAGTACATCGAGGCGCAGACCACTCCCGAGGTGATGTTTACGTGGCATGGCGGCGAGCCTACCATAATGAACATCGATTTTTACAAGCGCGCCATGGAGCTGCAGCGCAAGTATGCCAACGGGCGAATGATAGTGAACTGCCTGCAAACCAACGGCACGCTGCTTAACGACGAGTGGTGCCGCTTTTTTCGCGATAATGACTGGTTGATAGGCGTTTCGATTGACGGCCCGCAGCAGTTTCATGACGAATATCGCCGCAATAAGTCCGACCGGCCCACTTTCATCAACGTGATGCGCGGCATACGGTTGCTCCAGAAATATGGGGTGGAATGGAACGCGATGGCCGTGGTGAATGAGTATAATGCCGACCATCCGGTGGAGTTTTATGAGTTTTTCAAGTCGATAGGGTGCAAATATCTGCAATTCACTCCCGTGGTGGAGCGCCTGCAACCCGATGCCTCGCTGGCTTCGGTGGAACAGCAGGGCGTTATGGCTCCGTTTTCGGTGTCGCCGCAGCAGTGGGGCGAATTTTTGTGCAGCGTGTTTGACGAATGGGTGAAAAACGACGTAGGCAGCATGTTCGTTCAGATTTTCGACGCCACGCTGGCCAACTGGGTGGGGCAAACGCCTGGAGTGTGCACTCTGTCGTCGTCGTGCGGCCACGCGGCAGCAATGGAGCATAATGGCGACCTTTATTGCTGCGACCATTTCGTGTTTCCGCAATACCGACTGGGCAACATACATGAATCGCACATACTGGAGCTTATGAATAGTGAGCGTCAGCAACGATTCGGAGCCGTGAAGCTCGGAATGTTGCCGACGCGATGTCGTAATTGCAAATATGAGTTTGCCTGTCACGGAGAGTGCCCGCGCAATCGGTTTGCCATCGATGCAAACGGCGAAGCGGGATTGAATTACCTATGCGACGGCTATCGGCGCTTCTTCAGCCATGTGGAGCCGTACATGGAATTCATGAAAGGGGAGTTGGCTGCCGGAAGGCCGCCGGCCAACGTAATGCAGTTTAGAAAAGATATGCCGCGCTGACGGTCCAGTAGCGGTTTTTGCTGCTTATGTCGGCAGCCTCGCCGCCGCCAATGGCTTTGACGGCCTTTGTCATGCCTAATCCGTAGCTTGCTCCGACTTGAAGATGGCTCAGCAGTTCGACGCCGAAGCCGAAATTCCACGCGGCATCGTACTTTTTATTGTGATACATCTGATTGAATGCCTTGCGGCTCGTGAGGAATGCGATGCTCGGCCCGGTGGTGAGATACGGGCGCACGATCTTGCTTACCAACGGAATGCTGAACTTCCATTTGAAGTTTAACGGAATTTCGATGTAGTCGCGATTGTCCTTGGTGTAATTGTTTTCTCTGAGCCACTCGGCGTTGCGGCGCACGTACATAAGCGAGAGGTCGAAGCCAACGCCTACCACCGGCACGGTAAATTCGGTCATGAGGCCGGCCGTGAAGCCTGTGCGGTTGTTGTCGTCAAACACGCTATTGTTGAAGTGGAACGAGTTGACCGTCAGTCCGGCTTTCGGTCCGATGCGGAACTGTGCGTTGGCGTTTGCGGGCGCAAAAGCGCATGTGAGGGCCATTACGGCGCTTACGATGATGACTTTAAATGCTTTCATATTTAAAAATTTTGGTTATCAATTCTCTATCATTTTCAAAAACTCATCTTCTCCGATAATCGGCACTCCGAGCTTTGAGGCTTTTTCGAGTTTTGCCGGCCCCATGTTTTCGCCGGCGAGTATGAATGATGTCTTTTTTGAGATGGATCCGGAATTCTTGCCGCCGTGAAGCTCTATCAGGGCCTTGTACTCGTCGCGCGAGTGGTGATTGAACACGCCGCTTATCACTATCGATTTGCCGTTGAGCTTGTCGGACGCTCCCGCAGCGCTTTGCTCGGCCACTTCCATGCATACGCCCGCGCGCCGAAGCCGTTCGATTATTTCGCGGTTGACGGGTGCGGCGAAATATTCGACTATGCTCTCGGCTATGCGAGTCCCCACGTCGTCGATTGCCGTCAGGTCGTCGACCGATGCCGACATAAGCGCGTCGATGTTCTTAAGGCTGAACGCTACTTTTTTTGCCACCGTTTCGCCCACGTAGGGTATTGACAAGGCATATACCACGCGCTCGAACGGAACCGTCTTCGACCGCTCGATGCCTTGCATTATGCGGTCGGCGCTCTTTTCGCCAAACCGGTCGAGGCGCATCAGCTTTTCGCGCGTCAGGTCGTATATGTCGGCGATGTTGCTGACGAGTCCGCCGGCAAACAACGTCTCGGATGTTTCGGCTCCGATGCCGTCAATGTCCATCATTCTGCGGCTTACGAAGTGTTCCACGCGGCCCGTTATCTGCGGCTGGCATCCGTACTTGTTCGGGCATACCCAAGAGGCTTCACCCTCCACTCTGACGAGTTCGGTGCCGCAGGCCGGACATTCGGTTACGAATGCCACTGCTTTTGCGTCGGCTTTTCGGGCAGCGCCGTCGACGCCGGTGATTTTGGGTATTATCTCTCCTCCTTTTTCGACGTACAGCATGTCGCCTTCATGTATGTCGAGATTGCGTATTATGTCGGCGTTGTGGAGCGATGCGCGTTTCACTATCGTGCCGGAGAGCAGTACCGGCTCGAGGTTTGCCACGGGGGTTATCACTCCCGTACGCCCGACTTCGAACGACACGAATTTCAGTTGTGTCAGCGCGCGCTCGGCCTGAAACTTATAGGCCATGGCCCATCGCGGCGATTTGGCCGTGTATCCGAGGTTGAGTTGCTGACGCAGCGAGTCGATTTTAAACACGAGTCCGTCGGTAGCCACCGGTAGCTCCTTTCGGGCTGTATCCCAATGGTTTATGAATGCGTCAACGTCGGCTATCGATTTCAGCCGGGTCATGACGGCAGATACCTTGAAGCCCCACTTGCGCGCCGCCATCATATTGTCGAAATGGGTGTCGTGCGGCAGGTCTTCGCCGAGCAAGTAGTAAAAATAGGCGTCGAGGCCGCGCCGTCCTACTTCGGCCGGATTCTGGAGCTTTAGCGTTCCGGATGCGGCATTGCGGGGGTTGGCAAACAGCGGTTCTTCATTAAATTCGCGCTCGGCGTTGAGCTTGTCGAACGCTTGCCAGGGGAGTACTATCTCGCCTCTTATCTCGAACCGCTCGGGCCAATCGTTGCCTTGTAGCCTTAGAGGGATGCTTTTTATCGTCATCACGTTTTCGGTAACGTCGTCGCCTTTTTCGCCGTCGCCTCGCGTCACGGCTCGTACGAGTCGGCCGTTTTCGTATGTGAGCGATATGGATGTGCCGTCAAATTTCATTTCGCCGACTATGGTGAAGCTTTCGCCCATGAGCGCGTCGCGACATCTTTTTACGAAATCGTCGACCTCGGATATCGAATATGTGTTTCCGAGCGACAGCATAGGATATTCATGGCGCACTTGCACGAAGCCTTTCGACAGGTCGCTGCCTACGCGCCGGGTGGGCGAGTAGGGGTCGTCAAATTCGGGATGGCTACGTTCGAGCTCCTCAAGCTCTTTCATCATCATGTCGAAATCCCGGTCGCTTATTGTCGGTGAGTCAAGCACGTAGTAATTGTGATTGTGCATGTCGAGCTCCGTTCGCAGTTGCTCTATCCTGTTCTTAATTTCGTTCATATGTGCTGTCGGTGAGATGAAACATTCCTTCTATGATTATAAGTACAAATGTAGGCGTAAAGTTTCGCATCGAGCGTTACTAAACGAATTTTAACCATATTAACAAAATTTAAACTCGATAAGTCCAATTAGCGGCATACAGAACGTAATATATCCGTAACTAATTCGTAACTTTGAGGCGTGTAAACAGAATTTTGCTATGCAAAGGAAAATATTAACCATCGTTTTGGGTTTGGGACTCCTTACATGTGCGTGCCGCCAATCCTCAAACGCCGGGAAGTCCGAAACCCAAAACGATACCTTAAAATATGACAATGCGATTGCGCCGCAATTCAACTCAGACAGCGCATATGCTTACGTAAAGCAGCAGGTAGACTTCGGAACTCGAGTGCCGGGATCGGCAGGGCATAAGAAATGTGAGAAGTATATAGTGGATGAGTTGAACCGACATGGTGCCGACACCGTGATACTGCAAAGTGCCGAGGTGACGGCTTTTAATGGTGACAGCCTCCCCATAACCAACATTCTGGCACAATTTAATCGCGAAAACAACTATCGAGTTCTGTTGGCGGCCCATTACGACACTCGCCCCTGGGCTGATAATGAGTCGAGTGACGAAAATCGTCGTCGCCCGATACTTGGTGCCAACGACGGTGCCAGCGGCGTGGGCGTGTTGCTCGAAGTGGCACGTCTCTTGGCCGAATATACGCCTCAGATAGGCGTTGACTTGCTGTTTGTCGACGCAGAGGATTACGGCGATGCAAGCGGCTGGGATAGAAAGGACGACACATGGTGCCTCGGAACGCAGTACTGGGTGGGGAATATGCCTTATAACCAGGAAAATAAGCCTGCATTCGGCATAGTGCTCGACATGGTGGGCGGATTGGATGCCCGATTCCACAGAGAGTATTATTCCAATAAGCACGCCCGCAGCCTTGTCGACAAAGTTTGGGCGGCAGGCGCCAACGCAGGGTTTGCCGACAAGTTCATAAACGAAGTAGGCGGATCGCTTGTCGACGACCACGTGTTCATAAACGAAGCCGGAATACCGTGCATCGACATAGTTGAGTGCAACAATGCCATCACTCGCTCGTTCCCGCCCACATGGCATACTTTGAACGATGACATGTCGTCGATAGATAAACGATCGTTGCTTGCTGCCGGACAAACGGTGCTTAATGTTTTGTATGGAGAAAGGAATTTTCGATAAAAAACATTATCTTTGCACCATTATGACAATTGACAACATCCAAGACGAAATAATAGAAGAATTTTCAGAGGTTGATGACTGGATGGATCGATATGCAATGATTATCGATCTCGGCAATGCACTGCCACCCATCGACGCCAAATATAAAACGCCGGAGCATCTCATCGAGGGGTGCCAAAGCCGCGTGTGGCTCAATGCCGAACTCCACGACGGCCGGGTGTTTTATACGGCCGATTCAGATGCCATCATAGTAAAGGGCATAATATCGCTGCTCATACAGGTGCTTAACGACCATACGCCTTCCGAAATAATCGATGCCAACCTATATTTCATCGACAAGATAGGACTTGCCGAAAACCTGTCGCCCACCAGGAGCAACGGACTTCTTGCTATGGTGAAGCAGATGAAGCTTTATGCCGTGGCTTTTCAGGCGCAACTTTCCGCAGCCAAGCATTGAGGCTTGAGCGAAACGGTGACTTACGATTTTCATTAATAATCTAAATACCAATCATTATGTTTAAAAATCAACCGGCAGGCCTATACGTGCTTTCGCTTGCTAACACCGGCGAGCGTTTCGGCTATTATACGATGCTTGCCATCTTCTTGCTGTTCTTGCAAGCCAAGTTCGGACTCGACTCTACCGTGTCGGGACAAATCTACGCGGGGTTCCTCGCTCTCGTTTATTTCATGCCGCTCATCGGTGGCTGGGTAGCTGACAAATGGAGCTTCTCGAAGTGCGTCGTTACCGGTCTTGCCGTAATGTTCATCGGCTACCTTACGATGTCGATACCTACCGACATACGTTCCACCTCGTCGCTCGTGATACTCTGCGCAGCGCTCATATTCATCGCCGTCGGCACGGGTCTGTTCAAGGGCAACCTCCAGGTGATGGTTGGCGATTTGTATAACGAAGCTCGTTACAGCGGTCAGCGCGACGCCGCGTTCTCGCTGTTCTATATGGCCATAAACATCGGTTCGATGTTCGCCCCGATGGCAGCCACCGCAATGTGCAACATGGCGCTTCAGGCAAAGGGTCTCGTTTACGAGTCGAGCTTGCCGGCGCTTTGCAATCAATTTCTCGACGGAGCTACCGATGGCTCTGAGCTGATGTCGGTGGCTACGAACAACGGTATGACGGTGACCGGCGATCTGGCTGAATTTGCCTCTACTTACATCACCACGCTCTCTACCGGCTACAGCTATGCATTTGCAGTGGCTTGCGGATCGCTCGTGATAAGCTTCCTCATCTATTTCCTTGGCCGCAAGGCTTACGCCCACATCCTTACCGACAAAAAGACTGCCGCCGCTTCTGCATCGGCCCAGAACGCAGGTCCGGAACTCACGCCGGCTCAAACCAAGCAGCGCGTCGTAGCATTGCTGTTGGTGTTTGCCGTGGTAATCTTCTTCTGGATGGTGTTCCATCAGAATGGCGCAACGCTTACTGAATTTGCCAAGAGCTGCACTTCGCCCGAAGCCAGCGGATGGACCCGCATCGGTTTCAACGTATGGGCGCTGACGTCGATTGCCGTGGGCGTGTATGCATTGTTCAACCTTTTCCAGTCGAAAAGCAATTTGAGCCGAATAATTTCGGTGGTCATACTCGCTGCAGTTGCAGGCGCGCTATGGTACTTCTATTCATCGACCGACGAAGTTGTCACCGGCATTCAGCCGCAGCAATATCAGCAGTTCAATCCGTTCTACGTGGTGGCTCTCACACCCTTCTCGCTTGCCCTATTCGGTTGGCTTGCAAAGCGCAAGAAAGAGCCGTCGGCACCCCGTAAGATTGGCTACGGCATGGTTATGGCCGCAGTGGCTTACGGCGTGATGGTTATCGGATCGCTCGGCATCGTAGGCACTCAGGCTTCAGTGTCGCCCAACTGGTTGATATCGACATATCTGTTGCTTACATTTGCCGAACTGCTTCTTTCGCCCATGGGCATTTCGTTCGTGTCGAAGGTTGCTCCTCCCAAGCTCAAAGGTTCCATGATGGGTGGATGGTTTGCCGCAACGGCGGTGGGCAACTACCTCGTGTCGATACCCATGTTGCTGTGGGGCAAAATCGACACTGCCGTGCTGTGGGGCATCCTCGTGCTGATATGCATTGTTTCGGCAGCGTTCATATTCTCTATCATGAAGAAGCTCGAAGCAGCTACTTCCGATGCTCCGGCAGCAAATGCCGACAGCCTCGAAACGGTAGAAGATGATGCCATCTGATAAAAAATAATTAACCATAACTTTCCGGCAACCGCAGGCAAGGTCAAGGCGACCACGGCCTGCGGTTGCTGCTTTTTTGCACTTTTCTTGCCTTTTGTGGGCGTGTGTGGCGAACAATAGGCAGTTGCGTTGCGTTGGAATATAAGAAACTGTTTAAAAATTTATTTAGTCATGTCATAGAGGTCTTTGTCAGCATCTTGTTGATACTTATTCAGTCACTATGGCACCCCATAACTCCTTCATAAATATCAAAAATCTACTTGACAAATCCTCTCAATTCCTTCGACAAATAAATTTAAGCAGTTTCTAAAAGTTTAATGTTAATGAAATTCTGAATATCATGTTTCCTCAAACCGAACATTCGTTTTATGCATGGCTGATAATAATCGGCTCAGTATGCCTCGCCATAATAGTAGCAGCGGCTATCGACCGCGTGCTGATAAACCGTCGCCTAAAAATTTTGGCACAACGAATGCCTGAAACACACGCTTTTAAGAACAATCCTGATTTTTTGGAAAGAAATTTGCGCAGATAATGTGTTTTATTCAAAAATAATAGCTACCTTTGTCCCCCGAAAACAGGCAACTGTTCGGGGTGTAGCACAGTTGGCAGCGCGCCACGTTCGGGACGTGGAGGTCGGAAGTTCGAGTCTTCTCACCCCGACAAAAAAGTTCATCGCTTGTAGCTCATTGAGCTGCAAGCGATTCCCATATTACCCCCTGCCGTATTAGCCTAACATAATACACTCCTAAATGTCTCTATATGGGGAAATAGCCTTAAAATCAATATTTTTTTTTAACTTTGCATATATAGTACCACCTATTTTATGTCGATTGATTTAGACTACATACGGCGTTTGGCTGAAAACCATGAAGGTGTTGACGTGGAGTTCAAGGAAACGACAGGCCAACTTGACCGAGGAATGGAAACATTGTGCGGTATGCTCAATGGAACCGGTGGTATTGTAATCTTTGGTGTCAAAAATTCAGGCAAGATTATCGGACAGGAAGTCGGTGACAAGACCACTCGTATGATTGGCGAGGCTTTGCGCCGCTTCGAGCCATCGGTGGAAATTCAACCGAAATATGTAAAATTGATTGATTCCGATAAACAGCTGATTGCATTTGAAGTGGAGGGGAATAATCCCGACAGACCGTATTCCTATGACGGCAGACCTTATCAACGACACGACAGCGTGACATCAGTAATGCCGCACGATAGGCATTCGCGTATGATTATGCACCGTGGCGGCCTCAAATACAATTGGGATACTTTGCCAAATGAAAATTTGAAATTTGAGGATCTTGACGAAAGTCGCATACATTGGGCAATGCGTCAGGCTCTTGAATTGGGCCGGTTGAAAGATGGTGCATACACTCGCGATCCGATTGCCATTCTTGAAAAATTCAAAGTGCTTAAGAATGGCGTGTATAGCAATGCTGCTGCCGTGCTTTTCGGTAAGGACTTCTTTTATTACCATAATTGCATTATACGTCTTGCTCGTTTCCGTGGTAAGGATAAACGTGAATTTATCGACAACCAGCAGATTGAGGGCAACATCTTTGACTTGCTCAATGAGGTGACGCCTTTTTTCCTGAAGCATCTTTCGGTAACAAGTCGAATGGAGGGTATGTATCGTAAGGATGAGTTGGAAGTTCCCATAACAGCCCTACGCGAGTGTTGTGCAAATGCATTGGCGCATATGGACTGGAGAAAGACTGCATCGGTGGGCGTTGCCATATATGACGATCGCATAGAGATTGAAAATGCAGGAATGCTCCCTGAAGAAATACCTGCGGCTCAACTTACATATGATTCTCATATACTCGTTTCTCATACATCAGAACCTCCAAACGAAACCATAGCCCGCGTGATGTATTACAGTGGCGTAATTGAACACTGGGGCAGAGGTCTGTTAATGATATTTGAGGACTGCAAACGTGCAGGGCTTAAACAGCCGATGGTAACCGATGAAAAAGGTGTGGTAAGGGTTACTTTTATGCGTCCGGATTTATCGGGTCGCAAGAATGATACGATAAATGATACGATAAATGATACGATAAATGACCCGATAAATGGCACGATAAGTGACCCGATAAATGATTTAAAAAGCAGTACGATAGATGATTCTGTGACTGATCCGATAAATGACCCGATAAATGGCACGATAAATGATACGATAAATGATACGATAAATGATACGATAAATGATACGATAAATAAAAATGAAAAAATGATATATGATCGCATCGTTTCTTCGCCGGGAATAAGTGCAGTTGCTTTAGCTGATGAATTGGGCAAGAGCATCATAACTATTAAAAGGTCATTGAAACACTTGGTAGATTTAAGTATTATAGAATATCGCGGTTCTAAAAAGACCGGTGGATATTATAGTCGGTGAGTTCTGTGTTGATTGACAATAGACTTAACCTCGTTTTAGGTAAATATCTACGAGTCCACGAAGCAAAATCGCAATTGCTTGATTCGGTTTTATGAAACTGCCATATATGTTTATAACATATCATAAAATAAACAAAAAGTGCCATATTTGTATATTATATGATATGTTGAATATGGAAAAGATTATGTCCGAATAAGTCTGTTTCGGTTGTAGGCGGGTGGCTATTGCGGCATCGGCGTCGAGCAGATATGTTACCGGCAGTTGCGGCGTATGTAACTGCTCACGCTGCTGTAACACAAATTCAGCCGTCAGGCTATGGAGCGCAACGACTCGTCGGTGGTGCGATACAATTCAATGGCCTCGGCATATTTCTCGGCACTGCGCTTTAGCTTCTTGCTACCGTCGGGGAGCGTAGTCATACCCGTTTCCGACCATAATAGCGGAGCGTGTTCCTTTATGTATGCACGAAACGAACCGGCTGAAAGTCCATATTCACGTGCCACATCTTCAGTAGTGCGCCCCGAATGGAGCAATGCATCGATGGCCGGAGCGTATTTTTCGGCCGAAGCCTTGCTGTAACGTTTTGTGCCATTCATTGATGCCACTCTGTCGTTATGATCCGATTGCGGTGTCGGCGCGTCGGCGTTTCGTCGCTCAAACATCAGGTCGCGATGCCACATGCGCAGATGATTTTTAAAAGCTTCGACTCCCACCCCTATAATTTTCGAAATGGCAACTATGGTCAGCGATGTCTCGCGATAAATCCTGACTTCTTCCGCATATTTTTCGGTTATTCTGACATCGGGCACCCTCATGCGTCCGTTGCCCGAAAGTTTGCCTTCTTGCGGATTATTTTTCCCGTTTTCGCGTCGGGTGGTGCGCGTTGCCGCTACATCCTTGTGGTAAAACTGCATGTATTGCCGCAATCCCGTAAACGACACATCGCAATCCGAAGCCGCCTCCTCGATGGTTTTGTCGGTGGTGCGCAACATCTCCAATGCGGCCGCATACGTTTCGTGCGACTTTTTTCGTGGGCCTCGCGCCACATTGTCGGCCAGTCCTCGTTTTCGTCTCTCGGCTTCACGGAGTGGCATCACGTCGGGGTAGTGCATGCGCAACTGATTGGCGAGTGCCGTACCGTCGAGGTTGAACATACGGGCTATCTGCGATATGTTCATGTCGATGTATTCAATGCTGTCGCAAGCGGTTATGGCTTCTTTGTATTTCTGATGCGTGCGGCTGTTCTGACCTCGGCATTGTCTTACTTTCACGTCAGAGTCAGTATCGGGTGCCATGCCGTTGCGCTTGTACATCAACTCGCGGTGGTTGCGCTGAATGTAAACCGACAGCCCGTTTCGTGTCACTCCGCACCGTCGGCTTATCTCGCCAAGCGTGAGTCGGGTGGTTTCGTAAAGGCGCAACGCCTCGCTGTATTTTTCGATTGCCGATGACATATTGCTATTATATATTTCAGAGCCAGGTGGCGATTGTGGCGTCGTCGGCGTCCTTTTCTATTACTGTCATGTCGCCGTCGAGCAGATATACTGCCGGGGTGGCGCGGATTACATACGTTTCGTTCTCGTCAATCGCTCCGTCGGGCGAATAGCCCACTATCCAGTCGGAGGGTAGCGTGGCGGCATGTTCGGTCCACTTCGTGCGGTCGCCGTCAAACGGGTCGATGGCCACTATGCGCAGAGTTCCGGCGGCCAACATGTCGTTGAGTCGCTGACTCTCGGCCAACCGCTTCTCTACGGCTTCACATACGTTGCAGTCGGGATCGTAAAATATCAGAATGGTTTGTCGTGCTCCTTTCGTTGCTTCGGTCAGAGTGCCGGTGCGCCCCTTTGCATCGACGAATCGGAAGTCGGATGCATTGTTGCCCACGCGGTTTTTCATTATTCCCGTATGGTCATGAATCATCTTTTCGCGCGAAATTCCCGAATTGGTTGGGTCGAGCATAAGCTGATCGAGCAGTATGGCATAGCTTTCGGCATTATACATTGGCGATTCGGGCTCATAAAGATATCGCGATGCCATTTCGGTGAGCTTTGCAAGCGCCTTAGGGTTGACCGATGCCGATGCCAACATGCGGTTTACCGCTTTCGAAGCCATCAGGCTGTCGGCATGCGACAATATGAAAAGATAGTTAGCCATGGATTGCTCCATGTATGCGTCGTTGTTCAGCAACATGGTGTCGCGCCAATTCATCTTATCCCAATAGTGCGACAGGGCGTATTTCATACGCTCGTAGCTGTCGGTGAGCTCGGTCGGAATTTCGGGCATCGGAAGCGATTGAGGCTCAGTCTGCTCCGCGACGGTGGCAGTGTCGCCACCACCGCCGTTTACGTTGCGGCAAGCTCCACCGAGCAAGGCTATTAAGCATACTATGGCAGCAAGGCGTATGGTTTTCATGGCTCTACGTCGCGCACGCATCGTAATAGAACATTATCCGGTAAAGAGACAGCCACTGCTATGTTTGATCCGCCAAGTACACCCATACAGCGCTGTTGCGTACTTCCTTGCCCTTTATTTATGAAATATTCACGAGTTGTTGTAAGATATCGTTTTGAAGACAAGCTTGCGCCATCTTCATTCATGATGGCGGCCATTTCAACCTGATTGGGAGTTCGCCATCCTGTTTCGCCATTTGTGTTGAATTTGTCACATGGATTTGTATTATTTATGTTGTCAAACCAAAGTTTGGTAGTCATTTGTGTTCCCGACTTATCGAACGGATTGTCTTTTGTCAGGTCAATGTCATCACTCTGTCCTTTATATTCAAAAGCTTTGTAAGGACGATTGTATTCGGAGTTTACGTAGTGCCAAGTCAAGGTGCCGTTAACCTTGCTGCGCAGCGACTCGTTTCCGTAATGAAAAATTATTTTGTTTTTACCATTTATCTTCTCAAAAGCCGGTTGTGCCGGAAGCACAGACGGAATGGTCGTTTGATCAACTCCGAGATATCGGGCACATCTGACATATGTAGCGTTATCATTCCCGTTAGCTGTTGACATATATTCTTCAGCCCAAAGCGTACCACCTTCAGCGGAAAAAAAGTGAGTCTCAGTCGCGTTGCTTCCAATCGTTTTGTCGCTGAAATCGTATATTGGCGATGTGAGCGATTGCGCGCCCATTACAAATCGGATATACTGGTTCATGCTTGGTACGAACCAACGCATTTCGTTGGCATCGATGCGACTATTGCCATTAAGATCGCGGTTCCTATTCAAGCATGCCTCGTAATGATCTCTATTTGAATTCATTTGGGGTACCCCATAACCGGTCTCCAATGCGTTGAGATTCATGTATGTACTCCATTGTAGAGTGTTCCCTGTTATGTTACCATTGTTGTCTATCAACTGGATTCTATTGGCTGTCTGAAATCTGCCGCCATGGCTGGAAGCTGCATATGGCACGCTAAATTTTACCTTTTCCGATTCGTTGATGTGTTCAAGTGCCAACGATTGAGCGGGATTGGATGCGGCGATGCCGTAATATGTTTGCAATGACTTCTGCTGCACGGCATATTTTGATTTTATCAATATCGATTCGCCGTCGGTGCTTCTGTTTTCTTCAACCTTGAGCCACATGGTGCGGTCGGGTATGTTGACATACTCTTTCCATGAAGGCGTTAGGTCTCCATAATGTCCGCTCGCTGCTTGGTTCTCGTAAATGTATTCGTTTACGAACATAGTAAAGTAATTACCACGGTTATTCTTGGTGTAGTTTTTTAAATCAGTCAGTTTTATTACGTTGTTGGGGTTGTATGTGGCGCAATAAGTACTGTTATTTCTATTGTTGGGAATGAACTCAACCCAGTTGTAATACTTCTCAGGATAATCGGTGTAATTTTCATCGGTAATGGTGATGAAATCGCGCTGATTCGTGTAGATGCGCATAGTCCATTTAAGTGTACTTAATTCCTCGGGCGTAAACAGAACTATGTATTGTTCGAAATGGCTGTCGGCGTTGAAAAAAGCTGCAGAAACGTCGGTTATAACTCCTTCAGCGCCATGCTCGTATGATTCAGTGCTTCGTTGAGCTTCAACTTCTATTTTGTTGACATTATTTATTTTTACGTTGTAGGTATATTTGTAGTTGCGGCGGCAATTGTAGTCGGCGAATTTGTCGTTGCCGTTGCCTTCGCAATAGCCGAGGTGAATGGTATATGTGGCATCGACGGTGCGATTGTCGATAAGCGTCATCCTGACGTTAAAGGTCAGGACCGTGGCGTTGTTGTTCTTCTCGTA
>JAGATN010000040.1 GCA_017621225.1 Muribaculaceae bacterium | reverse complement strand
GCATTGATGGTGTAGGTTACGTTGGTAAGCTGGCGAAGGAGGTCGTAGGCATCGACCACGAACACCACGCTGCCTTTTAGTATCGACTTCGTGGCGCGGGCGTTCCACACCAGGTCGGTGGTGTTGAGCTGACGGTCGGTGTATCCGCGCCGTGTGTAGAGCGTCAGGTCGGTCGACAACCCCCAGTTACGCGGCAAGTTAAGCATACAATTTGCTCCATAATTAATCGTTGCAGCCGTGTATGACGAAAAGTCTTTTAATGATGATGAAAAATGGCTTATCGTACCATTTAACAATGTCTCCAATTTCAACGAGTTGACTTTGTATGTCAGTGATGCCGTTTCATAGTAATTCATCGTATTGACTGTGCTTGTATTTGGCATTGCGTATTCGTTTTCGATTGAAGTTGTGGTCCCTGCAAGGTCAACGCTACGATTGTATAACGCCCCGGTTTTGTTATTAATGAAAAATTTATTTCCTGCTCCAAACGGAGTGTATAGATTGTATTCGCCTTTAATGTAATAATTGCCATCGACGTTGTATGTGCGAATCGTCTTTACGCCTGTGTTCATATTGTAGATGTATCCTTTGGCAAAGGCATTGTCGATTGTTTTATATTCAAAATCGAAACGATGTTGACGTTGGGCTCGGATGTTATAATAAGTTGTGTATATGCCGGCCCTATGGATGTAGGCGTTTCTGAGATTCGGATTGCCAAGCATTATGTTGAGCGGGTCGGTGTCGTCACGCATATTTACCTTGTCGACCAACGACATTTGTTGGGGTGTCATTGACCATGACATAACCAAGCGCATGTTCTTGCCTTTGGGAAAGAATCGCATTGAAACATTTTTAATGGACGGCAATATTTTATTGTCGACAAGAGTCGTATCAACCATGCCTCGCTTGTAGTGCAAATTTCTTGAAACATGCCGTAATGGTATTTCAACATTGAAATCCAAGCCGCCTATGCCGGTTCGGGCCAAAGCGTTGAATGTGGGCGTGAATGAGTGCGTGTTATCGATTTGGTTGCTATTGTAGCTGTTGTTTCTGTCCATTTCCATCATGTGGTCAACCATTGACGGCAACATCAAAAACTCGCTGTTTTTAGATGATTGCATTGCATCCAATAAATATCTTTCTGACGTTTTTGTGTCGGACGCGTGGCCGTACTCATATTTTAACGACAAAGAGGTCGATGGGCGTAGTCTGATGAAATAGTCGACATTGCCATTGACTTTCATATTGTGCGTAGGATGGTTTCGGTAATATTGATTGGCTTGTGCGGCAGGTATGGGATCTTTGCCATAGTTAATGCTGTAATTTGAAAGATAGTCGCTTTCCAATTCATTGTATGCTATGTTTCCGCCAAATGAAAGCATGTTGCCATTCGTGCTACCATTGTTGCGTGACAACTTTACTATGCCTGACAAATCAATGTCGGTCGAAAGTTCGTGTCCCTTTTCAGACGTTTCTCGTATGTCGCGATTTATGATTGAATCGAGCAGCGATGAGTGCGTGGAGTAGATGGATTGAAGGCGTTGAGCCGTGATGTTGGCCATATCACCTTCGAACGATGCCGATATGCCGCTCCCCATCTTGTCGAATTTCAAATACTTAAGATTGGGTTTGAGCGTCAGTGCGATGCTCTTGAATTGCATGTACGCATTATGTTGGGTGGAAAATTCCAACTCTTTCGATTTACGCGCATTGAACATATAGTCGTATGTGTTTTTCGATGAAAAAAAGTTGGTTCGGTTAGCAGCCGTGTAAATGTCATTGTGCAGACTTCTTACGTCGGCCGAGCCATTCAATTTCCAATTTTGATTTTTTTGCTCGACAAAATATTCCAATCCTCCCGATTTGACTTCGAGCATTCCTGAACTCATTTGTTCGGGCGTCCATGTCAAATCGTTTTTGCCGGGCTTATTGTTGTCGTTGAGGTTATTGGCATTTGCGTGCATTATCAACGATGAATGGTCTGAGAACCACATTCCAAACAATCGTCCGAGATATCTATCATAGGTTCCGTATCCCAATTCGAAATTGGTAATCCACCCCATGGAATATTCCTTTTTAAGCTTAACGTCCATTACGAATTGTTTATCGCCGGCATCAAACCCAAGGAATTCGCTTTTTACCCCTTTTTTATTGTACATCTCAATGCGCTTGACCGTATAAGCACCAAGATTTTCAAGCATGAGTTGGTTGTTGCCGTTAAATAAATCCTTGCCATTCAGAAGCAATGATTCAACGAACTTTCCGTTGCAGAATATTCGTCCGTCATCTTTTATTTCAACGCCCGGAAGTTGTTCGACAAGGGCATCGAGCATCGACCCCTCGGCCAACACGAAAGCATCGGCATTGTAAACCAAAGTGTCGCCACGGTGATAAAACTTGACTTTCGATGCCGTTACCGTGACTTCTTTTAGCGATTTTGATTTGCGACTTCGCTTAAGATATATGGTAGGAGCGTCGAAAAGCTTGCCTTTAAAATTCGGGTCTATCGTTATTTCAATGGTTGAAGGGTCATATCCTTCCATTTGGGCACGGATGAGATAGGTTGATGCTTTTCGTTCAAATGACAGATAGTATGACCATCGCGTTTCATTTAGGTCAGTCATATCAGCTATTTCAGTCATCAATACTGAACTATCAGCCTTGCTGAGTAGCTCTACCACGGCACGTTTTATGAATTTATTGGTAGTTTCGTCTTTAACGTCACCCATAATAGCTATGCGATTTTGGGCCCATCCGCATAAACCAATAAGGCAATAGATTGCAAGAATAAATAATCGCATAAGAAATTGTGAGTTATTGGGTAAAGGTAAATTTTTTATTTCATCCGAAGGCTATTACACAATGTGTTTTAATGTTAATTAACATTTATGCGAGAGCAAATAGATTATCATAACCATTGTATCAACGTAATATAAACTCTTTATTTTATAATTATGAAAAATAACAGAAATTTGACTGTACCAGAAATGAAAGCTGCAAAAGTGGAAAGTAGCTCGGTAATTAATGATTCTAAGGGCGGATGTTCAGCAACTATGACTTGTGCTGATGGTGGTATTTCGTGTAGTAGTGACTCAGGTGATTGTGCTAGAATATGGGGTCCTAATCCGGATTTGGGCGTAATAGCCATTAGATGTGATGACAAAATTTATGATTGCTGTGGTCTGGTTCCTGAGGGAATTCAACCAGGCTGTAATCAAGGATGGGGACCGGGTGGAAGCGGCTCCGGTGATAGCGGTGATTCCGGTGATAGCGGTGACTCGGGCGATTCGGGTGATAGTGGTGATTCGGGTGATAGCGGCGATTCGGGTGATAGCGGCGACTCCGGCGATTCAGGCGACAAGGGCGATGGCGGCACTACGCCTCCACCTATCGCACCGTCAAATCCAAAACATAGAAAACTACTCTAACCGGTAAAACCACATTTTCAGGAGGAGCGGTGCAAGCCGGCTCCTCCTGAAAAATTTAAACTGCAAAAGCTGCTTAAATTCACTTTCAACTATATACTTTCAACTATATAGATATGTCGGATAGCAATATATTTACTCGATTCCTGACTCGTCTGGGCGTAAGACATACCAATGAATACTCGACGGAGCGGCATAAGATGCAGCCGTTCAACAACTCGATGTATGGCATTTCGATGCTGCTGAAGCGT
>JAGATN010000039.1 GCA_017621225.1 Muribaculaceae bacterium | reverse complement strand
GGGTTCCACCTCTACCCATCCCGAACAGAGAAGTTAAACCTTGCCACGCCGATGATACTGCGAAAGTGGGAAAGTAGGTAACCGCCCCCTCTGAAGACAGGGCCGCGATCCAAACGGATTGCGGCCCTTTGTCGTTTATACACCCCTCGACGATTTTTAGAAACTGTTTAAAAAATTATATTGTCTTGTCATTGAGGCCTTTGTCAGCATCTTTTTGATATTCTGCATCGGATGCTTCGTCGCCGGATGACGACGCGTCTTGATTGGCCGTTTTCGAGGCTGACGCTATGCGCTCAAGTTGGGCAGGGGTAAGGACGGTGCGTTTGTTTGAAAAGTGAATGTGATTCAGCTCCAATGGCGTCAGTCTTGTTGCCGAAGTTAGCTTGGGTGGAATTATGGTTTTCATACGTTGTTGCTTTTATCGAATAGGGGCAATATTTTGTTGTAGGCCATTAGTGCCGTGACGTAGGCTATGCCAAGTATGAAGAACTCAATGCTGAAGTGGAACGCCGTTTTGAGCCATCCTCCGATGAGAAAGCAGAAGAACATGAGCCATAGCGTGCATTGTACGCATACGCAAAGCGTACACCATACGCGAGCTCTGAATTTTTGATACCAGATGCTCCAAATGGTAAATGGCAGGCAGAAAACGTTGCACAGGGCCAATGCTTCGATTGAATTCGGGAATAACAGTAGCGAGAGAAGGCTTACGGTGAAATAAGCGAATCCGACTTCGCTCCATCCGAATAGTCCGAAAAACTTAGATGCTTTCATTTCGAGAATGCTGTCGCATCCGCCTTCTTCCAATATTCCGCATACGTGATCGGCCGTCGCGTTTGCTATCTTAAGCGATTTTTGTACCAACAGGTAGGTAAGAAATACCCCTAAAATGTTTAGCAGTATGAGTAATACGGTGGATATGTGCCGATATAATCCTCCCGAAACGAAGAAATATGTGAAAAGGGAGAGCACCCCGGCCGTCAATATCCATTTCTTGGAGTGAATGAATATTTCTTCGCGATGATGGGTTTCGTAATCGGGCTCTGCCGAACGTGCATCGGGATATGCCAGCAGGACGAATCCACTCCACAATCGTTTGAATTCGTCGAGCGACGTCGTTTCGTCGACGCCTTCGGTCAGATAGCAAACGGATTTGTCGTCAATGGATTTTACTATCACGAATCCGCCAACGGTTTGCGCCAGGAATGGCGGCATAAGCTTCGAAAGTTCGTCTTTGTCGGATATGCGGTATCCTTCGTTCGGAATGCCGTATTTCGATAGCAGTTTTGAAAAGCCGAATAATGATTTGAACGGCATTTCATCAAACAGCTTGTTTGAGTAACAAACCGTATGTGGAACGCCGAGTTCGGTAAGAAAGTCGGAAAATACCGTCGAATCGGTTTTCATGATCATTATCGGATAAATGCATTGGTGCGGAACGCTCAGATGTATTTTTCAACTTTTTCGAGCAGAACCTCTCCATCTATTTCACCACTTCTACGCCACATTTCTTCGCCATCGCGATATATTATGAACGTGGGCACCGAGCTCACGGCTGCTTTGTCGGCTATCGTTTCGTTTTGATCGATGTCAAATTGCTGTATGGCGGCGCGATCGGTCAGTAGCTCCTTTAGTTCCTCTACGATGGGGGCCATGCGTTGGCAGTGGGGGCACCAGGTGGCATAGAATTCAACAAGAACTACATGATGGCTCGTGATTATGTTATGATAAGTCATAATGATAAGATTTTAGTTTGGTGAAATAAAAAATCAGTCGTCATTTAAACGCATTATTTTTGCCATACGTTCAGAACTAAACTCTTTTTAACAACCATAGCATAATCGGTAGGTTTTATAGTATGATTTTTAAGGTAAAGACGTTGATTGTCAACGCGGCAAGGCATACGCCTCACATTTTGGGATGTGGACGCAATGCCCGAGTGGCGTTGATGCGATGCATTTATTTGCGCAGTTGCCAAAAGGCTATTGCCGCCGCTGCCGCCACGTTAAGCGAGTCGACGTTATGCGCCATCGGTATGCATACGCGGTAATCGGCACCGTCGATGGTCGCTTGGGGCAGTCCGTCGCCTTCATTGCCAACGATTATTGCCAGACGAGGCTCTGCCGACAGTACGGGGTCGGTTATCGATACCGAATTTTCAGTAAGCGCCATGGCTACCGTGCGGAATCCCAACTCGCGCAAGTCGGTCAACGGATCGTCAATCCACGTCCAGGGAACGAGAAACACCGACCCCATGGACACACGAATGGAGCGGCGGTTAAACGGATCGCACGACGTTCGTGTGAGCAGCACGGCTTCGATGCCCAGTGCGGCTGCCGAGCGAAATATGGCACCTATGTTGGTAGTGTCGACCACGGAATCGATTATGGCCACCCGCGAAGCGTCGGCACATATTTTCGATGCCGGCAGAAACGGTTTACGCCTCATGGCGCATAGCACGCCCCGAGTAAGTTTATATCCGGTAAGGCTCGTGAGCAATTCGCGCTGCCCGGTGTAAACTGGTATGTCGCCGCATCGCTTTATGATGGAGGCCGCGTCGCCGGCAATGTGTCGGCGTTCGCACAACAGAGATATCGGTTCATATCCGGCGTCGAGGGCTACGTTTATCACTTTCGGACTTTCGGCAATCAGCAGTCCTCGGTCGGCATCGAGGCGATTGCGCAATTGAGCTTCGGTGAGTGAAGCAAATATTTCAACTCCGGGATGATCGAGCGATGATAATTCAATTATTGCCATATTATGCAGGACGTATTTAGCTTTAGATGGCAAAAGTAATTAATTTTTGACAGCTACCCGATGAATGGACGTGATAAAAATGAACGATGTTGACAAATAACGGAAAAAGAAGGAATCGGGTGTGACGCCGCACATTTCCGATTCCTTCTTCAAGGATTAGATTTGGTTGTGTTCTTTATGGTCGGATAAGTATTACCGTTGATTTTTTTGTTCCGCGACGAATGTATATGCCCGGCGACAAAGGCGCGTCGGCGCGGTGCTCAATGCCCTTCAGATCGAAGTAGCGCACCGGCCCGTCATCCGATTCATCGTCAATCGGAATATCGGTAATGGCACTTGACGAAGCTTTGAATTTCGCCGAGATGTTGAGCGTTTCCTCTACTATGATGAATGCCATCTGTACGCCGTTGAAGTCGTTGAGTCGCGTGAAATCAATGCCGTTTCGGCTGATTGACTCAACCTCATACCCCTCATCGGGTATGGCAAAAATATAAAGCGTAGTGGGGTATGGCCAACCCTCGCCCGATTTCACCTTATGTCGTTCGACATCTACGCCATACAAGTCGGTATATATTTCTATGCGGCCGTGTTCGCATTGCGCTATCCTTATTTTGTATGGGTGGGCGCGGAATTTAGCTTCTATGTCGGTGGGTTCCGTTATGCTCACCTTGTATTCGAAGTCGGGGTTGTTGCGCTTTATGTCGTCGCCGTTCACGGTAAGCGTATGCAATTCGAAATGATGGTTGGGGTCGACCTGTATGTTTAGTACGGAGCCCTCCTTTATCCTTTCGCCCGACAGCAAATTCTCGCCATTCTGTTTTGTGATGCCCATGTATCCGTCGCCAATTACGTTGAAGCAAACCTTGTAGCTACTGCTGAAATGTGCCGTTAGCTGAATGGGATCGACCTTGTCGTACGTAAACGTTGCTTCGCGCGACACCACTTGACCGTTTTGGTCGGACCAGTATTCAAATTTGTCGTCTTCGGTTAGTGGCGTGGCTTCGACGGTAATGTATTTTCGGCTGCTTATGGCAAACACTTTTTCACCGACAATCCGAACGCTTCCTTTGTCGGGGTTGCCGCTTACAACCGCTACCGGGCGCGATTTCTGTATTATGTAGTCGAATCGAGCTTCATAGACGGTGGCTTTTTCGGGCGTTATTTCGTGGATTGGGGTCAGGCTGAATCGAGAGCCGTTGCATCTCCATTCCACGAACTTCACTCCGAGCGCGGGAACGGCATTTATCGTGATTTTCTCTTTTGGCTGCACGTACATGCTTCGTATCGGCCTGGTGTTGATGAATATCTCGCCCATCTTATCGTCGGGAGTGGTTACTTCGATTTTTATCTTGTTTCGTCCTACGAATTCAAATGAGGCGCGTATGGTCACGTTCTCCGTGAGCCTGAAATTTTCGCCCTCAAGAGCAGTGTCGTTTATCATTATTGAGCTAAGAACGTAACTCTTATCGGGTGTTGCCTTCACGCTGATTATCGAGCCTTCGGCCAATTGGCTTCCCGAGGTTATTTCGTTGCCCCTCTTGTCGGTCACCAAGAGAGTGCCGTGCTGCGGTTGCTCTATCATTATGTCGTAAACTTGCAACGGCGTTTCGTTGCGCTTGAATACGGCGGTGTAGAGCGTCGATTCCGTAGGCTTTACGACGATCGACGGCAAAGTGGACAATGTCGAGTCGTTTGATGTCCATTTTACAAATGAATGGCCGTCGTTTGGCACGGCTTTAAGCTCTACTTCCTGTCCGGCTATCATTTTTTTCGCCGAAACTTTGTCGGGCATTATGTAAGCTGTTCCGAACGTTGCATCCGATGTGGCTACTTTTATCTCGATTACTTCTTCGCCGGTAGGGGAGAATATGGCCGATACCGATGAATTGTCGTCGACGATGAATGTGTTGCCCACTATGACTTTCCCGTTCACCACTATCATCGACAATTTATATCCGAGATTCGGAATGGCATTGACCGTTATTACGGAGCCCTCCAATATCTTTGAATCTGACGGCACGTTTTGTCCGCTTTCGTCGGATAGCGATATCGTTCCGCCGGCGGCTTGAACTATTGACACGCTGAATGGCCGGCGTTCCTTTATTACCTGCTTGAAGAATGCCAAATATTCAGTGTCGGCCTTAGGCGTTACGGTAAATGGATTTTTGTTGGATATCGAGTCGGCACCCACTGCCCAGTATGCAAATTGATGGTCGCTGCCGGCACTGGCATGAAGAACCACGCTTTCGCCCTGTCGCACTTTTTTCGACTCGGTTGAAACGCCATCGATGAATACTGAGCCTTTACCCGCACCGATGCCCGTAGTGACGGTGTAGAACACTTCAGGTTCTTTCGCTTTTTCGAATATGGCGCCATATTCAGCGTCGGCATCTATGGTCACTGTCGCGGTGGCTTTAAGCTCGGTTTCGGTGTCGTTCAGCATCCAACGGCTGAAAACGTATCCATCATCCGGTATGGCCGATATTTCAACGCTCGTTCCGGCATTTACTTTTATGGAGTCCGTTCCGTTGATGCTTACATCGCCGAGGCCGGATATGACTTTTACTTTCGCCGTATATTGTACGGGTGGTATTACCGTCTTTCTGAAATACGCCTGATATGAGGCCTCGGCTTCGGCTGTCATTAGTAATTCGGCAGAAGTTGAAACTCGGTCATCGCCATTTTTCCATTCTATGAATTCGTACCCTTCGGCCGGGGTTGCAACGAGTGTCACCGTTTCGCCTTTTTTTACCGTCGCCGAAGTTTGACCGTTTACCGTTGCCGTTCCGCTGCCTTCGGCGACGCTTACCGATATTGTCACTTTTATACCCGGCGCGGGAAGTTTCTCGAACACGGCTTTGTACGAAGCGTTTTGGGTTACGGTTATGGTCAATGGATTGTCGGTTCCTACAACTTCGTCATCCTTAGTCCACGTCTTGAACGCATATCCTTCGTTTGCCACGGCATGAAGCGATTGCTCTGAACCTTCGTCGCATTCCAAGTTGGTGGTTCCCGGCTCTCCGATGTATGCCGAACCCATGGCATTGTCAGCTGAAACCGATATTGTATGCTTATTTATGACGGGCTCGTACCGTTGGTATGCGTCAACAAACAGTCCGTTGCCCGATAGGTATGCGAGACCTGTTATCGTGTAGTCCACCTTGTATATGTCGGTAATCTGGTCGAGCACGTCGCCTTTGGCGTCTATTCTTAATATGGCATCGGGCCCAACGAACTGATAATCGGAGTTGTTCTTGATCATTCGTACCGGCGAGAGCTTCACGTATTGCCCTGCAAAGGATGAAATTGTGGCGGTCTCGCACTCTTTAGGCTGCGGAATCAGCGACAGGTCTTTTTCTTCGCCAAGTTCTACCGACGAGAATATGATTACCCTCGATTCCTTGTTCTCGTGGTAGCGTCCGGTTATGGATTCTATCACCTGACCGCGTTGCAGCAGTTGCGTAAGGGCATTGGTCGAAGCCTTGTTGGTTATCATCATGTCTTTTCCGTCGGTCAGTATATATATGTCGTCGAGGTATATTCCGACCACTACCATCTTTGTACGAATCACGCAATCCTTT
>JAGATN010000038.1 GCA_017621225.1 Muribaculaceae bacterium | reverse complement strand
TGTCTTGTCATTGAGGTCTTTGTCAGCATCTTGTTGATATTTATTCAGTCATTATGGAACCCCATAACTCATTCATAAATATCAAAAATCTACTTGACAAATCCTCTCAATTCCTTCGACAAATAAATTTAAACAGTTTCTTAACGAAAATCATAACCAAAAGCTCCGGCCGCAATGCACGGTCGGAGCTTTTATTTTGCCCTCATCAAGCGGCAGGATCAATGCAATGTCCGGCCGACAAGAAAAGCGAAAGGTGTACCGCGCAATACACGCGATACACCTTCGTAATTCAAATTGCTCTATCGAATCCGATTAGCCCGGAATGATTGCTTCGCTCGGACATACTTCAGCACATGAACCGCACTCGATGCAAGTGTCGGGATCGATGTGATAGATATCGCCCTCTGAAATAGCTTCAACGGGGCATACGGGAAGACATGTTCCACAAGCTACACATTTGTCAGTAATTACGTAAGCCATAATAATTTTAATTTTAGATATTATACGAATGATCTTTATTTCATTGCAAATGTAGGTTTTTTCCTACAAATAACCACGTACTGCTGCCGTTTTTTTTGAAAAAAATTACGCGAAATCAGTCTTTCACCAAATCCATGCCACGCATTATGGCCTCACGATTCAAGTCAAGCAGATGGTGATGACGTTCGGGAAGCACTTTCTTCAAGCCGGCCATTACGCTTTCGACGGGCACTATGGGCCTGAGCTTCAGCAATGCCCCAAGCACAACCATATTGTAAGCCTTCGAGCTTTTCAAGTCGAAAGTGGCTTCCATGGCATCGATGCGGTGCACGGATATGTCGGTGCGTTGCGGCATATGGTGAATGCCATACGGATCGTATATCAGCATTCCACCCGGCTTAACCTTGCTCTCGAACTTGTCGAGGCTCTGCTGGTTGAGTATCACTGCCGTATCAAAGCTGTCGAGCACGGGCGAACTGATGGGCTCGTTGCTGAGTATCACGGTGACGTTGGCCGTACCGCCTCGCTGTTCGGGTCCGTACGAAGGCATCCATGTTACTTCCAGATCGTCCATCAGACCCGCATACGCGAGTATCTTACCCATCGACAATACACCCTGGCCACCGAAACCGGCTATTATAATTTCTTGTTTCATTGCTTGTCTACGATATTTTTAATGTCGCCCAACGGATATTGAGGCAACATATTTTCTACCATCCATTCATTAGACTTAACCGGCGACTTTTTCCAGCCGCTATTACAAGTGCTCACTATCTCCACCACCGAAGTGCCGCGTTTTGCCATGCTGTTTTCAAAAGCCTTGCGTATGGCCTGCTTGGCCTTTTTCACCGCCGCCGTGGTGTGTACGGCCTGTCGGGTAACGTAGCACGTGCCTTCGAGCTGTGCCAACAGATCGCTTATCTTCAACGGATATCCGTTTAAATCCACGCGACGCCCATAAGGGGTGGTCGATGTTGCCATGCCCTCAAGCGTGGTAGGAGCCATCTGACCGCCGGTCATGCCGTAAATGGCATTGTTTATGAATATTATGGCAATGTTTTCACCTCGGTTGGCAGCGTGAATGGTTTCGGCCGTACCGATCGCGGCGAGATCGCCGTCGCCCTGATAAGTGAACACCAGATTCGAAGGATTGAGGCGTTTTGCAGCCGTGGCCACTGCGGGCGCGCGGCCATGGGCAGCCTCGATCCAGTCAATGTCGATGTAGTTATATGCAAACACGGCGCACCCCACAGGGGCAATGCCTATCGTGTTGTTTTCGAGTCCCATCTCCTCTATTGTCTCGGCTAAGATTTTGTGAACCACGCCGTGCGAGCACCCCGGGCAATAATGCATATTGTTGTCATTAAGCAACGAGGGCTTGCAGTAGACAATGTTTTCGGGACGTTTTATATCTTCAAGTGTCATATCGCAACAACTTTTATTTAGAATGAGGGAAGAACGAAATGAACGAATCGAGCACTTGCCCCGGATCGGGAACTATGCCTCCCATTCGCCCGAAATGATGTACCGGAACCCGACCTTCCGTCGCAATGCGCACATCCTCTATCATCTGTCCGGCGTTCAGCTCAACCACGAGCATGCCTTTCACCTTACGCGAAAGCTCGGCAATGGCTTCGTATGGGAACGGCCATAGCGTTATCGGACGTATCAGGCCTATTTTCATGCCGGCCAAACGTGCATCCTCAATTGCCTTCAGGCATATGCGGGCCATCGATCCGAATGCCACCATAAGGTATTCGGCATCGTCGAGATGGTATCCCTGAAAACGCACCTCGTTCGATTCGATGAGGCGATAGGTGCGCTGATAACGCTCATTGTTTTCCTCCATTTTGGCGCTGTCGAGCTCGAGGGTAGTCATTACGTTAGGCTTCCGCTTTGCCGGATGGCCGGTGACCGCCCACGGACACTGCAAGGCTATCTCCTCGTCGGTTCGACGGGGGCGGAACGGCGGCAACACCACCTTTTCCATCATCTGCCCTACTATGCCGTCGGCGAGAATCATGGCCGGCGTGCGATACTTGAAAGCCAAATCAAATCCGAGCCCTACGAAGTCGGCCATTTCCTGAACCGTTGCCGGGGCGAGAACTATGAAATGATAATCGCCATGTCCACCACCCTTCGTGGCCTGAAAATAATCGGACTGCGACGGATGTATGGTGCCCAGACCGGGGCCGCCGCGCATTACGTTGACCACGAGAGCCGGCAGCTCTCCGGCAGCGATATACGACAGGCCCTCCTGCATAAGGCTTATGCCGGGGCTACTCGACGATGTCATCACAGCCTTACCCGTGGCTGCACCGCCATACACCATATTGATCGATGATATTTCGCTCTCGGCCTGAAGTACCACCATGCCGGTGGTTTCCCACGGCATCTCCGCTTCAAGTGTTTCCAATATTTCGCTTTGCGGAGTTATAGGGTAACCGAAGTATCCATCCACGCCATAGCGTATGGCCGCATGGGCAATGGCTTCGTTTCCTTTCATCAATCTTACTTCTGTTTCCATATATTTCGGAATAAAAGCATGCTTACTGCATTGATTCATATTACGAGTCTCTAACCTCATCATTTTTCTACTACACGATACACCGTTATGCATCCGTCGGGGCAAACGGTGGCACAGGCGGCACAACCGATGCATCGGTCAATGTCGGCGGCGTATGCAAAATGATAACCCTTATTGTTAACCTCTTTAGGTTGCAATTTAAGCACATCGACCGGACATGCCACTACGCAGAGGTCGCAACCCTTGCAACGCTCATTGTCTATGTCAACGGCACCTGATATTTTAGCCATATGCTGTATATATTAGAGATATCTGTTATTTACTAATTTTTGTTTCTACATGCAAAAATAATGAAAGTTTTCCAAAACTATGTTCTTTAACACAACCTTAACCAATGGCACACTTAATATTAAAATGTGCCGAAAGCGCAAGGCCGACGCAGCATAGTCGACATCATCATCTAAGCAACGTAATCTTCACTCTTTTGTTCTTTATTTTGCATCCTTCGAGCATCTTAAGCATTTCGGATGCCTTGTTGCGATCAACGGCCGCTATCGCACTGTGATCCTTTACGATTATTCGGCCTATGCTCGAACGCTCAACTCCGGTGTTTGCCATGAGAAATCCGAGTATGTCGCCACGCGATATTTTCTCTTTTTTACCGAGATTGAGATAAAGCGTTGCGTTATGCGACGTTATGGGATTGGCGTTTTTGTGCGACGGCACATATTCGCGCTTCCACTCCACATACTCGGGTATGCTGTCGGACTCCGACGTAATTACATAGACGCATCCGTCGGCACCCATTCGCGCCGTGCGTCCGTTGCGATGCACCCACGCTTCGGCCGATGGCGGAAGATGGTAGTGTATCACATTGTCGACGGCGGCAATGTCGAGCCCGCGCGACGCGAGATCGGTCGTGACGAGTATCGGCGTGGTTCCATTGTTAAGCAAATCGACGGCCAGCTCTCTTTCGCGCTGCTCCAGCCCGCCATGATAAATGCCGGCAGGCATCTTCGCCTTACGCAGATGATCGTAGACGCGCTCCGCGCTCTCGCGATGATTAACAAACACCATGGCTTTGCCGTCGGGCAATGCTTCGAGCAGGTCGACGAGCGTTTGCATTTTATCGCGCACGGGGCTTTCCACGTGCACTATGTCGGTGCGTATGCGCGGATCGTTCGACTTCGACTCCACCACCATCGTCGGCGCATCAGGCAGATATGCCGGCATATTCGCCAGACGCGTAGCCGAGGTGAGCACCACGTTGCGCAAAGAGACCATGGCACGCAGTATGCGTTTCATTTCAACCTCAAAGCCCAATTCGAGCGATTTATCGTATTCGTCGAGCACGAGCATGCGCACGTCGGCCACGCTCAACGTAGCTCGATTCATATGGTCGGCCAGTCGGCCGGGCGTGGCGACGAGTATGTCGGGCGTGGCCGAAAGCGACTTTATCTCCTCCACCATAGGATGTCCGCCATAAAACACCGATGTCTTATAGCCCACGGCAATGCGCCGAAACACTTCGCCCACCTGCAGCGCGAGTTCGCGCGAGGGCACTATCGTAACAGCCTGAATGCCTCTTCCGGGCGCCTTGAGCCGCTTGAGCAGATACACTCCGAATGCCAACGTCTTTCCCGAACCGGTTGGTGCTATGAGTTCTACTTTACGAGAATCGGCGGCAAGCATTTCAAGCTGTAACTCGTTTAAGGCTTCTATGCCCATGCGCTTGCACACCGTATCAATTATGACATAATCTTTCATTTTCAATAGTAATGGCAGGCAGTCTGCCGGCTTGCGAGTGCCTGACCGCCCAAGTATATACAATACAAAAATATAACAAAAATGCCAAATAATTGCTGTTTTTGGACAAAACAGACGAATTTAACCATTTAACGGCCCAACAATGGCACTTTTGACAATGTTTATATTTCAGTAAATCAAAAAAACCGACAAAACGTATGAAACGACTTATTTTATTGCGGCACGGCCAAAGCCAATGGAATCTCGAAAACAGATTTACCGGATGGACCGACGTAGATCTTTCCGAGGCAGGTCGGCAGGAAGCAGCCGAAGCTGGCCGGAAACTGAAGCAGGCCGAAATATATCCTCAGATTGCATTCACCTCCTACCTGCGCCGAGCCATACACACGCAGCAGATAGTTCTTTCGACAATTGAACGCGACTGGATTCCCGAAATAAAGGACTGGCACCTGAACGAACGCCACTATGGAGCGCTTCAGGGACTCAACAAGGCCGACACGGCTGAAAAATATGGCGAAGCCCAAGTGCACGAATGGCGCAGGAGCTTCGACGTCATACCTCCGTTGCTCACCACCGACGATCCGCGATACCCCGGCCATGACACGCGATACGCGCATCTGTCGCAAGCCCAATTGCCGCTTGCCGAATCGCTGAGAGATACCATCGCCAGAGTAAAAGCCTGCTGGGAGGAACTGATATCGCCCTGTTTCGTCAATTACGACACGGCACTGATAACGGCACACGGCAACAGCCTTCGCGGATTGGCAATGACGTTGCTCAACCTCACCGCCTCCGAGATTGTATCGGTAGAAATTCCTACCGGCACGCCTTGGATATTCGAATTGGGCGACCGTCTGAACGTAACCGAATCACATTATCTATGACATAAAAAAATATTGTTGCCGCAATCAGGTTAGGTTGCGGCAACATCTTCGTTGTTTTATAGGCAGCGAACACCCGGCCACAAGGGTCGGATGTTCGTGAGGTTCAAAAATATCGTATACGTTCATTTACATCTGACTTTAAGCCAAATGTATAGAAGTGAAATATCTTATAAGGGGGAAACATTTTTCAGGTGCTGTCTTATAGATTCTTACTTTCATCGTCAAAGATACTACATTTCATCCATACAGACAACACTTTTGTATCTTTTTTTTCATCAAAGCCCATTTTTTGCTTTTTCCAATTTCAAAAACCGGCTCAATTTAGGCATCAGCCATTTTTAGTTCCGTTATTTTTGACTTTAAAATGCCTCGTTGCATTAAACTTAGAATTGCTTTTAATTACCACCGACTCACGAACATTGAAATTTCAAGGCATTTCATATGAAAGAGCCGCCGATGAGTCCAAACCTTTTTTTGTCAAGCCTATTGATATAAGACGTAAATGTCGTATCTTTGCAATTAATAGCTATGGCTCAAATAGTCAAAACTTTTCCATTCGGCATCATTACGTTAACTTCAATCGCTATTAAATCAGAGCCAATTGCAGATACGTTTAGCCATCAGAAACGATGAACTTTACATTCGACCGTTCAAAACATGTCTTTTACTCACCTGAGTTTGAAGAACTGATTAAAGACACCATAAGGTTCTTCAATGGCACTCCTGTCCAGCCTATGCCTCCAATTGAAACATTTGAGGGAGCGGGGGTCTATGCATTATATTACATCGGCAAGGAAGGATTATATGGAACTTTTCACGATATAAATCGTCTGGAATACAAGCAACCAATATATGTTGGCAAAGCCGTTCCAAGAGGATGGAGACAAGGCCGAGTTTTTGATAGTTCGTCATCTGAATTATACCGACGATTATGTGATCACTCTAAAAGCATTCGACTTGCCGAGAACTTGGAACCTTCCGATTTTTTGTGCAGATTTATGATTTTGGAGTATGCCGCAAGCAATCTAATCGGAACAGTTGAGGCTGCCTTAATTCGGCATTATCAACCGTTATGGAATTGCATCGTTGATGGATTTGGCAATCCATGATCCGGGCCGTGGAAGATATAATCAGGAAATGTCGGAATGGGATTTGATACATCCGGGGCGAACTTGGGCAACCAAATGCACGCCATCCTCTAAGTCTAAGACCGTCATCATCGAATTAATCAATAAATACTTCATCAACTTTGAGAATGATTAACGGGATTGAAATTTTTTCCGGAGCCGGCGGTCTTGCTACCGGACTTGGTTTATCGGGTGTCATCCACAATGCTTTTGTTGAGTGGAACGCCAATGCTTGCAACACTCTCAGACAAAACTATAATAACGACATAGTTTTTGAGGGCGATATTCGCAAGTTTGATTTTTCTCGCTATTCAGGAGTAGACATCATTGCAGGCGGCCCCCCTTGTCAGCCATTTTCCTTAGGAGGGAAAGCAAAAGGCAATGAAGATTCAAGAGATATGTTTCCATCGGCCATAAGGTCAATAAGAGAACTTATGCCAAAAGTCTTTTTCTTTGAAAATGTAAAGGGCCTTTTGAGAGATGGATTTAGAGAATATCTTCAATATATAGTTCTACAACTTAAATACCCAACAATTGCAAATACATTCAACGACTGGCGTCTCCATTCTCAACAGATTAATAAGCTGTCGAAACATATGCCATTGGACGAAGCTTATGATGTGTCGGTTAATTTGATAAATGCAGCAGATTACGGAGTGCCTCAAAAGAGAGAACGAGTCGTAATCATAGGAATACGTCGAGATCTTGATAAATCGTGGGAATTGCCACGGCCAACACATTCTTCCGATGCATTACTTTGGGATAAATATGTAACCGAGGATTATTGGAGTAGACACAATATTTCGCCATGTAATGAAGTATATGCAACCTTCCCCGAAAAAAAGAAACTCTTGATTAATACCTATGGCATTTTCACTCCGGAATTAAAGCCATGGGTAACAATAAGGGATGCACTAACCAATATGCCCAAAGAAGGAGATGACACATTTTATCCTAATGAACATATAATCCGTGATGGTGCCAGAGAGTATTCCGGCCATACCGGCAGTCCAATTGATGAGCCATCAAAAACGGTTAAAGCCGGAGATCATGGAGTGCCCGGAGGGGAAAATATGATAAAGTTTGATAATGGCAAATGTAGATATTTCACAATATTTGAAGCTAAAAGGATTCAAACATTTCCCGATGAATACCAAATTTCAGGGTCATGGACGGAAGCCATGAGACAATTGGGGAATGCGGTGCCCGTAAGATTGGCAAACATTATCAGCGAATCATTGATTAAGTCGGTATTTTATTCGGATTCCAAAGTTTGTCCCGTGGCTCATTCGGAATACGTTCAGTATTGACCTGTCAATGCGACTCGGAGCTGCTGAGGCTTACATAGCAGACTTCGGGGAAATTAACATTATTTACGATAATGGCTTGTAACAAATCGGGGTGTTGCTGCGTCTTATATATGACAACCAACAAATAGGTTCACAAAGACAGCAACATAACTGATATACTAACTTTTTTAGACATATAGAATACGGCGGGCAATCTCCGAGATGGAAATTGCCCGCCGGTTTTTTATGTTCAAGTCTCTATGGCACGACGATCTTAGATTACGCCCTGCGCCATCATGGCGTGTGCAACCTTCATGAAGCCTGCTATGTTTGCACCCTTCATGTAGTTGAGATAACCGTCGGGCTGAGTGCCGTATTTTACGCACTGCGAGTGGATGTCGCGCATAATGGTGTGAAGTTTCTGGTCAACTTCTTCAGCACTCCATTGCAGATGCATTGCATCCTGGCTCATTTCGAGGCCCGAAGTAGCTACACCGCCTGCATTTACGGCTTTTCCGGGGCCATAAGGAATGCGTGCGTTGATGAACGTATCAATGGCTTCGGGCGTACAACCCATATTTGAAACTTCGGCAACCATCATCACGCCGTTTTTAACCAACATTGCAGCATCTTCGCCATTAACTTCGTTTTGCGTAGCGCAAGGCAATGCGATGTCAACTTTGCGTTCCCAAGGCTTCTTGCCGGGATAGAATGTTGCGCCGGGATATTTTTCGGCATAAGGAGCCACGATGTCCTCGCCTGAAGCGCGAAGCTGCAACATATAGTCGATCTTTTCGCCCGAGATGCCGTCAGGATCATATACATATCCGTCAGGACCTGAGATAGTAACGACCTTTGCTCCAAGTTCATTGGCCTTCAACGTTGCACCCCAAGCCACATTGCCGAAGCCGGAAACTGCAATCGTCTTGCCCTTGATGTCTTGATTCATTTCGGCAAGCATGCTCTGCACGAAGTACAGTGCGCCGAAACCTGTTGCTTCGGGACGCATACGCGATCCGCCAAATTCCAAGCCCTTGCCTGTCATTGAGCCGTCGCACTCGTTGCGAAGCTTCTTATACATACCGTACATATAGCCTACTTCGCGGCCGCCTACTCCTATGTCGCCGGCAGGAACGTCGCGATCGATGCCGATGTTTTTCCACAATTCAAGCATGAAAGCCTGGCAGAATCGCATAATTTCGGCATCGCTCTTTCCGCGAGGCGAGAAATCGCTACCGCCTTTACCGCCACCCATAGGCAACGTGGTAAGAGCGTTCTTGAATGTCTGCTCGAATCCGAGGAACTTGAGGATCGACAAGTTTACCGATGCATGGAAACGTATGCCGCCTTTGTACGGGCCAATGGCATTATTGAACTGAACGCGATAGCCGAGGTTGGTCTGAACGTTGCCTCTGTCGTCGGTCCAGGTTACTCTGAACGTAATGATGCGATCGGGTTCGACCATACGTTCTACGATACGTGCTTTTTCAAACTCAGGATGCTGGTTGTAAACTTCCTCTACACTCATCAGCACTTCCTTCACTGCCTGAAGGTATTCTTTCTCTCCCGGATGCTTCATCTCGAGAGTGGTCATGATACTGTTTATGTCCATTATCTTATGATTTAAATGGTATTGAATTTGGTCTTTTATACACCGCAAATATACAATGTATAATTGAATAATGGCCATAAAAAATCCCTTAAATTTAGTTAAATCCAAGGGATTCTATGTCATTTTGCTATCAAATGCCGTTTTGCATTCAATTTTTCATAAATCATCATCTACGTCTGCGAGACTTGGATTTGGCAGCGGGAGCAGGTATTTTCAGCACTTGCTTGATGTCGATGCGCGTGCTCGACCCCATTCCGTTAAGATCTTGTATGGCCTTTACGGAGGTTCCGAACATACGGGCTATCTTGCCAAGCGTGTCACCTTTTTTCACTCTGTAAGTAGTGGGTCCGGCGGGCTTTTTGGGTGCAGGCTTTGCTGCTGGAGCTTCTTTTACGGCAGCCGACGACGATGTGCGAACTTCATTTTTAACCGTTTGAGTCGCAGTCGCCACGTTGGCCGTCGAAGTGGTGTCGGCCGACGAGCCGCTTGCCACCGCCACTTGTTGCATAGCCTCGGGAACCACGCGCTCGTAAGTCTCTATTACAAGATGGTCGCCCTCTTTCACTTTACCACGGCGCAGACTGTTCCATCGCTTTATATCGGTGGCACTTACGCCATATTTCTTTGCTATTTCGCGCAAATTTTCTCCGCGCCCCACCACATGTGTTAGCTTCACGAGCTTGCGCGCGGTCGAAGCGTCGACGGGTTCCACGTTGACCGGCGCGTTTTCGCTGCTTGGCGCCGTTTCGACATTGTTTGCCACCGCTACTTCGCTGCTCGACTGCCCCGGCTCAACATACGTGCGACGGGCATACTGATCGGCATCCTGAGCCATTATCGATTTCTCGCTCATTATATAGCTTAGGCATTGCTGCGACGGGAGCACCAACGAATACGGATGGTTGTCGCCGGGTATCACATCTTTGCGAAACTGCGGATTGAGCATCCTTATTTCTTCGACCGGTATGTTCAATATCTCGGCAATCTGCTTGAAGTTGACACGTTTGTTTATCTGTATGGTGTCGGTAACCAACGGACGCTTGACGAGCGTAGGCCTGATGCCATACTTTGAGTAATAGTTCATGACGAAATTTGCGGCGATGAATGCCGGAACATATCCTCGCGTTTCGGGAAGCAGATAATTGTATATTTCCCAATAATCCTTTTTTCCGCCGCCGGCCCTGCGGAGCGCTTTGTTGACATTGCCGGTGCCGCAATTATAGGCCGCAATGGCAAGCGTCCAGTCGCCATGTATTTCATACAACTGCTTCAGATACAGCACTGCATTGCGCGATGCCAAACGAGGGTCGCGCCTCTGATCGACGAGCGAATTCACCTCCAGTCCGAGTCCGGACGCCGTGGCGGGCATGAATTGCCAAAGTCCGGCAGCTCCGGCGCGCGAAACGGCATTGGGGTTAAGGGCCGATTCGATTACGGGGAGATATTGCAATTCGAGAGGCAAGCCCTCTTTCAACAACTCCTCAACGAATATGTTACCGTAATAATTGTGCAAGGCAAGCATATCGGCTACGAGCTCACGGTGCTTGCCCAAATATTTTTCAATGAACGTGCCCACTATCTGGTTATAGGGCATCTCTATTTCGGTGGGCAACTGGCTCAACAGCTTTTCATATTCTTCGGGCGTACCAAAATGAGGTTCGCCGGTATTGTCGGCACGCTGAGAATACTTTTTAAGATAAAAATTTTCCTCAAGCTCCAGAGTTTTCATTTCAAAGCTTTCGGGCTCCACCACATTATCATCGGTTATGGAATGCTTGATGTCGAGTATGGTGGCCAACTTGGGCGCGGAATACGCCATAAGCGAACCGGCCACCCCGGCCATAAATGTAATTAGTGTTTTCTTGATCAAATTTTTCATCATCGGTAACATTTAAAAGGTCATAGCCCATTGCAGTCCCATTCCGGGCATCTTACCTCGGGCATCAGGAATAATGGCGGGCGCCACCTGCATGGTAAGATTGGGCGAAATGTCGAATTGCGACAATGAAGCATCGACATATGCATCGACCATTGCAAGCAGATACACGCCTATCATTGATATTATACATAAATCGCGATTGCGACGATAAAAGTCTTTTCGCGATTTCATCGTATTTATCAACCATTCACGATCGAGGTCTTCTTCCTTGACCGTCGACGGGAAAAAATCCATGTAGCTTTTCGTTGACGGATCGCTGTCCATCAGGTCGGAATATCCTCGCGTGTAATCGCGGAGCATGCTATTGTTCCACGACGTACCATATCCGAGACCCATGAATCCGGCCACTACGAGTGGCAATTTCCAAAATCGCCTGTTGTAAAATTGTCCGAGTCCGGGAAACAAAGCCGAAAGCCATACAGCCCTTTTGGGATTGGGGATAAACGACTTCATACCGGTGTCGAACTCTGCGCGATTGGCCAATCCGTAATGATGACCTACCGGAATGGTGTCGGTAACGGCTATCGAATCGGTTTTGACGTCAATTATCGAATCGGGATCGACCACTATGCCATCCGATGCCTTAAGGGGTTCATCACAGGCATTTAAAGTTTCAGAAAAAATGTTAAACGGACTCATAAACGCGATTATCACCGCGCCTACAATCAGCACAAAACGCTTTTTCAGATTATCAATATTACTTTTCCGACATTCGTCGCGCATCGTTATAATTCTAATTAACAGCATATTGCACTACGCATAGCGCACGTACACGATTACATCGTCAAACATTCTGATGTTTAACACCCTCAAAGATAGCAATTAATTTTTCGAGTTCAGCCTCATTTTTAAACGGGAATGAGATTTTGCCCTTCCCTGATTTGTCGCATACGAGCTGAACGGGGGTGCTGAATCGCGATGACAGATGCTCACGCAGTATATCGAATTCCTTTGACGAATAACTCTGACGGCCGCTCGGCGACTCGGCGTCATTTCCGTTTTGCATCTGCTTTGCAAGCTCCTCGACGCGGCGCACCGACAAGCCTTCCTTTATTATTCGCTTGTATAATTTAAGCTGCAACGACGGGTCGTCGACCGAGAGCAGCGCGCGCGCATGACCCATGTCGACTTTTTTGTCGCGCAGGCCCAATTGCACTTCGGCCGGCAGGCGCAGCAAGCGAAGGAAATTGGCTATGGTAGTGCGCTTTTTGCCGATGCGTTCGCTAAGCCGTTCTTGCGTAAGCGAATACTGGTCGATGAGCTTTTTGAAGGTCAACGCTATTTCAATGGCATTCAAGTCCTCGCGCTGAATGTTTTCGATCAGTGCCATTTCGGTAAGCTCGCTGTCGTTTGCTATGCGTATGTAGGCGGGCACGGATGTCAGCCCGGCCATCTTAGCTGCACGATAGCGACGTTCGCCGGCAATTATCTGATATTGGTTCATGCCCATCTTTCGCAACGAGAGCGGCTGTATGATGCCCAGTTCGCGAATCGACGAAGCCAATTCTTCGAGTGCGCTTTCGTCAAAGCTGCTTCGCGGCTGATCGGGGTTAGGAACTATTAAACTAAGGTCGATGTCGTTAATGGCCGAAGTGCCACGTGCCGGTACGTCGTCCATAGGTATCAGAGAATCGAGACCGCGACCCAATGCGCTGCGTTTCAATGCCATATACTTATCTTTTGAAAATTGTTATAAAATTGGAGAGATGAATCATTTATGCCGCGAATGCTTGCTTATTATCTCGCGGGCAAGGCTTATGTGCGACGTTGCCCCTCGGCTGTCGGGATCGTAAAGAATCACCGGCAATCCGTGCGACGGAGCTTCGCTAAGCTTTATGTTGCGCGGTATCACTGTGTCGAACACCATATCGCCGAAATGTCCTTTAAGTTCTTCATATATCTGATTGGCAAGCCTCAAACGGGCATCGTACATAGTGAGCAGGAAGCCCTCTATCTCAAGTCCCGGATTAAGCTTCGGCTTTATGATGCGTATGGTGTTTATGAGCTTGGTTATACCTTCGAGGGCAAAATATTCGGCCTGAACGGGTATTATAACCGAATGGGCTGCCGTCAGGGCATTGACCGTTATGAGGCCAAGCGACGGCGAACAGTCGATCAGTATGTAGTCGTAATCGTTGACCACGCTGTCGAGGAGCCTCGACAATACGCGCTCGCGATTGGGCCTGTTGATGAGTTCGAGCTCGGCACCGGCGAGGTCGATGCGCGACCCTATAAGATCGAGCCCTTCGACACAGGTGGGCACCTGCGACCCCTTCAAGGGATAATCGTCGGCCAGACATTCGTAAATCGACGACGACATCTGCTCAGGCCTTATTCCGTATCCCGACGTGGCGTTTGCCTGCGGATCGGCATCGACAATAAGCACCTTTTTGCCTTCGACAGCCAACGAAGCGGCAAGATTTATGGCGGTCGTGGTCTTGCCTACCCCGCCTTTTTGATTGGCTATTGCTATTATTTTACCCATAGTTAGCTATTTCCTGTTTTTGCGATTGCAAAGTAACGGTATTTTCACGTCTAATAAAAATACAAGCCGATCAAATAGAGTTAAATGTTTATAAATACGCATTATTGTTGATAACTGCACGATGTAGGCGGCCGGCAACGTCAACGTTTTTTAACTAAGCAAACGCAAACGAATGCCACCAAACAGCATGTTTAACGAATGTTTATTCCATAAAATATAGTAAATTTGCACACCAAACAAACGTAGTTCAATACACCGAACAACTAACACCTTAATCCCAATAACAAAAAAAAAATGGTACGTAAACCTATTGCATTATCATTGCTAATCCTGCTATGTTGCGGAATATCTGTTGCCGCAAACCGCTGGAACATCGAAAACCGCCAGACCATTAAATGGAAAAACGACGGCACTTCGCACTCCGACCACATAGAAATGGCCGGCAAGCGCGTGGCTTGTGTGCTACGATATGGCATCAACCCTGACGGAAGTTTTAAAATCAACAAAAGCATGGTGTGGCCCATGCTGCGAACCCTCCCCGACAACACCCACGCAAGCTTGATGCGCCGGTTTGACTGGAACCCGATCGACCTCATAAACATAAACGGCCGCTCGATCGAAAACGAGAAGGTTACCGACATAACCCTTGACGGCATGCTCACGGCAAACAGCACGTTCGACCTCGGATATAAGGGCAAGGGCGCCATAAAGAGAGTATATTTCCCGTCGGCCGACCTGCCTTCGCTGATCGAATCGTACACCATCTACAATACAGGCAAATCGACCCTCACCGTAGAGATACCCCAAACCAAAACCGTGACCAAGACCGACGCTAAGAAAGGCCGCGACGGGTCGTACGATTTGGTGGCATCGATAGTGAATAGCGGTTCATTCAACATTGCCCCGGGCGACTCGCTGTCGTTCCAGGCGAGCATAACGGGCCTGAAAAAGGGCGAAACCGACAAAAACATCGACATAAAAGCCGAAATGGCCAAGCGCCGCAGCATGCTCGACAATCTGGCCGAGAACCTGATTCTGACCACTCCCGACGACGTGATCAACACCATGTTTGCGTTTTCGAAGATAAGAGCGTCGGAGAGCATCTATCAGACCGAAGGCGGCCCTCTGCACGGCCCGGGCGGCGAATCGTATTATGCAGCCATCTGGACCAACGACCAGGCCGAATACGTGAATCCGTTCTTCCCCTACACCGGATATGAATATGGCAACGAGTCGGCGCTGAACTCATACCTGCATTTCGCACGTTTCATGAACGACGAATGGAAACCGATACCGAGCTCGATAATAGCCGAAGGCCGCGACACATGGAACGGCGCGGGCGACCGTGGCGATGCCGCCATGCTTGCATACGGCGCATCGCGCTACGCACTGGCCAAAGGCGATCGCGAAGAAGCATTGAAGCTATGGCCGCTGATAGAGTGGACTCTCGAATACTGCAAGCGCAATCTGAACGAAGGCGGCGTAGTGGCATCAGACTCCGACGAGCTTGAAGGCCGTTTCCCCTCGGGCGACGCCAACCTATGCACCTCATCGCTGTATTACGATGCGTTGCTGTCGGCAGCATATCTGGCAAAGGATCTCGGAATAAAGTCGAAAGCAGCAAAATCGTATGTCAAAGAGGCTAAGGAGCTTCGCAAAAACATGGACAAGTATTTTGCCGCCAACGTTGAAGGCTTTGACACATACGCATACTACAAAGGCAATGACATATTGCGTTCATGGATATGCATTCCGTTGACCGTAGGCATCAACGAACGAGCCAAAGGAACCATCGATGCGTTGTTCTCGCCTCGCCTGTGGACCGAAAACGGATTGCTCACTCAGGCCGGCAGCGAAACATTCTGGGATCGCTCTACGCTTTACGCCCTTAGAGGCGTGTATGCGGCAGGCGAAACCGAACGCGCCACCGAATACCTGAAACGTTATTCGCAGACTCGCCTGCTTGGCGACCACGTGCCTTATGCAATCGAAGCATGGCCCGAAGGCGGACAACGCCACCTCTCAGCCGAAAGCGGACTCTATGCACGCATCATCACCGAGGGTCTGTTTGGCATTCGCCCGACAGGATTGCGTTCGTTCTCGCTCACCCCTCGCCTACCCAAGGGATGGGATTTCATCAACCTCAAGAACATACGCGCATTCGGAAGCAATTTTGACATTGATATAACCCGTCAGGGCGACAACAAGGCCAAAATAAACATAACCGAAGGCGGACGCACCGTTGCAATGAAAACCATCGACTTAGGTCAGACCATCGACGTGAAGCTCAAAGGCATCTAAGCCGGACTGAAGAATACTTTATCCAATAAACACAGCGATGGCGCGAAGCATCAGGTTTCGCGCCATCGTCGTTTATACTATTCACTCCGAATCGCATCAGCGCAAAAGCAACGATGCGTCGCCATAACTCAGGAATCGGAAGTCACGCGACAGGGCGTAATCGTACATCGGCCTCCAGTTGCCCCCGACAAATGCCGACACGAGCAACAGCAGAGTAGACTGCGGCTGATGGAAATTGGTTATTATGCCGTCGACCATCTTATATTCATAGCCGGGGACTATTATGATGCGCGTAGACGCGACGAGCCTGTCGACCGACCGGCCATCAAGATAATCGAGTATGCATTTCATGGCTTCGGCGCGCGACAGCGCAGGATGGCCCTGCTCGTACGGGAACCATTGTGGCACTTCATCGGGCGTACGACCCAAGTAAAGCATGCACCCTATGTGATAAAGGCTCTCGAGCGTACGCACCGAAGTGGTGCCTACGGCCACTATGCGCCGCGTGGTCGTCATCAACTCGGAAATCAGCTCGCGCCCAACACTTATGAACTCGCTATGCATATCGTGGTCGCCGATGCGTTCGCTCTTTACCGGCTGGAATGTACCGGCACCAACATGCAGGGTAAGCTCGCGCCGCAATATGCCTTTGCGGTCGACGGCTTCGAGCACCTCGGGCGTAAAATGGAGTCCGGCCGTGGGAGCGGCCACCGATCCTTCAATGCGCGAGTATACCGTTTGATAGTCGACCGTATCAGACTTCTCCGTCGAACGATTTAAATAAGGCGGAATGGGTATCTCTCCGGCGGCATCGATGATTTGCGAAAAGGTTATGCCAAGGGCCTCGTTCCATTCAAATTCGACAATGGACGCATTACCGGTTTTCTCGACACGACGCGCATGCAACGTCATCGGGGTGCCGCCCACCACTACGTCAAGCGACAAAGCGCCTTCCTTCCATCGCTTGGAGTTGCCGACAAAACACAGCCACGAGCAACGTCCTTCGGCAGCAAACGACTGCGCATAATCACGCGGCGAAACAGGCTCGAGACAAAACACCTCGATCAACGCACCGCTATCTTTGTGAAAGCGCAATCGCGCATTTATGACTCGCGTATTATTATAAACGAGCATCGAATCGGCATCGAGCAATTGCGATATTTCATCGAAACGATGCTCCGACAAGCAACCATCGGCACTCCGCACAAGCAATTTGCATTTATCGCGTTCGGCCAACGGACGCTTGGCGATGCGGTCGTCAGGCAACGGATAGTTGTAATCCTTAATTTGTATGTCAGTTATGTCCATTATCAACTACGTAATTATTAAAATGCCACGCCAATGCACTGAGGCCAACGCGCAGCATTTGCATCCGCAAAGTTACGTACAATCTACGCAATCTTCTACACGATACGTGCCTTTTTATTCAAAATTATAATTTATTACTGTCCGCTAAACCATAAAGCAGTGAGTCCAACTTTCTGATAAGTAGAAGTTGGGCTTACTTTTTGTTTCGACCAAGCCCCCTTTGGTCAAATTTAGGCTATAGAGGAGGTGATTCAGAAGCCTCGGCAAGCATGATATTCAGATCGGCATCGGGTCGATTGAG
>JAGATN010000037.1 GCA_017621225.1 Muribaculaceae bacterium | reverse complement strand
TTTCTGATCTGTCTGATGCCTTCATTCGCAGAGTTCAGCATAAAATCAACCGCAGACCACGTAAAAAACTCAATTTTGATACTCCGAAGAATGCTTTCTTCCGACAAATCGCTAATTTTGCACTTGCCAGTTGAGAGTAGGGAGGCTTCGAGAGAGTTCTTCGACGTTAAAAATTTGATGGAATTCATTTGTCATTACGAATATTTCGGTAATTTTGTCTTCGTGAGCATAGTGATAATAGTATTTGATTGTAATTCAGTACTATAATTTAATACGCATATCGCTAATCGCCATATCTTCAACTACATAGTTCTTATATAACCCTCGTTAAACATAATGGACAACAATCAGATAATCATATATCAAGGTGATGATGGCAAAACCCGTATAGAGGTTAAGTTTACAGGTGATACTGCCTGGCTATCGCAGCAACAGATGGCAGAGTTGTATCAGACAACTCGCCCAAACATAGTCCAGCATATTCGAAACATATATGAGGATGGCGAATTAGAGGAAACGGCAACCTGTAAGAATTTCTTACAGGTTCGTCAAGAAGGCAATCGGCAGGTTTCTCGTGAGATTCCGTTCTATAACCTTGACATGATTATTTCGTTGGGATATAGAGTTCGATCTGTTATCGCTACTCATTTCAGACGATGGGCAACGGAGCGGTTGAAAGAGTATATCGTCAAGGGTTTCACTATGGACGACGAACGATTGAAAGGTAATGGAGGCGGTGCTTATTGGCGTGAACTTCTTGATCGCATCCGCGACATACGAAGTTCCGAAAAAGTGATGTATCGTCAAGTCCTCGACCTTTATGCAACCGCCGTTGACTACGATCCTCGTTCTGACATTTCTGTTGAGTTCTTCAAGATAGTCCAAAACAAACTCCACTTTGCGGCGCATGGTCACACTGCGGCAGAGGTCATTTTCAACAGGGCAAATGCCAACTCTCCTCTAATGGGGCTTACCTCATTCAAAGGTGACCATCCGACATTGCGTGATGTTAAGATTGCCAAAAACTATTTAAGCGAGAACGAATTAAAAATATTGAACAACCTCGTTTCAGGATATTTCGATTTTGCCGAGATTCAAGCAATGCGCCGCCGACCGATGTATATGAGCGACTATGTGCAGCAGCTTGACAATATCCTTTCGTCGACAGGAGAGGCATTGCTCAAGGGAGCCGGAACTATAAGTCACCAACAGGCTATGGAGAAAGCTGAACGTGAATATCGGTTATTCCAAGTACGTGAATTATCGCCGGTAGAGAGCGCTTATCTCGAAACCATCAAGGCGCTAAATGCAAAAGCCGGGGGCAGGCAGAATGATAAATCTGTATGAGCAAAGCATTCCCGGAGCTGACAGATGATGAGCTCCGGGAATGCTGTTTCCCGTTCGTCAGGGGTCGGATGGCGACTGACGCGTGTGTGGATGTCGTCGGGTTACGACAATTCGTTTAGGCGGGCGAGGTATTTGCCTATTATGTCGAATTCGAGATTGACGCGAGTTCCAGGGGTTATGTCGCGGAAATTTGTGTGCTCGAACGTATAGGGTATTATGGCTACCCGGAAGCTGTCGGGCTCGGAGTCGCATACGGTAAGGCTTACGCCGTTGACGGTTACAGAGCCTTTTTCGACTGTCATGTATCCTTTACGCACAAGTTCGGGGCTTATGGCGTAGCGGAATTTGTAGTAGCGGCTGCCTTCTATTTCTTCCACGTTATCGCATATGGCGGTGCAGTCTACGTGTCCTTGCACTATGTGTCCGTCGAGTCGTCCGTTCATCAGCATGCTTCGCTCGAGGTTTATGAGCGATCCTTCCGTTATGTCGCCGAGGTTGCTGCGGTCGAGTGTTTCCTGTATGGCGGTGACGGTGTACGTTTGGTCATCGTTTATCGATACCACCGTCAGGCACACTCCGTTGTGGGCTACTGACTGGTCGATTTTTAATTCGTCGGTAAATGAGCATTTGACCGTTAGGTGCAAGTTGCCGCCTTCTTTTACTGCCGAAACCACTTGTGCGGCTTCTTCTACTATGCCTGAAAACATTGTATTTACTGTTTTTTAGAGTGATACGTATGTGGGGGTTGATGTTGTTTTGTCGGTAATGACCTTGTTATAAGGCCGATATCATTTCGTCGATCGACTTGTGGAGTACGGGGTGAATCCAGTGGGGCGCGAGGTGGCGCATCGGTATGAGCACGAACGGCCTCAGGTGCATGCGCGGATGTGGCAGAATGAGGTCGGATCCGGTTCCATCGACTACGATCGAATCCATCGCTATCAGGTCGATGTCGATCTTTCGGTCGACGTAGTTGCCCTTGTCGTCGCGGTGCGGAGAGGCATCGATCGATGCTTGAATTTGCAGCAGGGTGTCGAGTAGTTGCGCCGGCTTTAAATCGGTGCTTATGGCTATGCCGAGGTTGAGAAACGGCAATGTGCTCTCGTAGCCCCACGGTGCGCTTTCGAACATCGGCGCTTTCTCGGCTTTGCCGCCAAGTGCCTTTTCAATGGCGGCGACCGTCCTGCCTATTAAAGCAGGGCGGTCGCCGACGTTAGATCCTATGTTGATGTAGGCCGTGTACATGCCAATCGACGATTGGATGCCGTTAAAGTGTTTTCTTCACTTCCACTTCTTCGTAGGCTTCTATCATGTCGCCTTCGTGAATGTCGTTGTATCCGGCAATGTTCAGACCGCAGTCGTAGCCCGATACCACTTCTTTTACGTCGTCCTTGAATCGTTTCAGCGATCCGAGTTCGCCGGTATATTTCACGATGCCTTCGCGAATGAGGCGAATCTTGCACGAACGCTTGATGCGGCCTTCGCGCACGATACATCCGGCAATAGTGCCCACCTTTGAAATGTGGTATGTCTGAAGCACTTCGGCCGTACCGGTAACTTCTTCCTTGATGTCGGGGGCAAGCATTCCGGCCATGGCGTCTTTCACTTCTTCGATTGCCTGATATATCACTGAATACAGACGTATTTCTACGCCTTCGCGTTCGGCGGCTCGACGGGCGGCCAACGACGGGCGCACCTGGAAGCCTATGATGATGGCATCGGATGCGGCTGCCAGTGTTACGTCGCTTTCCGAAATTTCGCCGACGGCCTTATGCAGCACGTTGACTTGTATTTCTTCGGTCGATAGTTTTATGAGCGAGTCGGACAATGCTTCTATTGAGCCGTCTACGTCGCCCTTCACTATTATGTTCAGCTCTTGGAAGTTGCCTATTGCGCGACGGCGGCCTATGTCCTCGAGGGTTAATATCTTCTTGGTGCAGAGGCCGAGTTCGCGTTGTAGCTGTTCGCGTTTGTTGGCTATTTCGCGTGCTTCCTGTTCCGAGTCCATCACGTTGAATGTGTCGCCGGCCGTAGGAGCGCCGTTCAGACCGAGTATCAGGGCCGGAGCTGCGGGGCCTGCTTCCTTTATGCGCTGGTTGCGTTCGTTGAACATCGCTTTTATTTTGCCGTAATGCGTGCCGACGAGTATGGTGTCGCCCACGTGGAGCGTTCCGTTCTGCACGAGCACTGTGGCTACGTAGCCTCGGCCTTTGTCGAGCGACGATTCTATTATCGAACCGGTGGCCTTACGGTTGGGGTTGGCCTTGAGGTCGAGCATTTCGGCTTCGAGAAGCACCTTTTCCATAAGCTCGTCGACGCCGGTTCCTTTCTTGGCCGAGATGTCCTGCGACTGGTATTTGCCGCCCCATTCCTCGACGAGATAGTTCATGTTGGCCAGTTCTTCCTTCACCTTGTCGGGGTTTGCTGCCGGCTTGTCTATCTTGTTGATGGCGAAAACGATGGGCACTCCTGCCGCCGATGCGTGGTTGATGGCTTCGACGGTCTGCGGCATCACGTTGTCGTCGGCTGCCACGATTATTATACACAGGTCGGTCACTTTTGCACCACGGGCACGCATGGCCGTGAATGCTTCGTGACCCGGAGTGTCGAGGAACGTTATGCGTCGTCCGTCGGAGAGCTTAACGTTGTATGCTCCGATGTGCTGGGTTATGCCACCGGCTTCGCCGGCTATCACGTTTGCGTTGCGTATGTAGTCGAGCAGCGACGTCTTGCCGTGGTCTACGTGACCCATCACGGTAACTATCGGTGGACGTGAGGTGAGATCGTCTTCCGAATCTTCTTCCTGAGCTATTGCCTCAACCACTTCGGCCGATACGTATTCGGTTTTGAATCCGAATTCTTCAGCCACGATGTTGATGGTCTCTGCGTCGAGGCGCTGGTTTATCGACACCATAACGCCAAGGCTCATGCAGGTGCCTATTACGTTGTTGACGGGCACGTCCATCATCGATGCGAGGTCGTTTGCCGTAACGAATTCGGTAAGCTTCAGCACCTTGCTTTCGGCTTCTTCGAGCTCTATGGCTTCACGTTCGCGCGATGCGAAGGCTTCGCGTTTTTCCTTACGCCATTTTGCACCCTTCTTCTGGCCCTTGTCTTTGTTGGTGAGTCGTGCCAGGGTTTCCTTTACCTGCTTCTGTACATCCTCCTCATTGACTTCGGTGTGTATGGGGCGTCGCTGACGGTTGTCCTTGTTGCCGCGTTCGCGTCGCTGGTTGCCGCCGTGTGCGTTGCCGCCACCTTGCTGCTTCGGGCCTTGCTGGTTGTTTTGCGACGTCTTTTCGATGTCAACTTTCTCCTTGCCCGTTATGCGCTTGCGCTTCTTGCGGTCCGACGAGCCGTTGGCACCTTCGGCCGCGCGGTCTTTTGCTATGCGTTCGTTGCGCTTTTCTTCCTTGCTTTTCTTTTTCGGACGGGTCGACTGATTTATGGCCGAAAGGTCTATCTTGCCTATTACGTTGATCGATGGGCCGTTTTTGGGTATGCCTACTGTAAACACTTCGGGTTCGGCAGGCTTTGCCGGTTCGGGAGCAGGTTTGGGAGCTGCTTTTTGTTCGGGAGCCGGCTTTACGGGTTGCTCGATCTTTACGGTAGCCGGAGCTTTCGCCTCCTCTTTTACGGGCGAAGGCTTAGTCTGTTCTTTTGGCTTTTCGGCGGGAGCGGGTTTCGGCATTGTTGGTTTTGTTTCTATTTTCTTTTCCTCCATCTTGGCGGATCGCGGTTCCGGCGATTTTTGTGGTTCTGCGGGCTTTGTGTCAGCTTTCTTTTCCGGTTCGGCCGGTTTTGCGGGCATGGCGGGTTGAGCCGGCTTTGGTTCGGGCTTGGCGGCTACCGGTTCGTTCTTTTTGTCAAGATCGATGTGGCCCACTACTTTGGGCATTGAAGACAGCTGTACGTTTATTTTTATTTCCTCGGCTTTTCCTGTCGGAGCGGCTTTGGTTTTTTCTTTTTCTTTATGTCGTTCGGATGATAATTGCTCCGACCGGCTTTTTTGTTCGCGGTCGGGTTTAAACTCCTTGACAAGGAGGTTGTAGACATCTTCATCGATTCTTGCATTGGGATTGTCCTCGATTGTGATGTCTTTTTTGCGCAAAAATTCAATAACCGTTGGCAGGGCTACATTGAAATCTTTTGCAACTTTACTGATTTTTGTTTTCGTCATATATAATCTAACAGGTTGTCGGTATTTAATTTATTGACATGGCACGGCCTTGAAACTCTTGGAGCGATTGATTAATCTTCCTCGAATTCGGCTTTTAATATGTTGAGAACTTGGTCGACGGTATCTTCTTCGAGGTCGGCCTTGTCGATGAGCATCTGTCTGGGTGCCGACAACACGCTTTTTGCGGTTACGCATCCTATGTTTTTGAGGGCGTCGATTACCCATTCGTCTATTTCGTCCTTGAATTCGTCAAGGTAAATGTCTTCTTCAAACGCTTCTTCGGTATCGCGATAAACGTCGATCACATATCCCGTGAGCATCGATGCCAGCTTTATGTTCAGGCCGCCTTTGCCGATGGCAAGCGACACTTCGTCGGGGCGAAGGAACACTTCGGCTTTCTTTTCTTCTTCGTCGAGGCGTATCGACGAAATCTTTGCGGGGCTGAGTGCGCGCTGTATGAAAAGCGACGGATTGGAAGTGTAGTTGATCACGTCGATGTTTTCGTTGCGCAGCTCGCGCACGATGCCATGGATGCGCGATCCCTTCACGCCCACGCAGGCTCCCACGGGGTCGATGCGCTCGTCGTAGCTCTCTACGGCTATCTTTGCGCGTTCACCCGGGATGCGGGCCACTGCCCGTATGTTTATCAGGCCGTCGTGAATTTCGGGAACTTCGAGCTCGAAAAGGCGGCGAAGGAAGTTGTCGCTCGTACGCGATACGGTGATCTTGGGATTATTGTTTTTGTTGTCAACGTTCGACACCACGGCTCTTACCGTTTCGCCTTTGCGGAAGAAGTCGCCGGGAATCGATTCCGACTTCGGCAGCAACAGCTCGTTTTTGTCATCGTCAAGCAGCAATGTTTCTTTCGACCATGTCTGGTACACCTCGCCCGATACGAGTTCGCCTTCGAGTTCCTTGAATTTGGTGTATATGGCCTCTTTTTGGAGGTCGAGAATCTTTGATTGCAGCGTTTGGCGCAGTGTCAATATGGCGCGACGTCCGAAGTCGGCAAAAATTATCTCCTTTGTATGTTCTTCTCCGATTTCCACGTCTGGGTCTTGGTCGGCGCGCGCGTCACTGAGGCTTATCTGGGTGTTCGGGTCGGTAACCTCGCCGTCGGGCACCACTTCGAGATTCTGGAAAATCTGAACGTCGCCCTTGTCGGGGTTCATGATTACGTCGAGGTTTTCGTCGGTGCCGAACATCTTTGCCAATACGTTGCGGAAAGATTCTTCGAGCACGCTTATCATAGTGGTTTTGTCAATGTTCTTCAACTCTTTGAACTCGGCAAAACGCTCCACCATATTGGGAGCTTCCTCTTTTTTAGCCATGGTGTTAATGTCTTTATTTGAATTTTATTAAATATTTCACTTCTTTTACGTCGGCAACGTTGAATGTTTCAGGCTTGTCGACTATCGTCGGGCGCTTCATGCCCGGCTCTTTTATTTTTGTCGGTATGGCGATGGTGAATGTGTCGTCGTCGCCCACTTCGGTGAGCGTGCCGTGCAGCTTTCGGCCGTCGCGCGTGAGCACTTCCACTTCGTTACCTATGTTTTTCAGATATTGTCCTTTTACCTTGAATGGCGATGTCAGTCCGGCCGAGCCAACTTCAAGTTCATAATCTTCTTTGTCGCGGTCGAATACCGATTCGATTTTGCGCGTTATGTCGGCGCACGTATCGATGTCGATGCCCGTATTGCTGTCTATTTCCACGGTTATGAAATTGTCGGGCGTTACCTTTATGTCGACTATGAAAGCATCGGTCGAAGCTATGGCATCCTCTACGGTTTGGGTCAACAACTGTTTGTCAATCATTGTATGTTATCTATGTATATAAATAAAAGGAGGAAGCTTTGAGCCTCCTCCGTGACTTAATGTGATGCAAAGGTAGTGAAATATTTTGCAATAAGCAATCTAATTAGGGCTTTTTAGTGTGGTTGGTCGCAATAAAACAAAATTATTAACTAAAAAATAACATATTATATTGAAATTTAACCCTTGCACGGCCGATGCGTTCGTCGGCGCGCGGCATAGCTATGGGGCGCGCCTGCCATCATCGTCGCGGGGATGCGTTTCGGTGCAAATATGGCTTGTCTAATTGTTTTTGGGTATTGAACGGGCGTTTTGTTGTGTTAATTTCACTTAAAATGAGTATTGTGAGGCGTTTTTGCCGTAGGTAATTTTGCATCGTAAAAATCAACAATAAACGATGATATTATGAACGTTAAAAACATTTTTTTCAGCTTCGGAGTGTGTATGCTATTGCCATTTTTGACTTCATGTGGCAATGATGACGAGAGGGACAATGATCTTTCAGTTAATGTGGCGTCTGACTACAACGGGTATTCGGTAGCCAACTCGACGTATTTCAAAAATCAGATATATCTTGACCAGTCATTGACCGTTACCCGAATGGGAATGAATCAGGTTGGCGTGTCGTACGATTCCTCGTCGTTGGGCGCATTTGAAGTTCTGAATGCCACGGTCACCGAATCGGATGGGAAATACCGTATAAGCGGATCGGGCAAAACGTCGATGGGCATGGGTGGAGCGCAGCCCAAAGAGTATGAATGCACTCTTAATGCGTTGGTCGATAAATCGACAAAGACATCCACGTTTGAGTTTTCGATACCGGCCGTAATGGGTGGCACTGACATAACTCTGTATGAGGGTGCGCTGCCGGAGTCGCAGTTTAAATATTTGATTGCAGGCACATACAATGGTCACACGGTTGCCAAGGCACAATATTTCCCACAGGGAATGACCGATGCGGATCAAAGCATAGCGGTGTCGGCCAATGACGACAATACGGTATGTATCAAATTTAAGTCGTCGAAATGGGGCGAAATCGTTATTGAGTCGGCAAATATTTCGATGTCAGGTTCGGTGGCAGCAATATCGGGTGACGGTGTGGCGACGATGGGAATGGAAGGGCAAAATGCCAAATCGTATGCATGTAGCGTTGATGGCGCTGTCGACGTGGCATCGAGCGGCAAGGCGACTTTTGAGTTTCTGGTGCCGTCGGTGATGGGCGGACTTACCATAACTTTCAATGAAGGAGAACCGGCCGAATGAAAATTATGGGAAAAACACGCTTGAATATGACTCGACATTTCATTTTTCCAAAACATGCTTTGTTGTTGGCGGCAATGGCAACCGTCGTTACCGCCTGCAACGGGCTTTTTGAAAATATCTACTATAATCAGGCTGACGACGTTAAGGATTTTGGTTTCGTTGCGGTCGATGCGTCGACCAAGTCAGGAACCGTCTATGTTGATGCCACAAGCTATCAGCGCTGGAATTATATTGATTTTCATTCGCTGACTACTGATACAGCCAATATAGTGATGGACGAGGCCGGCCCTTCGCAGTGGGACATAGCAATACATCGGTATGATGCCAAGACCAATGATGCCAAAGTGTTTCGTACCGAATATGCCTCGTTGTCGGACGTGGCGGCGCTCGTTGACATGCCTGAAAGCACGGGGGTGACCGATGAGTGGACTACCGACGTGATAACGGTGGATATGTCGCATATGATGGACGGATGGCTCGTATATGCCGATTCATATTACAATCGCGAATTGTCGACATGGCTTGATGTCGACAAAAGTGAGATGCCTCCGATATATACTATGTCGGATAAAGTCTACATAGTGCAGTTCGGCGACGGTACGAAAGCTGCTTTGAAGCTTCGTAACTATATGAACGATGTTGGAATAAAAGGTTTTATGACGGTTGACTATGTGTATCCGCTTGATTATTGATTGCAGATGTCGGATCGGGTCGGCTTTGTTGCGATGCGTCGTTTTGCTGTTGTCACTGCTTTCGGTATCGGCTGCGGTCGATGCCGATGATGGTGCAAAGCATTCCGTCGGCATTGTCCGGCCCGACTCTTTGGAGCATGATGTCGATTCGGTAAAAGCTGACGATATGGCTCTCGATCTCGATGCCGTGGTGGTTACGGGAACGCTTACCCCAAAGCCGCTGAAAAGCGTTCCGGTGATAACGCGCCTGATAACGTCGGCCGACATACGTCGTTCGGATGCCACGAACATAGGCGATTTGTTGCAGTCGGAACTCCCTGGCATAGAATTTTCGTATTCGATGAATCAGCAGACATCGCTTAACATGCAGGGATTCGGGGGCAATTCGGTGCTGTTTCTTGTCGATGGTGAGCGATTGGCAGGCGAAACACTCGACAATATCGACTATGCCCGTCTGAATCTCGACAATGTGGCACGAGTGGAGATAGTGAAAGGCGCGGCCTCGTCATTATACGGATCGAATGCCGTGGGCGGGGTCGTCAATCTGATCAGCAAGATACCCGATGAGCCGGTGGCGGCAAACGTCAACGCGCGCTTCGGAGCATACGGAAGCCGCCGGTATGGCGCTTCGTTAAGCGTCATGAAGGGTCGAGTAGGCTCTGTAACCAACGTGCAGTACAAGTGCGTCGACTCGATATCTCTTACCGACGGCAACCCCGATAAAGGCGATTATGGCAAAATATACGGGCATAGCATATGGAATGTCAAGGAGCGTCTGATCTATCTGCTTAACGACCGGTTGAGGTTTACCGGGCGTGCCGGATATTTCTTTAGGCAGCGCAACTCGCAGGAGGCGGTTAAGGAACGTTATCGTGATTTTGCGGGCGGCTTGAAGGGCAACCTTGACATGTCGGACGGGGCAAAACTTGAGGCCTCGTATGCGTTCGACCAATATGACAAAAGCGATTATCAGGTCGAAACGCGATATGACGTACGCGATTATAGCAATGTGCAGCACAACGTCACGGCGCGATATTCGAAAACGCTGTTCGGCTTTGCGACGCTTACCGGCGGAGGCGATTTCATGCGCGATTACCTGATGTCGTATCAGTTTGCCGACAATGGCTCAAAAAGGCAGTACGTGGCCGATGGATACATACAGGCCGATCTTGGACTTTCGCCGAATTTCGATTTGCTCGGCGGTGCCCGTTACGATTATTATAGCGAAGCTTCGGTGAGCCACGTTTCGTCGAAACTGGCATTTATGCATAAAATGCGGCGGTTTACGCTGCGTGGATCCTATGCCGGCGGTTTCAGGGCTCCTACGCTAAAGGAAATGTATATGAATTTCAATATGGCAAACATATTTATGATATACGGAAATCCTGATTTGAAGTCGGAAATGAGCCATAATTTCTCGTTGTCGGGCGAATATGCAAGGCATCGTTACAACTTCACGCTGATCGGATTTTTCAATATGGTCGACAATAGGATATCGACCGCTTGGAACACCGTGCTTCGCGGACAGCAATATGTCAATATGTCGCGAATGAACATTTCGGGTCTTGAAGCCAATGCCGTAATGGCATTGCCGGAAGGCTTGGGGCTTCGATTGTCGTATTCATTCACGCATGAACACATCAAAAAAGGAGCGCCCATGGTGTCGTCGACGCGCCCGCATACGGCTACGATAAAGGTCGACTGCAACCGCAAATTCAAGAATTACGGGCTATATGTGGCTCTGAGCGGCAGGATACTGTCGAGCGTTACGGTCGACGAATTTACGTCGGTCACATCGTATGAGTCGACTCAACGGGTCACGTATCCTTCATATGCCATGTGGAAGCTGATTGTCAATCAGTCAGTGTGGCGTGGCGTGAGCCTGAATGTTACGGTCGACAATCTGTTCAATTACCGGCCCGAATATTATTACAGTAATTCGCCCTCCACCACCGGAACCACGTTGGCTGTGGGGCTTTCGATTGACATTGACAAGATGGTAAAAAGAGGATTGTTATGAGAAGAAAAATTAAGATAAGGTTGCTTGCCGTTGTTGCGGTAGTGGCGGTGGCGTTTGCCGCAATATGGTGTTGGGCCCGCTACGTTTCGCCCACATCAATAGCTTTCGTTAATTACAATATATTGACGCTTGGACAAATATCAAAGGCCAATGACAATTCATTCATAAAGATATGTGAGGTTTCGCCCGACGACATTGGATCGATCGACGGTTACGATATGGTGTTCGTAAACGGTATGGGGTTGCGCATCACCGAGGAGCAGCGGGAGGCGATGATCAGGGCGGCGAATGGCGGAACGCCCGTTTTGACCACTGCCGCCACGAATCCCGACAATTACGTGGTGAGCGTCGATTCGTTGCAAGAGGCCGACATACGAAAATATCTGGCGAATGGAGGTCGGCGAAATTACAGAAGCATGCTCAATTATGTGCGTAGAAATATAGATCGCAAATTGGTGGCGACTGGAAATGTCGAGGCAGTGCGGCAGGCTTCTGACGATATGATCTATCATGCTTCGATGGCAGGCGACGATGATGATGCCGGCTTCAACTCAGTGGCTGAATATGATGCGTTTCTGAAATCGAACAAACTGATGGGCGATTCGTCGGCACCGCGAATAGTGATTTGCGGACAGATGGGCGATCCTACCGATTTGGTGGCGCGCTTTGAGTCGACGGGTTCGGTGGTATATCCCGTTCGCGACATTGTTGAGTTCGTGCGCGGACATCATATCGATTCGGTGAATCCGTCGGCGGTGGTCAACATGGCTCACGGACGATTGGGCGATGATATGGTTGATTATTTGACTGACCGCAACATCCCTTTGTTCTCTCCGTTAAACGTAAACAGACTCCATGATGACTGGCGCGCCGACAAGTCGGGCATGAACGGTGGGTTCATGTCGCAGAGCATAGTGATGCCTGAGATAGATGGCGCGTTGCGCCCGTATGCTTTGTTTGCGCATCGCATCAACGACGAGGGGTTACAGGAATTGTATGCCATGCCCGATCGTTTGGAATCGTTCGTAGCCAATGTAAACAATTACATTTCGCTGAAGCGTAAGCCTAATTCGCAAAAGCGGGTGGCCATATTTTATTTCAAAGGCCCGGGGCAGAGTGCGCTTGTCGCATCGGGTATGGAGGTATTGTCGTCGTTATACAACGTGTTGCTGAAGCTTAAGGCAGAAGGTTATGATGTGGCTGGATTGCCTCAGTCGGAACGTGAATTCGAAAAGATTGTAATGGAGCGCGGCCCCGTGTTCGGCACATATGCCGAAGGGCAGATAAGCGAATTCATTTCGTCGGGTCATGCGGAAATGGTTTCGGCTTCCGACTATCGCGATTGGGTGAGGAAAGCGGTGCCAGGCGATAAATATGTCGAGGTGACAGCTTCGTATGGCGAATTTCCCGGCTCGTTCATGGCCGTTGACAGTTGTCTGGCCGTGGCCCGCATACGGTTCGGAAACATAGTGCTGTTGCCGCAGCCGGCAGTCGGGGTTGGCGATAATGAGTTTCAAATGGTGCATGGAACGGATGCGGCGCCTCCGCACTCCTACATAGCGCCGTATTTGTGGTGTAGGTATGACTTCGGTGCCGACGCACTGATTCATTTCGGTACGCACGGCAGCCTTGAATATACGCCACGCAAACAGGTGGCTCTCGGTAGCGATGACTGGAGCGACTGCCTGATAGGTGAACTGCCCCATATGTACGTATATACCATCGGCAACGTTGGCGAAGCGTTGATAGCCAAAAGACGCTCGTATGCCGGAATACAGTCGCACCTCACGCCTCCGTTCATAGAGAGTAACGTACGGGGCACGTATCGGCAACTCATGGAGTCGGTGAAGCATTACAACCATCTGCTCGAGGAGGGAGCGAATGCCTCGGACGAATCGATTGATTCGGCGGCGGCCGACGTGCGCAGGCACACTCAGTCGCTCGGCATACACCGCGATCTCGCCATCGACAGCTCGACCACGTATGTATACACCTCCGACGATGTGGCGCGCGTGGAGCAATTTGCAGAGGAGCTGGCAAGTGAAAAAATAACCGGTAAACCATATGTCATGGGCGAACCGTACGAAGCCGACCGCATACAATCGAGCGTATATTCCATGGCTACCGACCCGATAGCTTACGGATTGTTGGCTCTCGACAAGTTGCGCGGCGCGGCTGTTGCCGATGTTGAGCGGCATAAATCGATGTTTACGCAACGTTACCTTGACAAGGCTCGTTTGCTCGTGGGGCGCTTGCTTGCCAATCCGTCGCTTGCCACCGATGCGTTTATTTGCGACGTGGCGTCGATAACCGCCGATGAACTTAAGGCTGCGCGAGGCATTGAGGCGCAACGCTCCGAACCGAACGACATGATGTCGATGATGATGCGCGGACGTGTAGGCAGCGCAATGCCGGTCAATCAGCAGCGCAAGCATGCCGAAATGAAAGAGAAAATGGCGGCCGTGAGCAAATATATGTCGCCTGAAAAGGCCATGGCCATGGCAAAAATGATGGGGGCCGATGATGCCGCGTTGCAAAAAATGAGGGCGGCTATGGCCGGCGCTACCGAGGCTGACGATACTGCCAAGACGGCATCGCCCGGATATGCTGCCGAAGCTTATTCTAAAGATGACTTGAACAAGGCCATGGTCATTATGGCCATTGAACGGGCCGTGAAAAATGTAGGCGACTACCGTGCGTTGCTGACTGAAAGCCCGCAACGCGAACTGGAGTCGCTCCTGAACGCGCTGGATGGCGGATTTACCCCTCCGTCGCCCGGAGGCGATCCGATTGTCAATCCGAATACGTTGCCCACGGGTCGTAACCTGTATGGCGTGAATGCGGAAGCCACGCCGAGCGAATCGGCATGGGAAAAAGGGCGCATGTTGGCTGAAAACACCATAGAAATGTATCGCAAAAGGCATGGCGACAGCATTCCCCGTAAGGTCAGCTATACGCTGTGGAGCGGCGAATTCGTGGAGACCGAGGGGGCTACCGTGGCGCAGGTGTTGTATATGCTCGGTGTCGAACCGATAAGGGATGCGTTTGGTCGCGTGACCGATTTGCGGCTCATTCCTTCGAAGGAGCTCGGGCGGCCGCGCATCGACGTGGTAGTGCAGACGAGCGGCCAGTTGCGCGACATTGCCGCTTCGCGATTGTTTCTCATAAATCGTGCCGTGGAGATGGCCGCATCGGCTGCTGATGATGAATATTTCAATAATGTGGCCGAAGGAGCGGTGGCGTCGGAACGCATATTGCTTGAAAAAGGGCTGTCGCCGAAAGAGGCGCGCGAAATTTCCACTTATAGGGTGTTTGGCGGCGTTAACGGTAACTATGGCACCGGCATACAGGGTATGGTTCAGTCGGGCGACAAGTGGACCGACGAATCGGAAATTGCATCGGTGTACCTTGCAAACATGGGCGCATTTTATGGCAGTGAAGCCGACTGGGAGGGAGTGAAGAAATATGCCTTCGAGGCCGCGCTTGCCAATACCGATGCCGTGGTTCAGCCCCGGCAAAGCAATTCGTGGGGCGCGTTGAGCCTTGACCATGTATATGAATTCATGGGCGGCCTGAATCTGGCCGTGCGAAACGTTACCGGCAAAGACCCCGATGCTTATATGAGTGACTACCGCAATCACCACAATATGCGTATGCAGGAGGTGAAGGAAGCCATAGGGGTGGAAAGCCGCACCACCATATTCAATCCGTCGTACATACGTGAAAAGATGAAAGGGGGCGCAAGCTCGGCAGGCGAATTTGCGGCCGTGGTCGAAAACACTTATGGCTGGAACGTTATGAAGCCCGATGCCATCGACAACGAGATGTGGAATGAAATATACGACGTGTATGTAAAGGACAAAATGGGGCTTGGCGTGAGGAGCTTTTTCGAATCGGTGAATCCGGCTGCGCTCCAGGATATCTCGGCGGTGATGATGGAATGCGCCCGGAAGGGAATGTGGAAAGCCACGGAGAGTCAGCTGCACGACATTGCCATGCTTCACGCCGAACTCATCGAGGCATACGGCGCGTCGGGCTCGGCCGTGGTGGCCGATAATGCCTTGTTGCGTAAATTTATCGCTTCGAAGCTCGACGGGGAGCGGGCCGGGAAGTACGATCTTGCCATATCGAAAGTGCGCGAGGCGGCTGTCAGCTCGTCGAATGCCGTGGTCATGAACCGACAGGAATTGTCGGCGGGTGCCGAACAGGAGGCTGAAAACGTGTCGAATGGAGCTTTTGTGGCCGTATGCGCCATTGTGGCATTGTTTTTGTTGCTGATTATAATGTGCCGGTGTAGGCGCAAAAAATATACTTGCTGATGGAAATAGCCGTATACGTACTTATGACGATGGTGTGTTTTGGCTTCTTGTTGAAATATACCTTTTCGGGATGGAAGACCATATGCGTCGTGGCGATGCTGTGTGCGCTGTTCGTCGCTTTGATGTGGCCGGTGGCCATAGTTCAGTCGCGCAATCAGATTGCCGATTGGCTGTCGTCGCCCGACATTATGCGCAATACGTCGGCACTCGTATGCATCGATGCGGCATTGACTATGTGGTTTTGCATAATGGAGGTGAATGTGGAAGTGCGTGCGCATATGCCTCGATGGCGCATATTGCTTTACGACGCATTGCGCTGCTTTCCGGGTTTTATGATTTTTGCCGTGCTTTTCAGCTTATTGGTGGGTCTGGTGTTTAATATGCCCGGCGGCAATTTCCGGACAATATCGTATCTCGCCGGTTTGGGAGTGGCCATATTGATGCCCGCGCTGGTGAGTGGCGTTAAGTTGATGTTGCCCGAGCGCGACATAAGGCTTGAGATGCTGTTTCTCGTCAGTGCGCTGTCGGCCATGCTCGGCATTGTCATTACGGTAAACGGGTCGACTGCCGCAGCCGGAGTCGACAAGATCGACTGGCCTGCTACGGCGGCCATGTTGGCGTTGGCAGTGGCCGGAGGCGCGGTCGGAGTGTTGCTCCGAAACCTGAAGTTGCGTAAAATAAATAGAAATAATAATTATTAGATGATGAATTACATTTCCGACATCCTTTATTGGATATCAACAGGACTTATGGTGCCTGTGATACTTTTGCTTATTTTCTTGTTCGTGCGGTCGCTTGTTTTGCTTGGCGGATTTTTCGGTCAATATCAGAGCATGCGTAAAAGGGAGGCATTGTTGCGCCCGCTGCTCAATAAGCTTACGCCGCTGACGGTAGCCGACCTCGCATCCCGATTGCCTGACGATGCCACCGGTGGAACATTCACATACATTCGTGACATATTTGCCGCCAATGGCAGTCGGGCACGTATGAGCCACATATTGGCCGGTGCCGAGATGAAGGCCGATAAAGATCTTTCGTTGTCGAACACCCTGGCAAAGATGGGCCCTACGTTGGGGCTTATGGGCACCCTCATACCGATGGGCCCCGCGCTCGTAGGGCTTGCTACCGGCGACATAGCCTCGATGGCCTATAACATGCAGGTGGCGTTTGCCACTACGGTGGTGGGCCTTTTTGCGAGTGCCATAGGGTTTGTAACCAAACAGGTGAAGCAGCGGTGGTATTTGCGCGAGATAACCGATTTGGAACTTATTGTGGACCTTTTGAAGGAGGCTGACGGCAATGAGACGACGACTGATTGATCGCAGAGATGGCGATGATGGCGATCCGATGAGCGTGGTGGGCAATCTTTTCGACGTGGCGATGGTGTTTGCCGTCGCGCTGATGGTGGCCTTGGTATCGCATTACAATATGACTGAAATGCTCAACAGCGAGGACTTCACTATGGTTAAGAATCCCGGAAAGGAAAACATGGAGATAATAACCAAGGAAGGAAGCAAGATAAATCGCTACACTCCGTCGGAAAATCAAGACGAGAAGAATGGCTCGCGCGGCAAGCGCGTAGGCATAGCTTATGAGCTTGAAAACGGCGAGATAATTTACGTGCCCGAATAAATTTGTGGCAAAGTATGAAATGATTTGCGCAATCCGATATTTATGGATCATTCGCGATTCGCGAATTTAGGATTTATTCTACTCTACCCTTTTACACATTATCCGACCATCTGAAATAAATCCTACCGTTTCTGTGTCCATATCGTGATCGTTATAAAAAGCAAGGGGCTGACGTTGCGACGCAGCCCCTTGTCATGCGAGTACCCCGAAGCAGAATCGAACTGCTATCTAAAGTTTAGGAAACTTCTATTCTATCCGTTGAACTATCGGGGCATCGGTTTGGGTTGCAAATGTAGCTAAAATCCATGACATGGGCAAAACCAAACGACATTTGTCGTTCGATGTCAGCGATATGCTTGAAAATCATCAGTAATAATCGTATCTTTGCGGATGTGGCGGTTGTGAATGCCGCTATTTGAAACTGTCATTATCAAATTCATTCATTAAGTAACTCGCATAAATTAGCTGATACATAATTATGAGGGATTTTCGAGTGATTTTCGCGATGGAGAGAAGGAGTGTAGCGAGCTACACGACTGAACGATAGCGTGAAAAGCGCCGAAAAGACGAATAGGGAGGTATCAGCCCGCAGGGTTACTTGATCATTTTAATTATAACTAATTTATAAGAGTTACTTATGAACAAGAAAATTTTAATGTTGTGTGCGTTAGGTTTGTCGATGGCCGGTATGTCGGCCGACGGCGCTACCGCCGCCGACGAAGCCCGGTTGCTTCGATTCCCATCCACCAACGGTCGTGATGTGGTGTTTTCGTATGCGGGCGATCTCTACACGGTGCCCGTTTCGGGTGGCGAGGCGCGACGCCTCACGTCGCATGTGGGATACGAGATGTTTCCCCGTTTTTCGCCCGACGGCACTAAAATAGCTTTCACCGGACAATATGACGGAAATACCGAGGTGTTTCTTATGCCTGCCGAGGGTGGCGAGCCTGTGCGTCTGACATATACGGCCACCAACTCGCGCGATGATCTCGGCGACCGAATGGGCCCGAACAACATAGTGATGACCTGGAGCCCCGACGGCAAGAGCGTGGTTTATCGAAACCGCATAAACGACAGCTTTGACGGCAAACTGTGGAAGGTGTCGCCCGAGGGCGGAATGCCTGAAATGATTCCGCTCCCCGAGGGCGGATTTTGCAGCTTTTCGCCCGATGGCAAGAAAATGGCCTACAACAGGGTGATGCGCGAATTTCGCACGTGGAAATATTATCGCGGAGGCATGGCCGATGACATATGGATTTATGACCCCGAGGCTAAGACGGTGGTAAACGTTACCGACAATCCCGCCCAGGACATAATGCCGATGTGGATAGGCGACGAGATATTTTTCATATCCGACCGCGACATGACCATGAACATATTCTCGTATAACACCAAGTCGCGCGCTACCGAAAAAATCACCAACTTTACCGACTACGACGTAAAGTTTCCCAGTTCCGACGGGCACACTATCGTGTTTGAGAAGGGTGGATGGCTCTATCGCCTCGATCCGACGACGCGTAACGTTTCGAAAATCGACGTAACGCTGGCCTCGGACAACGTATATGCCCGTCAGGAGCATCGCAACGTGGCCGGAAACGTTACGGCAGCAAGTGCCTCGCCCGACGGTTTGAGACTGGCCGTGACGGCGCGTGGCGAAGTGTTCGACGTGCCGGCGGCAAAAGGCGTGACGCGCAATATAACCCGTACGCCCGGAGCCAACGAGCGCAACGCCGCGTGGAGCCCTGACGGACGCAACATAGCATACATAAGCGACCGAACGGGCGAAACGGAAGTGTGGCTTCAGCCGTGTGACGGCGGAACGCCGCGACAGCTCACCAAAAACAACGATACGTACATACGCAACATCTTCTGGAGTCCCGACGGCAAGACCATTCTGTATACCGACCGCAAAAACAGGGTGGTGAGCGTCGATGCGGCATCGGGAGCCAAAAAGGTGCTGTTCACCAATCCCGAACACGAAATATATAACATCAACTTTTCACCCGATAGTCGATGGATAACTTATACTCGCTCGGGCGACAACAATATGAGCGTGGTGTACGTGCGTGAAATAGCTACCGGTCGTGAGATACCCGTTACCGAAAAATGGTACTCGTCGGCGTCGCCCGTATTCAGTACGGATGGGAAATATTTGATATTCAGTTCCGAACGCGACTTCAACCCCACATACAGCAGCACCGAGTGGAATCACTCCTACAACCGTATGGGCGGCTTGTACATGGCCATGCTTGCCGACTCCACTCCATCGCCTTTGCTGCCCGACGACCCGCAGGTAATGCCGGATGAGCCGAAAGAAAAAGCTTCGTCGGCCGGCGCTACGATGGTGATAGATGGCGACGGTCTGCCGGGACGATTGATTAAGTTGCCCCTTTCGGCCGGATATTATGGCAATTTCCATAGCGACGGCAAGAAGGTATGGTATTATTCGGGCGGGTCGACCCATGCATTCGATCTCGCATCGCAGAAAGATGATGTAGTGGCCGAAGGAATGGAGCTCGAAGTGCTCCCCGACGGCAAGAAGGCTCTGTATTCGGGTCGCGGCAAACTGTACGTGGCTTCGTTGGCATCGTCGAAGGCATCGCTTGGCAATCCGGTCGATCTCGACGACATGGTGGCCGTCATTGATTATCCGCAGGAATGGGCGCAGATATTCGACGAAACGTGGCGCGCCTATCGCGATGGCTTCTATCTCGAAAACATGCACGGCGTTGATTGGAAGGCTGTCAAGGCCAAGTATGCCGAGTTGCTGCCATATGCCAAGACACGTCTCGACCTGAACTATATAATAGGCGAAATGATAAGCGAGCTGGCTTGCGGCCACGCTTATGTCAATCCTGGCGAAAAGCCTAATCCGCAACGCATAAAGATGGGATTGCTCGGCGCCGAGATAAGCCGCGACAAGAGCGGATATTATGTTATCGACCGTGTGCTTCCCGGCGCGGTGTACAGCACCAAATTGCGCTCGCCTCTTGCCGAACCCGGCGTTCAGGCAAAGGCCGGCGACTACATCGTGGCCATCGACGGAGTGCCCACCAATACCGTCGACAACATCTATAAGCTGCTCGTCGGCAAGGCCGGTGTGCTTACCGAGCTTTCCGTCTCGTCGACTCCCGATGCAAAGAACGCGCACAAGGTGGTTGTAAAGCCCATCGACAATGAATATCCGTTATATCATTACGAATGGGTGCAAAACAACATCAAGAAGGTGGAAGAAGCTACCAATGGCCGCGTGGGATACGTTTACATACCCGACATGGGGCCCGAAGGTCTCAATGAGTTTGCACGTTACTTCTATCCGCAACTCGACAAGGAAGCCCTCATAATCGACGACCGCGCCAACGGAGGCGGCAACGTGTCGCCGATGATAATAGAGCGTTTGCTTCGCGAACCGTACCGACTCACCATGTCGCGCACGTCGAGCAAGGTGGGCACCATCCCCGATGCCACGCTCGTGGGCCCGAAGGTGCTTCTCGTCAACAAATATTCGGCATCCGACGGCGACTTGTTCCCGTGGAGCTTCAAGGCCAATAACATAGGCCCGGTAGTGGGCACCCGCACGTGGGGTGGCATAGTGGGCATCAGCGGATCGCTGCCATATATGGACGGCACTGACGTTCGCGTGCCGTTCTTTACCAATTTCGATGCCAAGACGGGCCAATGGATTGTGGAGAACCACGGCGTCGATCCCGATTACGTGATCGACAACGACCCCATACGCCAGCAGGCCGGAGAAGATCAGCAACTCAACAAAGCCATAGAGCTTATCCTCCAACAGCTCAAAGACCGCAAGCCGCTGCCTAAGGTTCCGGCTCCGCGCACGTTCAAGAGCCTTGGCTTGTAAACATACCATATAAAGCCGAGAGCCGTGTGGTGCAAAAAGCACTGACACGGCTCTCGTTGTTGATATGCCTTCGTAACCCAGTGGATTATTTCAATCCGAGTCCTCGCTTATTATCAGCAGTTTGTCGCCGGGATAAAGTTTGCGCGATCCGTTCGGCACAAGATATCGGTTGCCGCGTCTTATCATCATTACCAGCGATCCTTCGGGCAGTCTCATTCCGCTCAATGTGTTCCCTTTGGCCAAATGCTCCTTTTCAAGCACTATGGTTTTCAGCGACGTGGGTATTTCTTCCGACAGTTCCACTCCGAAGTCATCCACTTCGCACGTATCCGACTCGGTCAGCTTCAGTCGGCGGGCACATGAAATGACCGACGTGCCTTGAATGAGCAGCGACAGCAGCGTCACGAAAAATACGATGTTGAAAATCTGCGACGCACCTTGCACTTGCGCCACCACCGGATAGGTGGCAAAGATGATGGGAACTGCGCCGCGCAATCCCACCCACGATACGAACAGGCGCGACCTGAACGTGATTTTGCGCAACGGGGCAAGCGAAAGAAACACGCTGACGGGCCGCCCAAACACTATTATGAACATGCCTATGAGCAGCGACACAGGTATGACGTCGACCATTTCGTGCGGATTCACGAGCAGTCCGAGCATCAGGAACACTACTATCTGAGCCAGCCACGTAAGGCTGTCGATGAACTTGCCCACGGCGCGGCTGCCGCCGAAATGCTTGTTGCCTATAACTATGCCGCACAAATACACTGCGAGGTATCCGTTGCCGTGCAGCGCATCGGTCAATGCGAAGGTCAGGAACGCGCCACCTATCGCGAGTATCGAAATCATTGAGGTGTCTTGTCCTCCGCCCGACGTTTCGGCCGAATTGCGGGCGCCTATTTTACGGTAGAAGCTAATGAGCGCTATGGTTATTTTGCCCATCGTGAAGCCCGCTAAGCCGCCTACTCCGAATTGCAGAAGCAGTTGCAGTATCAGCGACGCGGCCGATAGTTTGCCGTTGAGCGTAATGGCTTCGATGAGTATGATGGTGAGCATGTAGGCCATGGGGTCGTTCGATCCGCTCTCAAGCTCGAGCATGGGCCGAAGATGGTTTTTGAGCCCGACCTTACGGCTGCCGAGTATGCCGAACACCGATGCCGAGTCGGTTGACGACATGGTGGCTGCCAAGAGCAGCGACGGGATGAATGCAAAGTGTATGTTGGTCCATTCCATGCCCGAAAGCCACCATATGAATGCGCCCGTGAGCAGCGCCGTGAGCAGCACTCCTATGGTCGACAGCAATATGCCCGGCACTATTACCGGCCGTATGGCCGACAAGCGTGTTCCCATACCGCCCGAAAACAGGATGATGCACAGCGCCACCATGCCTATGAACTGGGCCGTGTGCATGTCGCCGAATTGTATTCCCAAACCATCGGTGCCGAAGGCCATGCCCACTATGAGGAATATGAGCAAGAGGGGCAGCCCGATGCGGAAGCTCGTTTTTCCGGCGAGCACTCCCACTATCAGTAATACCGATCCTAATAATATTATGTTTTCAGACGTGAAATGTTCCATCTAAGGGATGTTATGGTGCGACGGTCACATTTGCAGCGAAGCGAGTATGAGGTCTATCGCATGCAGTTCGTCGGGGGTGAAGTCGACATTGTTGAGGGCCTCCAGGTTCGCGGCGAGCTGGCTTACGCGGCTTGCTCCGATTATTACCGACGTGACCCTCGTGTCGCGCATCGTCCATGCCAGTGCCATCTGGGCCAATGATTGTCCGCGTTTCGAGGCTATTTCGCCGAGACGTCGTGCCGCGTCGACTTTTGCATCCGTAACCTGGTCGGTTTTCAGAAATCCGGTCTGACGGGCGGCGCGTGAGTCGCTCGGTATGCCGTGCAGATATTTGTCGGTTAGCAATCCTTGCGCGAGAGGCGAGAAGGCTATGAAGCCGCTGCCGTTTGCCGCCGCAAGGGGTATCGATTCGGCTTCGGGCTGTCGCTCGAACATGTTGTATCGGTATTGGCTCAGCAGGCAGGGCACTCCGGCGTCGGCCAGAATGCGATAAGCTATGACAGCCTTGTCGGCCGGATATTTCGATATTCCCACATACAGAGCCTTCCCTTGCCGCACTATGTCGATGAGGGCCTGCATGGTCTCCTCTACCGGGGTAACGCCGTCGTAGCGGTGCGAGTAGAATATGTCGAAGTATTCGAGTCCGGTACGTTTCAGGCTCTGATCGATGCTTGCCATTAGGTTTTTGCGTGAGCTGTTGCCTCCATACGGGCCGGCCCACATATCATGGCCCGCTTTCGACGATATGAACATTTCGTCGCGATGGCCTGAAAAATTGTCGCGCAGTATCTTGCCGAAATTGGTCTCGGCGCTTCCCGGTTCGGGCCCGTAATTGTTGGCGAGGTCGAAATGCGTCACGCCGTGGTCGAAGGCATATTTTATCATGTCGGTGGCCACGCCGAAATCATCGACGCTCCCGAAGTTGTGCCATAATCCGAGCGAGAGGGCCGGTAAAACAACGCCGCTGTTCCCGCAGCGGTTGTAGCGCATATGGGAATAGCGGTCGTCGGATGGTATGTATCGGTCGTTTACTGTCATACTTCAAGGTCAATGTTAAACTCCTCGTGCCAGGGCAGACCCTGTACCGAAAGCTGAGCCATGAACGGATCGGGATCGAACTCCTCTACGTTATGCACTCCGGCCATTTTCCATTTTCCGGTAAGGAACATCATGGCTCCTATCATGGCGGGTACGCCGGTGGTGTAGCTCACGGCCTGCATGCCCGTTTCGCGATAAGCCGCTTCGTGGCTGCAGTTGTTGTATATGTAATAGGTAAGGTGCTTACCCTCCTTGTCGAGGCCCGAAATGCGGCAACCTATCGACGTTTCGCCGTGATAGTTCTCGCCAAGATCCTGCGGATTCGGCAGCACTGCCTTCAGGAATTGCAGGGGCACGATTTTGGTGCCGTTATAGTCCACCTCGTCGATGCGCGCCATACCGATGTTTTGTATCACGCGCAGGTGAGTGAGATATTCCTGTCCGAACGTCATCCAGAATCGGGCGCGTTTGATGGTAGGATAGTTCTTCACCAAGCTTTCGAGCTCCTCGTGATAGAGCAGATACGATTCGCGGCCTCCGATGTTGGGGTAGGTTAGCGTTTTATGTATTTCGAGCGGACCGGTGGTCACCCATTTGCCATCCTGATAGTAGCGGCCGTTCTGGGTTATTTCGCGTATGTTTATTTCGGGATTGAAGTTGGTGGCGAAAGCCTTGCCATGGTCGCCGGCATTGCAGTCTACGATGTCGAGATACTCCATCTCCTTGAAATAATGTTTTGCCGCATAGGCGGTGAATATGCCCGACACACCCGGGTCGAATCCGCATCCGAGTATGGCCGTCAGGCCTGCTTTTTCAAACTTTTCCTTGTAGGCCCACTGCCATGAGTATTCAAAATGAGCCACATCCTTGGGCTCGTAGTTGGCCGTATCGAGATAGTTCACTCCGCATTCAAGGCAGGCATCCATGATGGTAAGATCCTGATAGGGGAGTGCCACGTTGATTACGAGGTCGGGTTTGTGGCGGTTGAACAGTTCCACGAGTTGTTCCACGCTGTCGGCATCGACCGAGTCGGTGGTTATGTTGCCCTTGCCTATCGAGCGGGCTATTGCCTCGCACTTGCTGCGCGTGCGCGATGCCAATACTATCTCGGTGAACACGTCGGGGTTCTGGGCGCATTTGTGAGCCACAACGGTACCCACTCCGCCGGCTCCTATAATTATAACTTTCGACATTATATTTATAAGTTTATTGAATGATGATGCATTTTGTCACCGCTAAGATACGTCTTTTATGTGCGAATAGCAAATAATATACGTAACTTTTTGCGCCGGTTGTCAACGGCGTTGCAGCGTCATGAAGGTGTATACAAGGCCGGTAGGCTCATCGGTGTGCGGTTGCGATTGGTCGACCACGCTCCATTGCTCCGGGTCTATTTCGGGGAAAAAGGTGTCGGCATCGGGCACTTCGGCTTCGATGCGGGTCAGATAGAGGCGCGAGGCCATTGGCATGGCTTGCGAGTAAATTTCGCCGCCGCCTATTATCATGATTTCGTCTACGTTGCCGGCCAGGCTGATGGCTTCGTCGAGCGAGGCTGCCGTTTCGGCTCCGGGCGCTTCGAATGCGGCATTGCGCGTAATCACTATGTTGCGTCGGCCGGGCAACGCTCCTTTGGGCAGCGACAGGAATGTTTTGCGCCCCATTATTATGGGTTTGCCCATGGTGGTCTGCTTGAAGTGGCGCAGATCCTCGCGTATGTAGAACGGCATGTCGCCTTGTCGTCCTATTGCCCTGTCGGCTGCTACGGCTACTATTATGCTGATGTTTGTCATACGGCAACGGTGGCTTTTATGTGTGGAAGCGGATCGTAGCCCTCGAGTTTGAAATCGGAATATTTGAAGTCGAATATGTCGGTGACATCGGGATTTATCACCATTCGGGGTAGCGCGCGCGGCGTGCGCGAGAGCTGTTCGCGCACCTGATCGAGGTGATTGAGGTAGATGTGTGCGTCGCCGAGCGTATGCACGAAGTCACCTGCCTCGAGCCCGGTCACCTGGGCCGTCATCATCAACAGCAGCGCGTACGAAGCTATGTTGAACGGAACGCCGAGAAAGCAGTCGGCGCTGCGCTGATAGAGTTGCAGGCTCAGGCGGTTGCCCGCTACGTAGTACTGGAAAAATGCGTGGCAGGGGGGCAATTTCATATTGGGCACGTCGGCAACGTTCCATGCGCTCACTATTATCCGTCGGGAGTCGGGATTGGTCTTTATGGTGTGTATGGCCTCCGACATCTGGTCGATTACGCCTCCGTCGTAGTCGCGCCATTGCCGCCACTGCTTGCCGTATATCGGTCCGAGGTCGCCGTTCTCGTCGGCCCATTCGTTCCATATCCTTACGCCGTTTTCCTGAAGGTAATGCACGTTGGTGTCGCCTTTCAGAAACCACAGCAATTCATGTATTATCGACTTCAGGTGAAGCTTCTTGGTGGTGAGCAACGGGAAGCCTTTTGAAAGGTCGAATCGCATCTGATAGCCGAATATGCTTCGTGTTCCGGTTCCGGTGCGGTCGGTTTTGTCGGCTCCGTGGTCAAGGATGTGTTGTAGCAGGTCAAGATACTGTTTCATCTGTATTGTCGATTTTGGGTGATACGTTTAAGTTTGAGGCGTTTTGGTCGAGAGAGGTTTCGGGCGTGCGTCGCAGCTCCTCGATGCGTTGCATCATTGGTATTGACAGCTGTTTGCGCCGTGGCCAGTAGTGTATGGCATCGTTGGGGCACACGTTTATGCAGTTGAAGCAATTGACGCATCGCGAACCGTCGACCACGTGGTCTATGAGGTCGATGCACGAAGCTTTGCACACATGTTCGCATTTTCGGCATTGTATGCACTTGTCGGTGTCGATGTCGATCTGGAATATCGAGAACCGGCTTATGAAGCCCAGCGTGGTGCCTACGGGGCATACGGTGTTGCATATCGTGCGGCCGTTGCGCGCGGCTATCCAGCATACGAGCAGCAAGGTTATGATGGCTACCGATGCGCCGGCCACTGCGGCGGTGCCCATGCGGAACGGTGCTGCCGACCACCATGGCGTATCGGCTGTGTCGGCGACGTTGCCGGTTATGAGCTCGTAGAGCGGCTTTATCACCTCCTGGCATATGCGCGCGTATGCCGTGAAGGGGTCGAGTATCGAGGGTATCACGAATATGCTTGCCATCAGGCAGGTGAGCACTACGATGAGCGTGAAGTAGCGTATGGAGTTGAGGGGCTTGCTGTAATGATAGTCGTGGCGTGGGGTGCGCCGGCCCGTGCGGACGCATTTGGCGGCTATGTCCTGAAGCGTTCCGAGCGGGCATACCGACGAGCAATATATGCGTCCGAATATCAGCGTCACTATTAGCCACCCGATGAATGTCACCAGCGAAAAGCTCAATATTGCCGGCATGAGCTGTACGCGCTCGAGCCAACCGGCTACCACGGGGATGGTGCAGCCTATCGACGTCAGTGCCATGGTTATTATCGCCAATGCGCTAACCGACACTATTATGCGCAATATCAACAGCAGTTTGCTAATCATACGGTGGTTGAAATGATTCTCCAAAATTACGAATTAATTGTCGAAAAACGCCCCATGCGAGTGCTAAATGTGTGCCGCACGGATGTAAAAAGGCCGGCCGCTGTTACATATCGCAGCGGCCGGCCTTTATGTTGACGTTACGTATGCCTCGTAGGGCGGTACGTAATGTTTAGAGGTTGACTACGTTTAGATTCTTGTCGATCAGCATGCCGTCCTTCATGTCGGCCTTGAACTGTCCGCGCTGTTTTGCCTTGAATTTGATGACAAACAATTTTACGTCACCATTTATGTCGGGTTGCTGGCCGACATTTACGAACGTCGGATACAAAGCCTTTGTGCCGTTGGTGTGCAGACGGTCGTTGGTCAGATTTTCCATTGCCTTCACAGCTACGGGTTCGATGGTTACGAACTCCCATTTGCTTTGGTCGTAAGGCAAGGCAAGGCTCAACGCATTGACGCTTTGCAGGCCCTTGCCGTTTACGGCTATTTCAACCGTCTCGCCGGCTGCAACGGCTTTTGTCGGCACGTCGAAGGTTATTTCGCCTGCCAGCGGGGCAGCGCCTTCGGCCATCGATGCTCCGTCGCCTATCTGAGTGGCAACGACCGAAATGTCGTAAGCGTCGATGAGGCCGTTGTGGTTGATGTCGCCGTTGCTGATGTAGCCTTCGAAGTCGGAGTCGCCGCTACGCAGACCGGTGTAGTTGATATAAGAGGTAAGGTCGTTTTCGTCGATCTTGCCGTCGTTATTTATGTCGCCGGGCAGATAGCTTTCGGTTCCGGGTACCTTGAATACGTATATTTCACGTCCCGAACCATAGTTGCCGAGTGCGCTCGATACCGATATCTTGATGTAACGTGCGGTAGGCTTGTCGGGGAATTCAAATACCTTCGTTTCGTTGTCGCGTTTCCAGGTAAATGAGTCAACCGGAGTCCAGTTCTGCTTGTCGGTGCTGTATGCCACTGAGCCCTTGAGTATGGTTCCGTTGCCCGAGTCGATGCGTGGCAGATAGTGGAACTTGTCGATCTGATTTATGCTACGCAGGTCGATTATCAGGTCGAACGGCACGGCCTTGGCCTGATACTTGGTGTGCCATACGTCGCCCGATTCGGCAAAGTCAAACAGATGTCCTACGCCAAATCCGCCTTGTGCCGGTGCCGTGGCTTCGCCGCGTATGCCCTTTATTGCCCATTCGAGCGGGTTGGCTTTCGTGGTGGCTTTTACTTCGGCCCAATCGGAATGGCCGTCGGCATTCACGGCGCGAACCTTGAACGAGTAAGGCGTTTCGGCGCTAAGTTCGTCGAACGTCAGGCTGTTGTTCTTGATGGTGCTGTAAGGCATGCCTTTGAATTCAATTTCGTAGTAGTCGGCATTGGCTACCGGTTCCCATGAGGGGGTGAGGGTGTAAGCCTCGATGTCGTCGGGCTTTATCTGTGCTACGGGTGCCTTGAGCGCGCCTGTTTTCGATGCTTGCGGGTCGCGTACATCGTACTGGTAGCCCTTTACGTCGACTGCAACCGAGTTGACCGATGTGTTGGTGGCCTGAATCTTCACCATTATCTGAGGATTCTTCACTATGCTCATCGATGCCGCCGGAGTGCCCGGAGTGGAGAATCGGTTGAGCTGCGGAGCTGCATTGTAGTAGTATACGTTGGCGTTTTTGTTGAATTCGTCAAGCGAGTTCACCTCGGTCAGCTTGCATTTCTTGTTGCCGATCTTGGCGCTGATGCTTTTGGGCTTGGCAGTGGCGTTGATGATGAATTCGGTGGATTGCGTGGGTTCGAATCCGTCGAATGTGCCCTTAGTGGGTGCCACGGCTACCGTCAGATTGCCTTTCGCGTCGAGGTCGGATGTAATTTCGGTGTACGCGCCGTGTCCGGGGTTCTTGTATTGTTCGGTAACGCCGTCATCGTCATACTGCACCATTTCGGAGTGGCCCGACGGGTATATTTCGTATATGCGGCGCGTGCGGTCAATCTCGTTCACGTTGTTGTTGGGGTTGACCATCGGTATTATTGCGCCTGCCTTTACGAATACCGGCAGTTTCCATATGGGAGCTTCAAAGTTGTTTATCACTCTGTTGCCGGTGTAGGTGTCGCCTGAGAAATAGTCGATCCACAGACCTTCGGGCAGATAAATGCCGTCGCGAATGTCGTTGCCGTCGGCATCGGCCTGCGTTTCCTGATATATCGGAGCCACGAGGAAGTCGGGGCCGTAGAGATACTGATATTTCGTGGCGGTGCCGTAGGTGTACGCATTGGGATAGTCGAGGAACATGGCTCGTATGAAGGGCTTTCCGTTGACGGCCTCGCGTGCGTAAGTATATGTATAGGGCATGAGCTCCGATTTGAGCTTCAGATACGAGCGGTTGATCGAAGTGGCCGGTTCGCCCAATGCCTGCGGATATTTCTCGTTTGCGCCCCATCCGTCCATGTTAAGCTGCATCGGTGAGAACGTTTTCCATTGGAAGTCGCGAATGTTGACGGCAGAGTTGCGTCCGCCGAAAATGCCGTCCATGTCCGACGATATGTTGGGATTGCCCGACAGGCCCGATCCTATGTAGGTGGGTATGTGGAAGCGTATGTATTCCCATTCGCCGCCGGTCTGGTCGCCCGACCATATTCCGGCATATCGTTGAGTGCCGGCCCATCCGTCAAGTGATATTATGAATGGACGGGCATCGTTTCCGTAATACGGCATTATCTGGCCCACGTCGGCAACGCCGTTGAGGCCGAATGAATATCCGTAGCCCACCCAGGCAACGTCGGTTTTCAGCACTCTTACGCCTGCGTCGCGCACCTCTTTCACTATGTCGCGTTGCAGCAATGCGCTTATGCTGTCCTTCGGGTGAAGGTCGGATTGCGTCCAGAGGCCTATCTCAACGCCTTTCGAGCGGGCGTAGTCGCCAAATTCCTTGAGGTTCTGTATGTTGCCGTCGAGGGTTTCCGTTTGTCCGTATCCGGCACCGTATCCGTCGTTGGGCAATACCCATCCGAGCGGCATATCGTTGGCGGCGTAGCGGTCAACCACTGCGCGTGCCGAGAACTGATAGTTGTTTTTCTCTCCGTTGAGCGATTCCTTTATGCCGCCGTTGTCGCGCTGACTCTCTTTGTAGCGTTTGCCATCCTCGAAAAGTATGCCTTTTTCGTCCTCGACCCAGTAGTCGCGGTTGTAGGCGTTGAGGTGGCCTTCGTAGAAGCCGAACTTGGGCAGCAACACGGGGTTGCCGGTGAGCTGATAGAAGTCGCGCAACAGATCGACCGGTTTTTCGTCGACCATCACGAATGCATCGAGATAGTTGTCGTCGTGCGACAGTCCGACGGTTCCGGGCGCGCCGGCGCCGAAGTCGTATTTGCCCTTGCGGAAAGTGTGGAACATTATTCCATAACCGCCGGTCGACCAGTAGAACGGGGCGGGCGAAGCCACACCGCCGTCGGTCCAGCTGTTTTGGTTTTCAATTGAAATGACTTTGCCTTTGTGCGAAAAACGGCCGTTTTGCACACCGCCGCCATAAAAATACTCGCCGGGGTTCTCTTTCAGTGCAAGCGAGGTGGTTCCGTTTTCGAACGTAACGGGAGCCGTTTGCTCTAAAACGGTTTTGCCTGTCGAAAGATCCTTTACCGATATCATTGCGGTAGCCTTGTCGAGGTCGATGGCCATTCGCGGCGTGGATATTGTGATGACGGAAGGAGTTGAGTTCATCGACAGCGTACCGACAGGCTTGCGAGGATTCTTAACGAGAATGTCGGCCGGGGGAGTGGCCGCCGGATTGCGAATGATTCCGCCATTGTCGTCGCGGAAAATGCGGAAGATATTGTCGCCATAAAAGTCGATGGTCATTCGTTTGCCATCGGAGAGCATTACCTCGGCAGTGGTTGGGTTGAGCCATTTAACCTCTTTTATGGCCGTGGGGGCAGATGCCGCCGCATGCATTGCAGACAGGGGAGTCGCATTGGTAGTAGCATAGGCTTCGGTTGCCATGAATGCCGAGGCCATAGCTGCAACGACTAATCCCTTTTTCAGAAATGATTGGGTTGATTGGTTCATGATATAGTTGGTTAATTATTGTTTTGATTTCACGGTTGTATTGAAATGCAAATCTAATAAAAAAATGCGAAAATAAACACTGCCTTGTTACGAATCACGAAAATATGAGTAATTTTATGGGATAAATTTAAGTCACAATTATATTCCGAGCTGTCAAATGGATGAAAAGAAATTATTTCTGCTCGACGCTTATGCGCTGATATATAGAGCCTACTATGCGTTGATACGGTCGCCGAGAGTAACCTCGAAGGGTTTCAATACGTCGGCTATATTCGGATTCGTAAATACGCTTGACGAAATTTTGCGTAAGGAAAATCCGTCGCACATAGCTGTTTGCTTCGATCCGGTGGGCGGCCATACGTTCAGGCACGAGGCTTATGAAGCTTACAAGGCCCAGCGCGACAAGCAGCCCGAGGACATAACCAACGCCATTCCGTACATAAAGAAAATTCTCGACGCTTATCATATACCGGTAATAGAGTTGGAAGGCTACGAGGCCGACGACGTGATAGGAACGTTGTCGCGGCGCGCCGAACAGCAGGGATTCGTCACCTATATGATGACGCCCGACAAGGATTACGGGCAGCTCGTGACCGAAAAAGTGTTGATGTATCGTCCGTCGCTGCGCGGCGAGGGTTTCGAGATACGCGGCCCCCGGCAGGTGTGCGAACGTTACGGCATATCGTCGCCCCGGCAGGTGATAGACCTTCTGGCCCTTGAAGGGGATGCCAGCGACAACATTCCCGGATGTCCGGGCGTGGGCGAAAAGACGGCTGCCAAGCTCATTGCCGAGTGGGGCTCGGTGGAGAGCCTGCTTGACAACGTTGACAGCCTTAAAGGTGCCTTGAAGAAGAAGATAACCGAGAATGCCGAAAGCATACGCTTTTCGAAATATCTCGTGACGATAAAGACCGATGTGCCCTTGGGCGACATTTCGATAGACTCGCTGGTGCGTAAGCCGGAGGATGTGAATGCGTTGATCGACGTGTACAAGCAGCTGGAGTTTCGCACGTTCATAAATCGACTGTCGGCCGATGGCCCGAAAGAGACGGCCCCGAAGGAGGCCACGCCGCTTATGGGTTCGCTCTTTGACGTGGTTGACGATACGCCCCGGCCTGCCGACGTGAACAACTATTCGTCGCTCGGCATCGAGGTCGAAACGTTGTCGACGGTCGAAATGGTGGCCCGTGCGGTGGAAGAAGCCGCGAAGCATTCAAAAATAGGTATGGCCATGTGCGCTTCGGGCAATGAAGCCATGACGGCAACCGTAGGCGGACTGGCTTTGGCTCTTGACGACAAACGCGTGTCGTATGTGCCTTTGACGGGCGATGATGCAGGCGTGCAGGAGATGAAAGTGGCCCTCCGGCCTCTGTTTTCGATGAAGGGTGTTACGTTGGTGAGTCATGACGTGAAGCGCGACTATCTGTTGCTGAAGCGCGAGGGCATGACGCTCGAATGCGACTATTACGACACTTCAGTGGCGCATTATCTGCTTGAACCGGAAATGAAGCACACCTTGCAATATCTGGCTATGCGTTACCTCGATTACGTTACCCTGGACACGGAAATAGGCGAGAAGAAGGCTTTGCTGACGTCGGGCTCTCAGGCCGTCGACATGGCTTGCGAAAGAGCCGTGATGGCGCTGCGCCTGCATGACAAGCTGATGCCTCTGATAGTGGAGCAGCAGCTGTCGCCCCTGATGAACGAGATAGAGTTGCCGCTCATTAAGGTGTTGGCCGAAATGGAGTGGACCGGCGTAAGAGTCGATACTTCTGACCTCGCGCGACTCTCCATGCAATACACCGCGCGCCTTGGCGAGATGGAGCAAAAGGTTTATGAGCTTGCCGGCGGCAGCTTCAACATATCGTCGCCGATGCAGGTGGGCGAGGTGCTGTTTCAGCGGCTGAAGATCGACCCGAACGCAAAACGTACTAAAAAGGGCGCATTCTCGACTACCGAAGAAATTCTTGAGAAATTTCGCGCCGACCATCCCATCGTCGATCTGATACTGAAGATAAGGGCTTTGCGCAAGTTGCTCGCCACCTACATAAATGCATTGCCCGAACTGATAAACAGAAGCACCGGCAAGATTCATACGTCGTATAATCAAACCGTTACCGCTACCGGGCGCATCTCGTCGACAAATCCGAATTTGCAGAACATTCCGGTGCGCAGCGACGACGGCCGCGAGATACGCCGTGCGTTCATAGCCGATCCGGGCGACATATTCATGAGCGCTGACTACTCGCAGATAGAGCTACGACTGATGGCCGACCTCAGTGCCGACAAAAACATGGTCGATGCATTCATGTCGGGCGCCGACATACACCGCGCAACGGCTGCCAAGATTTATCACGAACCGCTTGATCAGGTGACCGACAATCAGCGACGCAACGCCAAGACCGCCAACTTCGGCATAATCTACGGCATATCGGCGTTCGGCCTCTCTGAGCGTCTCGGCATACCCCGCTCGGAGGCCAAGATGCTTATCGACGGATATTTCGCCACCTACCCGCACATACGGGAGTACATGGACGAGAGCATAAATCGCGCGCGCGAAAAAGGATATGTCATGACCATAAAGGGGCGCAAGCGAATGCTGCCCGACATAAACAGCCGGAGCGCGGTGGTGCGCGGATTTGCCGAACGCAACGCCATAAACGCTCCCATTCAAGGCTCGGCGGCCGACATCATAAAGATTGCCATGATCAACATATACCGCCACATGGAGGAGGCCGGCTTCAAGTCGAGGATGATAATGCAGGTGCATGACGAACTTGTGTTCAACGTCAAGCCCGATGAGCTTGAAGCGTTGAAAGAGCTCGTGATTCGCGATATGGAGAGTGCCTATCGGGGTCTTGTTCCGCTTGTGGTTTCGGCCGGATTCGGCCAAAATTGGCTTGAGGCACATTGACGCTGATGCCTCTGATGCGTGTTTCTTAGAATATCGATATTCCTATGTCGGTGGTGAATCGTTCGAGGGTTTCTATGCCCATGAACGAATTGCCGTGCTTGTCGAGCTCGGGGCTCCATACGGCTATGCTCAGTCGGCCCGGTATTATCGCCACCACGCCGCCACCTACGCCGCTCTTGCCCGGCATTCCCACCCTGAACGCAAAGTCGCCCGACTCGTCGTAAAATCCGCACGTGAGCATGAGCGCGTTGAGGCGCTTCGAGCGGCTTATCGACAAAATGCGGTCGTGTCGGTAAGGATTGATGCCGTGATTGGCCAGGAACATGAACGATCGGGCCAACTCCTCGCACGTCATGGTTATGCTGCATTGGTTGCAATATACGTCGATGAGTGAGTCGACGTTGTTTTCTATGTTGCCGAAGCTTTTCATGAAATATCCGAGCGCCAAATTGCGGCTTGCGTGCTCTTGCTCCGAGCGCGCCACTTCGTTGTCGAAATATATATCCTCCGAGTCGGCTACGTCGCGCACGAATCTCAGGATGCTCTCCTTCGGGCGATCGTAGAGGCTCATGAGCTTGTCGGTAACCACGAGCGCTCCCGCATTGATAAACGGGTTTCGCGGTATTCCGTGCTCATGCTCGAGCTGGACGAGCGAGTTGAACGGGCTTCCCGACGGTTCGCGCCCCACATACCGCCACAGATCGCTGCCCATGTGGCGCATGACCATGGCGAGGGTGAAGACTTTCGAGATGCTTTGTATCGAAAACTTTTTTTGGTAGTCGCCTGCGCCTATCAGCTGTCCGTCGACCGTAACCACGGCTATGCCGTATTGTTTCGGATCTACTTTGGCCAGTGCCGGAATGTAGTTGGCCACCTTTCCATTTCCGAACATCGGCTTTACTTCACGGTATATCTCATCGATTATTTTTCGGTAATCCATCATTGAATTTCAATTATGAGGCTGCAAACTTAATCAAAATCCCGACAATATGCAATCTCCGTATTAGTTGACTATGCGCAGCGACGACCCGGTGAGGCGTCGATAGAGGTCGAGGGCATATACGTCGGTCATTCCCGATATGTGGTCGATGGCGGCTTGTATCTTGCCATACAGCGTCGGAGCGTCGGTTTGGTACTGTTCGGGCACTTTTGCGAGTAAGAGGCGCGAAAAGTTGAGCGTCGGGTAGCGCACGGCATTTATCAGCTCCTGAAGCAGATAGGTGATGATGCGCGTACCGGCAAGTTCGATGTCTACGACGTCGGGTGCCGAGTATATCTTTGCATACGACAGCTTTTCGCAATTGCGGTAAGCCTGTCGGAGCGGTTCGTGTATGTGTGTTATCAGAGGACCGTCGAACGTTCCGGCGAGTATCTGCTGCTCGTTGGCCACGAACGTGTCGGCGCAAGCGTTGACGAGCGCGCCTATCACGCACGACCGCAGATAAGCTATCTTCTCGTTGGGGTCGTCAACGTGATTCATCACGGCCTTCATTCGTTCCTGACGGTCGGTGTCGAAAAATTGCAGTAGCAGCTCTATTACGTCGGCCGTAGGCAGCAGTTTCAGTTTATGGGCATCTTCCATGTCCATTATTTCGTAGCATATGTCGTCGGCGGCTTCCACCAAATACACCAACGGGTGGCGTTTGTAGCGCACTTCGCCGTTCGGGCCGGGATCGGAAATCATGCCGAGCTCGGTGGCCACTTTTACGAAGTCGGATTTTTCGGAGGTGAAGAATCCGAATTTATTTTTTTCGCCTGCAAGCGACGATTCGTAGGGATATTTTACGATTGAAGCCAGCGTGGAGTATGTCATGGCAAATCCGCCCGCGCGGCGCCCGTTGAATTGGTGCGTGAGCAGCCTGAAGGCGTTGGCGTTTCCTTCGAAACGCGTAAGGTCGGCCCATTGCTGTGGCGTAAGCTCCGATTTCAGGTCGGCACCTCGGCCTTCGCTGAAAAATGTGGAGATGGCCTTTTCGCCCGAATGACCGAACGGAGGGTTGCCGAGATCGTGCGCCAGGCATGCCGCCGCCACTATCTCGCCCATGGCGTCGAGCTTGGGCGTCCATGGCTCGTTGGGATGAACGGCTCTTAGCGCAATGGCCGATTCGGTGGCGAGAGAGCGTCCTACGCACGCCACTTCGATGCTGTGTGTCAATCGGTTGTGTACGAATATGCTTCCCGGCAATGGAAATACCTGGGTTTTGTTTTGCAGTCGTCGGAACGGCGACGAGAAAACCAATCGGTCGTAGTCGCGTTGAAAGTCGCTGCGCGACCCTCGTCGTGGGTCGTGGTAGTGTTCGAGACCGAAACGCTTGTCGCATATCAGTTTATCCCAGTTCATCATAATCGTAAGGATTAAAAATCATTAAGTGAAAATTAAAGCCGCCCTTGCTGTTGCGGTTGAACGTTAAGGGCGGCTTTGATTATGAATGTTCGATGGCCTTTCGGACCATTGGTTACATTAGATGTTGCCTACTTCCGGGTCAACACCCCACTGCTGCTGCGACAGACGGCGATAGTTGTTGTAACGCCACTGTGCGTTGGCCTTGGCAGCTGCGAAGAGTTCTTCGGCCTGATCGGGGTATTGCTTGAACAGCGATGCATAGCGCACTTCGCCTTTGAGGAAGTTTTCGAATTCGTCCCAGTTCGGAGCCTTGCTGTCGAGCGTGAACGGATTCTTGCCTTCGAGTTCTGCATCGGGGTTGTAGCGCCAGAGCGACCAGTAACCGCAAGCTACTGCGTTGGCTTCTTCCTGCTGCGACTTGCCCATGCCGGCCTTTATGCCGTGGTTGATACAGGGAGCGTAAGCAATGATGATCGACGGTCCGTCGTAAGCTTCAGCTTCGCGGATGGCCTTGAGGGTCTGAGCCTGATCGGCACCCATGGCTACCTGAGCCACGTAAACGTATCCGTAAGTCGAGGCTATCAAGCCGAGGTCTTTCTTGCGGATGCGCTTGCCTGAAGCGGCAAACTTGGCGATGGCGCCGAGCGGAGTAGCCTTCGAAGCCTGACCGCCGGTATTTGAGTAAACTTCGGTATCGAGAACTATTACGTTAACGTTCTTGCCTGAAGCGAGTACGTGGTCGAGACCGCCGAAGCCTATGTCGTAGCTTGCACCGTCACCGGCAATGATCCAGTGTGCGCGTTTTACGATGAAGTGCTTGGTGTCGACGATGCGCTTGCAAGCGTCGCATCCGCAAGCTTCGGCCAGAGGCACGATCTTGTCGGCTATTTCGCGAGTCTTGGCGGCATCGTTCTTGTTGTCGAGCCATTCCTGAGCGAGAGCCTTGATTTCGGCGCTGCAAGTGGGGCATTCGGTAGCATCCTTCATTGCCGTTTCGAGGCGGTCGCGCATCTTTTCATTGGCAATGTACATACCGAGACCGAATTCGGCGAAGTCTTCGAACAGTGAGTTGCCCCAAGCCGGACCGTGACCCTGTTCGTTGACGGTGTAGGGGGTAGCGGGTACCGAGCCTGAGTAGATCGACGAACATCCGGTTGCGTTTGCCACCATTTCGTGGTCGCCGTAAAGCTGAGAAATGAGTTTTACGTAAGGAGTTTCGCCGCAACCCGAGCAAGCGCCCGAGAATTCGAAGTACGGTTTTGCGAACTGGCTGTTCTTCACGTTTGCCTTTATGTCGACGAGATCCTGCTTCGAAGTAACGTTGTCGTAGCAGTAATCCCAAGTGGGCTGCATGTCGAGCTGAGTTTCGAGCGGTTTCATTACGAGAGCCTTCTCGCCCTTCTTGCCGGGGCATACGTCAGCACAGTTGCCGCAACCGAGACAGTCGAGTACGTCGACGGCCTGGAGGAAGCGCATTCCGGTAAACGTCTTGCCGATGGCGGGGATTGTTGCGTTTTCGCCGAAGGGAGCCTTTGCGAGTTCTTCGCCGTCGAGAACGAACGGACGTATTGCAGCGTGAGGACATACATATGCACACTTGTTGCACTGTATACAGTTTTCTTCAACCCACTGAGGTACGAACGTTGCCACGCCGCGCTTTTCGTAGCGAGTGGTGCCGTTGGGCCAAGTGCCGTCTTCGATGCCCTTGAATGCCGAAACCTTCAGGAGGTCGCCGTTCTGAGCGTTGATGGGGCGAACCACTTCGTTAACGAATGCGGGATCGTTGTTGGGCTTAACTTCGTCTTCGGGGAGCGAGCTCCATGCCTTGTCGACTGCAAGCTGCTTGTATTCGCCGCCGCGATCCACTGCTGCATAGTTCTTGTCCACGATGTCCTGACCCTTCTTGCCGTAGCTCTTTACGATGAATTTCTTCATCTGCTCGATGGCAAGGTCAACGGGGATTACTTCGGTGATGCGGAAGAATGCGCTCTGAAGTATGGTGTTGGTACGGTTGCCCAGACCTATTTCCTGAGCTATCTTGGTAGCATTGATGTAGTAAACGGTTATGTTGTGGTCGGCAAAGTATTTCTTTACTTTGTTGGGCAGGTTCTTGGCGAGTTCTTCGCCTTCCCAGATGGTGTTGAGCAAGAAAGTGCCGCCGTCGCGCAGACCGCGAGTCACGTCATACATATGCAGGTAAGCCTGAACGTGGCAAGCCACGAAGTTAGGCGTATTTACGAGATAAGTAGAGCGGATGGGGTCGTCACCGAAACGGAGGTGCGAACAGGTGAAGCCGCCCGACTTCTTCGAGTCGTATGCAAAGTATGCCTGGCAATATTTGGGAGTGTTGTCGCCGATTATCTTTACGGAGTTCTTGTTTGCACCTACCGTACCGTCGGCGCCGAGGCCATAGAATTTTGCTTCGAAAGTGTTGGCGCCGCTGAGCGCGATTTCTTCAACCGGGGGAAGCGACAGGAACGTAACGTCGTCGACGATGCCAACGGTGAAGTGGTTTTTGGGTTCGGGAAGCGACAGGTTGTCGAATACCGATATGATGGAAGCGGGAGTGGTGTCCTTCGATGCGAGGCCGTAGCGTCCGGCGAAGATTTCGGGAGCGTCCTTGACACCGTTGTAGCATTCAACCACGTCGAGATACAAGGGTTCGCCGGTAGCTCCGGGTTCCTTGGTGCGGTCGAGGACGGCAATGCGTTTTGCGGTCTTGGGCACGGCTGCGAGGAAGTGACGAGCCGAGAACGGACGATACAAGTGAACCGATACCAAACCAACTTTCTGTCCGAGCGACATAAGGTGGTCGATGGCTTCCTGTGCGGCCTGAGTCGATGAACCCATGGCTATGATTACGCGTTCGGCTTCGGGATCGCCGTAGTAGTTGAACAAACCGTATTTGCGGCCGGTGATTTCGCTTATCTTGTTCATGTATTCTTCAACTACTTCGGGCACTGCCTGATAGAAGCGGTTGCAAGATTCGCGATGCTGGAACCATACGTCGCTGTTCTCGGCCATACCGCGCGAAACGGGAGCATCTGGGTTCAATGCGTGTTCGCGGAACTTGGCGAGAGCTTCGCGGTCGATGAGCGGAGCCAGGTCGTCGTTTTCGAGCATTTCCACCTTCTGTATTTCGTGCGAGGTGCGGAAACCGTCGAAGAAGTTGAGGAAGGGTATGCGAGCCTTTATGGCCGAAAGATGAGCCACTGCAGAGAGATCCATAACTTCCTGTACCGAACCTTCAGCCAACATGGCAAAGCCTGTCTGGCGGCAAGCCATTACGTCGGAGTGGTCACCGAAGATGCTGAGGGTGTTTGAAGCGATGGTACGTGCCGAAACGTGGAATACGCAGGGAAGCATCTCGCCGGCAATTTTGTACATATTGGGGATCATCAGCAAGAGGCCTTGCGATGCGGTATAGGTGGATGTCAATGCACCGGCCTGCAAAGAGCCGTGAACGGCACCTGCGGCGCCGCCTTCCGATTGCATTTCCTGCACGAGAACGGTTTCGCCGAAAATGTTTTTACGGCCTGCTGCGGCCCATTCATCAACGTATTCGGCCATCGTCGATGACGGAGTAATGGGGTAAATGGCTGCAACTTCCGAGAACATATACGAGATATGTGCTGCTGCCTGATTACCGTCACAAGTCAGAAATTTCTTTTCCTTGCTCATAATTTATTGTAATCTTTTTGAAAATGGGTTGATAATTATCTTTTGGATTAGATATGTGCGCTTTGCAACATAAGTTGCACCGCGAAGATACGAAATTCTCCGTTATTGTGCAAAAAAAAGAAATGTGTCGGCCGGGAGAGCGTCATGCATCGGTGGCCGGTTAGTTTTTGCGGGACACCAATTCGGGCATTAAATCGTTGGTTATTATGATGTCGGACATGTTGCGCGCCTGCTTGAGATGGTTGATGACGGCATTGTCGATGCAGGTGGTGTCGCCTTCGATGTCGGATTGCGCCCCCACGGCCATGTGCGGCATGTCGGCTTCAAGTATGCTTCGTCCCATGCCGTGCCACGGGTAGGCGGTGAGCGCGGCGCCTTGCAGTATCGTCGGGTATATGTCGACCTGGCCCATCGGGGCGCCGTAAAGGCCCGCTACGGGCGAGTTGGTCATTATGAGCGGAGTGTGCTGCCTGCCGCTTACAAACGGGCATTCCTTTGCGGCATCGGCTCTGTACGAGGCCAGCCCTTCGTGGTCGCCGGTGATTATCAGCATGGTGCGTTGGTAATCGGGCCTCGATTTGAGGTAGTCGATCAATATTCCGAGACCCTGGTCGGTGTAATGCGCCATGGTCATGTAGTTGGCTATCACCTCCGGGTATTTTTCGGTGAGCCTCAAATCGTTGAGTTCGCTCGGCAGCACAAACGGATTGTGACCCGAATATGTCACTATCTGTATGAATGCGTTTTCACCTTCGGGCCATATTTCTCCTTGCACCATTTTGTCGGTGATCTGTCGTATGAACGAGCGGTCGCCGAGCTTTTTCCTCGAGCCCACCTTTTCGTCGTTGTTCCAGCAATCGCGCGCCACTATCGTGTCGATGCCGAAGCTCGAGGCCACCAAGCCCTGATTCCACGTTATCGGCTTGTCGACGGTGAGCAGATAGCTTTTCGCTCCGTTACGATGGTTTAGGGCCTGATTGAGCGTATAATATCGGCGAGGCGTGGGGAGCATGCTGTAAACGCCCGTTTTCAGCGGCAGCAGGCCTGCGTTTATGAGCAGCTGCGCGTCGATGCTGCGTCCGGCTCCTACCTGGGTCAGCACTTCGGGAGCATAAAGCGTCAGTGAGTCGCGAATGAGGGCGTTGAGGTTTGGCGTTACCTCCTTCCCTTCGATTTCGAGACCTATCACCCAGCTTTCGAGCGATTCGCACAGCACCAGCACTATGTTGTCGATCGGCGCGTTTCGTTCTATGTCCTTCAGGCGGGGCTGATTGGCAAACCATTCGTCCAGTTCGAGCCGACGTGCCTTGGTTAGCGGCTCGTCTGACGATATGTAGTCGTGGGCCATTGAGCCAAGCGGGGTGTACATGGGCACGCGGCATGAATGGTAGTTGGCATTTTCAAGCGTTTTCCACGCGCATTTGAAGCCTCCGCGACGCGCGTTAAGGGCTATTGAAACGAGTGTCAATGCAACTATGCATAATGCATACAGTGCCTTGGCACGCATCGAAATGCGCCTTTGCATGTACTCCGGCTTACGCTTGAAACTCAGCCATATCGCGCACGCGGCAATGACGGCAAACCCTATGTCGAGAAGTCGTAGCGAGTCGGTGACCGAGGCCGTGAAGTCGCCCAGATTTCCCGCCAGCGCGTAGCTGCCGAGCGGTATGGCCGTGAAATAGGTGCGGCTGTAAAGCAAGTTGCACTCGAGCCATATGGCTATGAGCGTTATCAGTATGGCCTGTATCTTTCGCATTCTGAAAACCACGGCCGGTATGGCCACTACCGAACCTGCCAGAAGCGCGTTGATCCACGTTTCGGGTTGCGAGAGTGCCGTGAAGGTTGTGGCTGAACACCATACTATGTCGAACCATATGAAGCATCCCGTCGACAATGCCCAAAACGCCGTTAGTTGTTTTTTACGGAGCATTGCTTCGGCCGATTGCTTTATCGAGTGGAATATGTTAGACAATTTTCGTGTGGTTGACATGATGCCGGTGTGTTGAATTGTTAAGTGAATTTGCAGCTGCAAGAGCGAGTGCAAAATTAATAAAATAATGGTTAACAAACCATATAAATATAACGCATCAATGGCTATAAAGTTGCATTCGGGCCGCGCCGAGTGTTATACGGGTGGCTATGAAAGCTGCAAACGTAACTGAAAGGTTACTCTAAAGATTTCATAAAGTTAAAATAAATCGTGGAAAATATCTAAATTTGTACGCTATTTAATATAAACTGAAAATTATGCGACAATCATTGCTGTATATGCGTATGCTTCTCGCCATGGCCGCTGCCGTGGCGGTGGGCGCCTGTGCCAGTATGGGCCGCCCCGAAGGAGGGCCTCGCGATACGGAGCCGCCGGTATTTGTCAAGAGCAATCCCCCGCAAGGTGCGCTGAATGTAGACCGCAACAAAATTACGCTGACGTTTGACGAAAACGTTACCGTCAACGATATAATGACCAAGGTGGTAGTGTCGCCGGCGCAACGCAACATGCCGAACATAACGGCCACCGGGCGCAACGTGAACGTGGAGTTGCGCGACACGATGTTGCCGAACACTACGTATACCATCGATTTTAGCGACGCCATAAAGGATCTCAACGAGGGCAACGAGCTCGACGGCTTTGCCTATGCTTTTTCGACCGGTCCGCAAATCGATACGCTTCAGATATCGGGCATGGTGTTTCAGGCATCGAATCTCGAGCCGGCGCAAGGCATGCTCGTGGGCGTTTACAGCAATCTGTCGGATACTGCCATTACCACGTTGCCTTTCGAGCGAATAACGAAGACCAATCAGCTCGGACAGTTTACGCTGCGTAACCTTAAGGAGGGTACGTACAGAATATACGCGCTCACCGACAACAATCGCGACTACCATTGGGATCGCTCGGAGGATGTGGCGTTTTACGATGTCACCATAACGCCGACGGCAGAGCCGTACATGGATAAGGATACGTTGACGGCTGCCGACGGATCCGACTCGATAGTTCCGGTGTCGGCCACGCGCTATCATCCCGACGACGTGCTGCTGACGTGGTTTAACGAAAAATATAAGCCTCAGTTTCTTTCGAAGTACGAGCGCCCCGTGCGCAATCAGCTTTATTTCGAGATGAACGCCCCGTCCGACAGCTTTCCGGAGATAACCATCATAAACGGATCGCGCGCCGGCGAGCGAATAGAGAAATGGGCCAGAATCAATGCCTCGTCAACGCTCGACTCGCTTGAATACTGGATTTCCGATACGATAGTGGCCGCGCAGGATTCAATATTGCTGTCGGCTCGGTATCTGCGCACCGATTCGCTCGACCAATTGACGTGGACCACCGACACGCTTAAAATGGTGTTCCGCGACAAAAAGAAGAAGGAGCCTAAAAAGAAAAATAAGGATGAGAAGTCGGACTCTACGGCCAATAATAATATCACGTATCTGACCTTCAAGGCTTCGACGTCGGGCGACCAGGATGTGCATCGCCCCATATATTTCGACTCTGATCAGCCGATACAGTCGTTTGACACTGCCGCCGTGAAATTTGAATGGCTCGTTGATACCATTTGGGAGGAGTTGCCCCCGATCAAAATTTATTTCCCCGACTCGTTGCGCCCGATGCGCATGCGCGCCGACTACGAATGGGAACCGGGTGCCAAATACAAAATAAGCATCGACTCGGCCGCCATAGTGGGCATATACGGAACGAGCAACAAGAAGTTCACGCAGGAATTTAAGGTGAAGGATATGGATCAGTATTCGAACGTGGTGTTCAACATCATGGGACTCGATACGGTGCCTGCCGTGGTCGAGCTGCTCGATTCGAAGGATGAGCCGGTGGCTTCGGTAGTGGCGCAAGGGCCGAGAGCCGAGATCAATTTCGTGCCCCCCGGCACGTACTATGCAAGGCTGTTCCTTGACCGTAACGGCAATGGCAAATACGATGATGGCAAGCTGCTTGAAAAAGTGCAGCCCGAGGAGGTGTTCTATTATCCCAAAAAGCTTAAGCTGAAGCAGAATTGGGATCTCGAACAGAGTTGGAACATATTCGAGCTTCCGGTTGACATGCAGAAGCCCAAGGATATAAAGAAGAACAAGCCTAAGCCCAAAGCCGGTGAGCGAGAAGAAAAAGATCCGGACGAGGATGAGGACGAAGATGAATTCGGCACCGATTTCGGCCCCGGAAACAATAATGGATTTAACAATAACGGCAGACGGAACAATAACAACAATACGTTCCGTGGCGGAAACGGCTTTTCGAATCCGCCGCGCGCCAACCGCCGTTGACAGATGGATGTTATGAGCGAAAACAGAAACATATCACGTGACATAGTGCTTCCCGAGCCTACCGTGCGCCGCTTGCCGTGGTATCTCGCATATGTGTCGATGATAAGGGCCCGTGGGGTGGAATATGTGTCGTCGACGGCCATTTCGAAGGAGATAGGCGTAGATGCCTCGCAGATAGCCAAAGACTTGTCGTTTCTTAACATAAGGGGCAAAACCCGCATAGGCTATGAGGTGGTGTCGCTCGAGCGTGAGCTTAACGACTTTCTCGGATTCAGTCGCGTGCACAATGCCGTGATGATAGGCGTGGGGTCGCTCGGCGCCGCGCTGATAGCCGATTCGGGCCTTGAGCGGTACGGGCTCAACATAGTGGCTGGATTTGACATTAACGCCGATCTCGTGGGCTCGAAGCTTTGTGGCGTGCCCATTTATCATATCGACGATTTGAGCGAACGGTGCGAACGTTACGATGCCGAGATTGGCATAATTGCCGTGCCGGTCGAGAATGCCCAGGAGGTGGCCGACCGCCTGGTGGCTGCCGGTGTTAAGGGCCTTTGGAATTTTACCCCGGCCCGAATACGCACGTGGGAGGGAATAGTGATTCAGAACACATCGATATACGCGCACTTGGCGGTGATGTACAATAGGCTCGACGACAGCCAGAACGGAGGTCGACGATGAAGATAATGGCTCTGACTCGCAAGGCGGGCGATGCACTCACGGTGCCACCGATAGTCGACGTGATTCCCGACTCCGCGTTGATAATGCCCGGAAAACCGACCTTCTTGCCCGATTTTTCGAATATGTGGACCATGGTGGCGTATCCGGCGTTCAGGGTGTCGAGGCTCGGTAAGGACATCTCGACTAAATTTGCTCCGCGTTATTACGATGCCGTGACTTTGGCATTGCGCATATGCCCGATGGACATGGTTGACGAGCTGAAGCGTTGTCCCGACGGTCCCGGCGGCCTTGCCGGACTCATTGATAATTGCCTGACGCTCGGCGAATGGCAGGCATTGCCCGCCAACGGCAGTGATAAGCTCACCTTTAACGTGGGAGCGGTAACGGTGGAGTCATGTCTCGACGAAATGATGGTGGATAAGGCGTTGTCGCTGATAAGTTCGTATGCTACTCTGAAGATAGGCGACATACTCATGCCGTGTATGTTTTCGATTGAAACGATGGCCGAGGTGGGCATGTCGATCGACGGAAGCATTAACGAAAACAAGTGTCTTTCGGTTAAAATCAGGTGAAACGCGCCTCGCAATACAATATTTTGACTAAAATGCAGTTATACCTATAAAATTAGGTATGCTCTTAATATGAAAATAAAATTTCGACTCATATCGTTGTCGGCCGTATTGGCATTCTTGCTACCGGTTACGTTGACCGGCCAAGACAAGAACGACTTTAATCCGCTGCAAACCGGAGTCAACTCCCTGTACATAGCGCCCGATGCCCGAGGTGCATCGCTGGGCGACATAGGTGCGGCCACCGATCCTGATGTCAATTCACAATATTGGAATCCCTCGAAATATGCGTTTGCATATAGTCGAGGCGGAGTGTCGTTGAGCTACACCCCTTGGCTGCGAAAAATAGTTGACGACATTTTTCTGGCCAACGTGTCGGGCTACTGGAAGTTGGGCACGTACGACAATCAGGCGCTGAGCGCTTCATTGCGATATTTTTCGCTCGGCGAAGTCACTACCGGCGTGGGCGTGGATAATTTCGGCGGCCAGACGCTCAATCCTTATGAAATGTCGTTCGACGTAGGATATTCGCGCAAGCTGTCGGAAAAATACTCAATGGGCATAGTGTTTCGATATATTTATTCCGACCTCGGTTTCTCCGATTCGTATGCCGGCGATCAGTCGACCGGCGCATCGGCTTTTTCGGCCGACATATCGGGTTACTACACCTCCTATCCCATAATAGGGCGCAACGAATGCCAGTGGTCGTTGGGCTGGAACGTGTCGAACATAGGCACCAAGGTGTCATACAACCACGGCGAGGATCCGGCCTTTCTGCCCACCAACATGCGTCTTGGCACCACGTTCATGTTTCCGTTGGCCGATTACCACAATCTGGCGCTGTCGCTCGATCTCAACAAACTGCTCGTGCCGGCGCGCCCGCGCGAAATGGATTACGATTCCTCTACGCCCGAGGGGCAGAGAGAATATCTTGCCGCCCTCGAAAAGTGGGAAAACATGTCGTCGATAACCGGCATATTCAAGTCGTTTAGCGATGCTCCGGGCGGATTTAGCGAGGAGCTGAAGGAGATAATGTGGTCGTTTGGTGCCGAATACAGCTACAATCAGCAATTTTTCATGCGTGCCGGATATTTTTATGAGCATAAGATGAAGGGCAACAGGCAGTATTTCGGCATAGGTGCCGGATTTGCCATGAATGTCATGAAACTCGATGCATCGTATATGCTTGCCACGGCTCAGACGTCGCCTCTCGACCAGACGTTGCGTTTCACGCTTACGTTCGACATGGACGGGTTGCGCGAGATATTCGGCGGCGGCCGCTGACGGCGTTGCAAATAAAACTGAACAGAAAATATGGATTTTGAAATGATACCCGACTTACGCACCGGACTCGGATATGACGTGCACCGGTTTGCTCCCGAGAGAGATTTGTGGATTTGCGGAATGAAGATTCCGTATGAAATGGGGTTGCTCGGACATAGCGATGCCGACGTGGCGCTGCACGCGCTGTGCGATGCGCTTCTCGGAGCCGCCGCGATGCACGACATTGGCTATCATTTTCCCGACACCGATCCGGCCTACAAGGGTGCCGATTCGAGGGTGTTGCTGCGAAAGGTGGTTGAGATTATAGGTGCCGAGGGTTTCAAGGTGCTGAATGTCGACATTACGATAGTGGCCCAAGCACCCAAAATGCTCCCTTACATACAGTCGATGCGCATATGCGTGGCTTCCGACCTGGGCATCGACGTGGGTCGCGTGTCGGTCAAGGCCACCACTACCGAGCATTTGGGCTTCACCGGACGCAAGGAGGGCATAGCCGCTTTCGCCACGTGCCTGATAGCTCGTTGACGGGTTACGACATGGGCATGAATCGATTGGCTTCGTCGGGGGTGAATTCACGGCGAAGTATGTAGTCGGCTCTCTGCTCGGGCGACATTGTTCCCGTTACGAAATAGTGCGAGTCGCGATAACCGAATATCAGGCCGGTGGTGCTTGATGCCGGCGACATGGCTCCGTTTTCGGTGAGCGTTATGCCAATTTCGCCATATTTCAATATTTTGTCGGTCAGGAACACAAGCGATTGATCGGGGAGCGACGGATATCCTATGGCCGGGCGTATTCCCTGATAATACTGTCGCAACTGATTCTGCGGATTTGACGGTTCGTCAACGGCATATCCCCACAATTGTTTTCGCACGTCGGCGTGCATGGCTTCGGTCGCCGCCTCGACCAGGCGGTCGGCGATGCTTTGATAGAGCAATGAGCCGTAATCGTCGCCTATCTCCTTTTTTCGTGCTATGCGCCGTTCTATCTCCGCGCCGGCAGTTACGGCAAACAAGCCTATCGCGTCGGGCAAAGAGCCGTCGGCGCCAATCGGCGCCACGAAGTCGGCGAGGCTTAATGTATGGCCTTTTTCGTCGGTGGCGAGTCGGCGCACGGTGGGTATTTTCAATCGCAGCCCGTCGGGCGAGTCGATTATTATGTCGTCGCTTTCCGTCGAGCCGGTCTTCACGAGTGCCACGCGCGCGGTGAGCGATATTCCGGCTTTTTCGAGCAAGTCGAGTATCCGGGTGGCCTCTTTCCAGAGCTGCATGGCTTCGGCGGCCTTGCCGCGCGATTCTTGTGGAGTTGCGGCAAGCCATTGTGCGCGACAGTGGTCGCAGCCCTGTATGTCGGCTATCGAGGCCAACGATGCGTCGAGATGCCAAGCCGCGAAGAAGGCTCTCCAATTTATGAGTTGTCGCGCGCGCTCCACCGAAATCGACATGGTGTGCAGTCCGGGATGTGCGGGCGCTTGGGCTTGCGCACTTTTTTCGAAAGGAGTGCGGAGCTTGCGCGCTTCGTCGAGCGAGAGCTTTGCCCCGATCTTGTTTTCGTGGTTGTCGCGCAGCCGTCGTTGCTCGGTTTTCAGCTCCGATTCGGCCTCTGCTCGCGTGTCGGGATTCCTGAACCGTTGGGCCACCATGGGCAGCGAGGCGGCATCGCGCGTGTACACCACCGGGCCGCCATAGCAGGGGGCTATCTTCACGGCGGTGTGCAGTGCCGACGTTCCGGCGCCGCCTATCATGAGCGGTATGTGCAGATGTCGCGCCTCCATGAGCTTTGCCACGCGGCACATTTCGTCGAGCGACGGCGTGATGAGTCCGCTCAGCCCCACGAAGTCGGCGTTTTCGTTTATGGCGCGCTCCACTATATCCTCTCCCGGCACCATCACTCCGAGGTCGATCATCTCGAACCCGTTGCAGTTCATTATTACGTCAACTATGTTCTTGCCTATGTCATGCACGTCGCCCTTCACGGTGGCTATCACCATTTTGCCTGCCGAAGCGGCTGATGCGCTTTGCTTTTCGCGCTCGATGTGCGGCGTGAGGTAGTTGACGGCCTGTTTCATCGTTCGCGCGCTTTTCACCACCTGTGGCAGAAAGAGCTTTCCTTCGCCAAACATTTGCCCCACCTTGTTCATTCCGTTCATCAGCGGGCCGTCGATTACGGCGAGAGCCGAGCCTGTCGATTCGAGAACCTCGTCGATCACCTTTTCAATCCCTTCGCTCAATCCGCGCATCACCATGTTTTCGAGCTTTTCGGGTGCCGGCAATGTTTCGTGCGCGGTAGCGGTTTCGTGCGCCGTTTCCCGGCCCGATTGCGACGCCTTTATCTTCTCGGCCATGGCGATGAGTCGGTCGGTGGCATCGGGGCGCGTGTCGAACAGCACATCCTCTATGGCTTGGCGCAGATCGGGCGCAATGTCGTCGACCGGCATTAGCGTGGCGGCATTCACTATGGCCATGTCCATGCCTTCGGCTATGGCGTGATACAGAAATATGGAGTGCATTGCCTCGCGCACGTAATTGTTGCCTCTGAACGAGAACGACAGATTGCTCAGTCCGCCGCTCACCTTGGCATTGGGAAGGTTTCGCTTTATCCACCCCACCGACTTTATGAAGTCGGCGGCATAACGGTTGTGCTGCTCAATTCCGGTGGCTACGGCAAGTATGTTGGGGTCGAATATTATGTCGCAGGGCGGAATGCCGGCGTCGACGAGCAGTCGGTATGCGCGGCCGCACACTTCTATCTTTCGGTCGAAGGTGTCGGCTTGTCCGTTCTCGTCGAATGCCATCACCACCATCGCGGCTCCCATACGGTGTATGTGAAGGGCTTTTTCGATGAATGGCCGTTTGCCCTCCTTGAGGCTTATCGAGTTGACCACCGGGCGACCCTGAACGCGTTTCAGTGCTTCGACTATCACATCCCACTTCGATGAATCGATCATGATGGGGGTGCGCGCGATCTCCGGCTCGGTGGATATGGCGTTTATGAAGCGGTTCATTTCGGTCGTAGCGTCGAGCATCGCATCGTCCATGTTTATGTCGATGACTTGTGCTCCCGCCTCGACTTGCGTCCTTGCCGTCTCCAACGCCTCGGCGGTGTTGCCCTCCTTTATGAGTCGCAGGAATTTACGGCTTCCGGCCACGTTGCAGCGCTCTCCTATGTTCATGAAGTTGCGCGATGAGTCGACCGGAACGGCATCGAGGCCGGCAATGGTGAGCACGCCGTCGTCGGCAGGGATGGCGCGCGGCGCGAACTCCTTTGCCGTTTCGGCTATGGCTTTAATGTGACTCGGGGTAGTGCCGCAGCATCCGCCCGCTATGTTTATTTTGCCTTGGGCCATTGCGCCTCTCAGCTTCTGAGCCATTGTTTCGGCCGACTCGGTGTATTGCCCCATCACGTCGGGGAGCCCCGCATTGGGATACATGCATATTGCAAACGGATAGCGTTGCAGCGACTCGATGTGCGGCAGCATTCCGTCGGCGCCGAATCCGCAGTTCAGGCCTATGGCAATCGGGTTGGCGTGCGATATGGTGGCCACGAAAGCGTCAAGCGATTGTCCTGACAGAGTGCGCCCCGATTCGGTGAGCGTTACCGATATTATTATGGGTATGTCGGCGTTGGCGGCTTCCATGGCCTTGAAGGCGGCATGAATGGCGGCTTTGGCGTTTAGCGCGTCGAATACGGTTTCTATTATCAGCAGATCGACACCACCCTCTATCAGGGCCTGCATCTGTATGGCGTATGCTGATTGCATTTCGTCGAATCCGATGGCGTTGTCGCCGTCGAGGCCCTGCGACATGGCCAGCGACTTGTTCGTTGGGCCTACGCTCCCCGCCACCCAGGCTTTGCGCCCCGAGCGGTCGACGGCATTTCGCGCGCATCGTGCAGCCGCTTTGTTTATGTCGGCGGCGAGTGCGCTTATCGAATAGTCGGCCAGCGATATGCCGTTGGCGTTAAACGAGTTGGTCTCTATTATGTGCGCCCCTGCCTCGAGATATTGCGAATGTATCCGCTCTATTACTTCCGGCTTCGACAGGCATAAAACGTCGTTGCAGCCCTTTAGCGCTACGTCGGCCGGCAGGCCGTCGGTATGATAGTCGGCTTCATCCAAATTCAGTTGCTGTATCATTGTGCCCATTGCACCGTCGAGCACCAAAATGTTATTTTCGAGGGCTTTTAGAAGTTCCTTTCGGATCGAGTTCCGGTTCATATATGTGTATGTCGATGTTGTCCACTGAAATTATAGTGGCGCAAAGATAGACATTATTGGTAAAAAGTGGATTTTACCAAGCCTTAAAAATGCTTTGAAAACCGTCTTTTCTTCTTATATTTTCCGCTTATTGGTTTACGGGTACTATTTCAAATATGAAATTATCGGCATCGTCGCTTCCGGCCGCGCGCAGATAATCGCCCTCTACTATCCAGTAGGCATTTCCGCCGTTGCCGGCATTGCGTATGGCATATTTGCCTTCGTCGTTGACGGTGATTATATAGGTGTTCCAGTCGGGCGAGTAGGGGTTTACGCCGAAACTGCACACCTCGTTGAGGTATCGTTCATCTTTCGAATTGCGTATCTCGTAGCGTTCGGTGTTCGGGTTGAGCTTTATGTGCCACTCCTGACGGTTGGGGTTTATGTCGTCGATTTCGCTCTGGAACAGCGGCTTGCCGCCCTTGCTTCCGGCATTGGGATTGCCGAGCAGACGTCCGTTGTGCTTGATGTAATAAGTGCCGTTCTCGATTACCTGCTTCGGGAAAAGGTTGTCGGGATACGCGGCGCCCGATTTCTTGAAGGCATCCACCAGTTCGGCAACGTTTTTCTTTATCCACGGAGCCACGTGGAGCGTGCCGGTCTGCACTCGTACGCTCTGTATCGATCCGGGGAAGTCGCGCGAAATTATTTCGGAGGCATCTTTTTGTGCCTCGACATATTTTCGATAAGCGCCGATGAATGCTTCAGGCTTGTTGGCACCGAGGGCTTCGGCCATTGCAGCTACCTGTGCGCCCTGTTCGGCCTGCTTGCCGAGCGCAAGCACCCACTCGCGCACTTCGGATAGAATCGGATTGCCCTCGTCGGCAAGCTTCAGAAGTTCGGGCATCGTGGCCGAGCGGCTGTCGAAATATTCGCGGTAAGCCTTTATGGCATCGGGTGAGGTGAGTTCGGGATATTTTCCCTCAAGAGCCTTGAATTCGGGCGTCTCTCCGTAGAAGCGGAGTCCGTGAACGCTTGGCGCCACGTCGACGTTGTTGAGGCAGAATGTGCGGAATGCGTCGGTATGGCCGGGCATGAGATACTCCATCGAGCGCTCCCACGCTGCATCGGCATCGTACTCATCGGGGTTCCATGCAAAGTCGGCGAGAGAATATAGCGCCACCTTCGAGGCTTCGGCATACTGCATGGGGTTTGAGCAGAATGCGCTTACCATCGACTTTATGGCGGGGTCGTTACCCACCACCGGACCCATCAGCAGGTTGTGCTGTCCGTAGTCGTTTACGGGATAGTTGAGCCATATGAAAGGTTTTCGTCCGGTTTGCTCCGTGAACCATTGGCAGTCGGCGGCATCGATCATGTCGCATACGGAGTTTCCGGTCCACATTATCTTAATGTCGGGGTTGAGCCCCTTGCCCATCTTTTCGAGATAGTTTCCGCTATTCCATGCGCGGTTGTAGATGGTAGGGCAAACCGTCAACGGCTCCACGTCGTCATGGGCCTTTACAAACTCGCGATCGAGGAAGTTGAGGTAGTCGATCTGGAGGTCGACGCTTTTAGCCGAGATGTCGTCGAAGAAAATGGCAAACGAACGCACACCGAGGTCGTACATTTGCTTGAGCTTTTCGAGTGCTTTGCGGCGGTCGTCGGCGCTCTCTATCGAATTTGACGGGTGCATGGCCCACGTGAACTTCACTTTGTTTTTTGCCGCATGCTTTATCAGTTCGGCCATCTGAGCGGCCTTTTCGGCTGGATACGGTTCGTACCAACGGGAATGATGGTACGGATCATCCTTCGGCCCGTAGATGTATACGTTCATCTTGTTGGCACCGTAGAAGTCAAACTGACTCTTGCGGTCGTCGAAGCTCCACGGATTGCCGTAGAAACCTTCTATGACGCCGCGCAATGCTATGGCCGGGCTTTCGGCTGTTTCGGTTACGGCCTGTTTGTCGGCCATCTGAATGAATTGCTGCACGCCGTAATAAGTTCCCGCTTCGTCGCGTCCGGCAATCACCACCTTTTTGGGTGAGGTGTACAGGTAGAATCCTTCGGATGCGTCGGGTATCTTGTCGAGATATTTCTTCACGGCTTTGTCGCCGGCTTCGCCGACTATTATTTCTACCGCGCCTTTTTTTGAAATCGTAAGATTTTTCTTGAGCAGTTCTACGGCATCGGCATCAGCTTTGTCCGCACCGTTTAGTTTATATGATATTGACTGCGCATAGGCCATAAACGAGCCTAAAAACGCCATGGTGGCAACGAGTGCCGATGATTTGAGGTTCATTTGTTTGAATATAAATTGAATATAGAAGGTTGTTTGATTGTGCAAGTTACGAAAAATTTCGATGCCCGTCATGCATCAGCGGCGAAAAGCCTGAATTTTGTGCCGTCCGGGCTTGTCGATGCGCAGCGTCGGGCCGTCGGGGGTGGTGCCGGATATCGAAATCCATTGGGGGAGGGACAGCGCCGATCCGTTTTCCCACACCTTCTTTCCGTCGATTTTCACCGCCTGCACGGGATACGGAAATCCGACGTGCGCGGCCGTAGTGGCGGGGATGGTCACCTCCATGTCAAATCGGAGGGGATCGTCATCGGAATATGCCACTTTTATGTTGCCTCGGACGGTGGGTATCAGCGTCTCGGCATTCTTTATGCCTGCCGGGCAGGGCTTTACGGCCCATTCGGCGAAAGCGGGCTCGATCGGCGATACGCCACACACATATTGCGACAATATAGTCAGGCCGCCTCCGCTCCAGGCGTGATTGACCGTTCCGCCGCCGAAACCTTTCGGTTCCCAGCCTTCAAAAAGCGTGGTGTAGCCCGGATAATATACCATTGGCGAGAAGCGCTCCTTCATTCGCTCGATGCCATATTTGCCTTCGCCCATCATGAACAAGGCTTCGAGCACATATTTTTCCATGTAGGGGCTTGCGTGGCGCGGCCCCTTGAACAGTTTCATCAGCGTGTGGTATTTGTCGCTGTCGGCCAGTCCGCCCACTACGGCGAGAGCCTGAAGGCGGTCGTCGGTCTGCTCGGCATATTCGGGGTGCCGGTATCCGTTTCCGGTCCAGAGCTTGCCGTTGAACGCTTTTTTGAACGAATCCATTACCGCTGCTATTGAGTCGGCATCGTTCTTGCGATTAAGGGCCAGGGCCATGTTGCGTTGTCCTTTCAGGGCTATGTAATACCAGGCGTTGTAGAGGCCCTGCTTGTCGACGTTTTCGCCCCAATCGCCCCATTGCCAGCCACCTTCGCGGTTGGCCACCGTGCCGTCGGGCAGCTTACGCCAGCTGCTGATGTATCTGTTTACGCCGTCGTACAGGTCGCTGATGGTTTTCAGGTCGCCGGTGTTGAGGTAATAGTTCCAGAAACCGTATTGGCCCACCGATGCCAGCATCTGTCCGGGTAGTTCGCTATCGTAGTTCGATGCCGGAACGGGAGCGTGTATCGACGAGTCGGGGCGTTGCCATGCAATGAGTTCGTACATGCCCTTTTTCATCAGTTTGTGGCTGCTCGTGCTCAGTGCGTAGAAAGCCTCGCCCGATTCGTTGACCTCGTCGCCCCACCATTGGGCGCGTTCCCGGTCAGGGCAGTCCATGTAGGTGTCGCGCATCGTGATGTACAGCGTTCGTTGGGCTTTGTCCCACAGCTGATTCGCGAAATCGTCGTCGCACTTGAAGTAACCTTCGAATTCGGTATCGTAGCCCGTTTCGCGATACATCACCTTCTTCGCTTTTACTCCGTGAGGCAGTATGTAGAACACCTTGTGGCCGTTGATCCACCCCTTGGTTTCGTAGGTCTGCGCGCCGTTGCGAGTGACGTATTGCGCCAGCAGGTTTACTTCAACAAAGTCATGATTGTCGGTCTTTATGGTTATACGCTTCCCTTCGGGTGCTTCGAGGGCTATGTAAGGCATCACTTGCGCGTTGTAGGGCAGCGTGGCCACTAACGTGTCGCAATAGGGGCCGGGTCTAACTTCGGTCGACGTGTATTTTTTCAGCCCGAAGTCCTTCCATTGCGGTATCACGCGATGATGAAGTCGGCCCCAGGGCGCATCGCCTTCGTGTCCCAGCTCTACTGCGGCAGGCCATTGCGCGTGGTAGCTCTTTTCCCAGTCGGGCATATCGCGCCGTGCATCGAATCCGATGTTCGATTCGGGTAGTCGGAAATTAGGAGCGATGGTATCGGGTGTAAAGTATGCGGGATGCATTTTTCCGCGCCATGTGTTGTCGGACTTCAATGAAAAGTTGCCGTCACTGCAGTCGAAAAACAGGGCGGCGCGTCCTGAGGGATTGTATGAGAAGCCTTGCTTTCCGAAATACCATACGAGCACCGAAACCAGATTTTTGCCCTTTTTCAGATATGGCGAAAGGTCGATGTCGTCGTAATACGTATCGGTAGGGTTGGGGCCGCGCTTCACGGCGCCTTCAATCACTACCTGCCGGCCGTTGAGCCAAAGCCAGTATTTGCTGTCGCAGGCAATCCTTGCCAATGCGCTGTCGGGCTTTTTGTCGACATTGAATTCTTTTTGAAAACAGAGCCATGTGTTTGCCTTGTCGGCATTGTCGGAGGTCGATATCCAGCAGGCATCGGCCGATGCCTTTGCAGGGCAGAATGTGATGATAAATGTGATTATCGATATTAGTGTTCTGATCATGGTTGACGATAATTGGATTGTTTGATGCAATATTGACAAAGTTAATGAAAAATGTTCATAATAGTCAGACGAATGCGATAAAATCAAAAAAAAATAGTGTATATATAAGAAATATTACATATATTTGCGGCATAATGTCTTTTTGCAGACATTTGAACTTTATTATCATAGCTCAATCGCTCTCGAATCACCACCTCGTAAACCGACCGGGCTATCATAACATACATTGGGATTCGTGTCATTTGGCGCGGACTTATCCCATAGTATGTTAGGCTTGTGGTGAGCTTGAGAGCGTATGGCGAGAGTCTGCGCTGTTGTTTGGATGCCGCGCATAATGCTCGCCGACAATCGGAACCGATTGTTATGGAGAATTATAGAATATATATAATAGAACGATTATGAATAAATCACGTTTGCTCGTAGTGCTGATGGTCATGATGATCTTTCCGTCAATGCTATTTGCTAAAGATCTTGACAAGTTTATGCTGCGTGCATACATCTTTGATGTGGATTACAACCCGATTGACAGCGTTACGGTGACCATAATGCAAAACGACACCGTGAAGGTGCCGTTCAAGCTGTTGGTAGGCGACGATGCCACCGGAATGATTAAGGGCAATCAGTTGCGTGCCATGGTAAATTCGGGCATGGGTAAATATAAGCTGATGCTGTATAAGGAGGGGTATGAGCTTAAGGTCAGGGAGTTTGAAATAGCTTCGGTGAGCGAGGACATAAAATATTTGCCGGCAATTCAGTTGATAAAGGAGGAAACGCTTTCGCGCGATCTCGACGAAGTGACGGTGGAGGCCACGAAAATCAAGATGGTGATGAAGGGCGATACCATAGTGTATGATGCCTCTGCATTCAATCTGAGCGAGGGGTCGATGCTTGAGGCTCTCGTCAGGCAGTTGCCCAATGCCAAGCTCGATGCAGAGGGCGTGATAACGGTGAACGGCAGAAAAATAAACGAACTGCTGATCAATGGCAAGGATTTTTTCAAGGGCGATCCTGAAGTGGCCCTGAAAAACTTGCCGAGCTACACGGTGAAGAATATAAAGGTGTATGACAAGGAGGCCGACAATGCGTATCTGACACACAGCAACGCAAAGCTCGATACCCGCGAGGAGGATCAGAACATGGTCATGGACGTGGTGCTTAAAAAGGAATACAACAACGGCTATATGGCCAATATATCGGCCGGATACGGCACGAGCGACCGCTATCAGGGGCGCGCGTTCGGGATGGGATATAACGACAAACTGCGCATTACGGCTTTTGCCAACGTAAACAACGTGGGCAATACGAGCCGTGCAAATGCCGAAGGCCACTGGCGTGGCGGTTGGAGCGAATCGGGAGTACTTGATTTGGCCATGGGGGGCATCGACTATTCGTATGAGGACAAGGACAAGGAGTCGGAACGGCTAAAGCTGAGAGCAAGCGGCAACACTACTTTTTCGCATGAAAGAGTGACGTCGCACAACATTGCGGCATCGACAAACTTTTATCCGACCGGCGATCTGTATACGCGCAGCGTGACGCATCAGCGCGAAATAAAGAAGCATCTGATCTCTGAAAATTACGTGCAGTATAACGGGTCGAATTTCTTCTTAAGCGTGTCGCCGAATGTAGATTGGCTCATTCGTGACCGTTGGTACAACTCATATAACGCCACGTTGAGCCAGAACCCGTATGAGGCTTATAGGGGCGAGGCTGTCGACTCGCTGTTTTCGAGTCGCGGCGATTTCACTCAGTATTACAAGCACTTGCTTACGAAGATGCACCATATGTCGCGCAGTAATCCGGGGTGGATAAATACGAGAATAAATACCAACATGACATTAAGGCCCAAAACGTGGAAGGGATCACTGCGGGGATGGCTTTCAGGAAGTTACAATCGTAGCAGCGGCGATGACAGAACGTTGATGGTGCAGTCGTATGGTCCGGATAACAAAAACAACACCACGCCGGTGAACCGCGACCAATGGAATCCGAACAGCAATACGACGAAAAATATGTCGGTGGGCGCATCGTATTCGCAGGATTTCCGTAAATTCGGCGAAGTGCGTACCAATACATTTACCATGGAATATTCGGTAACGTACAATTACGATTACAGCAACAATGCATCGCGTCTGTTTCTTGGCACCGACAGCATTGTCGATTCGAATATGTTGCCATCGCTCATCGAACCGGCACACATGATTCTTGACATGCTCAATACCAGCCGTTCGCGCGAAACGGGTCAGACGGTGAATGTGTCAAGCTCATTTGGTTATTCATCGGAACCGACGGCTCCGTCGGATTACGGATTTAATCCGACTTACCGTTTTGGAGTAAGACTGATGGACAACATCGACATAAAGAAACTTGAATATTTCAAACCCGAGCAAACGGCACAATCGCTTTCGCAAACCAGAAACAAGTTTTCGCCGAACGTTTTTTTCAATCTGGGCTCTACCAATAAAAACTATAATGCCTACTTGAATTTGAGTTACTCCTACACCCGGACGGCGCCTTCATTGTGGCTGGAACTTCAGGGCCGAACGAGTACGAATCCGCTTGTGGTTTATCTCAGTGCCGACAATCTGAAAGATCCGGGTTCGCATACAGCCAGCCTCAACTTCCATCGTTGGGGTCGTGGCGAGCATCATCCATCATTGGGTGGGTATATGTCATGGATAGTTTCATGCAACAGCATATCGTCGGCTCGTAAATACAATCCGTATACCGGCGTGTCGACTTACATTCCCATGAACGTGAACGGCAACTGGAGGTCGTACAGTCAGTTGTATTATTCAATACAGGTGGGGCGCAACAATTGCTTCAATTTGAACGGAGGGCTTAATTTCCAATATTCCAATTCGACCGATTACGTGACCCTCGAAACCGAGCCCGAGCGCAGTTCGGTGCGTAGTATTGGCATTACGCCGTCGGCCGACGTAAGCTATCAGTTGCCCGGCGACAGAGGCACCATAGGCGTGAACGGATCGGTGTATTTCAATAATGCTCGCTCGGAGCGCAAGAACTTCATACCCATCGACAGCCGCGACTACAATGTAGGTGTGCGCGGTGACATCAAATTGCCGTGGGACATGCAACTTGCTTCGTCGCTCAGACTTAGGATGCGCCGCAATTACAGCGATAATTCGATGAACACTACCGAATGGCTCTGGAATGCATCGATAGAAAAGACCGTTCTCAAGAAGAAGCTGATGATACGTCTTGAGGCGGTTGACATACTCGATTCGGTAAAGGATATATTCGTTTTCGTCAATTCGCAGGGCCGATATGAAACCTGGCAAAATTCATTGCCGAGATATGTGATGCTGTCGTTGAACTACCGCTTCGACATGAAGCCGCGCAACAAGCGCTGACGGCACAATCAATATAAGAAATAAGAAAGCGCGTTTTCCGGCTTTGGAGTGACTTTTCTCCAAAGTCGGAAAACGTGCTTTTTAACATGCCCATAACCAAAACAAAGTGGTTTCGGCCGATGTTTTATACAGCAAAGGGCTTATATATCATATCCCCCCCCCCTTGTTGAAGCGTTATGCAGGTGTCGCACACACGGAGGAGTGCGACAGCCGCTTCACGTTTTTATGTTTAGAACGAAAACCGACTAAATACATTGATTTATGACAACATCGACACCTCTTCCCGTCAATCCCGACGGCACCGCCCTGAAGGGCATCAGAGGCCGGGTACTTACCTTCAAGGCCGATCCTTTTCTTTACAACGAACAGGAATGTTACGATTATTACGACGATGGCCTCGTGGTGATGCAGGACGGCCACATACTTAACGTGGGCGACTACAAAACGGTGGCGCCGGAATATCCGCAGCTTACCGACATAGATGCCTATGACGATGCAGTGATAATGCCCGGATTCATCGACTGCCACGTGCACTACGTGCAGTCGCCGATGATAGGCTCTTTTGGCGACACGCTTCTGCAGTGGCTCAACGAGTACACCTTCCCGACCGAATCGAAGTTTAAGGACAAGGCGTTTGCCGACGACGTGGCGCGCATGTTTTTCCGTCAGCTTCTCGAGCAGGGTACCACTACGGCCAATGTGTTCTCTACCACGTTTGCCACGTCGGTCGACGCATTTTTCGAAGAATCGGAACGTTACAACACCCGAATGATTTCGGGCAAGGTGCTTCAGGATCGCAATCTCCCCGACTCGCTCAAGGACGAAAGTGCCGAGGAGTCGATATTGCTCACCGAAAAGCTGCTTAAGAAGTGGCACCATCGCGGCCGTCAGCTATATGCCATCATACCCCGTTTTGCCCCGACGTCGACACCCGAGCAGCTTCGGCTTGCCGGCGAGCTGTATCAGCGCTACATAGACCAGGGCGTGTACATGCACACCCATCTCGACGAGGTGCAGAGCGAAATAGACTGGGTGACGCAGCTATTCCCCGAACAGCCTAATTACACCGAAGTTTACAAGCATTACGGACTCGTAGGGCCCCGCTCGGTGATGGCGCATTGCTGCATAGTGCGCGAGGAGGAGTGGCAGGTGTTGCATCAGTGCGATTGCGGCGTGGCACACTGTCCGAGCTCCAACCTGTTTTTGGGCGACGGCGAGTTTAAATACTGGGAAGCGAAGCAGCAGGATAGGCCGGTGCGCGTGGGAATGGGCACCGACGTGGGTGGCGGCACTAACTTCTCGATACCTCGTCAGCTTAACGAAGCCTACAAGGTGGCCATGCTCAACATGAAAAACCTCGATGCGGTAAAGAGCTTCTATCTTGCCACTCGCGGCGGCGCCGAGGCGCTTCACCTCGAAAACACCATAGGCAGCCTCGCTCCCGGCTATGAAGCCGACGTGGCCGTGCTGAGCCTCAAGCCTTCGGAATTTTCGACGTGGCGCATGCAGTTTGCCAAGACCATTTTCGAGAAGCTGTTCGTGCTGATGACGTTGGGTCTCAACAACATGAATCTTGCCACATACGTGGCCGGAAAGAAAGTGTATGATCGTTCGCGCGCGCAGACTCACATGTATGCTTCGGAGTTTCCGGAAACGAAGATTTCGGACAAATGAGAGCGTAACCATATATAAACAAACCTCTTAATCAACTATATTTATGACAACTAACAATGTTCCCGCCGACAAACTGCCCGCGACGTCGCGTTATCGTCTGGGCAGCCCCATGGCGTGGTGGATATGGATATTGGCCACGGTGTTCGTGATTTATCTGTTCAATATCCAGACGATGTTTTCGGACGTTCAGGGCGACATACAGAAGCAGCTCAATCTCGACATAAGGCATCTTACGCTGATTGCGGGCACGTACACGTGGGCTTTTGCCATCTTCCAATTTTTTGGCGGAGCCTTTCTCGACTGCTTCGGATCGCGCCGCGTGATGATACCGGCATTCATATTCGTGACGGCCGGAGTGTTTCTGTATGGCCTTGCCGATTCGTATTTCATGATACTTCTGGCCCAGGTGCTGATGGCTCTCGGCGCGTGCTGCGGATTTGTCGGCGCCGGCTACATCGGAGGGGTGTGGTTTGGCATGGCTGCCTACGGCACCATGTTTGGCTACGTGCAGACTCTATCGTCGGTAGGCTCGGCAGTTCAGCAGCCTATCATCGAGAGCTTACTGAAGCATATGACCTATGAGCATCTGTTCATATCGCTCGGATTCATCGGAATGGTGCTGGTGGTGCTGGCGTTTATTTTTATGCGCAATCCCAAGCCTGTGCCCATCACCAAGAACCCATTCAAGGTGGTTGGCAACAATCTCGTGCAGATATTCAAGAAGCCGCAGATGTGGATAGCCGCTATGTGGGGAGGCATCATATTCGGCCTGAATCTGGCCCTCGGCGTGGTGTGGACTCCGAAGATATTCGCTCATTACGGATATGCCGAATCGGGCTACATCGGAACGGCTCTCCTGTGGCTCGGCCTGGCCGCCGGCTCATGCTTCTGGCCGCAGTGGAGCAATAAGATATGCAGCCGTCGCATACCGTCGATAATCGGCGCCATCATCATGATAGTGGGCATAGCGCTGATAGTCTACGTGGCAATGCCAATGTGGCTCATGGTGGTGATGATGTTCATGATAGGTATGGGCGCAACGGCTCATATGCTGTCGTTCTCGGTGGGCGGCGACGTTGCCGGCGGTCCGCTCGTAGGAACGTCGAGTGCGTTTCTCAACGGCATTATGTTCATATTCGGAGGCATATTGCAAAACATACCTTCGGCTCTGAGCAGCAGCGGCCACGGATTTCACACTATGTTCCTGCCGTATATAGTGGCGGCGATAGTGGCACTGGTGTTCATCTTCATTCAGAGGGAGACTGCTCCAAAGATTAAATGATTAAATGACGAGTGATTAAATGAATGATAAATCGTGTTTCTCCCGGCGGCGCCCAGCGGCGTGGTCGGGAGAAATTTTTCTGTCCCCCAAAAAACGCTACGGCCTCCCGAATCCGTCGGGAAGCCGTAGTGTGCGGTTGTTATGCGTCAGTGGGTTCGGGTTATTTCACGCGGGCCTGAATGGCAGCGGTCTCTTTTTCGTATCCGGGCTTTGCGAGGAGCGCAAACATGTTGCGTTTGTAGTCCTCCACGCCGGGCTGGTTAAACGGATTTACGTTGAGCATGTATCCGCTTATGCCGCAGGCTTTTTCGAAGAAGTAGATGAGCTGTCCGAGATACTGTTCGCGGAGTGCCGGGATGGTGATGCGCAGGTTGGGCACGCCACCGTCGGTGTGGGCGATGCGAGTGCCGAGCTCGGCCATCTTGTTCACTTGGTCGACGCGCTTGCCGGCGATGTAGTTGAGGCCGTCGAGGTTGTCGTTGTCGGTGGGTATGATGGTTTCGTGTTCGGGAGCTTCAACCGAAAGCACCGTTTCGAAGATGGTGCGTTCGCCATCCTGAATCCATTGTCCCATTGAGTGGAGGTCGGTTGAGAAGTCGACCGAAGCGGGGAATATGCCTTTTCCGTCCTTGCCTTCGCTTTCGCCGTAAAGCTGTTTCCACCATTCGCCGAAGAAGTGGAGCTTGGGATTGTAGTTGACGAGTATTTCAATCTTCTTGCCGGCGCGGTAGAGGGCGTTGCGGGTGGCGGCGTAGAGCATTGCCTGATTCGACGCCATGTCGTCGGCCTTCGTGGCCTTCTCCATTTCGATGGCGCCATTGAGCAGGGCCTTGATGTCGTATCCGGCCACGGCGATGGGGAGCAAGCCAACGGGGGTGAGCACCGAGAAACGGCCGCCTACGTTGTCCTCTATCACGAAGGTCTTGTAGCCTTCTTCGGTGGCAAGCTGCCTGAGGGCTCCGCGCTTTGCGTCGGTGATGGCCACGATGAGCTTGGAAGCTTTTTCTTTTCCTTCCTTGCGTTCGAGCATCTCCTTGAGCAGGCGGAATGCTATGGCGGGTTCGGTGGTTGTGCCCGATTTTGATATTACGATGATGCCGAATTTCTTGTCGGCGAGGTAGTTCATGAGTTCATAGAGGTAGTCTTCGCCAATGTTTTGTCCGGCAAACACCACTTTGGTAGCCTTGGGGTCGTTTTTGTAAGCGGCAAACGAGTCACTGAGGGCTTCGATCACGGCCTTTGCGCCGAGATAAGATCCGCCGATGCCCACGGCCACCACTACTTCACATTCCTGACGGAGATGCTTGGCGGTGGCGCAAATGTCGTCGATTAGAGATTCGGACGTTGTTGACGGCAGGTTTACCCATCCCAGGAAGTCGTTTCCGGCACCTGTGCCGTTTTCTACTTTAGCCAACGCATCTTTAGCTTCGTGTCCGAGGGCGTCGATTGCAGCTTCGGTCATGTTAGCGCCCAGCGCGTGCTGAATGTTTAAATTGATTGTTTCCATGTTTCTGTCTTTTACTGTTATGTTCTCGTTATGGAAATTATGTGTAATCAGTCGGGATTAAATGAACGTGTCGGCCATCGCGCGTATCACTTTCGCGGGCTTGGCGTTGTGGTAGAGGATGTCGTACACGCCGTCGAGTATCGGCATTGCCACGTCGTATCGGCGGTTGATTTCGTGTATGCATTTGGTGCCGTAGTATCCTTCGGCGGTCTGTTCCATTTCCATGCGCGCGGCCTTTACCGAATAGCCGTTTCCGATCATCGAGCCGAAGTTGTGGTTGCGGCTGAATCGCGAGTAAGAGGTCACGAGCAGGTCGCCGAGATAAACGGAGTCGCAAATCTGTCGGGGGCGCGGGCATACCGTGTCGACAAACCGCTCCATTTCGCGTATGGCGTTCGACACGAGCATCGCCAGGAAGTTGTCGCCGTTTTTCAGGCCGTGGACTATGCCCGATGCTATGGAGTACACGTTTTTCAGCACGGCGGCATACTCGATGCCCTCGACGTCGCTCGACGTGATGGTTTTCAACGCCTTTCCGTTGAGGCATTTGGCAAACTGCTCGGCGTGGAAAATGTCGTTGCACCCCACGGTAAGGTAGCTCAGTCGGCCGAGCGCCACTTCTTCGGCGTGGCAGGGGCCGCTGACCACCAGGATGTGTTCGGGCGGAATGCCGAACCGACGTTCCATGTAAGTGGATATTATCTCGTTTTCGTCGGGCACTATGCCTTTCACGGCCGAAACGATGAACTTGTCGGAGATGTCGACGCTTATCTTGGCGATGTGCTCCTTGAAGTAGGGCGACGGCATCACCAGCAGCAGCGTGTCGGCTTTGGAGCAGGCATAGTTGATGTCGCTCGAAAACTCGATGCGTTCGATGTCGAACTCCACGTCGCTAAGATAGGCCGGATTTCGTCGCAGCCGCTTGAAGTCTTCTATGCGGTCGTCGCGCCGCATGTACCATATTATCGATTCGCAGTTGTCGAGCAGCAGCTTGGCCAGTGCCGTAGCCCAGCTTCCACCGCCCATTACCGCTATTGTTCCGGGAAAATTCATGTAGGTTTAACAAACGTATTGAATTAACTGTTCATCGGCCTCAGCCTCGATTTGCGGCAGTTGCTATCCACGCCGACACTTCGTCGATGGTCGGATTCTTCAGTTCGAGCTTGAACTTCTTGTTTATTCCGCACAGCTCTTGCTGCAGCTTGCCTGCCGAGGCGGTGGCGCCGAGTGCGTCGACGGTGAGCACTCCCGCTTTGTAGAGGGGTGCCACCCAGTCGGCGGGTACGCCAACGGTTTCGAATGCCTCCTGCGAGTCGCGTCGCTGAGTTTTTTCGGGGCGCATCTGCGGGAAGAAAAGCACTTCCTGTATGGTGGTCTGCCCGGTCATGAGCATTACGAGGCGGTCCATGCCTATGCCCATGCCCGATGTGGGGGGCATTCCGTATTCAAGGGCGCGTATGAAGTCCTTGTCGATTATCATTGCCTCGTCGTCGCCCTTCTCGCTGAGTCGCATCTGCTCCACGAAGCGCTCGTATTGGTCGATGGGGTCGTTGAGCTCCGAGTAAGCGTTGGCCAGCTCCTTGCCGTTTACCATGAGCTCGAAGCGTTCGGTAAGCTCCGGATTGTTGCGGTGACGCTTGGTGAGCGGCGACATCTCGATGGGATAGTCAATTATGAACGTGGGCTGTATGTAGTTGCCTTCGCACTTTTCGCCGAATATTTCGTCGATGAGCTTGCCCTTGCCCATGGTTTCGTCGACTTCGATGTCGAGCTGACGGCACACCGCCCTGAGGTCGTCCTCGCCCATTCCGGTGATGTCGATGCCGGTAAACTCCTTGATGGCGTCGATCATCGTCACGCGGCGATAGGGAGCCTTGAAGTCGATCACGTTGTCGCCCACCTTCACTTGCGTGGTGCCGTTTACTTCGAGGCATATCTTTTCGAGCATGCGCTCGGTGAAGTTCATCATCCAGTTGTAGTCCTTGTAGGCCACGTATATCTCCATACAGGTGAATTCGGGGTTGTGCGTGCGGTCCATGCCTTCGTTGCGGAAGTTCTTTGAAAACTCGTACACACCTTCAAATCCGCCCACTATCAGGCGCTTCAGATAGAGCTCGTCGGCAATGCGCAGATAGAGCGGAATGTCGAGCGCGTTGTGGTGCGTGATGAACGGACGTGCCGAAGCGCCGCCCGGTATCGACTGCAATATGGGCGTTTCCACCTCCATGTAGCCGTGGTCGTTGAAGTATTGGCGCATGGTGTTGTACACCTTCGTGCGCTTCATGAATATCTCTTTTACGCCATCGTTCACCACGAGGTCAACGTAGCGGCGGCGATATCGCAGCTCGGGGTCGTCGAACGCATCGTATGTAACGCCGTCCTTCACCTTAACTATCGGCAGCGGACGCAGCGACTTGCCCAAAACCGTTATCTTTTCGGCGTGTACGGTTATTTCGCCCATTTGCGTGCGGAACACGTAGCCCTCAATGCCTATGAAGTCGCCTATGTCGAGCAGCTTCTTCAACACGATGTTGTAGAAGGTCTTGTCTTCATCGGGGCAGATGTCGTCGCGGCTCACATACACCTGAATGCGTCCGCGCGAATCCTGAATTTCGAGAAACGAGGCCTTGCCCATTATGCGACGGCTCATCACGCGTCCGGCAATGCTTACTTCGCGCCGTGGAGCGTTGTCGTCAAACGATGCTTTTATTTCGTCGGTGTAGCCCGTTACCCTGTATTCTGCTGCGGGATAAGGATTGATGCCGAGCTTTCTCAGCTCCTCGAGGCTGCCTCGGCGCACTATTTCCTGTTCGCTAAGTTCAAGTATGTTCGTCTTCATTTAGATACATTTTTTCAAATATTTGCAAAATTAGTGAAAATCCTGCATAAAAGCGGTCATGTGCGGCGAAAAAGTCATCGTCAACCTCAGAAAACACAATAAATTGGCCGAATTTACCAATATGTTATGTTAAAAAACGATAAATTCAGTTGCTTCTTAATTGACTTATTTGTGAATGTCGGTGAAAATATGTTTTTTGCGGAAAATATGTGGTTTTGTTGGTCTTTATGCTAACTATATAGGCACTTTCGTTTAGAAAGTTCGAATAGTAATAATGTAAGTAGTAATTTTAATGTAATATGAGACAAACACTGGTAGAAGATATGCTTTCGGCGCTTGACGTCCCATATACTCGTGGGTATATTAAAAAGATGTTTTACGGACATCCATATCGATATACATTATATGGGATACGCTCAATGCTATTGCAATATGGAGTGAAATGTGAAGCTTGTCGTTTTAAAGAAGGTGGACACTCTATTGTAAAGTTGGAAACTCCGTTTATATGTGAATTGTTTAACGATTTGGTAGTTGTGAATAACATAAGCGATGAATAATTAGCGCAGGAATGATAAAAATATTATTTATTATGGATGTCCGACGTAAAAATTGCGTGAGGTACTTTATTATTTGCTTGTTAGTGTTGATGCCTAAGGGCGTTTTATGCCAACAGAAAAACGACAGCATACCTATTGAGGTGAAAGTATACAATTCATTCACAAGGGAAAAAATGGATTCCGTTACGCTGAAGTTGTTTGATGCAAACGGAGTTCTTTTGGCGACAGAATTGATGCGTACCAGAGCGAAAATTTCCGAAGGCGTCGTTATTGACATTGTGCCGAACTTGAAAATGAAACTGATGCCCGGAAACAGCTATCGGTTATGCGCATCGCAAAAGGGGTTTGTAGAGGTGTGCAAGGATTTTGAAGTTCCGGTGAAACTGTATGGTCGAAATGTTGATAAATGGGAGTTGGAGATGGAACTTGATAAAGACCTGATGCTTGATGCGGTAGATGTGGTGGCATCGAAAGTAAAGATGGTGATGAACGGCGATACGTTGGTGTATAACGCCGATGCATTCAAGCTTGCCGAAGGGTCGATGCTCGATAAACTCATAGAGCAACTGCCGGGTGTGACGCTTAGCGATGGCGGACAGATAAAGGTAAATGGACAATTTGTGTCGAGTTTGCTTATTAACGGCAAGGATTTTTTTAAGGGCAATCCTACGGTTGCATTGCAAAATTTGCCTGCTTATGTGGTGAAAAACGTAAAGGTATATAATAAGGCAAAAGATGATGCATATCTTTATGAACGCAGTGATGAGGAACGAAAGTCAGACCCGCTGGTAATGGACGTTAATCTCAAAAAAGAGTTTATGGGAACGGTGCTTGGCAACTTTGATGCCGGATATGGATCGCGTGACCGTTATATGGCAAAAGGATTTTTGTCGAGATTTGACGACAAGCTATCTACTGCCGTATATGCAAGTGTTAACAATGCCGGATTCAGAGACGGATTTTCCCGCGACCGATCGCGTTCGGTGGTATGGGATGCATCGTCATTGTCGACAAATGACGCCACCTATCGTCAGGCAGGATTGAACGTCGACTATGATGATAAGATAACGCGTCGCAGTGCCGGTTTTACATTGGAAGGCTGCTCGAATTCGCAAAATAACAGGTCGGAGTCAACCACGTTAAACTACATGCCATATTCGGCCAGCTATTCGCTTTTGTCGCAGGATAGGCGGCGCGACAGTTATGGATGGCTACGGCTCGATGCCTCTACGAGCATGTCGTTTAGCCGTCTGCATTGGATTGCGGAGCTCAACGGATATATTGGCCGTAACAAAGCGATGGCGTATAAGCGATCGGGGCAGCTTTATGGCTTCGGATGGCAGATATCGGATCTTGATACGTTGACCGTGCGCGAACGCGACTTCATCAATCTGTATAAATCAGTGGAACGCGTGAAAAGCGATAACTGGAACGCGCGATTGGGGCATCTGATTACGTATAAGCTGCCGTTTACCGGCGACGTGATCAATCTGTCGGTTATTGGATATCATAGCGATTCGCGTAACAAGAATATGCTGTCGAACATGCTCGTTAGCCGAAGTGACAACGACGTGCGAAATGACTATTATGCCATGCCGAGCCGTTCGACTAACGTCAAAGCTACGTTGACATACGATTACAATTTGAACAAGCGAGTGAAAATCACACCTTCATATGCATTCGTATATACGGATTACCGTAACGACCGCGACTTGTATCATTTTGGCGGCGACTCGCTTATGTCGGTTTTGCCGTCGCTTACCGATTCCATTTCAATGAGCATCGATTTGCGTCAGAGTTATGTCAACAGAACGCAGACTCGCACTCATCGTGCCGGGCTTAAAGTGCGGTACACGTTAGATCGTCTAAGCGTCACGGCCAATCTGCCCGTTTCGATTGTCGACAAGGATATGCTCGACACTCGAGCATATTCGGGCCTGAAGCAAAAGCGCTCGTTTACGGCTTTTGAACCATCGGTAAATTGTCATATTATGACCGGGGGCCACAATTTCTACGTCAACTATAATATGACGGTAAATTCGCCTAATGCAAATCAAGTGCTTGATTATACTGACGATACTAATTTGCTCATGATAAAGAAGGGCAATCCCGACTTGCGTAACAGCATAACCCATTCAGCTTCGGTGTCATTCTATCAAGTCAGATTTTCAAATAGTCAAATCATAAATGCTACGTTGAGTTATAACAAGACATTGCATGCCATAGCCAATGGGCGTACGTTTGATGCATTGACAGGCGTAACTCAGATAAAACCCATGAATATAGAGGGTAACTGGAATACGGAGCTAACGGGGTCGTATGAGTCGAATTTCGGCAAATTGCAGAGATTTAAAGTCAAGACTACCGTTAACGGCTTGATAGCCGACAATGCCGATTATCAGTCGCTTACCATTAGTGACGGCAACCAAAGCCATAACTTGGTTCGTAGCATTGTGACTAATTACGACGCTTCGTGTACGGCCGAACTGACTTATAACGTCGACAAACTGAGGGTAGGTGTGCGTGGAGGCATTCGCGGTATATGGGCCGAAAGCAATCTCGATTCGTTTGAATCGGTGCATGGGGTCGATTCGCATGTAGGGCCTGTGGTGTCGTGGGGATTGCCATACGGATTTTACGTGGAAAACACATTGATGCTCTATTGCCGCACAGGTTATACCGACAGGTCGATGAATCGCAACAGCCTTATATGGAACGGAGCGGTGGCCAAATCGTTCGGCAAGAGCAATGCTTGGACTCTGCGTGTGGACGGCGTTGACATATTGGGCGAGTTGCGCAACTTATCGCGCGTAGTCAACGCACAAGGTGTCACCGAAACGTGGCGCAACTCCATAGGGCGCTTCGTGCTTGCCCATTTGCAATATCGTTTCAGCATATCGAAGAAGCCCAAACAGCAGTGATGTCATGTAGCCTCTGATGTTTTGGCATTAGCGTTCAGATTTTTTAGATACTCGTTCCCCGGCATTAACAGATGTTGGGGAACGATGGCTTATATATAAAATAAAAAGGTGTATTTCGGGGTTTGTGAACGCAATGGTGTAAAATATACGTAAATAAACATAACTTAACTATAATTAACTACTGGGGGGGGTAAAATTCTACCGTTTAGCTACCTTTGTCAAAAAATATTAACACAGTCCGAATCCTAAAATTCAATGCACTTACGTTTTTCTGTATTTCTAATACTTATTTCGATGGCAAGTCTGATTGCAGCCGGAAGAAATGATTGTGCAGAATGTCAAAAAGAATCGACCGAAAGTCATTCGGTAGCCGATGGCTCATCATTTGAATCATCCGAACACGCTCAACGGCATTTTTATATGTCGCTCGGCACCAATATGCTCTACGATGCTTTGCTCGTGCCCAACATCAATGTCGAATTTTATCTTGGCCGCCAGTGGAGCCTCAGTGCCGATTGGATGTACGGATGGTGGGATAGGAAGAATCGCAACCGTTATTGGCGCGTGTATGGCGGCGAAATGGCGGTGCGCCGATGGATTGGCGCGGCATCACGTCACAAACCTCTTACGGGGCATCACATAGGAGCTTACGTGCAGGCAATTACATACGACTTCGAGTTTGGCGGCAAGGGTCAGATGTCGGGTAAGCCCGGCGGTTCGATTTTTGATCGTTGCAGCTTAGGCGCCGGCATCGAATATGGCTATTCGCTGCCCGTTGCTTCTCGCGTCAACATCGACTTCACCCTCGGCGTGGGATATTTCGGAGGTAAATATTACGAATATCGCCCGATCGACGGGCATTACGTATGGCAAAGCACCAAGCAGCGCCGTTGGTTCGGGCCTACCCGGGCGCAGGTGTCGTTTGTGTGGCTGCTCGGTGCCGGAAACAGAAACGAGAAGGGAGGCACGAGATGAAACGGAATGCTTGTTACATCGCGCTGTCGGCGGCTATGATGATGCTGACATCGTGCAATCATAAGGAATTGTGTTTTGACCATGACGGCCATGTGCCGAGCTATATGACCGATGTGCGCGTAAGCTACGATTATAATTGGGAGCAGCCCTACGACGGCCTGACCGACTGGCGTGCCGATTGGTCGAGCCTCGGATTTGATTCCGGATACGACTCGTTGTTGCCCGTGAAGCCCGAAGGCATAAGAATGTCGGCTTATAATGCCGACGGCACGCGCCTCGAAACCAATATGTCGGCCGACGGAGAGCCTGTTTATCTCGCGCCGGGCGAAAACTCGCTGTTGTTCTACAACAACGATACGGAGTACATAATATTCAACGACATGGGATCGTATGACGAAGCTTCGGCCACTACGCGCGGTCGCAGCCGATCGTCATATAAGGGCAATCCGTATTACGTTCCGCAAAGTGGCGGCAAAAACAATGAAACTACGGTGTCGGCTCCCGACGTGTTGTTTGGCCACTACATCGACAGCTATTATCAGAACAGCAACATGCATCCGCAAACGCTCGACATAACGATGCACCCGTTGGTGTTCACCTATATGATAAAATACGAATTTTCGCATGGCTATGAGTATGTGGCTCTTGCACGTGGCGCGTTGTCGGGAATGGCCGGCTCGGTGTATCTGCACAATGGCCGAACGTCAGACAAGGCAGTGACCATACTCTACGACTGCGTTTTAAAGCCATGGGGAATACAAGCCGAGGTTAAGTCGTTTGGCATTCCAGATTTTCCGAATCCGTCGTATTCACGTGGCGATAGCGATTTTGCCGTTACCCTTGAAGTTCGTTTGAAAAACGGCAAAATACTCAATTTTTACTTCAATGTCACCGACCAGATGCGCAATCAGCCGCATGGAGGTGTGATAAGTGTCAAAGGCATTAACATATCCGATTCGGAAGGCTCCGGCGATTCATCGGGTTTCGATGTGAGCGTTGACGATTGGGGTGAGTATGAAGACGTTCCGGTGGAATTATAAAATTAAATATATAAGCTAATTATTTTATTATGAAAAAAATTCATCTTATTGCAGCTGTGGCATTGGGCGCCATGACCCTTACCGGCTGTTCAAACGACGAAGTAGAATCTTCGAATGTAAAGTCTCAGGCCATAGGCTTTAAAGCAATGGCAAACAAATCGTCGCGTTCGGGCGAAATTTCGACACAGAGTATCAATCGTTTCCGTGTGTTCGGTTGCGTTACCGATGCCGGAACGTCGAATAATCACGTGATGATATTCAACGATGTTTCTATATTGAAAACCAATGGCACATGGGGATACGAGAATGCTCAGAACGTTCAGTATTGGGCTCCCAATAAAAATTATTATTTTGTAGCTCTGTCGACCAATAATATGACGCCGGCATGGAAATATGTTGCACCGACCAAACACGAAGGAGCTTTGTCAGTAGATGGATTCAAAGGTTATGGAACGGTGTCGATGAACGTGGCTGACGTAAACGCCGACCGCGATCTCGTTTATGCCTATTCAGCTCGTACTACCGATGCCGGAATAACTGATGCAACTGCTGTTTCGTTGTCGTTCAACCATATGCTTTCGCGTATAGTTATAGATTTTTTCAATAATATAGGCAGCAACGGTTATTCGCTGACCATTTCAAATATAGAGTTAAGCGGTTTGAATACGGCCGGGTCGGTTGATCTCGGATCAGAGCCTTCGGCACTTAAATGGAACATTACGGATGACACAAACGCAACTGTTACCGTTGACATTCCTTCAAACAATGATATCGCCATAGGCTTAAGCGCGGATTCAGACTCAAAATTCATTATTCCCGGTGAGCAAACCCTTGCAATTTCGTTTGACGTAGAAGTGAAACTTAATAAAGTGGTGTATAGCAAGCGTTCAATGAAGGGAACTATAAGTGCCAAGACTTATAAGCCGGGCGTAAGCTATAAATTTACAGCCACCATCGATCAATCAAACATAACTCCTGAAGGAGCCAAACCGATTGAATTTAAAGTTTCTACCGTAAATGGTTGGGGAACCGATCAGACCGATGACGTAGAGTTCAATTGATCGCAACTACTTGATTTATCCATTACATATGCGTGTTCCGAGGACAGCACCATTAATGTTATCGGAACACGCATATGAATATACTTTATAAGGCACGTTTATTTGCATTTTGCAATGAAATTATTACGTTCAGGCATTCTTGTCTTTTCGGTGACCGCTTTGGTTTTTGCATCGTGTTCGCAGGACGAACCTGTCATGTCGACTCCCGACGGCAGCGGCAGAGAAATTAGTTTCAGCGCTTGTTCGCCGACACATTCACGTGGCGCATCGGTCGCCGAAGTTTCTGATGAGTTTCATCTTGTGGCCGCCGACGATTCGGCTTCGGTGTTGCATTGCGCCGTAGAAACTACGCCCATGGGCGGCTTGATGTCGCGCGCCATGTCGATAACTACGCCCGATGCCATAACCAAAATAGGCGTGATAGCCCATGCTTCGTGGTATGGCCCGCTGCTGATGGACAATGACCTCTATGAACGTGATGCTTCGGGTGTGTTTAAGTCGCGTGAGGTGCGATTCTGGATTGACGATGCCGATGCGACGGTCGATTTCTACGCTTTTACGCCTTACAATCTCAGTGGCGTGACTTTTCCGTCGACAAAGGAGTCGACGCGTCTTTCGTACGCGGTTCCTCAAGAGTCGGCTGATCAGCAAGATTTTCTTCTTGCGGTAGAGAAAAACGTGAAAGGCAATTATAAACAGGCGGTAGGCCTTGATTTTAGGCATCTGCTTGCCGGCGTTAAAGTGCGCTTTGCCGAAATGCCTGTGGGATGGTCGGTAAAGTCCATCACATTGGAGGGTGTTCATCGAAGCGGCAATATCGATTTCGCGGCCGACAATCTGACGTGGGTGTATGACGATGCCGCCGACGGATTGGTGTCGGCTACTGCCGATGTCACGTCTGAAACCTTGTTTATGGTGCTGCCGCAGAGCTTATCGTCTGATTCTGCTCCCATAAAAATGACGATAGAGATGTTTGACGGAGCGAACGTCAAGACTTATCGTCACGACATAGTTTCGGCAAACTGGACTATGGGCAACATAACTACCTATTCTATTTCGGTAAGCAATTATGAGTTCTCCATTGACGATGAGTCACCGGTGCTCGATGCCCATTATGTGATATATAAAACCAATATAAATGCTCGTAATCTGCCTGCCGGGAAAGAGTGGACAGTAACGTGTGTGGCCGACACCGATAAGCCGGTTACCATTCAGTTACAGAGCGATATGAACATTTATGCTAAAGATGGTTTTTGGACGGATCGTATCTATGAGGGTGAATCGGATGTAGCGAGTGCCCGTGGTGAAAGCAAATTGACTTTATCGGGCTCCGGTTCGTTTCCGGTTGCGATATTTTTGCCTGAGAATGTCGGCAATGAAACTCGCGACATTTCGTTATCGATAGCCGTTGACGGTAGGAACAATCCGGTTGAAGACATATCGCTCAAACAGCTGAAGCCGGCATGGACTTCTTCTAATTATGGTTGGGAACAGATTGACGACGGCACTATGGGCGAGTATGGCTTTAAGTGGGATCGCATAGCGTATTATGGGTATGTCTATACTATTAACTCTTTTAATAGAGATAGTTATAAGGCTTATTGTCAATCTGTGATTGATGAAAATAATGCGCAGTCGTATGCTTCAATAGGTACTTATCCATATAAGTATATTAGCTCTCGTTATTATATAAAGATAAACTATAACTTATTAAGCAATCTTAGAGATAGGGCCGTTAGTGAAACGGATGGCCTCGATAATACGGTAAATCTTTATAAACTTGCCGGTTCCGCAACGACGGGATCGTTTGAAACGGTGGTCAGTTCGATTCTGAAAACAGAAGCGGGACATACCACCGAGCACGCTTTCCGACTTGGCAATGGTGCCCGAGACGAGGCTCCGGCACCAACGGGAGACAACATAAACGGATCGCCGGCGGTTGGCGAATGTGTTAAGAAAAATCGTTTTAACTTGCAGAAAACCACATCGCCAGAAGGCGACGTATCGCTTACCCCGATAATTGCCACATCTGACATAGTGTGGTATCTTCCGGCCGTAGATCAATTTTCGAATATTCCGGCCGAAATCGTTTCGCCGGTCACCGCTTCGGAATGTTGGTCGTCGACTGCGGTTGGCAATGGGGCTTCTGCGTATCTTGGAAACAGGACATTGGAGGACCGCTTGGTTGAACACAAAGTGCGCGCCGTTCGCAAGCGCCCATTGTGAGACATATGCCCGGATGAAATATTAACGCCCTCGTTTCGAGGGCGTTTTTGTTTGGCGTGGCTGCCGGGCGGCGGCGATATGCTCGTTGGAGCTCTTGCTACTTTGAATGGTTTGTTGTATCTTTGCGTCCTGTTTACATCAACACTCTCGGCATGTTAGGAATCAAACGACTATATCTGTTCATTCTCAGAAGCTTCGTGCCTCTGTTTGTGATGACGTTTTTTATAAGTCTGTTTGTCCTGTTGATGCAGTATCTGTATATGCGCATCGACGATTTGGTGGGCAAAGGGCTTGGCATCGACGTGATTGCGGAGCTGTTCATGTATGCGGCCATATCGTTGGTGCCGTTAGCGTTGCCGTTGGCCATTCTGCTTGCGTCGCTGATGACGTTTGGCAACCTCGGCGAACGTTTCGAGCTTACGGCCATGAAGGCTTCGGGGGTGTCGCTCATAAAGGCCATGCGGCCTTTGATAGTGCTGATGGTGCTCGTGTCGGTGGGCGCGTTCTTTTTTCAGAACTATGTGCTCCCGGTAGCTCAGACCAAGATGTGGACTCTCGTGTTTTCGGTGAAGCAAAAGTCGCCCGAGCTTGAAATACCCGAAGGGGTGTTTTATGACCAGATACCGGGCTACAACCTTTATGTCGACCATAAGAATCGCGACGACGGAAAGCTGTACGACGTGATGATTTATGACGTGTCGAAGGGATTTGAAAATTCGAGCATCATACTGGCCGATTCGGGCAAGCTTGCAATGACCGACGACAAGACGCACCTGTTTCTGTATCTGTGGGATGGGGAGTCGTTCGAAAATCTGCGCGAGGCCGGTGCCGGCGCGAAAAACGTGCCTTACCGGCGCGAATCGTTTGCCGACAAGGAGATATTGCTTAAGTTCGACGCCAATTTCAGCCGAATGGACGAGGAGAGCATGCGCAGTCAGCACGTGGGCAAGAACATTGAGGAACTTCGCGCCACCATCGATTCGGTGGAGGTGAAAATGGACAGCGTAGGCACCGAATATGCGCGCATAGTGGCTGAAAACACCTATTTCGGTCTGCCGTACTATACCACTACTTACGACAATAAATCGATGCCGCATCAGGTGCGGACACCCGACGTCGACGTGAAGCGCCCCGTCAACGTCGACTCCATCTTCAAGGGCCGCACTTCGGGCATTGCGCTCAATTACCTCAATCAGGCTTTGATGAGGGCCAAGCGCATGAAGCAGGACTATGAATTCAAGAGCCTTACCATAAGCGACGACCGCAACGTGATACGCCGCCACACGGTGGAGCTGATGCGCAAGTACACGCTGTCGTTTGCCTGCATAATATTCTTTTTCATCGGAGCGCCGCTCGGAGCCATAATACGCAAGGGTGGCATCGGCATGCCGCTGGTGGTGTCGGTGCTGCTGTTCATATTCTACTATTTCATCGATACCATGGGCCTCAAGATGGCCCGCGACGGCAAGCTTGAAGCGTGGGAGGGCGTTTGGCTGAGTACTGCCGTGCTGCTGCCTTTGGGTGCATTCCTTACCTATAAGGCCGTGAACGATTCGGCCGTGTTCAACCGCGATGCTTACGTCAACTTCTTCCGCAGGCTCATAGGCTCTAACGAGGTGCGCAAGGTGGAGATGCGAACGGTGGTGATGGACGAGGTCGAGCCCGACGAGGCTTTGAAGCGCCTCGACGAGTTGACGGCCGAGGCGAAAGCCTATGTGGGCCGCTATCCGGGTAGGCAGAATTATGTGGACTATTGGCTCAAGGGATATAGCCGCACGGCGTTGCGATCGCTGTCGGCGTTGCTCGAACAGACGGTCGACTACCTTACCAACTCGCACGACAAGATGGTGATAATAAAGCTTATGGATTTTCCCGTGCTGCGAAGCTTGTGGCTCTATCATCCCACCAACTATCCGGTGTTGGGGTGGGTGGCCATAGTGCTTTTCCCCATAGGGCTGCCGCTGTACATTGCGGGCACCCGTCAGCAGCTCCGACTCAAGGCCGAGATAGAGACCATAATTCGCGATGCCGCCGCCGTGCGCGAGCTAATAGCCGAGAAGCAAGAACAATCAAACTGATTATGCGTTAAAACTTTTGATATGGAAAATATAAAACTTGATACTATTGAAGAAGCGATCGACGATTTCCGCCAAGGTAAGTTCGTGGTGGTGGTCGACGATGAGGATCGCGAAAACGAGGGCGATCTCATTATGGCTGCCGAAAAGGTCACTGCCGACCACGTAAACTTCATGGTGACGAATGCGCGCGGCGAATTGTGCGCCCCGCTGTCGCTTTCGCGGTGCCGTCAGCTTATGCTTCAGCATCAAGTCGACGACAACACTTCGATGCTTGGCACGCCGTTTACGGTAACGGTCGACAAGCTTGCGGGATGTACCACCGGCGTGTCGGTGCATGACAGGGCTGCCACCATACGCGCACTGGCCGATCCGGCTTCGGTGCCGTCTGATTTCGGCCGCCCAGGCCATGTGCATCCGCTCTATGCACAGGATGAGGGGGTGCTTCGTCGCCCCGGTCACACGGAAGCCGCCATCGATCTGGCACGTCTGGCCGGATTGCAGCCGGCAGCCACGCTAATCGAAATTCTTAACGAGGACGGCACCATGGCGCGCCTGCCTCAGTTGCGCCGCAAGGCCGACGAGTGGGGCCTTAAGTTGGTTTCGATACGCGACCTGATAGCTTATCGCCTGCGCAACGACTCGTCGATAGAGCGCGGCGAGGAGGTCGACATGCCTACGGCATACGGCCATTTCCGCCTGATACCGTTCAGACAAAAGGATAACGGCCTTGAGCACATAGCCTTGATAAAGGGCGACGTGGCCAATGGCGAACCGGTGTTGGTGAGGGTGCATTCGTCATGCGCCACCGGCGACATCTTCGCTTCGAAGCGCTGCGATTGCGGCGATCAGCTCCACAAAGCCATGCGAATGGTCGAGGAGGAGGGCCGTGGAGTGGTGCTTTACCTCAATCAGGAGGGGCGCGGCATAGGGCTCATGGACAAGATAAAGGCTTATAAGCTTCAGGAAGAAGGGCTCGATACGGTCGATGCCAATCTGCATCTCGGCCATAAGGCCGATGAACGCGATTATGGAGTGGGCGCGCGCATTCTGCATCAGCTCGGCGTTGAGAAAATGCGTCTGATGACCAACAATCCGGTGAAACGCATAGGCCTCGAGGGTTACGGATTGACGGTAGTGGAAAATGTGCCCATAGAGATTGCGCCCAATGAGTACAACCGATTTTACATGCACACCAAAAAGGAGCGCATGGGGCATAATCTTGGAAAAGTAGAATGATTACAATGTTTAGCCGCCGGAAGGCGTTGTTCGTTGCCGCCGTGGCAATCTGCAGCCTCGCCGATGCGAAAGCCGACGTTTTGCCCGATAGCATAAGCTACCGCGTCGAAACGCAGGCCGCTTTCAGCTCGGGCGAGAACACCCCGTTTTGGCTCGTCAACAACAGGCAGGGGCTTTCGTCGATAAAAAAGGACAATGGTTACGCGCGCGCCTCGCTGTTCAAGCATCTGAACGGCGACAAGCGCTTTTCGTGGGGCGCCGGAGTCGACCTGGCCGTGGCTTACGGATTTACGTCGACGTTCGTGGTGCAGCAGCTGTATGGCGAAATTCGTTATCGCAGCCTGGGCGCCGTGTTGGGCAGCAAGGAGCAGTGGAGCGAGATCAACAACCGCAGGCTGTCGAGCGGCGGATTGTTTTATTCGGGCAATGCCCGGCCGATACCGCAGCTTAAGGTGGGCATTCCGGAATATTCCGTCATACCGTGGACCAACGGATGGCTGTCGGGAAAGGGATACATATCGTATGGCATGTTTACCGATGACGGCTGGCAGAAAGATTTCGCGCGTGCCGATTCGAAGCGCACGGAAGATGTGTTGTATCACGCCAAGGCCGGATTTTTGAAAATCGGCGACACGCGCCGCTTCCCGCTGACGTTCGAGGCCGGACTGGAGATGGGCGCGCAGTTTGGCGGCAAGTCTTATAAGGATGGTAAGGTGACAAAAATGCCGCACGGCATAAAGGATATAATAAAGGCTTTCATTCCGTCGTCGGGCAGCTCGGATACACCCATCGGCGAACAGACCAACATATATGGCAATCACGTGGGTAGTTGGGATTTTCGTCTGCGTTGGGCTCCCAATGATGCCGATTGGAGCGTGAGCGCATACTACGAGCATTACTTCGAGGATCATTCCATGATGTTTATGCAATACAAGTGGAAGGATATGCTGCTTGGCGTGGAGTTTCATCTGCCGGCCAACAGATTCGTGAGCGCCGTGGTTTATGAATATCTCAACACGAAGCATCAGTCGGGGCCTGTGTATTGGGATCACACCGAGGAAATCCCGGAGCAGGTGAGTGGACGCGACGATTACTATAACCATTACATTTATACCGGATGGCAGCATTGGGGCATGGGCATAGGCAATCCGTTGATAATATCGCCCATCTATAATCGCGACGGTATGATAGAGTTTAAGCACAATCGCGTGAAGGGCCATCATCTCGGCTTTGAGGGTTCGCCCCTGTCGTGGTTGCGGTATAGGGTTCTGTTGTCGTACACCCGCAGCTGGGGAACGTATGGTACTCCGTTGCCCGAAATAGAGAAGAATGCCAATGCTTTGTTTGAAGTTGAGGCGCGCTTGCCCAAGTCGCCGAGCTGGAGCGGCAAGGTGGCCGTGGGTGCCGATGGCGGTGCGCTGCTCGGCAGAAGTTTCGGCGTTATGTTATCAATATGTAAATCAGGATGGCTATGATGATGCGTGTCAAGTTGTTCATATGTGTGCTCGTTATGTCGATGGTGTCGATAGGGTGCACTACCAAAGGCGATATAAACGGCGACCTTGACGGCCAGTGGCAGCTTAGATCGGTTGAGCGTTTGTCGGACGGTTCGGTAATAACTCCCCAACCGCTGTATTACTGCTTCTATCTTCATACGGTCAACGTCACGGCTCCAGGTGGCCTCAAATATGGCGGAAATATGACTTATGAAGGGAGCAAGCTTACTCTCGATTTCCCCGTTACCGACGTCGACAAGCTGAATAAGTGGTACATTTACGAAAATCGCACGACGTTTGACATATTGAAACTTAGCTCCGAATCGTTGGTGCTCAAATCGAGTGAGGTAGTATTGACGTTTAGAAAATTTTAGTCGTAATGTATTGTTGCACAATATTTTACGGGGGGGGGTAATATTGAGTGTTTAAAAATGTTTATTTTTAATAAAAATAATTGCGTGTAATGCATAAATTGTATATCTTTGCAAAAAATGAAGAATTAGCTTATTGCTGACACAATACAAATCATTAGAAAACGGACTGAGAACATAGATTTACAACCCTGATTGATGTATCGTTAAATAAATGTTATTACAGTGGTTTTTCCCAATAATGGATTTGTTATAAATTAAATCATATCAGAGAAATATGAATTATGCCGATATTATGGATTCGTGGCTGGTGCAACCGTTGTTAGTTTGTGCTTTGTGTGTGTTTTTGGCCGGTGTGCTGATTCCGCAGATATTGCTTGTGTCATTCAGACGACGTTTGTTCGACATGCCTGACGAGCGCAAAATACATGTTGGTGCGGTGCCGCGTCTCGGCGGCATAGCATTTACGCCTGTGGTGTGCTTCTCGTTGTCGCTGATGCTCGGATTCGGATATATGTTCGGCTCGGAATTGGTGGGCGACAAGATGGCGATAAACGCGCAGCCGGTGGCATTCGGATTTTGCGCGCTCCTGTTGCTTTACATCGTGGGTATGGCCGACGACCTTATCGGCGTACGATACAGAGCCAAATTCGTGATACAGCTGGTTTGCGCCGTATTGCTTGTGCTTGGCGGCCTTGCTTGCGTTGACCTCCATGGCGTTCTCGGTTTGTATGACATCCCCATTTGGTTCGGTACGATACTGACCATCATAATGGTGGTATACGTGGTCAATGCCATAAATCTCATCGACGGCATCGACGGCTTGGCGTCGGGACTCTCGGGTGCGGCTTTTTTGATATACGGCATATCGTTCGGCCTGATAGAGCGTCCGATATACTCCATGCTGTCGTTCGGGTGCCTTGGCGTTCTGATACCCTTCTTCTATTATAACGTTTTTGGCGATCCCGGTCGTGGCAAAAAGATATTCATGGGCGATACTGGCAGCTTGACGATAGGCTTGTTCCTGTCGTTTCTCGGATTGGCCTATCTCGAATATTCGCGAGGCGAGGACCTGCCTATTTTCGGAACCAATCCTATGATCGTTGCCATTTCGCCGCTTATCATACCCTGCTTCGACGTGGTGAGGGTGTTTATGCACCGCATTCGCAATCACGGCAACCCGTTCTTGCCCGATAAAACGCACATTCACCATAAGTTGCTTGCGTTGGGCTTGAGACAGAGGGTGGCCATGGTGATAATAGTGCTGTCGGCAGTGTTTTTTAGCGTTTTCAACATCTTGTTGTCGCGAATAATTGAAATCAACATATTGCTGATCATAGACTTGTCGGTATGGATAGCGGCCAATTACTGGCTGTCGTATGCCATAGCAAAGAAAAAGAAAATCAAAAAAACGAAATAACATATATAATATTTTGACATAATGCTGAAATATTTCATTCGTGTAATACTTGTGGCCGGTGCAGTGCTTTTTGCCGCTCCGGCTATTGATGCAAAAATGACCGACGACCAAGTCGTTGAGTATATTAAGCAACAGAGTGCCGCAGGAAAGTCGGAAAAGCAGATAGGCCAGGAGCTTTTGGCAAAGGGCGTGACGCCCGATCAGATAGAGCGCCTGAAGTCTAAATATGCGTCAAATTCAAATACGACCACTTCGGGCCTTGTGACGAAGGGCGGCGACGTTAACGCCGAGCGTCGCGTAAATCCGCTCGAGGATGTGACCGGCGACAAGCTCGACGAAGTGTCTTCGAACATTGACGATAATGTCAAGGGTGCCACGCACGAGACGCGACGTAGCATATTCGGCCATGACGTGTTTAATAACAGGGCATTGTCGTTTGAGCCCAATGCCAACATCGCAACGCCGAAAAACTATCGTCTCGGTCCCGGCGATGAAGTGGTAATCGACATTTGGGGCGCGAGTGAGGATCGCATTCGCCAGACCATATCGCCCGAAGGCAGCATAATGATTTCGCAGATAGGGCCGGTTTACCTCAACGGACTTACGATAGCCGATGCCAACGAACGCGTGAAAGATCTGTTCGCTCAGAAGTATGCGGGCGTAGAGGAAGAAGAAACCGACGTGGCGTTGAGCTTGGGTCAGATACGCACCATACAGGTCAACGTGATGGGCGACGTGGCCATCCCCGGCACTTACAGGCTGTCTCCTTTCTCAAACGTGTTTCATGCACTTTACCGCGCGGGCGGCATCTCAAACATAGGTTCGATGCGAAACATCCAGTTGGTGCGCGACGGACGCATGATATCGGATGTCGACATATACGATTTTCTGTTCGAAGGCAAGGAAGCCGATAACGTGCGCCTGATGGAGGGCGACGTCATCATTGTTCCGCCTTACAATGAGCTGGTGTTGATACAGGGCAATGTGAAACGTCCGATGTATTACGAAATAAAGAAGGGCGAAACGCTCGGCGACGTGCTTAAGTACAGTGGCGGATTTACCGGCGATGCGTACGTCGACAAGGTGAACGTATCGCGTCAGGAAAACAATGAGAACAAACTTTACAATGTGTCGCAAGGCGAATTTGCAAACTATCGCCTGAAGGACGGCGACAACATTAGCGTGGGCACCATTCTCGACCGCTACTCGAACAGAGTGGAGATAAAGGGTTCGGTGATGCGCCCCGGATTGTATGCCATAGGCGACAGCATGTCGACGCTCAGAGAGCTTATAAGCACCGCCGACGGCTTGATGGAAGATGCTTATATGGAGCGCGCGCTGCTCTATCGTCAGACCGACGATCTGTCGTTGGAGGTGATTCCGGTCGATCTCGCCGGATTGATGACCGGCACGGTTGCCGATGTCAAGCTTAATAAAAACGACCTGTTCGTAGTGTCGAGCATACATGAACTCAACGATCGCGGTAATGTGATAATCGAAGGACCGGTTTCGCGCCCGGGCTCATATGCCTATGCCGACAAGATGACGGTGAACGATCTCATACTCATGTCGGGCGGATTGCTGCAGGGCGCATCTACGTCGAGAGTCGACATATCGCGCCGCATCATCGATCCGGAAAGCATGAAACCCACCGACGCTACGGCCCATGTGTATTCGTTCGCTCTCGAGAACGGCCTTGCCATTGCCGACGGTGCCGAATTCGTATTGCAGCCATACGACATTGTGGAAGTGCGATACAGCCCGGGATATCAGGTGCAGAAAATGGTTACGGTGAAGGGTGAAGTGCTTTTCAGCGGAAACTTCGCTCTGCGCAGACGCAACGAACGTCTCAGCGACATTGTGAAACGCGCCGGCGGATTGATAGACGGAGCTTACATAAAAGGAGCATCGTTGTCGCGCCGCATGACCGATGATGAAGTGCTTGCCCGCAACGAAACGTTGCGATTGGCCATGCAGGGCTCGAGCGACTCAATTTCGATTGAAAAGCTTAATTTGTCAGACCGATACAATGTGGGCATCGATCTCGACAAGGCGTTGAGCAACCCCGGCAGCTACTATGACGTTGTGCTGCGCGAAGGCGACGTGCTCAACGTGCCCGAGCAGGTGACCACAGTGAAGATAGCAGGCGAAGTCCTGTTCCCGAATACGGTCAATTTCGTCCCCGGCAAAAAGCTTAAATATTACATCGACCAGGCCGGCGGTTATGGCAACCAGGCAAAGAAAAGCAAGGTGTTCATAGTATATATGAACGGTCAGGTGACGAAAGCGAAGGGCAGCTCTCCGATCGAACCCGGATGCCAGATAATAGTTCCCTCGAAGCCCAAACGCGATGGCATGAAACTGGCCGAGATATTGGCCATATCGTCGTCGTTGGCATCGCTTGGCACTATGGCGGCTACCATTTATAACATCATAAAATAAACTACGGCTTATGCGTGACGACGAAAATATGATTGACAAGGATGATGCCGAGCAGGAGATAGATCTGCTCGAACTTGCCATGAAGCTTTGGAACAATAAGAAGATGATTCTGAAGTGGTGCGGCATAGGAACCTTGATAGGCATAGTGGTGGCATTTTCGATACCAAAGGAATATACTACTACCGTGAAGCTCGCGCCCGAAGTGGCCGGATCGGCCAAAGGCGGAATGGGCGGGCTTGGCGCGCTGGCGTCGATGGCCGGAATAAACGTGGGTTCGGGGGCGACTACCGATGCCGTTTATCCCACGCTATATCCCGACATCGTGAGCTCGGTGCCTTTTATGGTAGGTCTGTTTGACGTTACGGTCAACGATGTTGACGGCGACAATTCCATGACCGTTGAGGAATATGTGAAGGATGAACTTTCGTCGCCCTGGTGGAGCAAAGTGTTGTCGCTCCCCGGTGCCATGATAGGAGGCATAAAATCGTTGATATTGTCGGACGATGATGAGATTGCGACCGATAGCCTTAACGCCTTTCATCTTTCATTGGAAGAATATCAGTTGGTACAGGCTTTGTCGAATCGCGTAGCGGCCGATGTCGATACGAAGACTTCGGTAGTCACCGTTTCGGTGACCATGCAGGAGCCGATGGTATCGGCCATGTTGGCCGATACGGTTGTGGAGCGATTGAAAAGCTACGTAACCGAATACCGTACCAACAAGGCCCGTAAGGATTTGGATTATTCGCAAAAACTTACCGACGAGGCCCGAAACGAATATTACGCGGCCCAGCAGCGTTATGCCAACTACGTCGATAAAAACCATGGCATATCGAGCTTGAGCGGACGCACCGAAACGGAGCGCCTTCAAAACGAAATGCAATTGGCATTTAACCTGTATAACTCCATGGCACAGCAACTTCAGTTGGCAAAGGCAAAAGTGCAAGAGATAACGCCCGTATATGCCATAGTGCAGCCGGCAACGGTTCCGGTCAAGGCTTCAAAACCTTCTAAAGTGTTGATATTGGTAGGATTCATATTTTTGGCCGCCGTGGCTTCATCTGCGTGGATTTTATTTGGCAAGGATGTAGTCGCACGGTTTAAAAACGAAAAGACTCAGGGAGGTAAATAGGTACATAATGAGGCAGATAAACGAAGGGATGTAAAAAAGGGGCGGATCGCAAAACGGTCTGCCCCTTTGACATTGCTGTCGGTGCTATTGCGTGCGCGGATTATTTGTGGCCGGCTTCGATGTTGCGCGTATCAGTGCTTCGAGATAATAGTAGTCGGCATAGTTGAGCGGAACGTCTATCTCGCTGTTGTGCGGTATGGAACCCGTCGAATGCTTGAGAATGAATCTTCCGTTTGTGCCGGGGCGCGCGGAATATTTTCGCGAGGAGAGCGATTTCATTATCTTGTCGGCATAATCTTTGTACGAATCGGCGTTGTCGATGTCGAACGTCGATATGTCGTATAGCGCCGAAGCGATTATGGCTGCCGAGGAGGCGTCGCGCGGTTCGTCGGGCACGTCGGGCGCGTCCATATCCCAATAAGGCACCAAGTCGTCGGGCATGTTGCGGTGATTTTTCATGAATTCAAACGTCTTTAGGGCTTGATCGAGATAGCGGCGGTCGCCGGTTTTGCGGAAACACATTGAAAATCCGTATATGGCCCAGGCTTGCCCTCTGCTCCATGCCGATTGGTCGGCATATCCTTGCCCTGTGTTTCGGTGCAACACAACGCCCGTCTCGGCATCGTAGTCAATGACGTGATAGCAACTTCCGTCGGGACGGAAATGTTGGTTCAGGGTAGTGTTGGCGTGGTTGACGGCCACGTCGTAGAATGTTGAGTCGCCGGTTATTTCGGTAGCATTAAACAGCAGCTCGAGGTTCATCATATTATCGATTATCACCGGGCATTTCCATCCGCGCGAAGCTTGCCACGAGCCCGGACTGGTGTTCCAGCTTTGTATTATGTGCGCGTTCGGCCTGTATCGTGTGCATAGCGACTTTGCGGCTGTCACGAGCACTTTTTCGTACTCCTCTTTGTTCACGTATTTGCGCCCGTTGCCGAACGAGCAGTTTATTATGAACCCTATGTCATGGTGGCTCGTGAGCGTTTGCGCGCGGCTTATTGCCTCGGTGTATTTTGCGGCGAGAGGCAGCAGTGACTTGTCGCCGGTAAGCTCATACATGTACCATACGCTCCCGGGAAAAAATCCGCTGCGCCAGTCGGCCCAACTGCAATAGGCGGTCGAGAAGCGATTGCGTTTGGTGGTTACCGGGTTGAGCACATTTTTACTCGTGTCGCTTTCGATGGCTTTGATTTGCAAAAGCATCTGCGCGTGCGCATTTTCAATTATGCGGCTTTGGTTCTCCGTCGATGACTTCGACTTCTTTGCGAGGCTTGCGTTTGCGCCGGCTGCGCACAAGAGCAATGCGCCCGTCAATGTCAGAATGTTGTGAAATGTCATGGCTTATGAATTTGAACGATTTAGCATTATTTTGCAAAATTGCGAATTAAAATTGATTTTGTGAAAATAATGCATCCGAACATTTTTATTAAATTTGTGGAAGTTTGAAACCAACCGCACCAATAAACAGAAACAGCCATGTATAAATCGATATTTGTAACGCTCTGCCTTTTCATTTCATCGTTTTCGTTAATCGCACGGACGTCTGACAACGGCGACGGAACGTTTACCAATCCCATTTTGTGGGGCGATTGGCCCGATCCCGATGTAATAAGGGTAGGCGATACGTTTTATATGGTATCGACAAGCATGCATTATGTGCCGGGATGCCCCATCCTGAAGTCGCGCGATCTGGTTAATTGGGAGATGGCGGGATATGCCGTCGATCGCTATGACGAGGATCCGCGCTACGATATGCAAGGCGGTCAGCTCTACCTCAATGGCTCGTGGGCGAGTTCCATCCGTCATCATAACGGCAAATTCTATGTGTTTTTCTGTACGCCATACGGCTGGGGTCGCGACACCGGGCATTTTTCGGTTTGCGAAGCCCCGAGCCCAGAAGGGCCGTGGACCCGTACCATTTTCCCGGAATATCTTTACGATCCCGGAGTGCTCATCGACGACGATGGCCGCAAGTATGTGGTTCACGGGCAGCATCATCTCTATGTCACCGAGTTGGCCGACGACATGAAATCGGTCAAGGGCGACCGACGACTCATATGGGATAAGGGGGTGTGGAACACCGACAGCACGCGTAGCGGCGGCATGGAGGGTTCGCACGTATATAAGATAAATGGAATGTACTACATAACTTGCCCGGCCGGCGGCACGGAAGGGTGGCAGATGTGCCTGCGCTCAAAGAGCATATACGGCCCTTATGAGAGCAAAGTGATAGCCGATGACAGTTCGACCTATCCGCCCAACGGCATTCATCAGGGTGGCATGGTGCAGCTGAAAAACGGCGACTGGTGGTTCATAATAATGCAAGATCGCGGCCCGATAGGCCGAGTGGTCAATCTGTTGCCCGTGAAGTGGGTGGATGGTTGGCCCATGTTGGGCGTGAACGGTAAAGATGTGGCCACTTACGATAAACCCGATGTGGGTAGGCGGAGCAAGCCGACCGTTCCGGCCACGTCCGATGAGTTCGATGCTCCGAAACTCGGACTGCAGTGGCAATGGAACCATAATCCCGATAACACGGGATGGTCGCTCTCGGAGCGAAAGGGTTACATTCGGTTGCGTGCGCGCGTGGCCGACGATTTGAAAAGTGCCCGAAACACCCTTACGCAGCGCGTGCAAGGCCCGATGGGCGAAGGCGTAGTGGAGCTCGACGTATCGCATCTCCGCGACGGCAATGTGGCCGGATTCGGCATATTCGAGTTCCCGTATGCCTACGTTGCGGTGCAGATGGCGGACGGCGTGAAAAAAGTGGTCATGGTCAATGACGGCGCGGTAGTGGAGACCCCCGTTGCCGATCTTAAATCAGACAAGATATGGATTAAGGTGCGCACTACCGACCGCGACTTTACGGCGCGATTCCAGTATAGCCTCGACGGACATACGTTTTATCCCGTGGGCAACGAACTTGTCATGGGGCTCGGCCTGCCGTGGACGGCCAACCGCTTTGCCTTGTTCAATTTTTCCGTCACGCCCGAAGGAGTGGATGGTGCTGCCGATTTCAACTGGTTCCGCTTTCGCTCCAACTGACGGAGCGCCGAGCGTATCAGGCGAGTTTGGTGTGCTCCCAGACGTACATGCGGTCGGAGGGGCGAATTTTTTCCGGCACTTTTATCGAGAAGCTGTCGCCTTTCACCGCCTTTTCCACCGGCTTCAGGTCGACTCTTATTTCGTCGAGCGTCAAAATCAACGCGCCGGTAGTAGGCCCGGTTATCACCACTTCGTCGCCAACGTGCACTTCGCCGCTTTCCATCAGAAACTCGGCCACGCCGATATTCGAGAAATATCGTATGCCCTTTGCGGCGTAACGCTTTACCCTCGTGGCCGACGAGCCGTATTTGGCCGACCATTCGCCCAGTCGCTGGCCGAGATAGTAGCCGTTCCAGAACCCACGGTTGAAGATTTTTGAAAGTTCATTGTTCCAACGTTCAATCTTTTCGTCGGAATAGGTGTCGCTGCACACCGCTTCGATGGCCTCGGAGTAGCATCTCACCGCAATGGCCACATATTCGGGGCCGCGCGCGCGGCCTTCGATTTTAAACACCGTTACGCCCGCGTCCATCATCTTGTTGATGAAATGAATGGTCTTGAGGTCTTTCGGCGACATGATATATTTATTGTCGACGGCCAATTCCTCGCCCGTTTCGCGGTCGGTCACTATGTAGCTGCGTCGGCAAATCTGGGTGCATGCCCCACGGTTGGCGCTCGAATTCATTTCATGCAGGCTCAGATAGCACTTTCCGGATATGGCCATGCACAAAGCTCCGTGGCAAAACATTTCGATGCGCACGAGCTCCCCGCCAGGACCACAGATGTTTTCGGCCTTTATTGCGTCGGCTATGGCTTTTACCTTGTCGAGCGAAAGTTCGCGCGCCAGCACCACCACGTCGGCAAACTGCGCGTAAAATTTCACTGCCTCGATGTTGGTTACGTTTACCTGCGTCGAGATGTGCACTTCCACTCCCACCGAGCGCGCGTAGGATATCGCGGCGATGTCGCTTGCTATTATGGCCGATATTCCAGCCTGCTTCACGGCATCTATCACTTTGTGACACATCGTTATGTCGTCATCGTAAATGACCGTGTTGAGCGTCAGATACGACTTTACTCCCGCTTCGGAGCATATCGACGCTATGCGGTGCAGGTCGTCGAGGGTGAAATTGACCGATGAACGTGCGCGCATATTCAACTGTTCGACGCCGAAATATATTGCATCGGTGCCGGCATTTATGGCCGCGTATAGCGACTCGTAGCTCCCCACCGGAGCCATTACTTCAAAATCTGATCGTTGTTTCACTTGGATAAAAACTGTTACCTTGCTGCAAAGGTATCAATAATTGTTCAAGTAGCCTTAAAAAGTATGCCATAAAGTGCCGGGGGCGGTTACAGCCAGTGCGGTTTTATCCTGCCGATGCGCCCCAGTCCTATCAGTTCGCGGCATCGCTTTACGGCGTTGCCGAACTGCCGATGCAATTCGTCGGCATAGCGCGGGTCGGCCGACTGATACGCATCGGCGAGGGTCTTGCGCGCTATGGCGTGTTCGATGGCAGTGCGCAAAACGGGCAGCGACAGGGCGCTTCCGTCGGGAATGTCGACCGACATGCGCATCATCTCGTCGGTGGCATCGCTGCCTACGTTGCAGTCGGTTATGGCAGGTATCAGAGCCAGGCACATGTCGGCAAATGCGGAGTTGACGATGCATTCGAGCGCGTTTTGGCGGTCGCGGTGCAGCAGCGGAGGCCTATTTTCGTCGAGCAGATGGCGCAGTGCGGTTTCGGCATAGATTCGGTCGAGTATTCGGGTTGTTGAGATAACTATTTCAGCCATGGTAAAAGAGTGTGTTTTGTGTGTGTGAAATGGAAAATTGAAAATGGAAAATTGAAAAAAGGAAGCAGGTGGGTCATTTTCGCGACTTTTCGCGGCGCAAGTGTTTCAGCGTCTGCGTGTAGATGTGTCGGGCCGTGTCGGGGCAGATGAAGAAGCTCGATGCCGATCCGTCGGCCAGGACCATGGTCAGCGCCTCGCGGTCGGTGAGCCCGCGCCGCTGCTGAAGTGCAGCGGTGCGGCGCTCTATTTCGGCCATTCGACGGCCTGCCGAGTTGTCGGGCACGGGCGTGTGATAGCGGCGCATGCGTCGCAGTACCCTCAGGGCATAATCGAATGTAAGGTAATAACCACCGGTCGACGACTTGCCGGCCATGGCGGCAACCCCCTTAAGGGTCAGTTGCTTGTCGGTTGACGAGGCGATCACCTTCCGGCATGTTTCCATGAAGTCGCGATCGCGTTGTGAAGGTTTGTGTGTTGACATATATTAGTAGAGTTGCAAATTATTGTTGGCAAAATTACAACTCAGATTGGCAAAACACAATGCACGGTAGTGTTAAAGTATGTAAATGCTTGCGGTCAAAGCACGGCAACTACCTCCTTGAAGGCATAGATGCGTTCGTGGCCGAAAATATCGGTCAGATGTAGCAAGCCGTTGGTTTCCACGTCGGTAATGCAAGCCTCGAACGCTTCGCCCGACGTCGCGTCGATGTATGGGAAAAATCCGTCGCGTCGCCAAAGGTGCTTTATGTAAAGCGCGTGCAGATCCTCGCGCCCGCTCGGCGCATCGTAGCGGTCGCAGTAGTCGAGCAGCTTTTGCGACAATTGAGCCAAAATCTCGTCGACGTCATGTTCGCGGCCCGAAAAGTGTATCATCGAAATGGGGTTCGGCGCGTCCGATATGAAACGCATCTGATTGATATTCAGCCCAATCCCTGCGATGGAATGCTCTATTCGGCCGGCGCATACGGAGTTTTCGATGAGTATGCCGCAAATCTTCTTGTTGTCGACATATATGTCGTTGGGCCACTTCACCGCTATGTCGTGGTTGGTAATGTGCTCATTGAGCAGGTCGACCAACGCCATCGATACCGCCTCCGAAATGACAAACTGGTCGGATGCTTCGATGTGCTGCGGCTTCAGCAGCATTGACATCGTGATGTTCTTGCCCGGTTCCGACTCCCAGGTGTTGCCTCGTTGTCCGCGTCCGGCGGTCTGATTGTCGACGGTCACCACTGTGCCGTGAGGCTCCGTGCGGGCCATTGCGGCCAACGTGGAGTTGGTCGAAGTGCACGAGTCGAGCCGTATGATGTGGGGTGTTGTCATGAGCTTTATACTACTGTTGCGCAAAATTATGAAAAATGGCCAAAAGGACAAAATGACGCGATACGGAGCTTTGCGTCACGCTAACTTTGCAGCGTAGAAACACACAAAAACAGTCAAATTATGGAAAATACCGAACAGAAACAGCCTGCCGAAGCCCCCGACGCCGAGGTTCAGGCCATCGAAAGCCCGGCCGACGTGGTCGAATCAGTGCCCACTGCCGAATCAGCTCCCGTTGCCGACGCGCCCGCCGCCGAAACGCAAACCCTCGACGAAATGCTGCGTCAGGCCGAAGATGCGGGCTACAAGCGCGGCCTGGCCGAAAGGCAAGCCATCGAAGCTCTCGAAGCCCCGAGCGTGTGGGACGACATTCGCCGCAAGGAGGCCGAGCACGCCGGCAAGATAGCATTCGAAGATCGTTTTCTCACTTGCATGCGTCCGAGCGTGTGGGATTAAGAAACTGTTTCTTAAACAGCTTCTAAAATCAAATCAACCCAATCAACCAATCAAAAACCCAAAACAAACAGATGGAAAACAACACCAATCAAACAGCCACCACCGAAGGATATGCCGGTGGAACCCATGTGGTCGAAGGCCCTCTGACCACTACCGTAATCAACTCCGTGTCGCCCGACCTGCTGCGCAACGAGCTCGATAGCCGCATCGTCAAGGTGCGCCCAATGGCCACCCCCGTCGATCAGATATCGCGCATGACCGGAAGCCGACCGGCACGCTCCATGGTGGTGGAGTATTACTCGGTCGACTCCAAGGCCATAGTCACCGAGGCGCAAAGCGTGGCCACCGGCTGCTCCAATCATGAAACGGGCGATTTTCCCTGTTTCACCCTCAAAGTGAAGAAGTCGGGCGTATTTGCCGCCACCGACACCATTCTGGTGCCGTCGGTCGAAGGTACGTCGGGGAGTGGCAATGGCGGCAGCGGATCGCTGATGCTCTATGTGGTCGAGGCGCGCGCAAAAGAGATCGACGTGATAGCCGTAAATGCGCCCAAAGGTAGCCAGAACCCCCTTGCCTCGATTGATGCGGGCACTCGCCTCGTGCGCATGGGGCGTGCGGCCGGCGAGCTCGACGTACAGACTGCCCAATTCGAGGCTTTACCGCAGAAAGTGTCTAATAACTGCCAGATATTCAAGGCCCAAGTCGAGCAGTCGACATTCGCGCGTCTGGCGGCCAAAGAGGTGGGATGGACCTTCAACGATCAGGAAGAAGTGGCCATCATGGATATGCGCCTCGGCATGGAGAAAAACTTTCTGTTTGGCGTAAAGGCGCGACTGGCATCGGCGAGTCGCAGCGACGAAGTGCTGTTCACCGAAGGTATATGGCATCAGGCCGGCGGCGAGGTGACGTACAATGCCGACACGTTCAGCGAAAACACCGTGATCGACATCATGAAGAAGGCGTTTACCGGTCACAATGCCGGCACTTCGCGCAAGATTCTCATAGCCGGCTCCGATCTTACCGCCACCATCAACAAGCTCGACTTCACGCGCATCGTTAACGCCGGCGACACCGTGACCCGCTGGGGTATCGATTTCAGCGAATTGCGTTCGAAATTCGGCGTGCTCTACGTGGTCCATTCCGAGATATTCGACTCGTGCGGACATGGCGCCGACGGGCTGATAATCGATCCGCAATATCTCACCAAGTACACCCATGTGCCCTTCAAGGTGGAGCACCTCGACATGAAGCGCTCCGGCACTCGAAACACCGATGCCATGGTGGTTACCGAAGCCAGTTGCCTCGTGTTGCGCCATCCCGCCGCGCACGTGAGGGTAGTGATGAAACCGTCGACCGCTGCCGCCAATGGTTAAAACCTACTCGGCCGACGAAATGCTGGCCCTGTGGCGGCTTATGCAGGGCTACGAGCCGCTGCGCACCGATTGCCTCGTGACGCGCACCGACGGAGTTGACATCGACGCGTTGCTGCGCCACGAAATCGATATGTGGTATTCGCGTATGCTCGACACCGCGCCGCCCGCCAAGCTGTCGGTCACCGACTACACCTCGCTGCTTGTGCCGACGCGCGCTCCCGACGGAGCCGCGTCGGTGGCGAGGCCCACCGGCTGCCGTCGCGTGGTCGAGGTGGTCATGGAGGGGTGGGAGCGCGAAGGATTGCTTGTCACCGACCCGACGTCGGGCATTGCGCGCGCCCAGTCGTCGCCCTATGCTCGTGGCGGATGCGTCGACCCCGTAGTGTTGGTGGGCCGCAACACCATACGGCTCTACACCCCGCCAGCCGACGTGTGCCGCATCGTCACGTTCACGGGCATTGCCGAGCCGGTGGCCGGAGTATATCGGTTTGACGAAGGGCTGTTGCCGTTCGATTCATTCGACCAATGTTAACTAAACCCAACGACACTGATGAATTATCTTAATCTTGCACATGAAGCATGGCTGTCGGGCGGTCGCATGCGCGAAAACCGCCAACGCTGCAAGCGCTTTGCCTATGGCCGGCAGTGGGACGAGCCGATGCGCAGCCCCGACGGACGCATCATGACCGAAGGCGACTATGCCGCCTTGAACGGACAGCGGCCAATGAGTAACAACCTCATACGCCAAATGGTGAAGAACCTCATTGGATACTTTCGCAGCAGCGACGACTACAAGCTGCCTGCCGATGACGGCCTCTCGCCGCAGGCCATAATCGACAATCAGCTTGACGAGCTCGACAGCCGTCTGCTCGAGGAGTTTCTGATATCGGGGTGCGCCATACAGCGAGTGACGGTCGAAAAGCGTCTCGGCGGCACCGGCGTATGGGTCGACAACGTAAGTCCCGACCGATTTTTCGTGAATCCGCATACCGATCCGCGCGGCGGCGACATCGAGGTGGTGGGGATGCTCCATGACATGGGGCGGCACGAGATGATGGCCCGTTTCGGCGGCAAAAAATTGTCGGCCGACGAATTGTGGCACCTCTACGGCATCGACCAGGGGGGCTCGCTTTCCGAAACCGACTTCTACACGCCGCAGCCCGGAAAGTGCCGCGTCATAGAGGTGTGGACCCTCGAGGCCCGAAGCGCCACGCGCTGCTTCGACCCCGAAACGCGCCGATTGTTCATGGTGGGGCGCTCCGAGGCGCAGGCGCTGAAAGGCATATCGTCGATGCGCAAGGCCAAGGGCTTGCAGGCGTTGCGCACCAACGATTGCCGCACGTTGCGGTGGCACTGCCGTTACTATGCTCCGTCGGGGGTGCTGCTCGACGAGATGGATTCGCCCTACCGCCATCAGCTGCATCCGTTTGCCGTGAAGCTCTATCCGCTTACCGACGGCGAGGTGCATTCATGCGTGGAGGATGTCATAGATCAGCAGCGCTACGTCAACCGGTTGGTGACGCTGATGGATCACATTCTGAGCGTGAGCGCTAAAGGAGTGTTGCTCTATCCGCTCGATGCCAAACCCGACGACATGACGTGGGATGAAATTGCCGAAACGTGGAGCGACTGCCGGGGCATATTGCCTTACCGTATACCGCTGTACGGCAACGCCATGCCGCAGCAGATAATGTCGCCAGGCGGAAGTGCCGGCGCCTCCGAGCTGCTGAAGCTGCAAATGGATATGTTCAAGCAGATTTCGGGCGTGCACGGCCCCCTCCAGGGGCAGATGTCGGGCTCGGCAATGTCGGCATCGCTTTTCGATGCGCAGACGCGCAATGCCCGCGTGGCGCTCCATGACATATTCGAGACCTTCCAGTCGTTTCGCCGTAGCCGCAACAGGCTCATGGCCACGGCCTGACGATTGCCATGCATGACAAAGCCCGCCATTGGCAGTCAAATCTCCAATGGCGGGCTTTGAATTATCTGTTAGAAAAGCTTACAACGAAATTTTGGCCGTGTGCTTTGCCACGCGAACTATGTAGATGCCCTTTTCGAGGCTTATGCGAGTCGTGGCGGCTTCGGCGCGGCGCAATGCCATCAGGCGACCCGAAGCATTGTAGACCATTATCTCGGTGCCGGCTTCTACGCCGCTCACCTCTATCGCTCCGTTGACGGCGCGAATCTTCACTTCGCCGTTGTCAACGCCATCGATGCCCGATTTGTCGGTGACGGTGATGCTGCACGATGCGCCGAGAGTGGCGTCGTCAGCCGAATGAACCGTTATCACGGTGCTTCCGGCAGCTACGGCGGTCACCAAGCCCGACTGATCGACAGTGGCTATCGACTCGTCGGCCGAGCTCCATACGAGCGTGGGCATTTCGGCATCGTCGGGATGCACATAAGCCGTGAGTTGCAGCGCTTCATCTTTCTCGAGCGTTTCGGTAGTGGTGTTGAGCGTTATCGATGTGGGCTTGACGTCGCTACCCAACTCCTTGATGGTGACGAAGTTTTTCCAGCCATCGGCATTGCGGTAAGCGTCGAGCGAACCTTTCGGAACGTAGAGCGTAGTGCCGGTATAATCTTCGTCTGAGAATACTTCGTCGTCATCCAATGTAGGCGGAGCCGGATTAAGCGATGTGATCTTGTAATCGCCTGTTCCGAGGTTAGAACGTTTGAATGCTTGCCGGCCTATTGTCGAAACTGATTCGCCTATTACTATGTCGATGCATGACGTTAAATCAAGGCATAGCTGCGTGGCTATTTTAACAACTTTGTCGGGTATTGTCAATGATTTTAAATTTCTGCAATGGCAAAAAACAGAATATTCCAAGGTCTCAATATTGGCCGACAATGTTATGGACTCAATGTCGCTGGTGTAGAAAGCGCGGCGTCCGATGTATACGACATTATCGCCCATTATAACCGACGAAAGCCGGGTGTAGTCAAACGAGGATGGATCCAGGTGCGTTACTGATTCGGGGATGGTGTATGTGCCCTCTTTCATCGCTGCGCAGGCAATGATGTGCGACATATAGGTTTCGTATCCTGTTATGCCTTCTTTTTCATTGTCGGGAATGCTCTTGTTGAACAAAACGTTGTTGATGGCCATGTAATGCGGATTGTTGTCATCAACCGTTATTTTCGTTAAATGATTGTTGTGATATGAAATGGCTTCATAACCAAGATACAGAACCGATTCCGGTATGTGTATCTCCGTTACGTCTGAATAAGCTATGCCCCATTGTTTAATTTTAGTAACGGTATTGGGTATGTTTATTTTAGAGATTTTGCATCCGGAAAAAGCATCCTGTCCGATAATTTCCGTGCCGGTCGGTATGTCGTATTCGCCGTATCTGCCTCCCGGATAAGCAAGGATGCTTTTCCCGTTTTTCGAAAACAGCACTCCGTCAACCGATTTATAGCTCTGATTGTCGGCATCGACATTTATATTCATAAGGCTTGAGCTACTACGGAATGGATTTTCATTAATGTATTTTACCGATGCCGGGATGGTGATTGATGTCAATTTGGAGCAATGTTCAAATGCAACTACATTAATGGTTAAAATACCTTCGGGTATGATTACTGAAGTGATGTTGCTGTATCCGAATGCTCCGTTACCAATCTCCGTCACTTGATACGTCTTGCCGTCGATTTCGGTAGTTGCCGGAATCACTATGTCGCCTGAATATGAATAGTTGTTGCTTACAACCTTGCAGGTGAGATCTTCTTCCGACGTCACTTCATAGTTCAGCTCCGACGGCTTCAGCGTTACGGTGATGTCGAATGTAGCCGACGAGTTGCCGAGCGTAGCGGTGATGGTGGCCTTGCCTGCCGATACGGCGGTTACGAGGCCGTTGGCATCGACGGTGGCTACCGAAGTGTCCGACGAGCTCCATTCGGGAGTGCTTCCCTCGGCCAGATTGGTGGTGAGCTGCAACGTCTCGTCGACATGTATCGAGCTTCTTTCGGCCGTGATTTCAAATTCGATGGGGGTATCGTCGTCGGCTATTTTTAACGGGATCGTCAATGGTGCCAGTCCGGGCTGTTCGGAGGTGATTACCATCGTGCCGCTGCCGGCGTTGACGGCCTTGAACACGAACTCTATGTTGCCGTCGGCGGGAGTTTGAGCGACAGGCTCAAGCAGATTGTTGGTAATGTCGACCGAGAAGTTCGGGTTGATTTGGGTGCTTGTCGGAATGGGGCGCAGAAGCAAACGGAACTCCTTGCCCGTTTTCAGCGCTAGCGGATCGTTGCGGTAGTCGCATTCGAGCCTATTGATGGTCGAGTAAACGTTTCGGCCAAGCGGCGACAACGCCGTGGCGTATGCGTCGTAGGCATCGTGGGCCACGTAAAATTCGGCATCGTCGGGCAGCGCCGAGAATACGCTCTCTGCATTGCCAAACAGCATGGCCGCAGGCTCTATGAATATGGTGTGCAGGTTGGTGCAGTTGTAGAACGCTTCGTCGGCAATGGCGGTGACGTTGAGCGTGGCGCCGTTGTATTCGATGGTCGCCGGAATGCGAATCAACGTTTCGGTATAAGCTCCTTCGGGATTGGCCACTATTTGAGCTTCGGTGCCGTCAGTGCCAAACCATAATCCCTGCTCTTAGTCGAATATGGCAATTGGGGCGCGTTCGCCTAATTCGTTGCCATTGTCGTCGGTAACCACCAATTCGTATTGTCCGGCCGGCAGATCGCTTGTGTGCCATCCCGGTATATAGTAGCCCTCGTCGGTATTTGGATCGATGCTTACCGAGCCGACATTTACCGACATGGCCGGAGTGGTTTGGTTTGGAGCGTATATGTTGAATGTTAAGTTTGTGGAGATGATTGAGCTACTCGTGTTGGCTATTTTGAAATCCAGCCTGCAAGAGTAGCCTTTGTAGAATTTATCGGGTGAAAAACCGTATAACGTCAACTCGCCGTCAGGCTCACCGCTTCCGTCGGGGATGGTGAAGCTGAACTCCGATGCGTTGATGGGATTGCCGGCGCTGTCGGTGAAGAAGGCATCGTAAGTGCCCGGCTCGAACAACTTACTTATTGTAAATGTTCCTGATAAAGAGCTGCCGGGAGCTATGCTGATACCGGTGAGCCTTATTGATGCTACTGCCGATTGATTCTGTAATACGCGTAGATTAATATCACCAGAATATGCGCCGTCACCATTGTTTACGATGGTGATTTTGAAACTTGGTTGGGTTGTCGGTGACAGATTGCCATTGGGCATGAATTCGGTAACTTTGATGTCGGCCTTGGCGTCGGGTGTGGAGTTGCCGTAAATGTAGTCGCCGGCCTCCGATACGGTCAGGTCTACATATCTTGTGCTCGTTTCGGGGCATCTGATGCGATCCCACGTCGAGTTGCTTCGTATGAAAGCCGGATATACCTTGTATTTGCCCGGTGAAAGTCCTGACGGCGTTGCCGTGAATGGAATGCCTCTGTAACCACGGCCTCCTCCGTCAAGGGAGGCTGCCGGCATATTTATTGTAGTGGATGATGCAAACATTTGGCTCTCGCCACCGTTTTCGGGCACCACTTCGATGGCATAAGTTACGGCTTGCTCTTCGGGATATAGGGTGTATGCGAGGCCATCGAGTCGGAACTGATGAGTGCCGGTACTTGAAAAATCACCATCAGTAAGCACGTAAAATGATCGTTCTTCCGATCCGTCGAAGGGTGGCTGTATGCCTATGGCGGCATCCTGACTGCTGTTGTAGCCACCTTCAAAACCGCCTATCCCTTGTCCGCCGGGGTTCAGGGCCGACAAGGTGAACCCCCCGTCGTAGGCTCCACCCCATCCCCAGTTTATGTGGAAGTATCCGTTGCCTTCGTAACCGTCGCAAACAAATGCGTGGCCGCCTGAATTGGCTTGACCGCCTAACATTACCGGTCTGTCGTTTGACAGCTCGTTGTATATCAGCTCGTTCCACTCGTCGAGAGTGTATCCGTCACGCTTTACGAAACGAGTGTCGGCATCGTAGCCGAAATATTTTACCAACGCCCATGAAACCAGATTGTCAAATGATCCGCTGCCATCGGGGGAGTATTGCATTTTTATCGAAGTGCCGCAAGCGGCCATGAGTTGGGCCACGGCGCGGCCTTGTGCGTTGGTGTAAGAGGATTTGTAATTGTCTATCATGTTGTTCCAGTCGAAGGTGGTGGCTCCGAAGTCGAAACTTATCGACGCTCCGTTGTGCACGTAGCTGTACGAGCCGCTTCCGGGGCCTTGCGGCCATTTGTGATAGTACATTATCTGAGCCATGGCGGTGGCAACGCATCCGGTAACGGCACGATCTGAGCCGTAAGTCGGGCACATGTTGTTGAACGGTGCGTCTTGGTTCCATTGTGCCGTGACCAAAGGCGCTATGGCGCTCCACTGCGAGGGGTCGGAAGCCGGAGTGGCTGCCGTTTGTGCATTGCCGTCGTCAAACTTAGTCAGCTTTGGCTGTAAAGGCCCGTTGACGGGCGTGTAGCTGACGGGCTGTGCCACATGGAGCGTGGCCGTGGTAGTGGCCCTCGAAGCTTCGGGCGATTCGAGGTATTTGAGGTATGCCGTTATCTCGCGTTTGTATTCGTCGAGCCACCACTTCATGTTTTCGGGCATGTCGTTGGGGTCGAATTTGTCGGAATACGAATATCCGAGAATGTCGCGAAGGCGGTCGTCGGCCGACACGATGATGAATCCGGCGTTGTTGCCGCGTTCGAAAACGTAGTATGCCGGCGTGGCCGACTGCTCGGTAGTGGCCGTGTAGGCCAGTTTCAGTGATGCGGCGACGGGAGTCGCTCCGGTCGGCGTTGCCGATCCTTTTTGCTGGAAGCGTTCGGCTATCTGCCTTGCCTCCGATGACGAAATCTGTCGGGCAAGCGCTGCCGTTGGCAACAGCATGGCCATGAGCCCGATGAAAAACAGGAGTAGAAATTTCCTCATAAGCTGGATGAATTGTGAAATTATTATGTTTAGAAATAGATTAATCGTTATTAAGCTACTGATATACACTGCAAAATTAAAACAAAAGCATCGCATTCACAACATTTTTTAATGTTCGTTTGCAAAAAATGATAAAACGTGTGCCTTTTTCGGGGTTTCGTCATACGCGTATTGCCAATATGAGAAAAAGTGTATATCTTTGCACCCGAATAGAAGAAATAGTATCTGTAACAGTGCAATAAATCACTACTTTGATTAATATCTTTTACCGGATTAAAACACCTGCTGTACGTTGCAGAAAAAGCGGAAACACTATTCATCCTTAATAAAAGTATTAGAGATAAATAGAAACACTTTTTAAACATTAACCATTGTTATTATGGAACTGAACAAAAACTTCATTGACGGTCCTTGGAGCAAGGAGATCAATGTGAGCGATTTCGTGAGCAAAAACATTGCTCCTTACACAGGCGACGCTTCTTTCCTGAAGGGTCCGACCGAACGCACCAAACGTTTGTGGAATCTGTGTCTGGAAGCCATTGAGGAGGAACGTAACAACAACGGCGTTAGATCGTTGGACAACGTGACCGTGTCAACCATCACTTCTCACAAGGCCGGTTACATCGACCGCGAAAATGAACTGATTGTCGGCTTGCAGACCGATGAACTGCTGAAACGTGCCATCAAGCCCTTCGGCGGTTTCAAGGTAGTTGAGAAAGCTTGCCGCGAAAACGGCGTTGAGGTTGATGAGAAAGTAAGAGACATATTCACACATTATCGTAAAACGCATAACGACGGCGTGTTCGACGTTTATACCGAAGAAATACGCACGTTCCGTTCGCTGGGATTCCTTACCGGTCTGCCCGACAACTATGCTCGCGGACGCATCATCGGCGACTATCGCCGCCTGGCGCTTTACGGCATCGACCGTCTCATCGAAGCTAAAAAAGAAGATCTGCGCAACCTTACCGGCCCGATGAACGACGCTCGTGTGCGTCTGCGCGAAGAAGTGGCCGAACAGATAAAGGCTCTGAACGAAATGAAGATAATGGGCGAATACTACGGCCTCGAGCTCGGTCGCCCCGCAACTACCGCTCAGGAAGCCGTTCAATGGGTTTACATGGCTTACCTTGCTGCCGTTAAGGAACAGGACGGTGCCGCCATGTCGCTCGGAAACGTATCGTCGTTCCTCGACATATACATCGAATACGATTTGGCTCATGGCAAAATCGACGAAGTGTTCGCCCAGGAACTTATCGACCAGTTCGTAATGAAGCTGCGCATGGTTCGCCACCTGAGAATGCAGTCGTACAACGACATATTCGCCGGCGACCCCACTTGGGTTACCGAAGCGATAGGCGGTCGTTTCAACGACGGTCGCACCAAGGTTACGAAGACTTCGTTCCGTTTCCTTCAGACGCTTTACAACCTCGGCCCGTCGCCCGAACCCAACCTTACCATCCTCTGGAGCCCCGAATTGCCCGAAGGTTTCAAGGAATTCTGCGCAAAGGTATCGGTCGACACAAGCTCGATCCAGTACGAAAACGATACGCTCATGCGCGAAGTGCGCAACTGCGACGACTACGGCATTGCTTGCTGCGTGTCATATCAGGCAATCGGAAAGCAGATCCAGTTCTTCGGCGCACGCGCCAACCTCGCAAAGGCTCTGTTGCTTGCCATTAACGGCGGACGTTGCGAAAACACCGGCACCGTTATCGTGAAAGGCATTCCGGTGCTTACCAACGACACTCTCAAGTTCGAAGAAGTGATGAGCAACTATAAGAAGGTGCTCACCGAAGTGGCCCGCGTTTACAACGAAGCCATGAACATCATACACTACATGCACGATAAGTATTACTACGAAAAGGCTCAGATGGCCCTCGTGGATACCGACCCGCGCATCAACCTGGCTTACGGCGTTGCCGGCCTCTCGATAGCCATCGACTCGCTGTCGGCCATCAAGTATGCCACCGTAACGGCTCGTCGAAACGAGATAGGCCTCACCGAGGCTTTCGACATCGAAGGCGAATTCCCCTGCTTCGGCAACAATGACGACCGCGTCGACCACCTTGGCGTCGACCTCGTTTATTTCTTCAGCGAGGAGTTGAAGAAGCTTCCCGTTTACAAGAATGCGCGTCCCACGCTGTCGCTGCTCACCATCACGTCGAACGTCATGTATGGCAAGAAGACCGGTGCCACTCCCGACGGCCGCCTGAAAGGCGTTCCCTTCGCTCCCGGTGCCAATCCGATGCACGGCCGCGACAAGAACGGCGCAATAGCTTCGTTGAGCTCGGTGGCCAAGCTTCGCTACCGCGACTCGCAGGACGGCATAAGCAACACCTTCTCGATAATACCCAAGTCGCTTGGCCCGACTACCGAGGCTCGTATCGAAAACCTCGTTACGATGCTCGACGGTTACTTCACCAAGGGTGCACACCATCTTAACGTTAACGTGCTTAACCGCGAAATGCTTTACGACGCAATGGAACATCCTGAAAAATATCCGCAGCTCACCATCCGCGTGTCGGGATATGCCGTAAACTTCGTTAAGCTTAGCCGTGAGCATCAGCTTGAAGTGATAAGCCGCTCATTCCACGAAAAAATGTAAGCATAGCTTATGATAAAAGTACATTCATACGAAAGTATGGGAACTTTCGACGGGCCGGGTCTCCGGCTCGTCGTTTTCCTACAAGGATGTCCGTTCAAGTGCCTATATTGCGCCAATCCCGACACCATCGACGCGAATGGCGGACGGCTGACGCCGCAATCCGAAATAGTGGAGATGGCGGTGAGCCAGAAGCCTTTTTTCGGTAAGAAGGGGGGCATTACGTTCTCGGGAGGCGAACCGACGGTGCAGGCCGAGGCTCTGATTCCGTTGGTGGAGGAGCTGAAAAGCAAAGGCATCCACGTGTGCCTCGACAGCAACGGTGGCGTTTGGAACGAGAATGTGGAGCGTCTGCTCGGTCTGGTCGACCTCGTGCTGCTCGACGTGAAGCAGTTCAATCCGCAGCGTCATAAGGAGCTGACCGGACGCGAAAATGCGCGCACGCTCGCAACCGCCAAATGGCTCAACGACCACGGGCGCAAGTTCTGGATGCGTTACGTGCTCGTGCCCGGATACAGCGATTCCGAGGACGACATACGTTCGCTCGGCGAGGCTCTCGGACAATACGAATGCATTGAGCGCGTGGAGATTTTGCCCTATCACACTCTCGGCGTGCATAAGTATGCGGCCATGGGATGGGATTATAAGCTGAAGGATGTGAAGGAAAACACTCCCTCGCAGATAGAGCGCGCCGAACGCCTGTTTAAGGAATATTTCAAAACGGTGATAGTTAATTGATAAAACTGATTGCAATATGAGATCGGATGATGATTTGTCGGGCATAAGCCTGCTGGGCGCTTCGGGGGTGAAATACCCCGTGCAATATGCGCCTGAACTGCTTGAAACGTTTAAAAACAAGCATCCCGAAAACGAGTATCTCGTTACGTTTATGTGTCCTGAGTTTACGTCGCTTTGCCCGAAAACGGGTCAGCCCGACTTCGCAAAGATAATAATCAATTATATTCCGCGCGAGGACATGGTGGAGAGTAAGAGCTTGAAGCTCTATCTGTTCAGCTTCCGAAATCACGGCGATTTTCACGAAGATTGCGTCAACATCATAATGAAGGATCTCGTGGCCCTGATGAATCCGCGCTACCTCGAGGTGATAGGGCTGTTCACTCCGCGTGGCGGCATCTCGATATATCCGTTTGCCAACTATGCCGACTCCGAGCATCAGGATATGGCGCGACAGCGCATGCTTGCGGCTTTTCGTAACAACTTTTAATAGTGGAGCTTATGTCGAACGTAAAAGATGCCGTTATGGTGTTGTCGGGTGGCATGGATTCCACTACCATGCTGCATGAATATGCGCAGTCAATAGCGCTTGCCGTCAATTTCAGCTATGGAGCCAATCAAAATGCGCGAGAGGCCGAATGCGCCCGCGCCAATTGCCGGAAGTTGGGCATAGAGCTCGTCGAGATCGATCTGTCGTTCATGGGCAGGCATTTCAAGAGTTCGCTGCTCGAAGGTGCCGATGCCATCCCCGAGGGGCATTATGCCGACGGCAATATGAAGTCGACGGTGGTGCCGTTCAGAAACGGCATAATGCTTGCCGTGGCGGCCGGACTGGCCGAAAGCCGTGGCCTGAAGGCCGTGATGATAGCCAATCATAGCGGCGACCACGCCATTTATCCCGATTGCCGACCCGAATTCGTCGATTCGATGGCTGCCGCGATTGCCGCCGGCACTTACGAGAATCTTGAACTGAGGGCTCCATACACCGACATGACTAAAATCGACATTGCGAAGCGCGGAAAGGCTTTGGGTGTCGACTATTCGCTTACCTACTCTTGCTACAAAGGGCTTGAGCACCATTGCGGTAAGTGTGGCACTTGCGTGGAGCGTCGCGAAGCGCTTCGGGCGGCGGGAATACCGTGCGACGAAAACGGCGACGTTATCAATTAAATATTGAGCGTGTAAATGTCATAGCATATCGAGCGGCCCCCAAGGCCGCTCTTGTGCATTTCAAGGCCTGCATTGAGCTTTCGGCCCCCATCCTCGCACGAATGCCCGAAGTCGAAATAGCCGATCGATGCGCCGAGGTCGCCGACCACATGCTCTATCAGGGCGTTGAGCGCGCCGCACGCGCGCCCACTTTCATTCGTGGTGAGATACTGCGTGTGGGCCACCGTTGCCGACTGATATATCAGCGCGCCCGCAACCGTTTTGTCCTCAATGAATGCCTCGTATAGCTTGATTTTTTCGGGAAACCGGCCCATGAGCAGTTTTATCTCGTCGGCGGTATGCACCGGAATGGCGTCGTGGCGCTCGAGCAGGCGCCGCGCCAGCATCGCCATGAAGCCGTCGATGTCGGTCGAGCGTCGGCAAGTGACTCCGGCGCGCGCCGCGCGCACCAAACCGCTTCGGTGGCTCTGATTGGTGATGCGGTTGCCGTCAAGCGGAAATGCCGACGACAGGTTGCACGCCGTCAGCGTGGCTCCGCTGCGAAACAGCGCATACATATCGTCGTCGGCCGGTATGCGGCAATATATGGCCGGACAGCGCTTGTAGATGAGTCGTTTGAACCCTTCGCGCTCCAAGTGTTCCAACATGGCATCCCACAGCTTCAGCATGGTCGATGCGTTGAAGTGGCGCATGGGCGTTATCCATCCCCCGTAAGTGAGTCCTTGATGCGAATGCAGGGTGTCGCCGCAGCTGTTGGCCGGCAAAAGAGCCGCCACTCGCCCGTGGGAGTCGTAGGCCATGAGCGAGTGGTCGGTGAAACGTTGCGAATGATAGTCCATGTAGCCTCTGTCGAACAGCACCGACTGCTGTCGGGCGCGTGAAACGAACTCGTTCCACGCTCTCTCTGCATCGGGGCTGTAACGGCGTATCTCCATGGCTTACATCATCAGTCGGTATATTATTTCAGTGTCGGAGCGATTCAGGCGGTAATATCCTCCTATCACCTCGCCTTTGTTTTCGTGAAGCTTGCTGACGAGCAGGTCGATGTCGGGAGCCTCTATGCCTAATCCGGCAAAGGTCACAGGCAGGCCGAGGCTGCCCCAGAATGCTTTCAGAGCTTCGATGCCTTCGGTGGCGGCGAGCTTGTCGTCGGCGGCTTTCACGTCGAATACGCGGCGGCCGAACTGGGCTATCTTAAACGGATGGTTGCGTGCCATGAACGTCATCCAGGCCGGCACCACTACCGCCAGTCCGGCGCCATGCGTAACGCCATACACGGCGCTTATTTCATGCTCCATGGCGTGCGACACCCAATCTTCCGCGCGCCCGGTTCCGCAGATGCCGTTGTGGGCCAATGTGCCGCTCCACATTATGTTGGCGCGCGACTGATAGTCGGTCGGGTTGGCCATTACTTTCGGAGCCTCCTCGATTATGGCTTTGAGCACGCCCTCGGCCACGCGATCGGTTATCTCCACGTCGGGGGTGTTTGTGAAGTAGCGCTCCAAAATGTGCACCATCATGTCGGCTATTCCGCTTGCCGTCTGATAGGGAGGCAGGGTGAACGTGAGCTCGGGGTTCATAAGCGCAAACTTGGGCCTGAGGGCGCTCTCGGTGCGCAGGCTTATCTTGTGAAGTCCGTCGAGTTTGGTGATCACGGAGTTGCCCGAACCCTCGCTGCCCGCTGCCGGGATGGTCAGAACCACGCCCACGGGCAGCGCCGTTTCGGCTTTGAGCTTGCCTGCGTAGAAATCCCAGAAGTCGCCTTCGTAAGGCACGCCGAGCGCAATGGCTTTTGCCGTGTCGATGACCGAGCCGCCACCCACGGCAAGCATGCCGTCGACATTCTCGCGGCGGCATATCTCGATGCCCTCATACACGCGGTCGTCGGTGGGGTTGGGCTGTATGCCTCCGAACTCCAGAAAGTCGACGTTCGAGGCTGTGAGCGACTCCTTTACGCGGTCGAGCAGTCCGCTTCTGACCACCGATCCGCCGCCGTAAACGAGCAACACCTTTTTCAGTCCGATGGAGCTCGACAGTTCGCCTGCCTTGCTCTCCACTCCGCGCCCGAACACGTATTTCGTAGGGGTATAATATGTAAAATCGTTCATAGTTGAGGGTTTAAAATGAAATAATTATCACAAAGTACGTAAAAAATCAGGGATTTTTTGCGTACTTTGCAAAAAAAATAAGTAAACCATAAACCTATAAACTACATGGAATTGAAATTCAGCGCAGAAACACTTTGTGTTCAGGGAGGTTGGAAACCGAGCAACGGCGAACCCAGAGTATTGCCGATATATCAGAGCACTACGTTCAAATATGACTCGACGGAACAGATGGCCCGTCTGTTTGATCTCGAAGAAAGCGGGTATTTCTATACCCGCCTGCAAAATCCCACCAACGATGCGGTGGCCGCGAAAATAGCGGCTCTCGAAGGCGGCGTGGGCGCCATGCTTACCTCGAGCGGTCAGGCTGCAAATTTCTATGCCATTTTCAACATATGTCAGGCCGGTGACCATTTCGTATGTTCGTCGGCCATATACGGCGGAACGTTCAACCTTTTCGCCGTGACGATGAAAAAGCTCGGCATCGACGTTACGTTCGTAAGCCCCGATGCTTCCGACGAAGAATTGTCGAAGGCTTTTCGCCCGAACACCAAGGCGCTGTTTGGCGAATCGATATCCAATCCGAGTCTCGACGTGCTCGACATCGAGAAGTTTGCGCGCGTGGCGCATGCCCACGGCGTGCCGTTGATAGTCGACAATACCTTCCCAACGCCCATAAATTGCCGTCCGTTTGAATGGGGCGCCGACATAGTGGTGCATTCAACTACCAAGTATATGGACGGACATGCCACGAGCGTGGGGGGAGTAGTGGTCGACAGCGGTAATTTCGACTGGGAGGCTCATCCTGACAAATTCCCCGGATTGTGCACTCCCGACGAGTCGTATCACGGACTCACTTATACCAAAGCGTTCGGAAAGATGGCTTATATGACTAAGGCCACGGCGCAGCTTATGCGCGACTTGGGCAGCATACAGTCGCCTCAGAACGCATTTTTGCTCAATCTCGGGCTCGAAACATTGCATCTTCGCATGCCGCGCCATTGCAGCAACGCGCAGGCAGTGGCCGAATATCTTCAGGCCAACGATAAGGTGGCATGGGTGAATTACAGCGGACTCCCCGGCAATAAGTATCACGAGCTGGCTAAAAAATACATGCCCAACGGTTCGTGCGGCGTCATTTCGTTCGGCCTCAAGGGCGGGCGCGACGTGGCAATACGGTTCATGGACAGCCTGAAGCTCGTGGCGATAGTGACTCATGTGGCCGACGCGCGCACTTGCGTTTTGCATCCGGCAAGCCACACGCATCGTCAGCTTACCGACGAGCAGCTTATCGAAGCCGGCGTGAAGCCCGACTTGATACGTCTGTCGGTGGGCATAGAAAACGTGGCCGACATAATAGCCGACATCGAGCAGGCGCTTGCGCAATGATCAGAATCGGAACGCGGCCATACGGTTGTAGAGCAATATGATATGCTGTCCGTATTTGTCGTTCATGGCCCATCGGTAGTTTAGGTCGGCCCATGTCGATGCCGTGCCGCGTTTCACCATTTTGAAGCGAGGGTCGATCACCTTGTGCCCTGAAGGCAGAGGGTGTTTCGACGCATATGCATACAGGTGCTGTATGTGAGCCGTCACCCCTTCGTCGATCGACTCGAACGAGTGCCCCTTCATGCCTAATTTCGTCACCCCCAATCCGCAGTAATTGTGCTGGTCGGGTGTTACGGCGGTGCCTCCCGTGAATGCAAACCATCCGGTTTCGAGTATGGCCTGGCACAGGGCAATGTCGCCGCGCACGCCATAATCGTGGCCTATCTCGTAGAATGCTTCGGCTATCTTGCGGTCGAAGTCGGGATTTTGGTCGGCTACGAACCGATACATCCGTTCGACATCTATCTCCGGAAGCCCTAAAATGGGTATCGTGGCGTCGATTTCGGCCATGGCGGGTTCGAAGCCCTCGTCGCCCGGAAATTGGATGTAATCGGGTATCACTATTGTGTCGGGTGGCACGGTGTCGCGGGCAGTCATTGACAATGATGCCGACAGCATGGCCACTAATATGAATAATCTCGTCATTAACGTTTTGTATGAAAAAATATGATGCGTCAAGGCCCGTTTGGTCGATTTGACGTTAAAAACGGCCGAAAACGACAACAAAATTAAAGATTTTTTTCATTAATAGTTGGAATGCCGACATATTTAGCTTACTTTTGCAGTAATTAAGCAAATGGAAATACTAATCAAATCTAATAAATAACTCAAAATTTCACAAACGCTATGTGGTTAACAAGCTCATCTGTAGGAAGGAAGCTCGTGATGGCAGTCACGGGCGTGTGCCTTGTCCTATTTGTTACGTTTCACGTGCTGATGAACGGAGTTGCAATCTTCTGGCCTGCGGGTTATAACGCCGTATGTGCGTTTCTCGGTGCCAATTGGTATGCACTGGTAGCATCTATCGGCCTTGCCGCTTTGTTTATCATTCACATCATCTATGCATTGTGGCTCACGCTGCAAAATCGTAAGGCTCGCGGTAACGATCGTTATGCCGTAACTTCAAAGCCCAAACAGGTTGAATGGGCTTCGCAAAACATGCTGGTGCTCGGCATCGTCGTTCTGGCCTTCCTTGTAGTTCACATGATTCAGTTCTGGGCAAAGATGCAGCTTGCCGAAATTCTCGGTCAGCACGATCCCGATCCCGCGAACGGTATGTATTTCATCAACGCCGCATTCTCTTGCTGGGTTACTCCCGTGGTCTACATCATCGGATTCATCGCTTTGTGGTTCCATATGACTCACGGTTTCTGGTCGATGTTCCAGTCGGCAGGTTGGGACAATGATACTTGGCTCCCCCGCCTGAAGTGCATAGCCAACTGGTGGACTTCGCTCGTAGTGGCTCTGTTCATTGCCGAAGCATTGGTATTTACCGTTAATGCCAACAACGGTAACTATGCAAATTGCCCGATAGTAAGCGGTGCCGAGGTTGAATGCTGCGAGGCTGCTGAAGTAGTAGTGTCGATGGAAGGCTGCGCCGGACATCATCACGAAGGCTGCACCGGCAATCACGAAGGTTGCGAAGGTAACCACGAAGGTTGCACCGGCAATCACGAAGGCTGCGCAGGCCAAAAGGCTGAATGCACCAAGTGCGAGGAATCGACCGAAGAATAAATTTACTAACGAAAATCAAACACAATCACAGATATGGCAGACTTAAAGCAAGTAGAGGGAATGATAGACTCTACCCCAATAATGAAGGATTATGCCGACATCGAATCCTCAAAGCTCCCAGAATATCAGATTGATTCCAAGATACCCGAAGGCCCCGTAGCCGAAAAGTGGACCAACTATAAAGCTCATCAGAAATTAGTGAATCCCGCCAACAAGCGTAACCTCGACATCATAGTCGTGGGTACCGGTCTGGCAGGTGCCTCGGCTGCCTCTACGCTTGGCGAACTTGGTTTCAACGTATGGAACTTCTGCATACAGGACAGCCCCCGTCGCGCGCACTCAATCGCCGCACAGGGTGGTATCAATGCTGCAAAAGATTATCAGAACGACGGTGACTCGGTGTATCGTCTGTTCTACGACACCGTGAAAGGCGGCGACTTCCGTTCGCGCGAAGCCAACGTGTACCGTCTTGCCGAAGTGTCAAACAACATTATCGACCAGTGCGTGCAGCAGGGCGTTCCCTTCGCCCGCGAATACGGCGGCCTTTTGGCCAACCGTTCGTTTGGCGGAGCACAGGTATCGCGTACGTTCTATGCCAAGGGTCAGACAGGCCAGCAGCTTCTCCTCGGTGCTTACGCATCGCTCAACCGTCAGATACAGAAAGGTCAGGTTCGCTCGTTCAATCGTCGCGAAATGCTCGACCTCGTAATCATCGACGGCCGCGCGCGCGGCATCATCGTGCGCAACCTCGTTACCGGCGAAATAGAACGCTATGCAGCTCATGCCGTAGTTCTTGCAACCGGCGGTTACGGACGCACATTCTTCCTTTCGACAAACGCCATGGGTTGCAACGGATCGGCTGCAATACAGGCTTTCAGAAAGGGTGCTTATCTGTCGAACCTCGCATTTACGCAAATACACCCCACTTGTATCCCCGTGCATGGCGAAGACCAGTCGAAGCTTACGCTTATGAGCGAATCGCTTCGTAACGACGGACGCATCTGGGTGCCCAAAAAGAAAGAAGATGCCGAAGCTATCCGCGCCGGCAAGAAGAAACCTACCGACATCCCCGACGAAGATCGCGACTTCTATCTCGAACGTCGCTATCCGGCATTCGGGAACCTTTGCCCGCGCGACATAGCAAGCCGCGCCGCCAAGGAACGTTGCGATGCAGGTTATGGCGTAGGTACCGGCAATGCCGTTTACCTCGACTTCAAGTATGCTATACAGCGTCTCGGTGCCGACGTGGTACGCGACCGTTATGGCAACTTGTTCGATATGTATCAGATGATCTCTGACGACAATCCTTATGAAACCCCGATGATGATATTCCCCGCATCGCACTACACGATGGGTGGCATTTGGGTCGATTACGAATTGCAGACCTCAATCAAGGGCTTGTTTGCTATCGGTGAATGTAACTTCTCCGATCACGGTGCCAACCGTCTCGGCGCATCGGCTCTTATGCAGGGTCTGGCCGACGGTTACTTCGTGCTTCCTTACACTATGCAGAACTATCTCAGCGATCAAATCAAGGTGCCTCACTTCTCTACCGACGCTCCTGAATTTGACAAGGCCGAAAAGGATGTTCGCGCACGTATCGAGAAGCTTATGAACATAAAGGGTACCAAATCGCCCGACGAAATACACAAACGTCTCGGTCATGTGATGTGGAATCTCGTAGGTATGGGCCGTACTCTCCAGAGCCTCGTGAAGGCTCTTGCCGAACTCGAAGAAGTAAGAAAAGAATTCTACAGCGACCTTCGAATCGTAGGTAAGGCCGACGACCTCAACACCGAACTCGAAAAGGCACTTCGTCTCGAAGACTTCCTTGTGATGGCCAAGATGATGGCCATAGACGCGCTACACCGCAACGAATCATGCGGCGCTCATTTCCGCGAAGAATATCAGACGGCTGACGGCGAGGCTGCCCGCGACGACGAGCACTATATGTATGTGAGCTGTTGGAAATATACCGGCGACAACGAAAAACCGGTACTTCTCAAGGAACCGCTCAAATATGAGGCAATAAAAGTGCAAACCCGTAACTATAAGTCGTAAAAAAGATGGAAACTACAATAAGCGTAAAATTAAAAATCTGGCGTCAGCGCAGCCCTAAGGAAAAAGGTCAGTTCGTTGAGTACGAACTCGACAACGTTTCGACCGGAAGCAGCTTCCTCGAAATGCTTGATATGCTCAATCAGAAGCTCGTGGAAAAGGGTGAAGAACCCGTCGTATTCGATAACGACTGTCGCGAGGGTATTTGCGGCATGTGCTCTCTTTACATAAACGGTCATCCCCACGGACCCGTGCAGGGCATAACCACATGTCAGCTTCACATGCGTAAGTTCAAAAATGGCGACGTAATTACCATCGAACCGTGGCGCTCGGCCGCTTTCCCGGTGATTCGCGACCTTATGGTGAACCGCAATGCATTCGACCAGATACAGCAGGCCGGCGGTTATGTTTCGTTCAATTGTGGCGGCGCTCCCGATGCCAACGCTACTCCCATTTCGAAGGAAGTGGCCGACGTGGCTATGGACTCTGCTACTTGCATAGGTTGCGGCGCTTGCGTTGCAGCTTGCAAGAACGGCTCGGCAATGCTTTTCGTGTCGGCTAAGGTAAGCCAGTTTGCACTTCTTCCCCAGGGTCAGGTTGAACGCGCACGTCGCGCCCGCGCAATGGTGAAGAAAATGGACGAACTCGGCTTCGGCAACTGTACCAATACCGGTGCTTGCGCCGCCGAATGTCCCAAGAACATTCCGTTGAGCAACATCGCTCGTCTTAATCGTGAATTCATCAAAGCAAAGTGCGCTGACTAATCGGCGTAAAAGCATAGACGAATATCAAATGTTTGAGAAGCCTGCCTGGTGCGGGCTTCTCAAATTTTTTTACATAATGTTGTAGTGTTCAAAAAAAGTAGTAAATTTGCGATATAAGCTTAAATCCTGAAATCTAATAGAAAATGACAGCTATGGCTACATCGAAGAAAAATCTTTACCCGTGGGTAGTGGTAGGGCTGCTATGGGTAGTGGCATTGTTGAACTATATGGATCGTCAGATGCTTTCGACCATGCAGATGTCGATGGGCGAGACCATTTCAGCCATAAAAGATCCGGCCAATTTCGGCCGACTGATGGCCATATTTTTATGGATTTACGGATTTATGAGCCCGGTGAGCGGCGTGGTTGCCGACCGTCTCAGCCGAAAGTGGATAATAGTTTGTTCGCTCGGCGTGTGGTCGACGGTTACATTGCTAATGGGCTACTGCACCACCTTCGACGAAATATTCTGGCTCAGGGCGCTTATGGGAGTAAGCGAGGCGCTGTACATACCGGCGGGACTGTCGCTCATAGCCGATTACTTCACCGGCTCTTCGCGAAGCCTTGCAATCGGAATACATATGACGGGATTGTACGTCGGTCAGGCGTTGGGCGGATTCGGTGCCACCGTGGCCCACGCATATTCATGGCAGCAAACGTTTCATTGGTTCGGCGTGATAGGCATCATATATGCCGTGATGCTCATCGTGGCGCTCCGCGATAAAAACCGCACTCCGGCCGAACAGCAAAACATAGAGCGTGAAGGATCGCGCAACGTCGAGTCGGTGTGGCGCAGCTTTGCCATGATATTCTCGAATGTGGCTTTCTGGGTCATATTGTTTTTCTTCGCGTCGAGTTCGCTTCCCGGATGGGCTACGAAAAACTGGCTCCCGACGCTGTTTGCCGACAGCCTTGGAATATCGCCCTCCGAGGCAGGCCCCATGGCCACCATCACCATTGCCTTGTCGTCGTTCATAGGCGTCATGGTCGGCGGCCCGCTATCCGACCGTTGGGTTCGCAAAAATGTGCGCGGACGAATATATACCAGTTCCATCGGCATGGCCATGATGATTCCCGCACTCGTGTTTATCGGCGTGGGGCACAATGTGTATGCCGCCATTGGAGCAGGCTTGTTCTTCGGCCTCGGCTATGGAATGTTCGATGCCAACAACATGCCGATACTCTGCCAGTTCGTGCCGGCGCGTCAGCGCGCTTCGGCCTATGGCCTCATGAACATGACCGGCGTGTTTGCCGGTGCATTGGTGACCGAAGTGCTTGGCTCATGGGCCAAGAGCGGAAACCTCGGTCTCGGATTTGCGCTTATGGCAGGGGTGCTGTTAGTGGCAATGGCGATGCAGTTGCTGCTACTGAAGCCAAAAACCGACGATGCAAAATGACAATGAAATTAATGCTTATTTGAAAACAGAATATATTATGGAAAAAATAGAGGGCTTGATAGATGCACCGTTTACTCCGTTTAACGAAGCCGGTGAAGTAAATTACGACATGATTGCGCCTTATGCCGCAATGTTGAAGAAAAACGGCCTTAAAGGCGTGTTCATAAACGGCTCGTCGGGCGAGGGCTACATGCTCACCGACGACGAACGCAAGCGACTGGCCGAAGAATGGGTGAAATATGCCAACAAGGACTTCAAGGTGATAGTGCACGTGGGGAGTTGCTGCGTGAAATCGAGCCGCGAACTGGCACGCCACGCTGCCGAACTGGGCGCATGGGGCATCGGTGCCATGGCGCCTCCATTCCCGAAAATAGGCCGCGTGGAGGAGCTCGTGAAATATATCGAGGAGATTGCAGCCGGCGCGCCCGAGCTACCGTTCTATTATTACCACATCCCGGCATTCAACGGTGCTTACCTGCCCATGGTGAAGCTGCTTGAGGCCGTGGACGGAAGGGTCGACAACTTTGCCGGAATAAAATATACGTTTGAGAGCATCTATGAGTACAATCAGTGCCGCCTGTACAAAAACGGCAAGTACGACATGCTTCACGGACAGGATGAAACCATACTGCCGTCGCTTGCGATGGGTGGCGCGCGCGGAGGAATAGGCGGAACCACCAATTACAACGGACGCGAACTGACCGCCATAATAGATTGCTGGAAGCGCGGCGACCTCGAAGGCGCTCGTGAGCATCAGAATTTTGCACAGGATGTAATAAACGTGATATGCCGTTATCGCGGCAACATAGTGGGCGGCAAGCGAATAATGAAGCTCATAGGCCTTGACATGGGTAAAAACCGCACGCCGTTCCAGAATCTTACCGACGAGGAAGAAGCCGCAATGAAGCGCGAACTGGAAGCCATCGGTTTCTTTGAACGCTGCAATCAGCTTTGAAAAAATAGATAAACAGACATTCACCCGTTAAAAGTAGATGATATGTGGAATCTCGATACGATGAGCTATCTTAAAGAGTGGCACGAACGTTATCGCAAGGATTTGACCGGCGACATACTGCCGTTCTGGCTCAAATTCGGCCTCGACCGCGAGAACGGCGGCGTGTACACGTGCGTTGACCGCGAAGGCAAACTGATGGATTCGACCAAATCGGTATGGTTTCAGGGCCGTTGTGCCTTCGTTTATTCGTTTGCATACAACAATGTCGAAAAACGCCCCGAATATCTCGAGATGGCAAAGAGCTGTCTGGATTTCATCGAAGCGCATTGCTTCGATACGGACGGACGTATGTATTTCGAAGTGACCGCTACGGGCCAACCGCTGCGCAAGCGCCGTTACGTGTTTTCGGAATGCTTTGCGGCGATAGCCATGTCGGAATATTCCATAGCTACCGGCTTGCGCGAATATGCCGAAAAGGCGTTGCGCCTGTTCAAGGATATACAGCGCTTCATCTCCACGCCGGGATTGCTGGAGCAGAAATATCTGCCCACGCAGCAGGCCATAGGCCACTCCATAACCATGATATTGATCAATACGGCTTCGCGCATACGCGCGGCGATTGACGATGAGTCGCTTACCGAACAGATCGACCGGTCGCTTTATGCCATAAAAAATTATTTCATGCATCCCGAATTCGAGGCCGTGCTTGAAATGGTTACCCCCGACGGCAAGCTCATTGATACGTGCAACGGGCGAGTGATAAATCCGGGTCATTGCATAGAGACGGCGTGGTTCATACTTGAAGAAGGAAAGCACCGTGGCGACAAGGATCTGATTGAGATGGGCATAAAAATACTCGAATGGTCATGGAACTGGGGCTGGGATAACGAGTATGGCGGCATAATAAATTTCCGCGACTGCAAGCATTTCCCGCCACAGGATTATTCGCAGGACATGAAGTTCTGGTGGCCTCAGACCGAAGCTATCATAGCCACTCTGTATGCCTACGATCTTACCGATGATCCGAAATATCTCGAAATGCACAGGCTCGTCAACGAGTGGGCTTATGAGTATCTGTCGGATCCGGTGTATGGCGAATGGTTCGGCTATCTGCATCGCGACGGTTCGGTGGCCCAGATGGCCAAAGGCAACATATTCAAAGGCCCGTTTCACATACCGCGCATGATGGTCAAGAGCCATATGCTGCTCGGTGACATAATAGCTAAAAAACTTTGATGACAAAAGGCTTTAAGGTATTGGCGATGCCGTGGCGCGTGAGCCTGGCGGCATTGATGGCGGCGGTTACGGTAGTGGCCGCGTATGCCGTCAAGCCCATAAAGGTGGCTTGCGTGGGTAACAGCATTACTTACGGTTATCTGTTGCCTGACAGGGAGGTGAACTGTTATCCGTCGCAATTGCAGCGCATGCTCGGCGACGGGTATGAGGTGCGCAATTTCGGGCGTTCGCGCGCAACGCTCCTAAGAGCCGGTCATTTTCCGTATGTCGATCAGCCGGAGTATTCGTCGGCGCTGTCATACAAACCCGACATAGTGGTGATACACCTCGGTGTCAACGATACGGATCCGCGCAACTGGCCAAACTACAATGACCGTTTCGTGAGCGACTACGTGGCTCTCGTGGATACGTTTCGTGCCGTCAATCCCGATGTGAGGGTGATATTGTCGAGGCTTACTCCGCTCGGAGCGTCGCATCACAGATTCAAATCGGGCACCCGCGACTGGCGCGACGAGGCGCAACAGGCCATTGAACGCGTGGCGGAGGCCACCGGCTCGGAAGTGATAGATTTCGGCGCTGCCTTGCGCGACCACAGCAATCTGATGCCTGATGCCATACATCCCGACGTGAAAGGGGCTGAAATACTTGCCAGAACGGCATATAGTGGCATTACCGGCGATTACGGAGGATTGCGGCTCCCGGCCATTTATCAACCGGGAATGGTGATTCAGCGCAACAAGCCGATAACGATAAATGGAAAGGCCAATGCCGGAGTGACGGTGCGCGCCAAGATAGGCGAAAATTCGGGCAGCTCGGTTGCCGACAATCGCGGCGACTGGACAATTACCCTGCCTGCAATGACGGAGGGCACCGGATATGAGCTTACCGTTACCGACGGCACCGAAACCGTGCGCATTGACGATGTGGCCGTAGGTGAAGTTTGGCTTGCAAGCGGACAATCGAATATGGAGTTCAGGCTTAGCAACTCGGTGCCGCGCCATAAGATAGATGCCGACAATATGTTGCGCCTGTATGACATGAAGGCGCGTTACATAACCGATGGCCGCAAATGGCCTGACGAGGCTCTCGAAGCCGTTAACAATTTGGACTATTTCGTTCCGACGCACTGGCAAAAGTGCGACAGCGCTTCGGCCTCGAGATTTTCGGCCATAGCCTACTATTTCGGCAAGATGCTTCGCGACAGCCTGCCCAACGTTCCGATAGGGGTGATATGCAATGCCGTTGGCGGTTCGGGAACCGAATCGTGGATCGACGTGGAGACGCTTGAGCACGGATTGCCCGAAATATTGCTTAATTGGCGAGGCAACGATTACGTGCAGCCGTGGGCGCAACGGCGCGCTGCCGAAAATTCGGGCACTGCTGCCGGCCAGCGTCATCCGTATGAGCCGAGCTATCTCTTTGCATCGGGCATACGTCCGTTGGGGCACTATCCCATAGCCGGCGTAATATGGTACCAGGGCGAGTCGAATGCTCACAACATAGAGGTGCACGAAGCTTTGTTTGGCCTGTTGATTGAGAGCTGGCGCAACTATTTCGACAATGCGGAGCTGCCTTTTTACTTTGCGCAGCTCAGTTCGCTGAACAGACCGTCGTGGCCACAGTTCCGCGACAGCCAGCGCCGTCTGGCCGACCGATACGAGGGTGTGGAGATGGCCGTGACGCATGATTATGGCGACTCGCTTGACGTGCATCCGCGCAACAAAAAGCCCGTAGGGGAGCGCCTGGGGCGCATAGCATTGAACAAATTGTATGGATTCGGCAACGTGGCATCGTCGGGGCCGGTTCCGATGAAGGCCGTGAGAGATGGCAATGCCATAAGGATAAGCATGGCCAACGGGAACGGAATGCATGCCTCTGATGGAGGTGCGTTGCGAACGTTTGAGGTGGCCCGGATAGACGGATTGTATTATCCGGCGGAGGCTACCGTGGAAAATAATGAAATAATAGTACGTAATATGAAGGTTGACAATCCTTGCTGCGTGCGATATGCATGGCAGCCTTTTACGCGGGCCAATCTGGTGAACGAGGATGGCTTGCCCGCGTCGACGTTTAAGATTGAAGCTGAAGAACCGTCATTTGACGATCGAGGAATAGAATCGGGCGTTTCGGCTTGCTTTGCCGGTGGCGTTGGCGGCAAGGTGATAATGGCCGGCGGTTGCAATTTCCCGGTCAATCCGCTCGGCAGCGACAGTAAGAAGAAGTTTTATTCGGGCATATATGAGCTGACTCCCGGCAGTGACGGCGGATATGAGCGGACACTGATAGGCCGTTTGCCTCAGCCCATGGCCTATGGGGCGTCGGCAGTGACCGCCGACGGCACCATGATAATGGCGGGTGGCGTTTCGGACAGCGGCGCGCTCTCCGAAGCGTGGCAGCTCAGAGTGACCGACGGCAAGGCGGTGATCACGCCGCTGCCTTCGCTTCCTTTCACGATGGACAATATGGCTTGCTGCGCTTTGGGTCGTAAGATATATCTGGCGGGAGGAAACGTTGACGGCGCGCCGTCGAACGTTTTGATATGCCTTGACCTTGACAAGTGCGAGGAGGGATGGAAACGGCTTCGCGACATACCCGGAAACAATCGCGTGCAGCCTGTGATGGCCGCTTCGGGCAATAAGATTTATCTGTGGGGCGGATTTGCCGGAAAAACAGCCGACAAGCCGGCCACGCTCGAACTCGGCGGTTGCGAATATGACGTGAAGTCAAACAAATGGCGTAACATCGCCGGACCGCTCGCGGCATCGGGCGACGACCTCTCGGTGGGTGGAGGCATGGCTTCGACTCTCGCCGACGGACGAATACTCGTGGTGGGCGGAGTGAACAAAGATGTGTTTCTGAGCGCACTGCAGAATCAGCAGCCCGACTATCTGTCGCATCCCATCGAATGGTATCGTTTTAACGGCGACGTTCTGCTGTTTGATCCGTCGGAAAAGAAATGGAGCGTGATTGCTTCGGGCAGCGAATTTGCGCGCGCCGGAGTAGCACTGGCCGTTTTGGGCAATAAGGTATATGTGATAGGGGGCGAACTGAAGCCTCGCATACGTACGCCCAAGGTATCGGTGGTGTCGGTTGACTGACCCCCGATTACTCGTCGATTGAGTAGTTGAGGAAGTCGTTGAGGGGCTTCAACACTCTGAACAATTCGGAAGCGCGCTCGGGCCACGAAGGGTCGAGGAAAAATCGCTCGTCGCAATGGTGGTATTTGCCGTAATCCTTTAACCGGAGCAAATCTGCGTTCGGGTGGTTTCGATCCCATCCTTTCGGCACCGTTTTCAGCGCCTCGCCTACCCATTCGGGGTACAGGCGTTTCATCGGGTCGGAGTGTATTATCGATTCGAATTCTTCGATGTTGTCGACTATGGCGCGTCGCACCTTGTTGAGCGTCTTGCTGTCGGGGCACCAGAGGCCTCCGTAGAGCCCGGAGTCGCCATACGATGTAGGCAGACCCATCTGTAAGTAGTATGCGGCGTGCTGCGACTTTCGGCCATATGCGCTTATGGCGGCCGCGAAATAATGCTTATAGGGCGATTTGTCGGGCGAGAAACGAGTGTCGCGGTAGAACCGATAGGCCGCTGACTTGGCATTCTGACCGGCGAGGTCGGGCTCCCACGATGCCATGTGCGATGTCAGGCGGTCGAGGTCGGCCATCCATTGTTGGCGCAGGTCGTCGTAGCGATGTTTGTTTGCGGCAAACCATTCGCGATTGTTGTTTCGCGATATTTCTTCAAAAAACCGATATAGCGATTCGATGTAGTACATAGTTCAAAAAATGTTGTTTCGGAGATGTGGTTAAACGACCTCTAAATCGTCAATCCGGCTGCGCACGGCTTTGGGCAGTTTTGCCACCACCAGCCGGTAAGAGTGGTCGATGAGTTGGCGTATCTGCTCGTCGGTAAGCACCGGGGGGCGAAAAACACCGTGTTCCAGTGCTTTTTGTTGAAATGCCAGGCCGGCTTTACTGAGGCGTATCGTTCGCGAAGCTCTATGGCCCTCTCCGGATCGCATTTCAACGTTATCCCGTCGGGGGCGTCGAGAGGGAGGAGCGCAAACATCTTGCCGCCTACTTTCATCACGAGCGAAACGTCGTCGAACGGAAATGTGGCCTCGGCGTGCGGCAAAGTCGTCAGATATGCATATGCTTCTTCGCAGTTCATGGCGTCAGATGTCTTCCCATTTCACGTCGGTGACCTGTTCTTCGCGCGTATATGTTTTGGCGCTTTCGTTGCCGCTCGTGGTTGTTTCGGTCGATTCGGTGACGGAAACTTCTTCCCATTCCACGTATTCGCCCATATCGTTGGTTATCTTTTTCTTTTTGGTTTGCGGGCGAGTCCATCCGCCACGACGATTTTCGGCATAATTTCGGTTGCGTTGACGCTCAGCTTCGTCGTTCATCGACCTGAAAGCATTGCGAACGTTTTTCTGATAACTGTGGACGGTAGTGGCCAATTTAATCATGGGCCATACTATGACGCCTATCAGGAATAGTAATATAAGTAGAAAAAATGACATTTTTAGTTAGAGAGAAAGGTTGTTATGCATATTAAATAACAACGATCGATGCCGTTAAATGTTGTATGGCAATGATCGGGGCCGAGCGGTCAAGCCTCTTTGCGCGCTACGGCCGAAATGAGTATGTAGAGTATTATTGTCCACGCGAGGCCTGGCACGCCTTCGGTAATTACAAACAGTATTGCCGCACCGATTATGACGTAGCGTCGGAAGTTTTCGCGCCATTCGAAATTCTTGAATTTCAGGGAGAACATGCGCATACGGCTGACCATCAGCGATGCTACTATGAATATAAGCAGCAGGGTGGGGATGTTGCCTATGTAGCCGTGCGCGTGCATCCAGGCCATCGTTCCTATCCAGAAAATGGCGTTGGCCGGTATGGGGAGGCCTATGAACGAGGTGGTCTGCCTGTCGTCGACATTGAATTTGGCCAGACGCAGCCCTCCAATCACTACTATGTAGAGCGCGGCAAACGCCCAAGGCGTGAGCGCGTCAACGTTGCCGTTGAAGTAGTTGATGGTGTTAAACATCAGCAGGGCCGGAGCAAGGCCGAAGCTTATCAGGTCGGATAAGGAATCGAGTTCCTTGCCCATATCGGAATAAGCCTTCAGCAGTCGCGCCGCCGCGCCGTCGCAAAAGTCGAAAATGGCGGCCGCGCCGATGAATATGAATGCCCATTGATATCCAAGCAATGAGCCGAATGATTCGGAATAGTGAAAAGACAATACACATGCAATGGCTCCTGAGAGCATGTTCATACATGTGATGGTGTTTGGAATGTATGCTTTTAAGCTACGTAACATATCAAACAGATTGTGGTTTCAGACGAGCAACTTCGGTAATGCCACCGGTAGTCTTGTCGCCGATCTTTACATATATATCAGAGTCGAGCGGCAGGAAAATGTCGACTCTCGACCCAAGTTTGATGAATCCAAGATGGTTTTCGATGGAAGCTTCTTCGCCCGGTTCGGCATACGTTACAATGCGTCGAGCCACGGCGCCGGCTATTTGTCGCACGAGAATTTCCTGACCGTTCTTGGCTCGAATGAGTATTGACGAACGTTCGTTTTCGGTGCTTGATTTCGGGAGATAGGCCGACATAAAGCGTCCGGAATGATGCTTCACCGAAATTACTTCGCCATCGATGGGAAACCAATTGGCATGTACATTGAAAATGGTCATGAACACCGACAGCTGTATCGCCTTGCGATGCAGGCACTCGTCCTCGAACACTTCTTCGAGCGCCACTACCTTTCCGTCGACCGAACTAACCACTACGTTGTCGGGATTGCCTTTGAAGTGACGGCGTGGCGAACGGAAAAAGTTGAGAATCAGCAAGTAGATTATCGCCGATATGATGGAAAAAGATATCGGAATGGCGGCCGGACGGATAAACATCCATGCGGTGGCATTGATCGCTGCAAGTATTAACAGCAATATGATCAATATGTTAGTGCCTTCACGATGTATTTTTACTTTCATTACGAACGATTCGAATCTGTGTTATGAATATGCAAAGGTAACATATTTTTTTAAACCTGACGGATTTTGGTGTTAAAAAACAAACTAAAGCGGGTTGAAAGCCGCAGTTTTTACTTCATCGATAGACTTGCATTTGGTTATAATATTAATTTGATGACGCCGGGGAACAAGTCCAAGAATTGACGATAAATCGGCCTAATTATTCGTAGGTCTCATTGTGTCAGGAATACTCTCCAACTTCCATCCTTTTCGCCGCGTTCCACATATTTGTTGTCTATGAGCCGGTCAAGCAGTTTTTGGATGGCTGTTATGCTGATGCCGGTATCTTCTTTCATGTCAGCGAGTGTAAGTGAAGGCTGTGTTCGCATGGCGTTCAGAATTTTGGTGTAGTTTGGTGAGCGGAATGAAATTCGTTCGCCATCATACCACCAGACATTTTCATTTTTCTCGCTTATAAACAGCACGTCGTTATATACCTCAGTCGCGACCAATTCGTTGAAATATTTAAGGAATGGGCGTATTTCGTTGATGTCGGCATGGGCGCCATCGCTTGGCACAGGGCCTACTTCGAGGTCGGCCTGATGTAGCGCTTCAAGATATTCGCTTTTCTTGCGGCTGCGGACTACAATCATCGGATAGTTGTGGCGTGTTAGAATGTAATTTACCATTAGCCTTGCGATACGTCCGTTACCGTCTTCAAAGGGGTGTATGCGTATATATCGGTAGTGGAACAACGCAGCCAACTCAACGGGTGATAGTTTCCCCTCCTGTTCGGCAGCATTGTACCAGTCGACCAAGTCAATCATGAGTCCGGGCGTTTCCTCCGGCGAGGCATACTCGAATCTGTCACCGTATCTTGTGATTACGCTGTTGGGGCGTGTCTTATATTGCCCTGCGTGTATCACGTAGCTCGTCTGCACTCCACCCGGCAAACTGCGATAGACGGTGTAATCCTCGCGTATGAGGGTCTTGTGCAATGTCCGTATGAAGTTCTGCGTCAACGGCATATTTTTAACGGCGGCTTCCTCTGTCATCATTCGCAGGCCGACATTGCTTGCTGTCATTTCTTGCACGTCACGCACATCAGCCTCTCCAATTACCTTGCCGAATAGCAACAGAATTTCTGTCTGTCCATAAGTCAGCGTGTTGCCCTCGATATGATTGCTATTGTAGTTGAAATCTACGGTAAAACGACGGCTAAGTCTTTCCCTGTCTTTTTCAGATAGGGGTTGTATGTTCTGCCAAGCGGCAAGTGCTTTTTTGATATTAAGATATTTCATACGGAATTTGTGTTGTATCCGCACAAAGATAGCGATAAATCGCTAAAAAGGTTATATCGATACAACCTTTTTGGGGATTTTTATGTGGATGTGAACGAGAAAAGGTAGCTGAGATGAGACAATCCGAGCGGACGAACGCGAAATCAGCGTTTGGGCAGAATGCGGTCGAGCCACGGGCGAACGTGTTCGGTCTTGAAATAGTGGTGAGGCGGGTCAACGTTGCAGAGACGGAAGTATTCCCATTTGTCAATGCCCGCAGGCACCACCTCCAAGTCGACCGATCGGGTAGAGTCGGCCTCGAACATGGCATAGTGATGATACTCAAAGGCATCGGCCGGAGCGCCCGCGCGTGCATAAGCTCGTTGAATCAGTCGGAAGTCACGGTCAAGCCCTCCTTCCGTGCATATGACCGGGCGCGGAGCCATGGCAGCCACAAGGTCGGGGAAGTCGAATTTGGCCAGAAAGCCCGGAATGAGATGGTCGATATTGTTGGGAAACTGCCGATAACCGTTGTCGTCGGGAGCCGTGAGCGATAGGATGCGTTCGCGAGTGCGGCAGAGAAAATCGTTGTAGACAAACGCATAGATTGACGGATCTGTAACACCGAGAACCATCAGCGGCTCTGTGCCAAGCGAGAACCCTGAAACTATTATGCGGTCGGCGGGAACTTCCGGCAGGGTCTTCATCCAGTCGAGCACCACTCTGTCTTGCCACGACGTGAGCCCCAGCCAGCTCCAGCCGAGTTCCAGAAGATGGCGGGCGGTGTGCACGTAGTCAAATCGGCCGTTGTCGGACAGCTCTCCGGCCGATACATTGTCGACCGCAACTGCCACGAGGCCCTGTTCGGCGAAAAACCGCGCCATCGAGGCCTGCTTAATCTCCCCCTCGGGTCTCGAAGCCTCAAGCATATAATTGCGTTCAGCTTCGCCGGCGAGCAGTTCCTTGGTCTGCCCGAAGCCGGGAATGCAGAGCGCCGCACCGCGCGCGGGATGATCGGCATCCACGCCATCCGGAATCAGCACGAAAACGCCCACCACGGCATCGGGCAGCGGAAACGTTTCCCAACGCTCTATGCGATAGCCGGGGCGCTGCGCCGAGGCCACCAGTCGCGGCTCGGCAGCCGGAGCTTCGGGGTGGCGCATCAGTCGCGTCATCTCCTCGGCCACTCGACCCTGCCATGCGCTGAAATCCACGTTATCATTAAATTGGCACTCCGGCGCGTGCGAACGCATGAGCGACCGCACCATCGACAGCGATGACGTGTTCAGTCCGTCTTCGCGCGCACTTATATCGATACTCTTGTCGATCGGGTCGACGGCGTAGGCGCACAGCGTCGCGGCCGCTGCAATCATTGCTGCAAGTTTCTTCATCATAAATAACTCTTAGTTATAATTAAAAAACTCAAGTAACCCTATGGGCTGACACATCCTCATTCGTCTTTTCGGCGTTTTTCACGATGGAGAGACTTCATAATTATGTATCAGTTAATTTGTGCGAGTTACTTAATCGCAAATGTAGATAAAAATCGTGAGATTTTAAATCTTAACATAAGCCAAAAGTAAACATACTCTTACACCGCAGAATAAAGAATTTATTTTTCCCTTTGGAGAAAAATTATGGGTCGGATAGTGCTTGAATGTCACAATTTTAATATAATTTTGTGGGCAGTCACATTACTGTATGCAGGAACAATTAATTAATCATCAAATATATGACAACAATGAAATTTATCGTGAGTTTGCTATGTGTGTTCTCATGGCTTAGCGCCGGTGCCGTGCAGTGGCAATGGCATAATCCGCAACTCGAAAAGTCGGGCAACGTCAGCAACATATGGAACCAGGGATGGGATGAGGGTAACTATGCGAGGTTTCCCGCGTCGGCCAAGTCGGAAGTGCGAGGAGCCGTCTGGAATCTGTCGAGGCATTCGGCCGGACTGGCGCTTCGATTTGTGACGGATGCAAAGGTAGTTAAGGTGCGTTATGGCGTTACGGGCGGCTGGAGTATGGCGCATATGCCCACCACCGGAGTGTCGGGCGTCGACCTTTATCGCCTGAATGCCGATGGCTCCGATTCGTTCTGCGCCGGCAGCTATCATTTTGCCGATACCGTGACGTACACGTTTAACGTAGACCGTCGCCCAAAGCCCGGCGATCAGGAATACGCACTGTTTCTGCCTACGTATAATGGCGTGAAGTGGATGGAGGTTGGCGTGGCCGACGGTGACTCATTTCGTTTCGTTCCGGCTCCCACCGATGTGAAGCCGGTGATAATTTACGGTACGTCGATAACTCAGGGTGCATGCTCGTCGCGACCCGGCATGGCGTGGACCAACGTGGTGTGCCGAAAGCTTCGTCGGCCGGTGATAAATCTTGGTTTTTCGGGCAATGCCTACATCGAGGAGCCCGTGATCAGGTATATGACCGACGTTGATGCTGCGGTGTATGTGTTTGACTTCTTGCCCAATAACGATCGCCGTGAAAAAGAGGAAGTGAAGAAGCTGATAATCGATGCCGTGCATCAGGTGCGTGCCAAACGTACTGCGCCGATACTGCTTGTGGAGCATGCCGGATATAGTAGCGACGAGGTCGACGAGCAGCGTCACGCCAGTTACAACACGCTTAACGATGCCCAGCATGAGGCTTACGACATATTGCGCAAAGAGGGCGTGAAGGATTTGTATTATTTGTCGCGCGAGGAGATAGGTCTTGATCCCGATTCATGGGTGGATGTGGTGCATTACACCGATTTCGGCATGAAGAAGGAGGGCAACGTAGTGGCCGAAAAGCTGAAGAAAATATTGAAGAAGCATAAATGAGCGCGTGGGGCGAGGCGTGATGCCGCCTCTATCCTATGGCGAATGAAGATGACGAAGGCCGCGTATGATTGATGCGCGGCCTTCGGTGTAGTCTATCGGATGTGAGGCGTTATTTTGATGACGCTTTACTCTTGGCAGATGCTTTTGTGGCTGTCTTGGTGGTTTTGACAGCTTTAGTAGTCTTGGCTGCTTTGGTGGTCTTAACGGCTTTCGGGGCTTTTGTGTCTTTTGACTGTGTTTTTTCGGCTGTCGGCTTTCGAGCGGGCACGTTGCGTAAGCGCAACACTTGAGCCGATCGGGCAGGGAGATAAAGTTTCAGCCATTCAACGCCGTGGGGTGCATACAGCTTGTCGGATATGGTAAGGTGATGCACCTGCTCGTCGACGTTGCCGTATCCTCCGAAGTCGGGATTGTCGGTTGAAAGCACCACTTCGTATTCGCCGGGAGGCGTGAGTATGCCGTAATCGGAAAATGATTTTGACGGGTTAAAGTTGAACACGAAAACCAAATCGCCGCGCTTGTATGCAAGAACCTGATCGTCGTCTTTTTCCCACAGCTTTTCGACCGGAAGCGCCTGGAAATTGTATTTTTCGCTTATCAGTGAAATCATTGCATTGTCGAAGGCATTGAGATACATATATTTGAGGTCGTTGCTGTCGACGAGGCTCCATTGGCGACGCGCATATTTGTATGACCATCCGTTGCCTTCGCGCGGGAAGTCGATCCATTCGGGATGTCCGAATTCGTTGCCCATGAAGTTGAGGTACCCACCGTTGATGGTTGAAGCCGTGACGAGTCGTATCATTTTGTGGAGAGCCATGCCTCGAGCCACGGTCATATTGTCGTCAGACTTCATCATATGCCAATACATCTGGTCGTCGATGAGTCGGAATATCACCGTTTTGTCGCCCACGAGGGCTTGGTCGTGACTCTCGACGTACGATATGGTCTTTTCGTCGGCTCGTCGATTGGTTAGCTCCCAGAAAATGGACGTCGGGTGCCAATCCTCGTCTTTCTTTTCCTTCAGGGTCTTGATCCAATAGTCGGGTATGCCCATTGCCATTCGGTAGTCGAATCCGATGCCGCCGTCCTTTACCGGTATGGCGAGGCCGGGCATGCCGCTCATTTCCTCGGCGATGCTTATGGCTGAATGGTTTATCTGATGTATCAGCTTGTTTGCAAGCGTGAGGTATGTTATGGCGTTTGTGTCCTGATTGCCATTGTAATAGTCGTCGTAGCAGCTGAACGCTTGTCCGAGACCGTGGTTGTAGTATAGCATCGACGTTACGCCGTCGAAACGGAATCCGTCGAAACGGAATTCTTCAAGCCAATATTTGCAGTTCGACAACAGGAAGTGCAACACTTCGTTTTTGCCGTAGTCGAAGCATAACGAATCCCACGCGGGATGTTCGCGCCTGCCGTCGCCGTAAAAATATTGGTCATAGCTTCCGTCGAGGCGGCCGAGGCCTTCAAGCTCGTTTTTCACGGCATGCGAGTGAACGATGTCCATTATCACTGCTATGCCGAGTTCGTGTGCCCGGTCGATGAGCGATTTTAGTTCTTCGGGCGTTCCAAATCGGCTTGAAGGGGCAAAGAAATTCGACACGTGATATCCGAACGATCCGTAATAAGGATGTTCCTGTATGGCCATTATCTGAATGGCATTGTAACCGTCTTTTGCTATTCGGGGCAGTATCAGGTCGCGGAATTCGACGTATGTTCCAACGCCTTCGCGTTCCTGGGCCATGCCGATGTGGCATTCGTATATAAGCAGCGGCTTTGTGTCGGGTTTGAATCCGTCGACCTGCCATTTGTAAGGATTTTCCGGTTCCCATATCTGGGCCGAGAACAGGTGGGTGTTTTCATCCTGCACCACGCGGGTGGCGTAGGCCGGAATTCGTTCGCCTTGGCCTCCATCCCAGTGCACCATCATCTTGTAGTAATCGCCGTGGTGCAGGCATTCGGCCGGCAGGTTTATTTCCCATACGCCTGATTGGTCGATGCGCTCCAGTTGGTAACGGGCCAGTTCCTGCCAGTCGGAAAAGTCGCCCACGAGGGTTATCGAAGTGGCGTTTGGCGCCCACTCGCGAAATGTCCACGATCCGTCGGCATTTCGGTGCATGCCGAAATATTTATGAGCGTTGGCAAAGTCGTTGAGCGATTTGCACTCCTTCACTAATTCTTTTTCTTTTTTGACGGCATCGTTATACCGTCCTTCAATGGCCTCGTTGAAGGGTTTGAGCCAAGGATCGTTTTTTACGATGTTGAGTAACTTTTTAGCTTTAGGCATTGCCACTACTTGATTTTTTTAGTTAGACAATCAGATTACTTAGAGTATGTTTATTTTTAACTTTATGAAAACTTTAGAGGCCTTTCAGTTCTGTTTGTAGATTTCATTCAGTCGTTATGGCACCCCATAACTCCCTCACTCAATCTCCAAACATAATCTGAAATTCTCTCTAAATCTTAACATAAGCCAGAAATAAACATACTCTGAGAAACTGTTTAAAAATTTATTTTGTCTTGTCATTGAGGTCTTTGTCAGCATCTTGTTGATATTTATTCAGTCATTATGGAATCCCATAATTCCTTCATAAATATCAAAAATCTACTTGACAAATCCTCTCAATTCCTTCGACAAATAAATTTAAACCGTTTCTGAGAATAACGCAAACTTACGCAAAAATCTTTGAACTAACGCTTAAGGATAGCTTAATTTTTTAAACTTTCACAATCGGTGCCAAAAAAAAGATTAAAAGTTTGCACGCTTCGTAAACAATGCCTATCTTTGTAGCCGCAAACGCCCAGATGGCGGAATCGGTAGACGCGCTGGTCTCAAACACCAGTGGAGCAATCCATCCCGGTTCGATCCCGGGTCTGGGTACCGCGAAAGCGACTTAACAAAGTGAAAAATCACTAAGTTAAGTCGCTTGTTTTTTAGGCTGTCATCTTCATCTATACCGGTATGAGCGTATGGAAATTGTCAGGGCACTTTCATTTCGATAGTCTTTTGGCATGGCGGATGGCATTATGGCAAACGCTGTGAACAAGTTTAATCAACTATAAAAGCTCGGGGTCTTTACGGATTTTTTCTGAAGATTTTTTGGTGTTGGATGGTGCGGATTTGGAAAATTGATTACTTTTGCGAGTGTTTATTTTAATGTCGAATCAGCTATTAACACATTCGTATGATTAGTCGGATTAAATATTTTCTCATCGTTGTTGTGATTATGGCGCTCTCAGCCTGTACCACATCGAAATCGACAGTTTCCAATAGAGTCGATTTGTCGAAATATGAGTATGCCTCAATAATAAATAATAACACATATCGTATTCCGGCAGAGCTGATGGAGTACGAGATTCAATTGTTTGATGCGGTTGAGTCTTCAAGATTGCAGTTGGTCAGCGACATTCGCATTAATGAACTTACATCGCAACAACGTGATAGGCTTTTGTTGGTTAAGTATGGTATAAATCAAACCGAAGAAGCTGTAGTTACGGTCAACTTTATCGATTATATGACAGGTCGACCGGTAGCATCGTGCCGAGGCGCTTTTGGCTTGGGGCTTAGCTATTCTAAAGATTTGAAAGAAGCCATTAAGCGTGTGTCGAAGCAAATTTCTGAAACGTTCCCTAAAAAGTAGGTAAACATATAAATCGAGATTTACGGTTGATGGGGCAGGGTGTGCGGTTGGCGTGATGGCCTGCCGGTTGTAAAGCTCCAATTTGTGACATATCATAAGGTTACGCAAACTAAAGTGTGGGCTGAGTTGTTGTTTATTAAACGAAACGTCAACTTATTTAATTCTGCGAGACTTATGAAGTAGAGAGGCATATACGTAACTAATGAATAAATGTGTGGAGTGTGTAATTAATAAAAGGTCAATTCTATGTCTGATAAACACATATTAAAGTTGCATTGGAAACTATTTTTACCATTCATAGGATTGTTGTGGCTCATAATAGGCATAACCATAGTTCACTTTGTGGAGCATGAGAAGCAGCGGCAAAAAGAGAATCTCGAAAACCGATTGCTCAATGTCAACAACACGGTGATTGATGCTTACGAACGTGGCGTGGATTTGCAAAAGACGGTCGATTTTATTCGTCTGTTTACCGACAACACTACTCTTGCGCCATTGCGCATTACGGTTTATGACAGCGTTGGCAATATGGTTGCCGACAATCCGGCCGTCACTATACCGTTTTACGACAGCAACGGCGAGGTCAATTCGGAGTATAATAAATTGCTCAAGGAGAGCGGTCAGCAAGCGGTAAAGGATGTGGTTCATAACGACGAAAAAAGTATGATCAGCTCAAAGAAAAGTCCTGACAATAAGATTTATTCGTTTGCCGCATTGCCTTATGAAGGGGAGGTGACAGACTTTTTAAGCATCGACCCCATGGTGTGGATAGTGGTGATAGCGCTTGGATTGGTTTCGTCGGTACTGGCCTATTTCGGTGCAATGGCCGTTTGCCGAAATGTGTACACGCTGAGAGATTTTGCACGGGCCGTTTCATCCGACAATCTGCCCGACGACATTGATTCCCTGAATTTTTCGAAAGATGAGCTTGGCGACGTGTCGAAGAATCTGCTTACGCTATATCGCGACAAGATTCATGCCGAACAGGAGAAGTGGTATTACGAACGTCAGATAGTGATGAACATAAGTCACGAACTCAACACCCCGGTAGGCATAGTAAAGGGGTACATTGATACCGTGCTCGACTCAAAGGATATGCCTGACGAGCTTAGAAACAAATTTCTTTTGCGCGCACAGCAAAACACCGATCGCCTCACCACCATTATAAATGACGTGTCGATGGTAATGCGTCTTCAGGAAAACAAAGGCATGGTGAAGACGTCGACCATCAATTTTCACGATATGATGGTTCAGCTCATGGAGGATGTCAAGCAAGGTCATATTGCCGACGAGATGACGTTCGTGCTCGATGTGCCCGACGATTGTTGCGTGGAAGGCCACGAATCGTTGCTTACCAATGCCATGCTTAATCTGATATATAACTCCGCCCAACATTCGGGTGGAACGCAGATATCGTTGCGCCGGCTACGGCGAGAGGGCGAATTGCTGTTGTTCTCTTTCGCCGACAATGGCATAGGAGTTGACGGCGAACATCGCGACAGGCTTTTCGATCTGTTTTATAGAGTGGATTACGGGCGTTCGCGTAAAAATGGCGGTGCCGGACTGGGATTGCCTCTCGTGCGGAGAATAATCAACGCCATGGGTGGATATATAATGGTGCAGGATTCCGCGACGAAAGGGTTGGAATTCGTATTTGCACTTCCCGCCACGAAGGTGGCCGACGGCGATTAGGCTTTATATTTCACGTGCCGTTATGCGGTAATGCGAAAAATGTTTTATCTTTGCCACGGCGATAGTCGCGGACTATCGGTCGACATATTGGAATTAAAGAAGAAACGTTATGCCTATCTTGTAGTTTGAGAACGTAGGAAATTCACAAACATGTGCGAGAGATAGCATAGTGGTTCTCACGCGTAACAGCGTGGGTTGCTATTGTTACATCTGTGCAAAATGGTTTTTCCTACGACCTTCAAATTAAGAAACTGTTTAAAAATTTATTTAGTCTTGTCATTGAGGTCTTTGTCAGCATCTTGTTGATATTTATTCAGTCATTATGGGCCCCCATAACTCCTTCATAAATATCAAAAATCTACTTGACAAATCCTCTCAATTCCTTCGACAAATAAATTCAAACAGTTCCTTAGACGTGGCATAGTTGGCTCACGTTTTTTGCGTAATGACATATCCTTAGCAAGGGCCGTGGTGAGGATGAAATGTATGTATAGTGCGGGCGGTCGGAAATGACGGCCATAAGCATCCATAAGGTGGAGTATGAATAGATTTAATACGTTTGAAGTCGAATTTGATTTCTCGCAGTGGCGCGAAGTGTGCATGCGCAACGGGGTGTTGCGCCGATATGCCAAAGGTGAATATTTTGCGCATTCCGGTCAATTGCTCAAATCGGTTGGCTGGGTGGTTAGCGGCGGGTTCAAACATTCGCTCATCGATGACCATGGATGCATGAAAAGCGTGGGATTCGTATTCGGCGACTCCATATTGGCCAATTATATGAGCGTGATGCTTGGACGTGCCATGCCCGTAGATGTGATAGCGTTGGATTATTCGGAGGTATATGAGGTGCCGGCGTCGCTGATGCGTGACCATTTTGTGGAAGATGCCTCACTTAACGCCACTTTGCTTCAGGCATTGTTTGATCAGGCTTACATAAATGCCCTCGATAATTATCGATTCACGCCCGAAATGCGATATAAAAGGCTGTTGGGGCGATGTCCTCGCATATTCGATCTGCTGACGGTTGACGACATTGCTTCGTATCTAAACATATCGCGCCGGCAGCTCTATCGTTTTCGCAAAAGCAATTCGTGACGGTTTGTCAGCTTATTGCGGCTCGCCGGAATGTTAAATGTGAAAAACGATGTAATTTATTGCAGGTTATTGCGTCTATTGTTTAGAGTATGTTTACTTTTGGCTTATGATAAGATTTAGATAGAATTTCAGATTATGTTTGGAGATTGAGTGAAGGAGTTATGGGGTGCCATAACGACTGAATGAAATCGCCAAACAGACCTGAAAGACCTCTAAAGATTTCATAAAGTTAAAAGTAAACATACTCTTAATACTGCTTTATATTTCATAAAATATTGAAATGGCTGACGTTGGAGTGTTGCTTATAATGCGTGCGAAGTGTATTTTTGCTCCATCGCTATGTGAAATTCGATGTTTCTATGTTGCGATGTGACAAATGTCACAGTCCATAAAGTTATAAAACAGTATATTTGCAATGTATAAAAAGGAAAACTATGAAATCAGGAATCATAATATCGATGGCGCTGCTATTGTCGCTGATCTTTTCATCGTCGACCGTATTTCCTAACGGACAGTACGACGATGACGATTGCAAGCGTGAAATGCGTGACGAGCGCGGCGGTCGGAGGCATCACCGCCCAAAGTACGTGATAGGCAACTATGATGTGTTTTTCGACGGACGAAAGGTTGAGGGTGCTAACGCTTCGTCGTTCAAGATACTTAAACAAGGATATGCCAAAGATACGTGGAGCGTGTATTATCGCGGCGCGAAAATAAAAGGCGCGTCCGAGAGCAGCTTTGAAGTTCTTGGCGACGGATATGCCAAGGATACGTGGAGCGTGTATTATCGCGGCGCAAAGATAAAGGGTGCGTCCGAGAGCCGCTTCAAGGTTCTCGGCGACGGATATGCCAAGGATACATGGAATGTGTATTATCGCGGCGCAAAGATAAAGGGCGCTTCCGAGAGCAGCTTTGAGGTTCTTGGCGACGGATATGCCAAGGATACGTGGAGCACGTATTATATGGGGCGCAAAATAGGACGATGATATGATGCATTCGAAATCAATTGGTTTGTTATTGCGCATAATGGTCGCAATTGTCGTGACGGCCTGCAATAACGACATATTCGTAGATTATGTTCCCGGTGACGACGTTTACATAGAGTTGGATGGCGACGGCGGGGAGGAAACCATCGCTTTCAGCCGAAAAGATCTTAAAGGTTTCGGGCCATATGACTTGCTTACGAGTAAAAACGTGACCTGTTACGACAAATCGGGAAACGTAATAGCCGGTGATAGTCCGGTGTCGCAAATAGCACGCATTAATGTTACGAGTGCGTCGAGCATGCTTGACGTATTCGTGGGAAACGACAAACTTACTTTTAAAAGCACCGAACATTCCAGCCCGCATGGCTTAGAGTGGCATTTCAATTTCGAACTTGACTATGGCTATGCATTCGAGAATGTTTTCGTGACGGTGTTGCCCGGCCGGTCGATGGAGTTGAAAAGCGTCGATTACGATTTTCCGATTGAAGTCGATAAGAATTTCCTGGTCAGGACTACGACATATCACATCGACAATCGCGGACAGTCGAGCTATCGTATGGAAATATCGCCATATCTCAACAAGCCGGCCTATCGCCGCGTGCGCACGCGCGACGCTTGGGCCGACGGATTGACGGTGAAAATGCAAGTGCCGCAATGCGTGGATGGTCAGTGGGGGATGAGCGATCCGCTGCAGATTAACATCGATGAAACGTCGTATTATCCCCGACCCGACTCCGACTCGCGCGTGCAGGTCGACGTTCCGGCCGATTCGAAGGTCGACGTTAATGTTTCGGTATATTATGTGACTGCCGAGATAAGCGGTGACATGACGTTCGTAATGCCGGTGTCGGGGCGCGAAAACGTCACTCGTTTCAGTTGTTCGGTTTCGGAACCGGTAAACTACAAAATCACAGTGTCAGATGGAAAATAGATTCATTAAATACTTAATAATGGCGTTTGTGGTTTTGGCGCATTCCGTCAGTGCAAGCGCCGATAGCATTCCGTCGGGATTTTCGCTCCCTCTCGACTGGCGCGTAGGCATCGAAGCCTCGCCGGCATTGGTTCCGCAAACCAACTCATATCTTAAAGGGATAAATCGGAACGACAAATCCATCAACCGAAGTTTTTCGGGTGCCATTAGGGCCGATTTCAGCTTTAGCCCCTATTCGCGATACGGAATGCTGTATCGCGGTGCTTATCAGGGCGTAGGGTTGAGCGTGCGCACGTTTTTTGCCAACGAACTTTTAGGCACTCCAATATCGGCATATGTGTATCAGGGCGCTCCGATAGCTCATTTCGGCAGTAAGCTGTGGCTTGGATATGAATGGGAGTTCGGAGCGGCATTCGGGTGGAAGCATTACAATAAGGACGATCCCGATGAAAATGCTGCCGTGAGCACTTCGGTCACGGCCCATATGGGGGTGAGCCTGAAGCTGCATTACCGTTTGGCGAGGCGTTGGCAAATGTCGTTGGGCGTAGGTGCCACTCATTTTTCGAATGGAAATACCTCGCAGCCCAATGCGGGCGTAAACTCGTTGGGGGCATCGATAGGATTGGCGTATCTGCTCAATGAACCCGACGATGTGCGCATTGTCGATGGCGGGCTTGAAGCCGTGGCCGACCGTCCCGAGTGGTTTTACGACATAATAGCGTATGGCGCGTGGCGCAAACGCATAGTTTCAATTTACGATTCGCCCACGTTGTGTTCGGGCCGGTTTGGCGTTGCCGGGTTGCAGTTCGCGCCCATGCGCAAGTTCAACCGATGGCTTTCGGCCGGCGTGTCGCTCGATATGCAGTACGACGAAAGTGCCGGATTGGATAAATATTGGGTCGACGGTAGTTCGGGCGATAACGTGAAGTTCTATCGACCTCCGTTTTCAAAACAAATAAGCGTTGGGCTTTCGGCCCATGCCGAATTTACCATGCCCATATTCGCCATAAATGCCGGATTGGGGTACGATATGCTGAATCCCGAGGGAGAGAAACGACTGTATCAGATGCTTACGTTAAAGACATTTGTGTCTGACCGTCTGTTTCTTAACGTAGGTTATCGGCTTGGCGATTTCAAGGAGCCTCAAAATTTGATGCTCGGCATCGGCGTTAGATTATAATATATGAATATGAATCACTGTGTTATGAACCGTATTGCATGCGCCCTGATGTTGGCGTTGGCTTGTTCGACGGCCATGTATGGCCGCGATTTCGATGAACGTGAAGTTGTTGTTGTGGCCGACGACGGCGTGGCCATGGGAGCTACCCTTACCATTCCCGACGCATCGGCGAAGCCTAAGGCCGCCATTGTGCTGGCTACCGGTAGCGGCGTGCAGAATAGGGATGAGGAGATAATGGGTAAAAAACCGTTTAAAACGTTGGCCGAATATCTGTCGGCGGCGGGCTATGTGGTGCTTCGCGCCGATGATCGCGGATTTGCAAATGCAGCGGATGCCGTGGGTGCCACCATCGATACCGATGCTGCCGACGTTGCTGCGGCCGTGGCTCTGGTCGACTCCATTTATCCTTCATTGCCGGTTGGCATAATCGGCCATTCGTCGGGTGGAACCAGTGCCGTTCGCAACGCCACCGGCCATAACAAGGCCGTGGATTTCATAGTAACTCTTGCCGGGCCGGCTTGGAGCGGCGACTCCATCATAATGTCGCAAAGCAGGGCCATCGCAATGGCCGCAATGGGGCGTTGGGATGCCGAATCGCTGCAACGAAAACTTCTGTCGTTGGCAAAATCGGAGCTGCCCGATGCGTCGGCGCGCATATCTTTGACAATGGCATTTAACGAACATCTTGGCGATGCCGCAAAACTGCCCAACGTTCAAGAGTCGCTGCAAAAACAAATATCGGCATTGCTCTCGCCGTGGTATCGCTCCATGTTGCGTTACGATCCGGCGGTCGACATTGCATCCGTCGGCATGCCGTGGCTTGCCATAAACGGCAGCAAGGACAGTCAGGTGCTTCCCGGAAATCTCGACACCATTAAAGCACTTAATCCGTCGGCCGACGTGGTTTTGATGGATGGTCACAATCATTTGTTTCAGAAGTGCCAAACGGGTTCGGTTCAGGAATATTCAACGTTGCCCGGCGACATATCGGCCGAAACTCTCAAAGTAATATCCGATTGGCTCGATAAGGCCGTGGCGCGCTGATGGCGTTTGTGCCCTAAAAAACATTGCCGACGTTCAGATTGTGCCAAATGGCACAGTAAAAGTCATTGCGTCATAGTATCTTTGCGACGTTAATTTGACGCTCTGATTTCGTACCTAATTTAATCGTTACATATGGTTGCCTTATGCGCATCGGCATTGTTTATGATATGTCTCTATACTTCGGCATGCGGATTTGTCGGGTCCTCCTTCATTGCTAAAAGAATAAGGATGAGGGCCGCCGCACGTTTTATGCGGCGTGTAGTAAGCCGAATGTTCTAATTCACAGTTTCAGGAAAATGCGCTGACGGTACATGTAGTACAGTATCAGGAACAATATCATATAGTTGCCAAACGTAAGCCACACTTGATAATAATCGCCTAAAATGGGCTGGAGGCCGAAGCTTACCGACGACACTACGCTGCGGAAGTTTATGACCTCGCCTATCACGTAAGCCGTTATGGCGTTGGCTCCATATATTTTCAGCCAATTAAGCCCTTTTGAATGGCCCTTGTAGTCGATCCAGAAATAGAAAACGGCCATTAGTAAGAATGAGATGCCACCGGCAAATAAAGTCATGCTCGATGTCCAGAGGCGTTTTATTATGGGCATCTGTAATCCCCACACCAAACCGAGAACTATGCATATCACGCCTGCCAATGCCAGCATTACGAAGGTGTGCCCCTTGTCAGTGCTGCGTTTTATTATCTGTCCGGCGAAAACTCCAAGCATTACGGTGGCACCGAACGTCAGGCTGCTCCATATCCAGGTGTAGGTGTACCATTCCGAGAAGTGCCATATGCCTGAATCATCCCAATGAACGCCGTCGCGGAAGCGGCCGAGCACTATGCGGTCAACGGCTTCGGCAAAATTGTTTTCGGGAGTGAAATCGCCGCAAAATGTCATTGGTATCCAGTATATTATCATCAACGCCAACGTAGCCATCAGCTGCTTGCGTATCGAAAGGTTGAGCTTTATCACCGCCGCTATCAGATATCCGGCGGCTATTGCCTGCAATGTGTTGGAGTATAGGCGTATGCTGTGGGTGTCGAGGCTGAGCAGATTGCCTTGCACTATCATACCGAATATGTAAAGCAACGCTACGCGTTTCAGTATCTTGATGTATAGTGCGCGGCGGTTGTTTCCGTTGAGAAATTTAGCAAACGAGAATGGCATTGAGGTGCCCACCATGAACATGAACAGAGGCATTATCATATCCCACGCCCTGAATCCTTCCCACGTTTCGTGCTCAAACTGATACAGAATATCGTTCAGCCAAGGCAAGTCGGCGACCCTGCCGAAATGTACCAATACGGGCTGAAAAAATAGAAGCAGAAACATATCAAATCCTCTAAGTATGTCGAGAGAGGCCACCCTGCCTTTGAGTTCCTTTACTTGTTTCATGGCAAATGCTGTTTATGTGATGATTGTAGATTATCTTTGGCGAAGATAGATAAAAAAATCATAATGACAAAAAACGTAGCCTTTTTAGGCCATTTTTCGGCGCGAAACAGCTCGCCGCTATATAAAAGGCGCGGCGATGTCGCTTTTATGCGTCACGCCGCGCTACAATTGCGGTTATTTGTCAGAATATTGTTGTCTTCTGTTTCTGTGCTATTTGTTTCGCTTGACAGTATGGATGATATGTCCGTCTTTGTTGAGCAGATGCAGTCGGAGATTGTTTTTGTCGGCTGTCAGGACTGAAAACCCGGGAGCATCGCTGCAAAATACCGTACCCTCGGTCTTTTTCGGTTTTCGTGTCAGGGCGCCGGATGTATTGACCACATAGTCAATGTCAGACCCCGTTCGGAGTATGTGCTGATAGTTGTGGATATGACCACAGATATACATATCGACATCATATTTGCGGAGAATTGTATCGACTCGCTTCTGCATATCGGTTCTTTCCGATTCCGATTTGTCGGTGAAGGCATAGATCGGATGATGTCCTACAACAACAGTCCAGTCCTCTTTGGCATTGGCAAGAGTCTGTTCTATCCATTCGAGTTGGGCTCCCACATCCTGAATTGCCGCATCGGGATATGTGTTGCTTTTTTCGCGGTACTTGTCAATAAGCGGAGTGGTATCCAAGAACACAACCCTTACGGAAGTGCCGTCATCTTCAAATACTTTGGAATAGTACCGCGAAGGCATCTCCCATCGACGCGATATGCCGGAGTAATCGACCATCGCCTGTGTGTTGCCGCGATACTCGTGGTTGCCGCATATGGGATGCCAGTTGACCATCAGTTCGGGATGGGTATAGATAAGTTCATAGTTTGTCATCCATAGCGGGTCATTAACGCTCTGCACGCCGCCGTAGTGATGGGTGTCGCCTAAGGCGAGCACCGCATCCGGTCCGATCTGTTCGGCAACCTTGCCCATAGTGGCTGCCACAGCAGTTTGTTCGTAATATCCGTTGCGTCCGGCATCTGATATGACCATCAGGTTTACTTCTCCTTTGGGAATCGAGTCTTGTGCGGTGGCTCCAATGTTCATTAAGAGAGCCCCTGCCGCGAATAAAAGTTTGCGTATCATTATCGTTGTATTATAATGTTGTTGTTTAGAATGTTACTTTGACGCCGCCGTTTAGTTTCACGCCATAATATTCTTGCTGCATTGTATGATTCTTGCTTCCTTGATAGTAGCGGAGTGGTTGATTAAGAAGATTGGTGACATCAGCAAAGAAGGTGAGTTTGGCCTTTCGTCCGAATGTATAGCTGACATTGAAGTCCATATATTTCACGGCATCATAGTAGCGGTCGTAGAAACTGCTTGCACCCATTTCGTCGATGAATGACGAGGTATGGTTGAACGACAGGCGGGCCGACAGTCCGCACTTGTCGAAATATAGCGAGAGGTTGGCCGTGTGCTTAGGCGAACCGGGCAGGCTGAGTCCCTTCTCGTTTTCGCGCCCCTCGAAATTGAAGTCGGTTATGCGGGAGTGGGTATAGGTGTAAGTCGCATAAAGTCCGAGGCATTTTATGGCCGGTGTGATGAAGCTGAAATCTCGCTGCCACGCCGCCTCGACACCGAGTATACTCGCATTGCCGCCATTTTTTGGCTGAGTGAACTTCGTCCAGACATTTCCTTCATATTCCTTGTTGTATGCGACTTCGTCGACTATGAAGCCTTCGATGCGTTTGTAGAACAGACCGACCGACACAAGACCTATCGACTTCCAGTAATACTCGGCGTTGACATCAAGGTTGTGGGATGTGGTGGCTTTCAGTCCCGGATTGCCGATCTTTATCTCATTGTCGCCTCGCTTTATGTTCATACCCGGAACGAGTGCCGAATATTTCGGACGGGATATCGACTGGTTGTAGCCGGAACGGAACAGAAAATCCTTGTCGATTTCCCATTTCAGAAGAAGCGAGGGGAGGAAATTTATGTAGCCGGAGTTTGCCGGTGCGGTTTTCGACACCTTTCCTGTCTCGTCGTCATAGATTCTGCCGGTGTATCGCAAGTCGGTGTTCTCGACACGCAGCCCTCCCATGAGCTGAAGATTGTCAGCGAGCCTGGAGTCGATGCGTACGTAGCCCGAAGTGACATTCTCTCTCGCATGATAATTACCTGCGAGTTCTTCGGCCACTTGTTCACTGTCAAACCGGTCTTTGTCGTCAAGGTTCAGCGAACCGAGAAAATGCTTGTCGATGAATGTTCCGGTCTGATATTTCGACGAAGGCATAAAGCGGTCTGTGGTCATATCGACCGTATGGGTGAAAGCATCCTTGTCGAACCCTTTCTCGTCAAGGGGCGTGTATTCGTAGAAATCAATTTCCTTGTTCTTGGTCTTGTTGACGAACTTGATGCCGAACTTGAGCTTTGCACTGTCGTTGAGTTTTGTCTTGAAATCGATGGCAGCCTTGAAATCTATCTCAGCAATATCTTCCTGCTGCTGTGTCAGCTCCTTGAGCGAAAAATCATCGTTGAGGGTCATTGTTGAGCCTTTTTCGGGAGTGGCGAGGGGCTCGCGCGTATTTGAGAAGTCGAAACTGAACTTCTGTTTTTTCAGTCTATAATCGATATAGCGCTCGTTGGGTCTTTCCTCGGAAGCTCTCGCATATCCCAATTTCCAGTCCATACCGAAAATGTCGATACGGTTCTCGCCGCCGAGAGTGAAATCCATAGTGCGCTGTCGTTCCAGACGAGCGTTGCGGTTGTCGGGCGTGCCACCTTTGGTCTGGATTCTGACATCGGCCTTGCCTTCCGGAGTTATGTCCTTAAGCGTCGTGCGGTAGCGATTTTCCCAGTCGTTGCGATTGTTGAAAATGCCTTTGAACCAAATCTTGTTAAAGTCATTGAATTTCCAGTCGAGTGACAACGAATAACTCTGACGCACGCGGGTGACATAATACTGCCTTATTTGATAGTCGCTTAAATAGATGTTGCCTTTGTCATCCTTCTCCCATATAAATTCCGTATTATATGACCCGGCGGGGGCATTGTTATAAGACACTGCAAGCATCACTCCGAAGCGGTCATTGAAGAACCTGTTTCCAAGTGTGATGCCGAAGTTCATCTGCGTCTTGCGACTTATCCAGTTGAAACCTGTTCCTGCGACAGCTCCGATTGTAAATCTATGCGGTGAGTTTTTAGTGACGAGGTTGATTGAGCCGCCGATGGCATCGCCGTCCTGGTCCGGCATAAGAGTCTTGCTGACCTCGATTGTCTGAATCATATCGGATGGAATTAGGTCAAGCTGAACATTGCGAATGTCTCCCTCAGCCGACGGCAGTCTTGAACCGTTGATAGTCACCGAACTGAACTCCGCCGGAGTCCCGCGCACCTGACCGAAACGGGCCTCTCCCTGATCATACTGCACGTTGATGCCGCTTATGCGTTTGAGTGCGTCGCCGATATTCGAGTCAGGGAATTTGCCTATCTGATCGGCGGACACTACATTCGTTATGTTGATGTTGTTCTTTTGTGTATTTATCGCTTTCCGCTGCCCGGAGAAAACGCCGGTTACCACCACTTCATTCAACTCTCGTGACGTATCCGACATTACAATGTCGTCAACGGTCGATGCGTCAGTTACCACTATCGTTTTGCTCACCGGAAGAAACCCGATATAGGTCACTTTCAGATTGTGATTCCCAGATGGCAGATTGGCAAACGAGAAGTAGCCATCGAGATCCGTAACGGTTGACAGTTTGTTACTGTCGATGATAACCACCGCACCCGGCAAAGGGTTCTTCTCATTGTCAAGGATACGACCTTTAAGTTGTCCGTATTTCGGACTGTCAGTCGCTAATATGGTCAGACTTGAAGCAAGCGCGACCAAAAAAGTTGACATTACTTTTTTCATTGTGATTGTTGTTTCGTTTCTGATTCACGGTGCAAAATTCATCAACATATATTTCATGGCTTTTTCATTATTGTTTAGTTTTTATTAAATAAATCGTGTTATTAAAATTTAGAATATTTGGCGAGAAACTGCCACACTTTAGTAAGAATGATATGTGCGGTGGCATGATAGGTATGTAGATACGAAAGTAGGAGATAAACACCTGTGATTAGTGTTTACCTCCTACTCGATTTGTGTCGGCATGGATTATGTCATATACCCATGTCGGGCAATATTGCTACGTCATTTTCGGGAATGGCTTTTATCAAGGTTCCGTCGGGCGAATAGTAAAGATCCATGTCCTGGCTGCCTTTCTTCTCGACGTCGATCAGGTAAAAATCGCCTATCTCGCGTTCGTAATATTTTATCTCGTCGATGACCCACGACGAATATTCGCCGGCTTTGAAAGCATTGCTTACCTCGGCGGGAATGAGGCTCAGATTATTGTCGTAGTCGCTGACTGTCATTGCCCACTTGGCCGATGCGTTAAACCATACTTCCGTGTCGATGCCCGAAGGCTGGTCGAATTCGGCCACTGTGTACATTCCCTTGCGCTCCCACTCCACTTTTGTGGCATTGGGGTAGAGATTTTTCAATGCGTCGATATACGATTGTTCTACCGGCGGAACGGGCTTCTTGTCATCGTCGTCATCGCTACAGCTTTGCCATGCGGTCATGCCAAGCAAGCTGATCATAATAAAGAATAATTTCTGTTTCATTGACTTATCTGCTTAAATATTATATTCATAACTGATGCCTATGAAACAATCGTACTGTTTGCTTGGTTCAATGACGTTTTATCGATTTATCGATTTGAGGTCGCGACTGAAGTTCTTTATTATCTCGATGGTGCCGGAGTCGGTGGCAAAAACCGAATTCAGTCCTTGGTCTTCCTGAGCCGGGTCGCCCGAATAGTCGTCGCCTTTTTGCCATGTGCGATGCTGCGGGTTGGCGTAGCCTCCCCAGCCCCAGAAGTTTGAGCCGTTTATCTTTCCGGAGTCGCGTATTATTGAAAATACATATTCATAATAGCGATCCCTTCCCTTCGTGGGCGATCCTGGAGCAATGGCCATTGAGTCGCGCGGATAGCCGAACTCCTCAAGCACCAGCGGTTTGCCTTGCGGGCTTATGCGCTCGAAATGCTCGTTGATGTATGCGAGGGTCATCGCGCATGCGTTGTCGCCATCCTCTACCACCGTTTGGGGCGTAATCCAGTTCCAGTTGTATGGCCATATGTGGATGTTGGCATAGTCGATTTCAGGATATGAATGTATTTCGGTCCACAGGTCGAGATCCGATTCGCAGCCATATTTGCCCTCGCTGCCTGTCGACACGAGGTGATTGGTGTCTATCTCCTTTATGGTGCGCGCCGTAGTGCGGATCCAGTCGGCCAACGCTTTCTTGCCTTCGGCGCTGAATGCGCGCGGCTCGTTTGCCACTTGCCATGCCATTATGGCGGGCGACTCGGTGTATGGCTTGCCGGTTATCGAGTTGGTGCGGCCTACTATGTTGCGCACGTGGTTGAGTGCCAATGCCTTTGCCGAGTCGGAAAGCACGAATTGCTTCACGTAGTTTACGTATGCCTGATAGCCGTCTACGCCCGGTATCGGGGCTTTGCCGTGTCCGGTCCATTCGAGATAAGCTCCGTAACCGCCGCTCCATTCCCATGCATTGTTGAGATAAAGCACCGCTTTCATTCCGCGTTGTTCGAGTTCGTTGAGCAGATAGTCGAGCCCTGCAAGCAGTGTGTCGTTATACACTCCCGGCTCCGACTGCAATATCGGCTCTATGTGCGAGGGGGCCGGTTTGCCGTCGCCGCCCACGAGTATGCGCAGATTGTTAATGCCCGTTTCCTGAAGCTTGTCGAGCTCCTTCGACAGACGTTGGCGGTCGCCGTATTCCTCCGAAGCCAGCAATGCTCCGTACCAGAAGTTCGTGCCGACGAAACGGTATATCGAATCACCGATGTAAAACTCTCCGTCGCGTACGGTTACGAAGTCGGTCTTGTCGGGTTGTTGCGACTTGCTGCCCGACGAACAAGCACCCATACATACTGCTATGAAGCATGCCGTAATGAATAATAATCGTCTCATTTGAAATTAAGTTTTTAGGATGTCTTGATTTAAGTTAATGATAAAAGTTAATGATAGATAAGTGATGAAAATCCGAGTGCAAACTTACGCAATAAACGGCGTAATAGCTAATGAAATGTCGTTAAAATGATGCGTTTTCCTGAGATACTTGAGTTTTTTTGATATAAAGTCGTATATTTGCATAAAATTTGCAATTCTTTACCTGAAAATCTATTAATTACTTATATCTCAATAAAATGAAAAAATCCAAACTCCTTTTGGCAGTGTTGGCTATGGCAACGTCGGTTTCGGTGTACGCCCAAGGCAGTCATGCTCCGGGTTCAACCGACAATCGCTATGAATTGGCTCAACGCTTTGCCGGCAGCAAGCTTGGCAACATGTTGTTTTCAACTACTGTCGATCCGCATTGGTTCAAGTCGGGCGACAAATTCTGGTATGCGTATAAAACAGGCGAAGGCACTAAATGGTATGTCGTAGATCCGGCAACTCGCAAGAAAGTGCCCCTGTTCGACCATGACAAGATGGCGGCCGAGCTTACCGAAATAGTAAAAGACCCCTTCATCGCCGCATCGTTGCCTATACGAAACCTCGACGTAGCCGACGACGGACATACCTTTACGTTCGAAGTGGTATCGAGCCAGGATGTAAAGCCAAAGAAGGAAGAACCGACCGATTCGGTAGCCCAAAAAGAGGGTAAGAAGAAAAAATCGCCCAAAAAACCTAAAGGCAAGGAAGTATTCTATTTTTCATATGACTTCAATACCGGCAAGCTGACGCACCTGAAGGATAAGGAGGAAGAAACCAAGCAACTTTACTGGGCATCGGTGTCGCCCGACGGCCAGACGGTAGTGTATGCCAAGGATCTGAATCTTTACAAAATGTCGCGTGAAGATTACGAGAAGCTTAAAAAAGACGAAAATGACACCACGGTAGTCGACATTCAGATTACTACCGACGGCGTAAAGGATTTTGGATACGGACAGGGTTACAGTTATCTCAACACCGATACCATTTGCAATGGCAAGCGCAAGGGTGTGTATGGCGTATGGTCGCCCGACTCCCGTTACTTCGCCACCGTGGTTTCCGACGACCGAAAAGTCAAGGAATTGTGGGTCATAAATTCAGTGGCCGAGCCGCGTCCCACGTTGGAAACCTACAAATATCACATGCCGGGCGAAATGAACTCGCCTATCGAGCATCTCTATGTGTTTGATATGACCGACAACTCGCGAAAAGAGGTTAATGCTTCGCGATTCAAGGATCAGACCCTTTCGATAGCTTACAGACCGCGCTTGCAGAAGCAGCGTCATATGTACGATCAGCCCAACATATGGCTTGGCGACGACAAGCGTTTCTTCGTAACGCGCTCGAGCCGCGACCTTCATCGCATAGATATCTGCTCGTACACCATGGGTCAGGACACGCTCGTGCCGATAATCGAAGAACGTATGAACACCTATCAGGAAGTTCGTCCGTTGGCATCGGTCAACAATGGCAAGGAGCTTGTGCAGTGGAGCGAACGTGACGGATGGGCACATCTGTATCTCTATGACGATCAGGGCAATATGAAGCGCCGACTCACCGAAGGCCCGTGGCACGTACACCAGATTCTCAAGGTCGACGAGCCCAACCGCAAGGTTTATTTCACCGGCATGGGACGTGAAGAAGGCGAAAATCCCTACTATCAGCATTTATATTCAGTAAGCCTCGACGGTGGCAACGTGAAGCTGCTCAACAAGGGCGATTTCTTCCACTCGCCGTCGATTGATGACAACGCGCACTATTTCGTAAACAATTTCTCGCGAGTTGACACCATTCCCGAAACCGCTCTCTATGATAACTTGGGTAATAAAGTGATGACGCTTGAAAAATCAGATTTTTCAAACCTCATAGCCAATGGATACAAGTTCCCCGAAACGTTCGTGGTGAAAGCTGCCGACGGCGTTACCGACCTGTATGGCGTGATGTACAAGCCGTTCGACTTTGACCCCGAAAAGTCCTATCCTATCATCGATTACGTGTACCCCGGTCCTCAAACCGAAGCCACAAACTATCCGTTTACTCGCATGAGCGTGCGCACCGACCGCCTGGCACAGGCCGGATTCATAGTAATAACCGTGGGCAACCGTGGTGGCCATCCCAACCGCTCGAAGTGGTATCATAATTACGGATACGGCAATCTGCGCGACTACGGATTGGCCGACCAAAAAGCTGCTATCGAACAGTTGGCCGCTCGTCATAAGTATATCGACATAAACCGCGTGGGCATCCACGGACACTCGGGCGGCGGATTCATGTCGACGGCAGCCATGCTTCAGTATCCCGATTTCTTCAAAGTGGCCGTGTCGGCTGCCGGAAACCATGACAACCGCATCTACAACCGTTGGTGGAGCGAAACACACCATGGCGTGAAAGAGGTGGTTAACGAGAAGGGCGACACTACGTTCATGTATCAGATACGCACCAATCCCGAAATAGCGCGTAACCTGAAGGGCCATCTTATGCTTGTGCATGGCGACATAGACAATAACGTGCATCCGGGCAACTCGATTCGCGTGGCCAACGCGCTCATCAATGCCAACAAGCGTTTCGACTTCCTGCTTATCCCTACTCAGCGCCACTCGTTCGGATATATGGACGAATATTTCTATTGGCGTCTGGTCGACTATTTCACCGACTATCTCATCGATGGCCGACAGACCGAAGTCGACATACCGCAACGATGACGATGGTGCCTGTGGGCAGCCAACGCATTTTGCATAAAATAGTTAAGCAAAGCTTCTGCTCCCTCGTGGCAGGAGCTTTTGCTTTGATAAACCGAAAGCAATGTCAGAAAAATGAGTTGTCACGTTATGCCAAAACAACTGAAAAGCATTATCTTTGCATCCGATATGAAATACGGTTTTGACAACGAGAAATATCTCAAAATTCAGTCCGAACACATCAAAGAGCGCATAGCTCAGTTCGGCAACAAGCTATATCTTGAGCTTGGAGGCAAGTTATTCGACGATCATCATGCCAGCAGGGTGTTGCCCGGATTCCAACCCGACAGCAAGTTGCGCATGCTTTCGCATCTCAGCGACCATGCCGAGATAGTGATAGTGATAAGCGCCCTCGACATAGAGAAAAACAAAGTGCGAAACGACCTGGGCATAACCTACGACATGGATGTGCTTCGTTTGCGCACCGAGTTCCGCAATCGCGGCTTCCTCGTAAGTTCGGTGGTTATCACACACTATAACGGACAGTGCAGTGCCGATGCGTTCCGTCACAAGTTGGAGCGAATGGGCATAACCACATACATTCATTATACCATCGAGGGATATCCCACAAACGTGGGGCTGATAGATTCGGACGACGGATTTGGCCGCAATGATTATGTGGTGACCACTCGGCCGCTCGTGATAGTGACCGCGCCTGGCCCCGGCAGCGGAAAGATGGCGGTGTGCCTGAGTCAGCTCTACAACGAGCACAAACGCGGCATAGAAGCCGGATATGCCAAGTTCGAAACCTTTCCGGTGTGGAGCCTGCCGCTGAAACACCCCGTAAATATAGCCTATGAAGCTGCAACGGCCGATCTGAATGACGTGAACATGATTGATCCGTTTCATCTCGAAGCTTATGGAAAAACGGCCGTCAACTACAATCGCGACATCGAGATATTTCCGGTGCTGAATGCCTTGTTCGAAGGCATATATGGCGAAAATCCGTATAAGTCGCCTACCGATATGGGCGTTAACATGGTGGGATTCTGCATAAATGACGACAAGGTGTGCTGTGAGGCGTCGAAAAATGAAATAATACGTCGTTATTACACGGCTCTCAATCGTTTGGCCCAGGGCGAGGGCAACGACAGCGAGGTCAACAAGATTGCATTGTTGATGAATCAGGCAAAAATCGATACGTCGTATCGTAAACCCACCGTCGCTGCGAAGGAGCGCGCCGAGCGCAGCGGAGTGCCTTGCTCGGCCATGGAACTGCCCGACGGATCGATCATAACGGCCGAAACGAGTGCTTTGCTCGGTCCGAGCGCAGCCCTGATACTCAACGCCGTGAAGCATCTGGCCGGAATAGATCATGCCGTGAAGCTCATACCGCAGCATATGATAGAGCCGATACAAAACACCAAGATAAACTATTTGAGAAGCAAAAATCCACGGTTGCATACCGATGAGGTGCTCGTGGCCCTGTCGGTGTTGAGTCCGCACGACGACAATTGCCGGCGCGCACTCGAAATGCTTCCGCAATTCAATGGATGTCAGGTGCATTCAACGGTAATGCTCGGCGAAGTCGACCATAAGATCTTTAAGAAACTCGGAGTAGGGTTGACGTGCGATCCCGTAAGAAAAAAGCAATGATCATAATAGGGTAAATGCTTGTGGCTGTTTGTCGAAAAGTGACAAATGAATTTGGTGTATTCAAATTATCTGACTAACTTTATTGTCATATTTTGACAATAGAGCATATGAAGTTTTGTGAATACATTAGGCAACGCCGTGAATCGTTGGGATTTGCACAAAAAGATATTGCAAGAGTCCTTTCGGTTGATGTCCCTATGTATAGTAGATACGAACGAGGTCAACGATCGCTAAAAGAAGAACATATTCCAATTTTGGCATCAAAACTCAACATTGATAGTTCCGAGTTGAGAAATATGTGGATTGCCAATAAAGTGTATAGTGTTGTGTCTTCTGAAAAAGATGCGACCCTGATACTTGATATAGTCGCCGACACTATTAATGACTCTATTAAATAGCAGGAATAGATGAATACAAATGCTCTAAATAATATAATAAAGCAATATAGTATATTAGACATTGAGAAATCATTGATTCTTCGCTATATTGAGGTTAATAACATAAATGTTGAATGCTCTCAATATTTATCTGAGTACATTTCTAATTTCCCCACTAATACATCCCTTTACAGAGATGTTGCCGACTTAGGAGAATATTCTCTTGAAGAATTATCGGTTGCGTTTGAACTATTAATTCCAAAATCAGACCGGATATTAAACGGAGCGTTCTTCACGCCTGCCTATATTGTTGATTATATTGTTAATACGGTGGCTCCAACTCGTTCTGAGACGATTGTCGACCTAAGTTGTGGGTGTGGTGCATTTCTATTAGGTATTTTAAAATATTATATTAGGAAATATAATTCCTCAATTTCTGAAATCCTTAAAAATAATCTTAGAGGCGCCGACATCCTTGATTACAACGTTAAACGAGCTAAACTACTAATTAGCTTGTTTGCTCTTAGTTATGGGGAGAATATTTCTGCAGATGATATTAACATTATTTGTTGTGATAGTCTTCGTCATAACTGGAATCAAAAATTTGATTGTATTGTTGGAAATCCGCCTTATGTGAAATTCCAAGATTTGACGGATGAGAACAGAAATTTCCTTGCGTCTAATTGGGCTACGACCTCGTTTGGCACTTACAATCTTTATTTTGCCTTTTTTGAGTTAGGTCATAACCTTCTTTCAGATACAGGAAGATTAGGATACATTACTCCTAATAATTTCTTTACCTCACTCTCAGGAGAATCGTTGAGAATTTATTTTCAACGATACCAATGCGTCTATAAAATTGTAGATTTTAACGCTGTTAAAGTTTTTGATGTCCAAACTTATACCGCTATTTCTTTCATTAATAAACAAAAAAATTATTCCATTGAGTATGGACGAATAAGGAATCATCAAACTCCATCCGATTTTCTGAATGCTATCTTTTTTTCATCCAATCGATATGATGGGCTAAATGCAAAAAAATGGCGTTTGCTATGTGGCGATGAACTATACATAATAAAACAAATTGAGTCCGTAGGCGAACCTATTGGTCAACTCTTTAACATTTGTGTTGGGATTGCGACTCTAAAAGATGAAGTTTACTCTTTCTTCCCGATTTCATCTGATGACACTTATTTTTATTTTGTTCGAGATAATATTACTTGGAAAGTAGAAAAACACTTGACACGCAGCACGGTAAAAATTTCTGATATGAAATGTCAAGCTGACATTACTTCCAACGAAAGGCATTTTATTTTTCCATATAAGATGATTAACGGAAAAATGAATCCAATTCCTGAAGATGAAATGGCTTCATTGTATCCGCATTGTTATGCCTATTTTATTTATGTTAAGGACATATTGGCCAAACGTGGAAAAGGCAAACACAAATATACTCCATTTTATAGTTATGGTCGAACCCAAGGATTAAATAGAAAAGGCGTTAAACTATATACTCCAACTTTTAGTAAAACTCCTCGTTTTCTTATTGATTTGGATGAAACCAGTCTATTTACTAATGGATATGGCATATACTTTCGTGAGACTTCTAACAATCTGTTTGATATTAATCCTATCGCAGAAATCAACAACTTGGATGTTATTCAGAAGATTCTCAACTCTAATATTATGCACTATTATATTACAGCAACAAGCGTTGCCATCGAAGGTGGGTATCCATGTTATCAGAAAAACTTTATAGAGAAGTTTACTATACCGTTTTTGAATGATGTGCAAATTAATCGTATCAGAAATATCTCTGACGACGAAGAATTAAATGCCTATTTAGAGGAGATTTATCATATAAATCTCCCTGTCCCAAATCTTTGTTCGTAGATTCTTATTAATTCTGTTGCGAAGTTCGGAAAACTCATATTGTCTATGGATGCAGTGGTGTCGGCAGGCAAAAGACGATCTGCTATCAACTCCGCATTTGTGTTGTAAATTTTGGGCGTTGGCTGGTTAAAATCTACTATAAGCAGGCATACACGTTCGTACTTGTATTCTTCTCCAACCGTGGTATTGCGCCCATTTACCGCATTAAACGAGTAAATATATTTTTCCAAATGTTTGGATATATTCGTATTTCTTTTGAACCCCACTATATTGTTCTTGGCTAAGGTGTCATCGTACTCATATACCGGAATCATATAAAATTCTCCAAGAACCATTTCAGGACACCTCAAATGTAAATTCAAAGCCTCTGCAAATGTTCGTTCATAAAGTGTATCAAAATTTTTAGCAGTGCTGCTAAGTTGACTCCTTACATTTACGGATAAAATATGTTCGGTTAATTGATATCCGAATGGGTCTTTTTGCCCCTTCAATATCCCATCAAAATCAAGAATTTCTTCGTGCATTTGATAGTTGTTAGGCATAAAGCATATGTCTTGGTCTTTACGCTTAAAGAATCCTGCTAATTTTTGTTCTCCTGTATGTTTTCCATATGCCGGTGCGATCAAGTTTGGATTTACGCCATTTGCTATAAATGCGGCTTTTGCTGCGTCATGGAGCTTGCATATAGGAGTTTGTGAGCGGATAAGGTTGTTTTTCCTTTCGATGCCACCTCTAACAATGGCATCTTCTATTAAATATTTTATTTGATTTACTGCTTCTTGTATTGTTAACATATTCATTTTAATCGAAAAGATCTTTGATGTCTACTTGTAATGCATCGGCTATTCTTTTGAGATTACTGAGAGTTATGTTTCTCTCTGCTCTTTCAATCATACCAATATATGTACGATGAACTCCGGCTCGATATGCAAGCTCCTCTTGCGAGATGCCGAGTTCCTTTCTCCGTTGTTGAACTTTAAGCCCAAATTCTTTGAGAAGTGCTACATCTGTTTTCATACGCTAATTATTGTCTGTAAAATTATGGTGAATAATATACGTCTACAACATACAATAATTAGCATCCATTGTGCGAGCTTGTAATGTTTATTTTCATGTGGCAAAAATACGAGGCGAAAGAGCCGTCTCGGCCGCTCCGCCTCTTTAAAACTTTTTAATCCTATGAAAAAAAATGCCGAAGGCTATGCTTCGGCATTGCCGTATGCAAATATAGGTATTTTTACTATAAAATAGACTATTTTCGCATACTTCTGACGATTTTAAGTGAAAGAGGTGCTTGTCCACAAACTTTTTGCCGTATTTGTTTGCCGTAAGGAAAAAAGGTTGTACTTTTGCAGCCGGGTAAGTCCTACACGACCAGCTCCCCGGGAACTCCGTCAGGTCTTGATCGAAGCAGCGGTACCGGGTCGTAGCGGTGCGATGTAGTAAGCTTACCCTTTTTTTGTGCCTATACCTTAACTATCTTGCCTGAATCGAGATACCACACGTAGCCCTTTACATTGTCGTAGCCCATTGACCTCATGTGGCTAATGTAATCATTTACCTGACGCGCATATTTGTTTTTGTTCTCTTGACCGAATTTGTAGTCGATCACGTCGATGGTGCCTCCGGCGGTCCACACTATGCGGTCGGGGCGGTGATGCTTTCCGTCGGCGCTTGTCAGTTCGCGTTCGCAAAGTACGCGCGTGAATCCGTCGAACCAGGGCTTTACTTCCTCTCTTGACAATTCCGCCTCAAGACTGTCGATTACGCTTTGCGCCTCGTGGTGCGGAATGTATCCTGCTCTTACTTCCTCGGCCACTGCATTCGGCAGGTCGGAGGACGTGCGAGTGCGTCTCAGCACGTTGTGTAGCACTATGCCTCTATGGCGCGAATAAGAGAAGTCGATCGGGCGTATGTCATCGAGATTTATGTTATCCCACAAATCCTTTCTGACGTTTGATTTGTAGACGGGCATAAACACGCTTTCCGACGGTTCGAGCACGGTGTTCGATTTGCTTCGGCTGTTGCGTTTGGGCGTGGTGGGGGTGCCTTTTATGAATGTTCCGTCAAGCGACGTGTGCGATTGGAGCGTTGGCGAGTTGATGGCGAGGCTGATGTAGCTCCCGGCCGTATCGCACGTGGCCGACTTGGGTTTGCTGTAACTTACCGTGAGCTCGTCGATGGCTCGTGTGAATGCCACGTATAGTATGTTGAGCTCGTCGAGCAGTTGCTCCTTCCTGCGGCGTTCGTATTGTTCGCACCACGGGGTGTAGGCGAGCGCGCCGGCCGGAACAATGGGGATGAGCGGCGGAATCAATTCGGGGTCAATGAACTTGAACGTGTCGGTCAGCAATTGGCCGTCAAACCATTCGTGCGACTGGAAGTTGACCATCTTGTGCTGCGTAAACGGTATGTGCACGCATTTGAATTCGAGCCCCTTCGACTTGTGGATGGTCATTACTCTCAGCGAGTCATCGTCCTGCGGTGCCGATATTTTCGATTTGTGCCCTTTTTCATCCCACCAGTCTATGAATGAATTTATGTCGTTTATTCCGGTGGAGCTGAAATCAGAAACAATGTCCTGAAATGCCGATATGAACATGTTTTCATTCTCCTTCATATCATCGGATATGAAATCGGACGATATGATGCACTCTACGAGCGACGTGAGGTTGAAGCTGTTGACCGATGTTTCGGCCTTGAAGTCCAATGCATATTTGTTGTGCGACCTTAATGCTTCGCCAATCGCTTCATCGGGTTGCAGGCCCTTGTTCGACATTATTTCAAACACGTTTATGAATTTCATCAGGTCGCGACGCGTCTTTCTGGCGGCGGGTTCGGATGTGGCCGCTTCGTCCGGTGCCGTCTGGTCGACCGACACCATCATTTTCAGCGCACTTACTATCAGTCTTACCGATGGAGCCGAATCTACGCGCATTGCATCGTCGGAGACGATTCGGAATTTCGGAAATTCATCGTCGGTCGATATTCGATGTATCAGATATTCTATCACGCGTTCGCCTTCGGCTATTTTACGTGTCAATACCGCTATTTCCGATGCCTTGTAGCCTGATTCGATTTGGCGTTTTATCTCGTCGGCCATCTGCTCGAGCGCGGTCTCGGCATATTCGTCAACGCTGTCGGCCTCTATTGCCGATATTTTGACGTAGCCCGGATGGTCGGCCTGTGCCGTGTTTTGGCAAACGTTTGCGTATATGTCGGCGCATCCGCATTCCGAGGCAAGCAGTCTGAACAGTTCGTTGTTAAATTCCACTACGTCGGCCGAGCTTCGCCAGTTGGTGTTTTCGTTCTCCGCCTTACCGGTTATCATTGTTTGTCCGGCGAATTGCTCCTCTATGTGATGTTGCAGTAGCGACGGGTCGGAGTTTCGGAATCGATAGATGCATTGCTTCTCGTCGCCTATTATCAGACAGTCGGAATTGGTCGAGATGCTTTCGCTTACCATGGGCCGGAGGTTATCCCATTGCATTCGCGAAGTGTCCTGAAACTCGTCGATCAGGAAGTGATGCAGGCGCAATCCGAGCCTTTCGTATATGAATGGGGTGTCATCTTCGCCTATTATGTTGCGTAATAGTGAATTGGTGTCCGATAGAAGCAGCGTGTTGTTCTCCGTTCGGAATTGCTCGATGAATCCGAATATCTTGGAAAGCACTCCGAGCACGAATATGTTTTGCTGTATGAGCGAAGCCGTGATCATGATGCCGTAGTTGTCGATTATTGTGCGGCATGCTGACTGTATGGCTCGTTCCAGTTCAGGCATGGGGTGGGTTTCTATCTGCTTTTTCAGGCCGTTGGTGAACGTCGATGACGGATCGTCGGCCGCGTCGATTATCATGGCCGACGGTTTGGCAAGCTTCGTGTCGGTCGAGCGCGAAACGAGCAGTTTCGTGAACTTGCCGTTGACTCCCGATTTTAGCGTGGCGCAATGCGTGTCGATGGCGCTGAGGGCATCGTGGCAAGCCTGCTGTATGTCGGCTATGAGTATGCGGCGATACTCATTTATTTGAGTGAGAAAATTTTCGATGCGCGAATGGTCGGCAAGATATTCCGATATCTCGGCATGGCGCGTGGCGAGGGTCTCGTTGTTGAGGTCGTTTATAAGCCTTATGAAATTTTTGTGCAGCTTGGCGGTGCGATTGAACAGCGACGTGGAGTCGCCTCGCTCCATCTTCGACATTAGGTAGTCCGTGATCCACTTTACGGTTCGTTGCGTGTCGGGGTCGTCGTGCGTTATGGCCAGCGATTGAAACAGTTCGTTCACGCCGTAAGCCACCGCATAGTCGGAGTGAAGGTCGAGTTCGTAGTTTCCGGTAAGTTCGGCCTCGCGGGCAAATGTGCGCAATATCAGCTGAAAAAATGAGTCGATGGTGCTTATGTTGAAAAAGCTGAAGTCGCACAATATGTTGCGCAGCGCGTTTGCGGCTGCCGCGCGTATCTCGTCGACCGTGCATCCGAACAGCTTTATGAGGTCGTCGAGATATGAGCTTTCCTTCTCCCATCCCGGCTCCATTTGGGCGAGTACGGCGAGCTCATGTATTATTCGCCGCTTCATCTCCTCGGTGGCCTTGTTGGTAAACGTAATGGCCAGTATGGAGCGGTGTCGGTTGGCGTTGCTCTTGCTCAGGTAATACCTGTCGGTGCCTTCTGACTTGTAGCCGAGCAGGAGTTTGATGTATTCGAATGCAAGTTTGTACGTTTTCCCCGAACCGGCCGAAGCTTTGTATATTGACAGCATGAAAGTGGAGGATGATGTGTGCCTATAATATGCGTACTTTATAGCCCATTTCTTTGAGCAGTCCGGCGGCTTGTTCGCGGCGGTCGCCCTGAACCAGTATCTCTTTTCCGCGCGCCGATCCGCCCGTGCCCATCTTCGTTTTTATGGTCGAGGCTATCGAGCGAAGTTCGTTGTCGTCGCAAGTGAATCCCGAAATTATGGTGGCGGGCTTTCCGGCGCGCCCTTTGCGCTCGTACGATATGTCGAGTCGCGGCAACGTCGGTTTTGCGTTGTTTTCCGATGTGGCTTGTTCCGAACCTTCCGGCAAGTCGGGGTTTGCGTCGCGGAATGCCTTTAATGCTTCAGTCCAGTCCATTGTTCGAGTGCGTTAATGTTGAGTGGCGTCGTGTGAGTGTGATGCGGTCGAATCCTCGGCCATGTCGTTGCCGAACGCGTCGTCGGCAAATTCGGGTATCGAATCGGCATTGTTCTGGTTGCCCGACAGTGCCGAGAGCATTACGGTGTATCGGGTGTGTTCGGGTGACACCGACGAGTAAAACTGCGTGGCGCTGTCGGGGTCGGCGGTAAACGCCTGATTGTAGCATTGCGTGGCGAGTGCCACGTTTTCGCTTTGGTCCATGCTGTCGGCTATTTGCATGTATATCAGCGATAGTCGTGCGAGTTTGCTTGCCGGAAGCCCCGAAAGGTTCTTGCCGTCTTTCACTATGTGACGCAATATGCTGCTTGCGGCGCGCATGTCGCCTTGCGCCACCGACATTTCGGCCTGTTGAAGGTCGGCTTCCAATGAGTTTTCGCGCGAGCAGCCGCAAATTGCCAGCGACATCGCTACTACACAGGCTATTTTGCTGATGTATGTCTTTATGTTTATTCCCATTGTTTGTATGGTGAGTTTGGATATCGTTGAGTTAACTGATTGATAGTTTGAAGTCGTCGATGAATTTTTTCAATTCCGGGGATTCTTTCACCATTTCGGCAACTAACTCGCGGTCGTTTAGCACGTATTTGCTTTCGTCGCCTTGGTTTATCAGGACTTCAAGCTCTATGGTGTCGTTCGACAGCGAATCGCGCAGAAATGTCAGTATGTCGGGCTTCGAACGCTCCATCAGGTCATGCTGCATCTCGTTTTCGACGGTCACGGTAAACAGGCCGTTGCCTTTATGCGTAGGGTTGGCCACGCGCATCGTGTTGATGAGTATGTGCGACTTGGGGTGGGTGGCTATGTAAGTGCTCCACGCCGATTCGAAGGCCGATAGCGGAAACGGAGTTTCGCGTTTTGCGCCGATTTGCGATGATGCGGTCGGCTGCGATGCGGCCGTATGTTCGGTTCTGTTCATGTGCATCGACGGCACTTTAAGCGTAGTGGCGTTTTTGCGGCCATAAATCGATGCCGATGCGGCCGGCTGCGCCGGAGGCGCTACGGGAATGTGTTGTGCGGGTGTTGCGTGAACGGGGGCAACGGTCTTGGCGGCGGCAGGCTTCGGTTGAGCTGCTGCTTGCGGCGGCGTGTTGGTTTGCGGCGCGCGTTGGGCGTTGTCCGTCGTTCGCGGATGGGTAGCCTGAATTGGCTTAAGCTGCCCCTCGCCGTGGCTACCGTTACTGGACGAGGAGCTGAGTAATTGGCATATTTTAGCCAAAGTCAGTTCTACGAGAAACTGCTTGTTCGATGCTACGCGATAATTCAGGTCGGCATCGTTGCACAGGCACATTGCCTTGTATATGAAATCGGTAGTGCATTTTGCCGCGCGCTCGGCCATTGCTTGCTTCGCGTCGTCGCCGGCTTCGATGAGCGAGAGCGTCGACGGGTCGCGTGCCACCATCAGGTCGCGGAAATATCCGGCAAGCCCGTTGATGAAAAATTGAGAGTCGAAGCCCCGGTCGCGTATCTCCTTGTATATCATCCAAGCCTCGAGCGGCTTGTTGGCCAGGAATACGTCGAGCAGTCGATTGTAGTACTCGAAGTCGAGCACGTTCAGGTTGTCGATTGTCGACTGATACGTGATGTTGCCCCTCGACGAAGCTGCCACCTGGTCGAATATCGACAGGGCGTCGCGCATTGCGCCGTCGGCCTTGCGGGCTATGATGTTCAGTGCCGCAGGCTCTACCGTCACCCCTTCGCACTTTGCCACATACGACAGATGGTCGATCATATCCTGGATGGTTATCCTGTGAAAGTCGTAGATTTGGCAACGCGACAAGATGGTGGGTATTATCTTATGCTTTTCGGTAGTGGCCAGGATGAACACTACGTACGACGGCGGTTCCTCGAGCGTTTTTAGAAACGAATTGAAGGCGGCCGTCGACAGCATGTGAACCTCATCGACTATGAACACTCTGTATTGCCCTTGCGAAGGCGGAACCTGCACTTGTTCCACTATCGCGCGCATGTCGTCGATGCCGTTGTTTGACGCGGCGTCGAGTTCTATTATGTTCATTGACGTGCCCGCGTTGAAAGCTTTGCATGAGTCGCATTCGTTGCAGGCTTCGCCGTCGGGAGTCCGGTGTTCGCAGTTTATCGTCTTTGCGAATATGCGTGCGCAGGAGGTCTTGCCCACGCCTCTCGATCCGCAAAACAGGTACGAGTGAGCGAGGCGTCCCGTGGCAACCGCATTTTTCAACGTGGCGGTCAGCGCTTTCTGTCCTACCACCGAGTCGAACGTGGCGGGACGATATTTTCGTGCTGAAACTAAGTAATTGTCCATTGTGAACGCAGAAGTGTGTTAATTTACAAATGTACGATTAAAATTCGATTTTCGCGTAATGGCGATGCCAAAAAAATCATTGGCCGCGTGGTAATGAATGTTAATTTGTGATTAAGAATCGGGACCATACGCAAAAAAATGTGTGGCATGATGCGTAATCTTTTTAAAGTGTGTATCTTTGTGGTATATGAGTGGAAATATGGTAAAATTTTACAAATGGTGCCGACGGTACATGAGCTTTACGTTCTTTGCCATGGCCGGCGTATTGGCGTTCGTGTTGTTCTTTAATGACAACTCGGTCATGAGCAATTATGAGCATGAGCGTGAAATAGAACGCTTGCGGGCTGAAATACAGTCGAATCGCGATACGCTCGAATACTATCAGTCGCTCAACGAGCGTCTTGACACCGATCCTGAAACCATGGAGCGCATAGTGCGTGAACAATACCACATGCAGCGCCCTAACGAAGATATTTACATTGTAGAATGAGTAAAATGATGAAGAAAAACGATATTCAAGCTCCGGCGCGCATGTCGGCGGCAATGTGGATTGCCATATGCGGATTGCTGCTCGTGGGCGTGGGCACGTTGTTGCCCATATTAAGAGTCGACGGCCAATTATACAAATATATATATTGTGCGGGAGCGTTGCTCACCTTGGTCGGACGTGTCATGACCCGGCGTAAAAAAGATGTGTCGCTGAGGTTGAAGCGACTTTATCGTCTTGAAGTATGGGTGGGCATAATGTTCTGCGTGGGCGGCTTTTTTATGTTCTATCCCAATCCGGCCGCGCGCGACTGGCTTGCCTTCACGCTTGCCGGCGGAGTCGTTCAGGTGTATGCCTCGTTGATGATTCCGCGTCAGGAAGCCAAAGAACGTAATGGTGGCGCATTGTAGTAAAAAGAGTTAAAATCAATCGAAATGTCGGGCTTAATGGTTGGAAAACTAAATTTCGCGGCCCGAATGAGACGGTAATTATTAAGTATTTACTAATTTTGTGCCCAAATGGCACTTAACCTGACAATCGATCAAGGCAATACAGCGGCCAAGTTGGCGCTGTGGGAAGGCGATGGCCTCGTGGACATTGCCGTGGAGCCGATTCTTACGCCTGAAGTGGTGCGTGGATTCGTGGCACGCTACGGGGTGGTGGACAACGTAATGTATTGTTCGGTGGTGTGCAGAGGCGACAAGCTTCTGCGCGACATTCGAGAAATGGCATCGGGCCGCGTGATGAGGCTGAAAAGCGACATGCCGCTGCCCGTGAAGATAGATTACGGTTCGCCGGGCACCCTCGGCGCCGATCGCATAGCGGCGGCAGTGGGCGCGCGCACGGTATATCCCGACACCGACCTGCTCGTGGTCGATGCCGGAACGGCTGTGACTTACGATGCCGTGACGGCCGATGGCCGGTTTATCGGTGGCAACATTGCTCCGGGAATGCGAATGAGGCTTGACGCGCTGCATCGCTACACGGCGCGTTTGCCGCAAGTCGAAGTGCCTCGCGAGATAAAATATGACAGGTTTCTGGGCTACGATACCGCATCGGCCATGATACTGGGCGCGGTATACGGCATAGTAGGGGCCATATCATACTATCATGCACACTTGCCCAAGGGTACCAAGGTGGTCATGACAGGCGGGTGGGCCAAGGAGTTGAGCGGATTGTGCGACTTTGACGTTGCCGTCGATCCAAACCTGGTAAGTAAAGGATTAAACAGAATATTACTATACAATGAAGATAAATAAGAAAATTGTTGCCGCTCTGTCGGCTGTGATAATGGCTGCCATGTCTCTGTCAGCCCAAAATTCGGGAAGCCCGTATTCGCGTTTCGGCTACGGCTTGTTGAACGACAATGCCACTTCGGCACAGCGTCAGATGGGTGGCGTGGGATACGCAATGACCGGCGGCCGTCAGGTAAACGTGATGAATCCGGCTTCGTATGCTCGAATCGATTCGCTTACATTCATATTTGACCTCGGCGTGGATCTGTCGATCAGAAAATCGCGCGAAGGCTCCGTGCGCGACAAGCGTACCGGCGGTGGCCTCGATTATATGACCATGATGTTCCCGGTGAGCAAATATATCGGCATGAGTGCCGGTTTGGTTCCGGTGTCGACGGTAAGCTACTCGTTTGGCAATCAGATAACCAATGGCCGCAACTCGCATGAAGGGTCGGGCGGCATCAATCAGCTATATCTCGGCTTGGGTGCCCGTCTGTTCAAGGGCTTTACCATAGGTACCAACGTGTCGTATCTTTTCGGTAATACGCTCAACGACATATACGCTTATACGTCGAGTGGCTCTACGTCGCTTTTCGAGCAGTCGATTGAGGTGCGCGACTGGGGATTGCAGTTTGGCGCGCAGTATGCCTACGAGCTCGACACGCGCAACAAGCTGTCGGTGGGTGTGTCGTTCACGCCCGGCAAAACGCTCCTTGGCCATGCACAGGTGATAAAATATGACGTTACCGCCAATGAAACGCCCGACACGCTGTCGCGTATGCCGTTGCGCGATAATTTTTCGATGCCTTCCACTTTCGGAGCCGGCGTAAATTACGAGCTCGACAATAGGATGATGTTGGAGGCCGACGTTACTTATCAGCCGTGGAGCAAAGCCAAGTTTGCAAACATGGACGACTTCTCGGCCACGAAATTCAACGACCGCATTAAGTTTGCCCTGGGCTTTCAGTATAAGCACCGTCAGCGTGGCAACTTCTTCCAGCTCATATCGTATCGCTTGGGCGGCTTCTATAACCGCGACTATATGAAAGTGGGCGATAACTCGGTTCGCGAATATGGAATTACCTGCGGTTTGGGCTTGCCTACCCACAGCTCGAAGACCGTGATAAACTTAGGCTTCGAATATCGTCATCGTCAGGCTCATCCCGATCCGTTGCTAAAGGAAAATTATTTCAACATAACGTTTGGCGTAAACTTCAGCCAATTGTGGTTTGAAAAACGCAAGATACGTTAATGGTTGAGTGTGCATAAACGGCTTTCGTTACGATTTCGATGCGTAAGAATACGTTTTACGGCAGATTTGGCTATTGTAGCGGCCTTCGCCACCTCCCTTTGTTGGCGGGCGCGGTGCTGTGTGCCGCGTCGTTGCTCGTGAGTTCGTGCAAGGACGACAACGTGACGGAGATGGTAGACGCCGTCGATCCCGAAAACTTCGCTACTATGACGTCGCGCGACGTCTCGTCGTTGATTTCCGATTCGGGCATCACGCGCTATCGCATAGAAACGCCACTCTGGCTCGTGTATGACGAGGCGAAGGATGCCAGATGGACTTTTCCCGAAGGATTGCATATCGAAAAGTTTGACGATAATTTCAAGCGTGACGCTACTATCGACTGCGACTCGGCAACATATTTCAAGGAGCGCAAGCTCTGGCGGCTCGACGGATATGTCGACATAAAAAATGAACTCGGCGAAAAATTTCTTACCGAGCAGCTTTTCTGGGATCAGAATCGCAAAAAGGTGTATTCCGATTCGTTCATACACATCGAACGTGCCGATCGCGTGATAGAGGGGTATGGGTTCGTGTCGAACGAGCGTATGACTTCGTTCCGCGTGCTCAAGCCGTCGGCCATATTGCCCGTCAACCAATATATGGAGGGCGATGAGGAGCAGGCTGACAGCGCCAACGTTGAAAACGCCGACTCCGTACAGCCCGAACCGGTCAAGCCGGTCGGCCGCCGGTCGCCGCAAAAGCGTCGCTCGTCGGTAGGCATCCCCCTCGACACCATGTCGAAGTTTGACGTCAATCCGGCCTCGGTGCCGCGTCCCGGCGAGGTGATGCGTCGCAAGCCGCGTAATGATGAATAAAATACTTTATTATGGATTTGACAGCTTGGATAATACTTGCATTGGTATCGCTCATATTCTCGGCATTGTTTTCAGGGACCGAGATAGCATACATAACGTCCGACCGCGTGAGGGTGGAACTTGACGTGAAGAAGGGCGGCCTGGTAAGCAAGATAATAAGTAAGTTTTATTCCGATCAGGACTTGTTCATATCCACCATTCTGGTGGGCAACAACATCATGCTCGTCATATACGGTATGGGAGCCGCAGCCGTACTCGAACCTTGGCTTGAGAGCTTTTGCGGCAGTCAGGCCGTAATACTTATCTTGTCGACCCTGATATCCACCGGGGTGATATTGCTTAGCGGCGAGTTCTTTCCCAAAACGGTGTTTCGCATAAACCCCAATACGTCGCTTAAGGTATTTGCGTTTCCCATCTATGTGTTTTACCTGTTGCTCTATCCCATTTCCATCTTCACGTCATGGCTTTCGAAAGTGCTCATGAAGCTGTGTGGCATACACACCGAAGGCTCGAGAATGGGAATGCTTTCGGTAGGCGACCTCAATCAGTATCTCGAAAAGACGCTCGACGACGTGAATTCGGCCAAAACGCAGGTAGAGACGGAAGTAAAGATATTTCACAACGCTCTTGATTTTTCGACCACCCATTTGCGCGACTGTATGCTGCCGCGCAATGAAATCGTGGCCGTCGACATCGACACGGTGACGCGCGACGAGTTGAGCAACCTGTTTACTTCGTCGGGCCGCAGCAAGATAGTGGTGTATCGCGACGACATCGACAGCGTGCTCGGATACATACACGTGAGCGAACTGTTCGATCCGCAGACCGATTGGAAGTCGAACATCAAGCCTGTCATATTTGCCCCTGAAACGTTGTTGGCCAACAAGCTCATGCGTCGGTTGCTGTCGGAAAAACGCTCCATGGCCATAGTAGTGGATGAGTTTGGCGGCACCGCCGGTCTCGTTACGCTCGAGGACCTCGTTGAGGAGATATTCGGCGACATACAGGACGAGCATGACAAGGGCGGCGCGCAAGTGCGCGAAGTGAGCTCCGGCGTTTACGAGTGCAGCGGCCGCGTGGAGGTTGAGACGCTTCGCGAGGTATATCATATCGACATTCCCGAAAAGGACGAATACCAGACGCTTGCCGGATACATATTGCATAACATAGGCTCCATCCCCGCCCAGGGCGAAGTGTTGCAGCTCGAATCGCTATTGTTTACGATAGTGAAGCGCACGGCCACGAGGCTTGAGCTGATACGCATATCGTCGGCCGATTCGGAGCCGGCCGAGTGATGCGGCGCGGCTTTGATAGTCGTGCCTGAGCCTGAAACGGAATACTTACGTCCGTTCGATATTTTTTTTGATTACATCTAAATCCTTGAATCGTATGAAGGTCAAAGTTTTTGCATTGTTTATTTTGATGGCTATGTCGATGCCGGCTCAGACGCGACATTCATGGAGTGCCGACAATGGCAACGGCACGTACACCAATCCGTTGTTTTACGAGGAGTTTTCCGATCCCGACGTGATTCGCGTGGGCGACGATTACTATCTTGCCGGAACTACCATGCACACCGTTCCCGGACTTGTGATACTTCATTCAAAGGATCTTGTGAATTGGGAAAACGTGTCGTATTGTTTTGACCGTTTTGACTTTTACGACGATGCGTTTTCGTTGAAAAATGGCAAGGAAATATATGGCCAGGGCATCTGGGCTCCGTGCATCCGATACAGCAACGGCAAGTTTTACATCTATTCGAATGTCAACGGAAAGGGCTTACAGTGCTATATCAGCGATAACATAGAAGGCCCGTGGAAGCACGTGAACATGAAGGGGAGAATATATGACCTCAGCGTGCTGTTCGACGACGATGGCAAGATATATGCAATACACGGCTACGGTGAGGTGCGATGCACCGAGCTGAAGCCCGACATGAGCGGGCCGATAGAGGAGACCGAGCGAGTGATAATACCGGAGGGGAGCGCCGTGGGCGAAGGCCACCATATGTATAAGATAAACGGAATGTATTATCTCATATCCACCGACTACAAGCCTAACGGCCGTACGCTCTGCTCTCGCTCGAAAAGCATATGGGGCCCCTATGAAACGTGTGTGATAACCGCCGACGAGACCTTTGGATATCACGCGGCGCCATCTACGTCGATTAAAGGACGAATAATGCCCGACGGACACCCCGTGTCGGTGATGAAGCCCGATCCCGACAAGGTGGCGGCATCAAACATACATCAGGGCGGCATCGTGTCCACTCCCGACGGGCAGTGGTGGGCGTTGCTGATGATGGACTTTCATTCGATAGGCCGCACTACTACTCTCGCGCCGGTGACTTGGAAGGATGGCTGGCCCATGCTTGGACTCGAAGGCAATCTCGGACGGTCGCCGCGCACTTGGCTGAAGCCCGTGACGGCTGCCGGCGATACGGTGAGGCCTCATGCTCCGTATCAGCGCAACGAAAACTTCGACGGCAAGACCCTTGGCCGTGTATGGCAATGGAACCATAACCCCGATGACGGTATGTGGAGCCTGAAGAATGGCCGATTGCGTCTGAGCACTATGCCGGCCGAACAACTTATGTGGGCGCGCAACACCCTTACGCAGCGCGCCATAGGGCCTACGTCGATAACCACGGTGGAGCTTTACGTCAAAAACATGAAAGATGGCGACGTGTGCGGCTTGGGTAACATAAACGTGCCATACTCGTGGACGGGAATGGTGAAGGAGTGTAAACGGCTTACGTTGCGATGGTTCGAGCAGCTTGACAATGATACGATAGATGTGCCCGTTGAGTTGCCCGAAGATAAGATATGGCTTCGGTTTGTGGGCGATTTTGACAACGATAAGGCTCATTATGAATATTCGACCGACGGCGTGAACTTCAACGCAATCGGGCGTGAAATGACACTGAGCTATCAGCTGATCACATTTCAGGGCGCGCGCATATCGCTTTTCGCTTTCAATAAGAACGGCAAAAACGGAGGATATGCCGAATTCGATAATTTCACGGTCGAGGAGCCTGATGCCGACAGAAGCGGTAACATTCCGTTGGGTAAGACGGTGCGCATAATCAACTTGGCCACAGGCCTGCCGATGTGTGCCACGTCGCACGGACTTGTCTATGACTCGGCTAAAAACGACGATTCGCCTCAAACGCGGTTCAAGGTCATAGATCGAGGCGAGGGCAAAGTGATTTTGCAATGTGCCGATGGGCGATACCTGTTCACGTCGGGCTTCGGCCTGCCGGGCGATGTGCGTCTGACCGACGACGTGGAGCTTGCCGAGGAGTTCATGTGGCAGGATTATCTTAACCGCGAGTTCATGCTCATGTCCATGCGCAATCACCGATACATAGGCAAGAGTCCGACTACGGGCAGCCCGTATTCGATGGATTACGCAGGAGCCGACCCGGCGCGTCGCAATGGAGCGGTGTTGAGATGGGAAGAATGAGAGGTCGGAGAGAGGCGTATTATCAGGCGAAAAAAAATTGATTGTCATCGCGACAACCAATCTTAGTTAACCTTAAATCTAATACCATGAAAAACACGATGCAAAGATAGTGGGTGTGTGTCGTCGTGTCAAGGCAAAATGAAATATTTTGCCTTTGTTTTAACATTATTTTAAGAGATTAACGCCATTTTGCAGGTTTAATTATTGCAAAATGAGCATTTTTTGAATATTTAATGGCAAAATGATAATAGTAGAACCGTTAGGCTCAAAAATGACAAATTTGCCTTGTTTACACTAATTAACACTTATTGTAACGAGCTGATATTAGTGTATTTGGCTGTGATTGCATTATCGGTTTATGCACTTGAATGGAGGGAAAAACATACTCTAAACAGAAAGGCTTCAAATAGTCCACGAGATGGAGCCAATAAATCATTTGACGAGGTTGTATTATTATAGCACAAAACGTGACTATGTTAGTACAACTACGGACTCTTTTGCTCGATACTGAACTCCGGCTGCCCCATAATCCTTATAGAGAGTAAACACGATAGAGAAACGAGTTCATATATGAAGAATAAAACCATTTATTCCCGATTCAAGGAGATTGCTGACAAAAATCCGGGAGCTCACGCCATAATTGAAGATGACCGAATAGTCAGCTACTCGCAGCTCGACAGGATGATTGACTGTATCCTCGCTAAATTCTATGACCGCGCCCCCGATTATGTTGGCATAGTGATGCATCACGGTGCAGAGCAGGTAGCCGCTATGCTTGCCGTGCTGAAAAGCGGAGCCGGTTATATCCCTGCCGAACCGTCGCTGCCGCAGGAGCGCATCGACTATATGATGCAGACAGCAGGCGTGGAGCTGATAATCAATGACAACTTCTGTCGTCATCTGAAAGCCACGGATCGTGTGATGCCTGATCGGTCAAGACCCGACGGGGTGGCATACGTACTTTACACATCGGGCACGTCGGGCAAGCCCAAGGGCGTGGTTGTCGAGAATCATTCGGTGGTAAACTATGCCGAGGCTTTCGAGGATGAATTTCGCTCGGGCCCCGGCGATATAATGCTTCAATATTCGGTATGCTCGTTTGACATTTTCGTGGAGGAGGTTTTTGCCACGCTGCTCAACGGTGCCGCCGTATGCATTCCGTCATACGCCGTTCACAATGGTTCACTTACCGGATTGATGCGGTTTGTGGAGCGACACGGCGTAACCATAATCGACGGTTTCCCCTATCTTCTTGCCGAGATGAACAAGTTGCCTGAGATTCCCGCGTGCGTGAAGCTTATAATCAGCGGCGGCGATGTGATACGTGGCAGTTATATAACCAACTTGCGCGATAAGGATGTGAAAATCTACAACACTTACGGCCCGTCGGAAACCACCGTCTGCTCCAACTATTACCGCGTGGATAATGTCGAGCCGCTTGCCGACGGCACTTTTCCGGTCGGCAAGGCCGTAAAAGGCGTCGAAGTGAAAATTCTTGACAAAGATCTCCGCGAGGTACCCAAAGGCGCTACCGGGGAGATATGTATTTTCGGCGAGGGTGTCAGTCGCGGCTATCTCGGCAATCCGTCGGAGCGGAAAAATTTTGTCACGCTTCCCGATGGCCGACGGATGTATCGCAGCGGTGACCTGGGCTATGAATTGCCTGACGGAAACATAGCTTTCCTCCACAGGCGCGACGATCAGGTCATGATACTCGGTAAAAGAGTCGAACCCGAGGAGGTGGAGAATGTGCTGAACACCTGTCCGTGCGTGGAGCGTGGCATCGTACGTGCTTTTCTCGACGACAACGGGCTGCATTATCTGGTGGCATATGTCATAATTAAAGAAAGTTGCAGGCTTTGCGACATAAAGTCGTGGCTGTCGGCGCAGTTGAGCGACTTTATGATTCCCGAATTTTTTGTGAAAATGAAGGCGATACCCATTACGAAGCGGGGCAAGGTGAATATGGACGCATTGCCGGTGGTGATGAAGGAGGGAGGCGTGTGATGATAGTACTTAAAACGGTAACGGCAATTCCGACATTGATGCGCTGGCGCGCGGAGGTTATCCGAAATGTTTTCGGCGTGGAGCCGCATCCCAGACTGCTTGTGGCAAACAGGCGGTATTACAGGACGCATATGGCCGACGGCACTCATTTGGCTTTTGTTGCTGAATTTGACGGAGTGGATTGTGGCTGTGGGGCCGTATGCTTTACCGACGAGCTTCCCTCGCCCGACAATCCGACGGGGCGTTGCGCCTATCTGATGAACATATATGTGCGTGAGGATTTTCGTAATAGAGGCATCGCACATCGGATTGTCGGAAAATTGATCGATGAGGCTCGTCGAAGATGCTGCGGAAAGATATATCTTGAAACCACAGTCGACGGAAAATCGTTATATTTGTCATCGGGATTCACCGAAATGCCCGATATGATGAAATATTATGACCCGGAAAATTGAAATAGAAAATCTTGACTGCCTGTGTTGCTCTGCGGGTGGGAAGGGCAAAATTGCCTATATACTTTATCCAATGGATATTCTCGGAGATTGGATCGGTCCGGCTGCCGATAAGTATGGCACGGACATCGTGGTAATCACAGGTATGGACTGGCAGAATGTGTTCAGCCCGTGGCCGGCAAAAGGAGTGCCCAAAGGAAGCCCTGATTTCAAAGGCGAGTCTCCGCAGTTTCTTGACTTGCTGCAAAACGCCGTTATTCCTGCCATTGAAAAAGAGTTCGGCTGTGTCGGCACTCCCGAACGGACTCTTGTCGGAGTATCCATGTCGGGGCTGTTCGGTTTGTGGCAATGGCTGCTGTGCGACACATTTACCAACATAGCCAGCCTTTCGGGGTCATTCTGGTATGATGGATTTATCGATTGGATAAAGGGCCGTGAGATTCCTGCCAAAAACGGCATCGCATATTTCTCGCTTGGCGATCAGGAAGCAAAATCAAGAGTCAAAGCGTTCGATTCCGTAGCCGTCAACACTCAGAAAATAATTTCATTGCTCGACAGTGGCAAGATAAATACTGAGTTTCAAAGCGTACCGGGCAATCATTACTCAGACCCCATACCGCGACTCGACAAAGCGTTCACGGCTATTTATTGCGGTATTCGACCGGAGTGACTCCGCTTTGTTTCCATCCCTATTAAAAAGTTCAGGCAGAATAGCCAATGACGCTACTCTGCCCGAACTTTTAGTGGTTTCCGTAATTGATTGTCGATTAATTGATCAATGCGTGTCCGGTCATTTCTTTGGGTTGCGGCAGTCCCATTATCTTAAGAATGGTGGGAGCTACGTCGGCCAGTTTGCCGTCTTCAACCGAAGCGTCCTGGCGGTCGGTGACGTAAACGCATGGAACGGGGTTGAGCGAGTGAGCCGTATTGGGCGTTCCGTCGGCATTGATGGCGTTGTCGGCATTGCCGTGGTCGGCTATTATTATTACTTCGTATTCGGCCTTCTTGGCAGCCTCTACGGTATTCTTCACGCACTCGTCAACTGCTTTCACAGCCTTTTCGATGGCCTCGTACACGCCGGTGTGGCCTACCATGTCGCCATTGGCGTAGTTGACAACGATGAAATCGAATTTCTCGGTGCCTATTGCCTCTACGAGTTTGTCGCAAACCTCGTATGCGCTCATTTCAGGCTTGAGGTCGTAGGTGGCAACCTTGGGCGATGCCACGAGGATGCGTTCTTCGCCTTGATAGGGAGCTTCGCGTCCGCCGTTGAAGAAGAATGTTACGTGAGCATACTTTTCGGTTTCGGCTATGTGGAGCTGCTTGCGGTCTAACGACGAGAGGTATTCGCCGAGCGTGTTGTCGACGTTCTCTTTGTCGAACAGAATGTGAACGCCGGTAAACGAAGCGTCGTATGGAGTCATGCAGTAATATTGCAATCCGGGAATCACCTTCATGTCGGCTTCGGGAATGTCGTGCTGGGTAAGGGCGATGGTGAGCTCTTTAGCGCGGTCGTTGCGATAGTTGAAGAATATCACGGCATCGTCTTCCTTGATGGTTCCGTCGACCGTGGCGTTGTTGATGGGCTTGATGAATTCGTCGGTTACGTCGTCGTCATACGACTGCTGCATGGCTTCGACCATGTCGGTGGCCTGCTTGCCTTCGCCCTTCACGAGGAGGTCGTAGGCTATCTTCACGCGTTCCCAACGTTTGTCGCGGTCCATGGCATAGTAACGGCCTATAATCGAAGCTACGGTGCCTGCCGACTTGGCGCAGTGTGCCTGAAGCTGCTCGATGAAACCTTTTCCGCTGTGCGGGTCGGTGTCACGTCCGTCCATAAAGCAGTGGATGTAGACTTTCGTCAGTCCGTAAGCCTTTGCTATGTCGCAGAGAGCAAACAGATGGTCGAGCGATGAATGTACACCACCGTTCGAGGTAAGGCCCATGAAGTGTATGGCTTTATCGTTGTTTTTTGCGTAGGAGAAGGCATTCTTTATTTCCGGATTTTCGAGTATCGATCCGTCGCGACATGCCTTATTTATTTTCACGAGATCTTGATATACCACTCGTCCGGCACCGATGTTCAGGTGTCCTACTTCGGAGTTGCCCATCTGACCGTCGGGCAGACCCACGTTTTCGCCGCTGGCCTGAAGCTGCGAGTGGGGATATGTGTTCAACAGATAGTCCCAATAGGGTGTCGGTGTGGAATATATCACATCGCTTTTCGAATGGTTTCCTATTCCCCATCCGTCCAAGATCATAAGTAAAGCTTTTTTCGCCATTTGACTTGATGTTTTTATGTTGTTTTTTGAAAATTTCGTTTCTCGGCGCAAATTTACAGAAATATTTCCGTAATAATGCCGATGGCTTATGGTTAAATTATTCTGCGCTGCCCATTTCGAATATCAATTCGCCACCTTTCATTATGTCGTCGTAGGTTATGTAGGGCAGCTCGTATGGTTTTCCGTTGAGTTTCACGCCGCGTATGTAGCGGTTGCTGTCGGATGTGCCGGGCGCTTTGATGGTGAACGTGCCGTTGGGAACGGTTATCACTGCTTCCTCGTGCAGCGGCGATCCGAACCAGAATCGTGCGCCTGCCGGCTCGGGCTGGTAGAAGCCGAGCGACGAGAGTACGTACCATGCCGACATCTGTCCGGCATCTTCGTTGCCCGAGAGGCCGTCGGGGTTGGTGGTGTATAGCTCCGAGAGCACTTGGCGCACTCTGTCGGCAGCTTTGTCGGGCTGTCCGAGCATGGTGTAGAAGTATATTACGTGATGCACCGGCTCGTTGCCGTGGGCATATTGTCCGATAAGGCCCGAAATGTCGGGCGACACATCTTCGCCCGTTATCACCGATTCGGCTTCGAACAGGGCGTCGAGGCGGCTTATGGTGGAGTCGCGCGAGCCGAACAGCGATTCAAGTCCTTCGAGGTCGTGCGGCACCAACCAGGTGTATTGCCATGCATTGCCCTCGCAATAGTCATCGTTGCGGTGCGATGCCGAGAAGGGATCGAACGGCGTGCGCCATTCGCCGTTGCTGAAACGGCCGCGCATGAAGCCCGTGGTGCTGTCGAAATAGTTGCGATACGAGTGGCTGCGGCGGGTGTATTCGGCTGCGGTGGCGGTATCGCCCATCGCCTTTGCCGCATTGGCTATGGCTGCGTCGGCAATGGCATATTCCATATCGTAGGCTATCGATTCGCGTTTGAGGTCGCTGGGTATGAATCCGTACTTCTGACGCAACGCGCCGCCACGCAAGGTGTCGTTTGAGGTTATTATCATGCGCTCCATGGCTCGTTTTGCATCTACGCCCGGCAGACGTTTCGCCACGGCGTCGGCCACCGGTATTATGCCCGGATTGCCCACCATGCAGTTGGTTTCGTTGCTCCAGAGATGCCAAACGGGCAGCAGTTGCTGCTTTTCGCTGATGTCGAGCATCGAATTGATTATCTCGGCACTGCGTTTCGGGTCGATTATTGTGAGCAGCGGCATTTCGGCGCGGTAAGTATCCCAGAGCGATAGAATGGTGTAGTTGTTGTTTTGGGCGTCGGTGTAAAACTCTCCGTCGGCGCCTCTGTAATCGCCGTTCACGTCATTGTTCAATACCGGTGCAAACATGGTGTGATACAACGCCGTGTAGAATTTTTTCAAATTGTCCGTGTTGCTGTCGGTGATGCGTATGCGTCCGAGCTCGTCGTTCCACGCCTTGTCGGCGGCCTTGGCCGTTGCGTCGAAATCCCATCCGGGCAGCTCGGCGGCAAGGTTGGCCTTTGCGCCTTCGATTGATGAGGGCGAAATGGCCACTTTCATGAGTACTTGATCTTCGTCGTCGGTAGTGAACGAGGCGCGTCCGTACATATTTTCAGGCCCTGCGAGTTTGAAGTCGTCGAAAGGTCGGTCGAATTCGGCCACGAAGAATACGCGTTGGTCGTTGGCCCATCCCTTCGAGTATCTGTATCCTACTATCCTGTTGTCGCCCTCTTGCTCCATGTGCGTGTCGACCGGGCTATCCCAGCAGCCTCCGTTCTGAAGGTCGATTACTATTGCGGCCGAATCGGATGCGGGGAAGGTGTATCGGTGCATGCCCACGCGGGGAGTGGCCGTCATTTCGGCCAAGATGCCGTATCGGCTGAGCGGCACCGAGTAATAGCCCGGGCGCGCCACCTCGCGGCTGCGGTCGGCATACGACCATAATCCGCTCGACGGATCCTGCTCGTTGCCTCGGGCGTAGTTCACCTCTCCGACGACGGGCATCACCGTTACGTCGAACAGGTCGCCTACGCCTGTGCCTGAAAGATGCGTGTGTGAAAATCCTATCACTGTGCTGTCGCTGTCATGGTATCCCGAACACCAATCCCATTGCTGGGGGATGCTCGTCGGACCGAGTTGAACCATGCCGTAAGGCACGTTTGCCCCCACGAACACATGGCCGTGTCCGCCGCTGCCTATCTTAGGGTCGACGTAGGCAGTAAAGTTGCCGGTGGATGCGTCGGGGTGTTGGTTGGTGCATGCTACTGACGCGAGCAATGCTACAAAAGGCAAATAAAATGATTTCATTTATACTTTTTGATTTTTCGGTTAAGTTCTGATTTACGGTTTTTGCGTTCGCAAAATGCAGTATTTGGCCGACTTTCAGTCGACACACAAAGTTAACCTATTATTTTTATATTGACAATATGTGTGCGAAATGTGTTATATTTGTACATTGTTAATGTGACGTAACTATGATAATAGCATCGAAAAAGAGAAAAGAAAACATAGCCGAGTATTTGCTATATATGTGGCAAATAGAAGATTTGATTCGTGCAAACGGTCTTGACCTCGACCGAATAAAAGCCAATGTGATTGACCGCTATGACCTTACCGACGCTCAGCGCAAGGAGATGACCGAATGGTATGAGTCGCTGATCGACATGATGCGCCGCGAGGGCGTTGACAAGGCCGGCCATCTGCAAATAAACAAAAACGTAATCATTCAGCTTGCCGAGCTTCATGAGGCGTTGCTTAGAGATCCGAAATTTCCGGAATATACTGCCGAATTTTACAAAACGCTGCCTTATGTGGTGGAGTTGCGCTCAAAGGCCGGCGAAAACAAGGCCGGCGAGATTGAAACTTGCTTCAACGCGCTTTACGGCATGCTGATGCTTCGTTTGAAGGGAAAGGAAATATCGCCCGAAACGCAAAATGCCATCAAGCAGATATCGCATTTCATCGCGGTGTTGGCCCACGATTTCAAGCTCAACGAGGAGGAAAAATTGTTCAAGAACGACGACTGACCGTTCTGCCGGCGTGAGTTGGCTCCGTTTTAATGGGTTAAAAAATACAAAAAACGGGGTACGGGTGTGATAAATCGGCATAAAATGCGTCTAACATAACGGTGGGTAAGCCGAGGTGGCTTGCCTTCTAATTATTTGATCATTTTATTTAATAATACATTTAATGTCACGTTTCTTTCTTTTGGCGCTTGGCCTGATGCTCTGTTCGGCCGTGGATGCGGCGCCATTCAATGTTAAAGGCGTTGTGCGCGACTCGCTGGGCACGCCTGAACCGTATGCTACCGTAAGATTGTTTCTTTTGCCCGATACCATAAAGCCGGTGTCGGTAGGCGTAACTGACGAATCGGGCGCTTTCGAGCGTCAGCTCGACAAGGCCGGCGACTATAAGTTTGCGCTTCAGAGCGTGGGTCGCAAACCCATGTCGGTTGCATTTTCCGTTTCGCAATCGAAGCCTACGGCCGATCTCGGCGAGCTGATAGTGGCCGACGACAATATGCTGGCCGAAGTAACCGTCGAGGCCGTGCGCCCCATAATAAGCAAGGAGATAGATAGAATAGGGTATGACGTGCAGGCCGACGAGGAGTCGAAAACGTCGATGCTCGACGAAATGCTGCGCAAGGTGCCTTTGGTGAGCGTGGATGACGACGGCACGATAAAGGTGAACGGATCGACGAGCTTCAAGGTGTATAAGAACGGCCGACCCAATAATTCGTTTACCAGCAACGCCAAAGATATATTCAAGGCCATCCCGGCCTCGTCGATTAAAAAAATAGAGGTGATAACAGAGCCGGGCGCGCGCGAAGATGCCGAAGGGGTTGGCGCAATACTCAACATAGTAACCGTGCAGACCGCTTCGATGAAGGGCGCGATGGGAAACGTGGGTCTCAATTACGATACTAACAACGATATGCCTTCGCCCAATCTGTGGCTGTCGACGCAGGTCGACAAGTTGTCGCTGTCGTTGTACGGAGGTATGCACAGAAACTCGAAGCGTCAGTCGGAAAACCGATCGGATTCGAAGATGTCATACGATGATTCGGGCAACACGCTGTCGACGGAGTCGTCGGGGCATAGCAAAGGCTGGTTTGGATTCTGGGGTATTGAAGGCAGCTATGACATAGATTCGCTTAACCTGGTGACGGTGGATTTCGGCGGGTTCGGCATGAGTATGTCGAATTATAGCGAGACGCTTTCCGACATGACATCGCCCGACGGCAATTTGATATACCATTACGGTAACCGATCGGTGACCGATCCGTCGCGCTCGTTCGACATATATGGAGGCGCAAACTATCAGCACTCCACCCATCGCAAGGGTGAAACGTACACGTTGTCATATAGACTGTCGACAACTTCAAACAAGTCGAAGGGAACGCAGGATTATTTCGACATGCAGGACATGCCGGTTGATTATACCGGTATATTCCGCGATACGAAGCTCGATTTTGCCGAACATACCATTCAGGCCGACTGGACTCGCCCCTTCAACAAGGTGCACACCGTTGACGTTGGCGGTAAGTACATATATCGCGACAATCACAGCGTGTCGGATCAGGATTATTTCAACGATCGCAAGGAACACACCGATTTCAAGCACGTGACGCAGGTGGGTGCCGTTTATGGCGATTATCGTGTGAAGCTTGGCCGGTTCGGTTTGCGCGGCGGAGTGCGATATGAATATTCGCGTCTGTCGGCCAAATATCGCGACGGATCGCAGGATCCGTTCTCGGCCAATCTTAACGACTGGGTGCCCAACGCTTCGTTCATGTGGGATATAAATCCGGCAAGTTCACTCAAGCTTTCGTTTGCGTCGCGCATATCGCGTCCGGGCATCGACTACCTGAACCCTACGGTTAACACCGACCCCAACTCGACGTCGACCGGTAATCCCGACCTCGAAAGCGTGCGCAACAATTCGCTTTCGTTGAACTACACCATGTTCTCGCCCAAGACGTCGCTCAATGCGTCGGCTTCGTATAGCGAAACTAACAATGGCATCATTGCCATTCAGGAAGTGGTGGACGACCACATATATAACGGATATGCCAATGCGGGCAAAACCAAGTCGCTTAACTTGTCGGTGTACACGCAAATAGCACTTACGCCGAAAACGTCGTTCATGCTCAATGCGTCGACAAACTACAATCGCAATGCCAACCCAAATCTCAAAATATCCAATTCGGGATGGTCGTTCAGGGGATTTATGCGCATAATGCACAGGTTGCCTTACGACATGTCGGTGTCGTTGATGGGCGGATATTGGTCGGGCGATCGCTCCGGTCTGTACAACGAGTTTTACGGTAAGGGCTGGAACTCCGTGTTCTCGTCGATTGGCTTAAACAAATCGTTCCTCAAGGATAAGCGTCTCACGGTGAATCTGTCGGTGCGCAATCCGTTGCATCCGTCGGTTACGCATAGCGTTTCCAAGTCGGTCAACACCCCTTATTACAGCGAGTCGCGCAACTACCGATTGCATAATCGCTCGGTGATGATAGGCGTATCGTATCGATTCGGCTCTATGAACGTTCAGGTCAAGAAAGTGAACAAGGGCATAACCAACGACGATGTGATAGGCGGCAGCAGCGCAAAAGATCAGAACCAGTCATCGACGTCCGTCGAATGATGAATGGCCGGTATGTTCCGGCAATGACATAATAGATAATACGAAAAGCCGAAGGCGCATATGACGATTGTCGCGCCTTCGGCTTTTCGTATTATTGAGGTCGGGTTAGAATGTCTTAACCCATTCAAAATATGGTGACGATTTGCGTATGTGGGCCGCTATGTTCAACCATACATCTTCGTTGTCGAAATCGCCTTCTTGATATTTCGCTCTTTCGGCCTTGAAGTGCCGGGTGGATTGTACGATTCTTTCATGATCGGATTGGCCGGATTCGGATTGAGCTTCATCCGTTGTGCGATTACGTTTGATTTTTCGATTATCCCTTACCGTTATGAATAAGAGAAAACACATTATTAATACGGATAATGCGGTTGCTATGTCGGTGAAATCCATGTCCATCGTATGCAAGTTGGCTTTTTGAATGTTTTTGAGGGTATGTTAAAGGCCGCATCGATGGGTGGTGAAGTGACCCCCAAAAGTTGGACAGGTTAAACATTATCCTGTTATAGAAAGAGTTCGGTATTGCACCGGACTCTTTCCCTTTAACCGGGATTTGATTCTTTTATTGTTATAATATTCTATATATTCCTCTAAAGCCTTTATAAAGGCTTTGGGCGAATCAAATTTTTCAGCATATAGGAGTTCTGACTTCATAATGCCGAAGAAATTCTCCGCAATTGCATTGTCAAGACAATTCCCTTTTCGTGACATACTTTGAGTTATATGATGTTTTTTCAAGCGCTGCCTGTATCCAAAATGTTGGTATTGCCAGCCTTGATCGGAGTGGATTATCAGACCATCAAGATTGTCATATTTTGCAAAAGCCTTGTCAAGCATATCATATACTTGCTCTAAATTAGGAGATTTAGAGATGTTATAGGATATTATTTCTCCATTGAACATATCAAGAATAGGTGAAAGATATAGTTTGGTAGTTCCGATGTTTATTTGGGTGACATCGGTTGCCCATTTCTGATTGGGTGCTGTGGCAACAAAGTCCCTGTTTATTATATTTGGGGCAATCTTACCGACCTCGCCTTTATACGAGCGATAACGGGCCTTGCGTATCTGGCTTTTAAGACACATGGAGTTCATTAATCGTTGCACCGTCTTGTGATTGATTATAAATCCGCGATTGCGCATCTCTGCGGTGACACGGCGATAGCCATATCGACCTTTATGCTCATGAAAAATAGATTTGATATTCTCTTTTTCTATGACATATTTATACCTGGTCTTTAGTCGCTTAAGATGGTAATAAAACACGGAGCGGGCCATCTTTCTTAACTCAAGCAATAAGTCAAGAGGGTATTCTGACCTTAGTTCGTCGATGGCTTTTGCCCATTGAGACGTGCTCGGGCTTCTTCTTTCTCGACTAAGGCCCTCACTTTTTTTAGCAGCGCGTTCTCAGCCCGCAGACGTAGGTTCTCCGCCTGAAGTTTCTCAAGTTCTGTCTGTGGTTCTTTCTTCCTTGGTCGTGCCATTGTTCCTTTGAGTGGACGGCCCTTCGGCCTTATTTCATGGAGGATGGAGTAGCCATGGCTTCGAGCTTGACGCACCCATCGTTCAAGAGCTGTGCGGCTGACTCGGTAGTCCACAACAATCTGAGACAAAGTTACGCCTTTTTCCAGTACCAGCCTAACCAATCTTTCTTTTAATTCTCCTGAAGCCTTGATGTTGGGCTGTTTTTTTAACCCATCTTGGCCATATTTGTCATATTTTCTGACCCACTCCATAATTTTGGTTTCGTGGAGTGAATATTCACGTGAAAGCGTACGTATCGGCTTTCCCTCTTTTGCCTGAAGTACTACATTCAGGCGTTCTTCAAAACTTCGTGCCATAAAAAGACCCCTAAAAGTTATTTGTCTAACTTTTAGGGGTCGGTTCAGTGTGATGCGGCCTTTTATATGGAGTTGTCGAGAGATGTCGGTTTATTTCTTAGCCGTTGTGGTCGACTTTTTTGTCGATTTTCTTTTGCGGGCCGTTGTGCGTTTTTTCGTCGGACCGTATTTCTGGCTCTTTTCGTATGTCGACTTATCGAAGGTAAATATGTCTTTGTGCGGCACTCTGTTTTCGAAGTCGATTATGGCTGCCGGATTTATTGCGAGGCCGAGATATCGGGTTTCGAAATGGAGGTGCGGACCGGTTGACTTGCCGGTGTTTCCGCCCAATGCTATCGGGTCGCCTGCCTTTACCGTTTGATTTGGCTTTACAAGAAATTTAGACAGGTGTCCGTAAACGGTTTCCAAGCCGTTTTCGTGACGAATCACAACGTAATATCCATATCCTTTGCGTTGGAATTTTGTCAATCGTACCTTGCCGGTGAAAGCGGCGCGCACTGTGTCGCCCACTCTCAGATGAAGGTCGATGCCTCGGTGCATTTTACGGAAGCGTCTGCGATATCCGTAATTTGAGTTCACTTTTCCGGGCACGGGCGCTACGTATTCCGATACGTCGATGTCCTTGGTATTGGGTATCTCTATTTTCGATCCGTAGGGGTTTACGGCGTCTATTTCCCAAAATTCGGTGAATATTTCGCTATCCATCATATCTTCGCGTTCCTGTATCTCGCTAAGATATTTGAGGGTGTTGGCTATTTTTATGTCGGCTGTGATGGCTTTTTGAGATGCCAACAGGTCTTGGTGCTGAGTGTTGTGGGTGTCGGGGAGTCGATATTGTGCTTGTGCGCTAAACGCAACTGAAATGGCTGCAATGGCGGTGGCTAATATCGAGTGTTTTTTTATTAATGGCATTACGATGTTTGTTTTTTTGTTCTTGAGGTGAGGGTTTATTCCATTTCAATGGATGAATAGGTGAATTTGAGATTTTGCGGCATCCAGTCGAAAATTTCATTTTCTGAGAAAAATCGTTTGATTTCGGCTTTTGCATCTTCTGCGCTCGACGAGGCGTGGATGATGTTTTCCTGGTTGCTGCAGCTGAAGTCGCCGCGTATGGTTCCGGGAAGCGCTTCGCGGCCGTTTGTGGCACCTGTCATAAGGCGAACCACGTTTACCGCATCTTTACCTTTCAGACACATTACAATGACCGGAGAGGCCATCATAGCGGAAAGTAGGAGAGGGAAGAATGATTTGTCGACGAGGTGTGCGTAGTGTTCGCGCAAAATATTTTCGTCAAGTTGCATCATTTTCATTCCGGCGATTATAAGTCCTTTTTGCTGAAAGCGGGTAAGTATCTGACCTACATATCCGCGTTCCATTGCTGAGGGCTTAAATATCACTAATGTCTTTTCCATTAAATTGGGGTATTTTAACTATCTGATTCTTTTCTGTTTCAAAGATACGGATTTTATCCACTGAACCCAAATGTTATAGAAATAAAAAATGTGAAATAGGGCTATGATATTAAAAATGTACGATGCAAAGTATTGGTATATAGCGATATATGTTTAGTGTGAAATAAGGTGAAAAATTGTAGAACGTAATTTTTTGTGGATTTTTGCGTGTGAAATAATGTAAAAAAATGTATTTTCATTGAATGAAAAATTAACTAATCATACTCCAGTCAATGCTTTTTTGAAACAGATGACGCATTTCGCGCACTATTCCGGAGTGCTCCGGAGCGTTGATTCCGGGGTCTTTTTCGAGCAGGCGATACGCTTCGTCGCGTGCCAGCTGCACTATCTGTCCGTCGGTTGCCAGATTGGCTATGTGAAGGTCGAATGCCATGCCGCTTTGCAGCGTGCCTTCGATGTCGCCCGGCCCGCGCATCTTAAGGTCGGCCTCGGCTACGATGAAGCCGTCGGTGGTCGATGTCATTATTTCGAGTCGTTGTCGGGTTTCCTTGGCTATTTTTTGCTTCGTCATCAATATGCAGTAGCTTTGATCGGCTCCGCGCCCTACGCGCCCGCGAAGCTGATGCAATTGCGACAAGCCGAATCGTTCGGCGTTTTCTATCACCATAGTGGTTGCGTTGGGCACGTTCACTCCTACCTCTATCACGGTGGTGGCAACGAGAATGTCGGCTTTATGCGTTGCAAAAAGCGTCATCTGGTAATCTTTTTCGGCCGGTTTCATTCGTCCGTGCACGTAAGCCACCTTGTAGTCGCGAAATATGTCGCGTATGTTTTCGTAGCCCTCCTCAAGGCTTTTCAGGTCGACCTTTTCGTTCTCCTTTATAAGCGGATACACGATGTAGGCTTGGCGGCCTTCGCGCAGCTGCTTGCCGATGGAGCGGTACACGTCGAGACGATTTTCTTCGTATCGCAATATGGTCGACACCGGTTTTCGTCCCGGCGGCAGTTCGTCGATCACCGACACGTCGAGGTCGCCGTATACCGTCATGGCCAATGTGCGCGGTATCGGCGTGGCAGTCATTACCAGTATGTGGGGCGGCGTGATGTTCTTCTTCCAGAGGCGCGCTCGTTGTGCCACTCCGAAGCGGTGTTGTTCGTCGATGACCACGAATCCGAGATTGCGAAACACCACGTTGTCCTCTATCACGGCATGGGTGCCTATGAGAATGTGCAATGACCCGTCGGCAAGCTGCGAGTGCAGTATGTCGCGTTGCTTCTTCGTGGTCGAGCCTGTAAGCAACTTTACGTTTATGCCTATCGGAGCAACCAATTCGGATATGGTTTCGAAGTGTTGCGTGGCCAGTATTTCAGTGGGGGCCATGAGGCACGCCTGGGTTCCGTTGTCGATGGCAATGAGCATGCACATCAGTGCCACGAGCGTTTTTCCGCTCCCCACGTCGCCTTGTAGCAGTCGGTTCATCTGTCGGCCGGTGTTTACGTCGGCGCGTATCTCCTTTATCACCCTTTTTGTGCTCCCGTAAGCTCGAACGGCAGGCATTGAGAGTAGAAGGAGTTGAAAAAATGCCCTATGTGTGGAAATCTGAATCCCGTTATCGCGGCGGAGCGTCGTCGGGCATAACGCTGTATGTTGAGTTGCAGATACAGAAGCTCCTCGAACTTCAGTCGCAGTTTGGCCCGTTGCAATTCGGCCGTCGACCGGGGATTGTGTATGGCCGTAAGGGCGTCGCGCAACGGCATTAGATTGAGGCGTCGCGTGAGGTCGTCGGGTAGCGGGTCTTTTATGTTTGGCACGAATCCGCGCAGCAGCGTCTGCACGAATCCGAATATAGTTCTTGACGAAATGCCACGATTGCGCAGGGTTTCGGTGAGCGGATACACGCCTCTCAGTCCTGTCGACGCTTGCGCGGCGGCCTCGGTGTCGATTTCGGGGTGCACCATGCTCCATCGGCCGTTGAACTCGCTTGGCTTGCCGAACAGCACGTATGTTTGCCCCACGACATATGCGTCGCTGATGGTCTTGATTTTTCTGAACCACACGGCTTCGAGAGTTGCCGTGCCATCCGAAAACAGCCCTATGAGGCGGGTTTTCGCACCTTCGCCCTGAATGGCAAACGATATGAAGCGGCCCTTTACCTGCACCATCGGCATGTCGCCGTGAAACGACTTTATGGCATAGATCGAAGTGCGGTCGACGTAATGCGTCGGAAAGTGATAGAGCAGGTCGTAATACGTGCGTATGCCAAGCTGCTTGCCCAACAGCTCGGCGCGTTTGGGGCCCACGCCTTTCAGAAATTTTATGTCGGTTGCGCGAATACGTTCCATCAGTTGTCTGACAAATATATCTCGGCAATGCGTATGTCGGCCGGGTGCGTGATCTTTATGTTGCGCTGGTCGCCCTCGGTTAGCTCGATGTCGTTTATGCCCATGCTTTCAACCACCGATGCGTCGTCGGTAAATTCGTCGCGATATGGCTGCGAATAGGCTTGCCGTAAAATGTCGGCGCGGAACGCCTGCGGAGTCTGCACGGCCCTTAACGACGATCGGTCGACGGCCACGAAGCCGTTTGCACTGCGTTGGCGCATCGAGTCGGTGACGGCCACGGCAGGTAGCGCTCCCGAGTGTCCGCGTGCAACGGCGCTTATCACCGATTCGATGATGCGCTTGGTGACCAGTGGGCGTGCTCCGTCGTGAACGGTCACTATCTTCGCGGTGCCGTCGATGAGTTCCAGCGCATTTTTCACTGATTGCCAACGGGTGTCTCCCCCTTCCGCTACCCGGGGCGATTCGAATCCGTATTCTTTGCAAAGATCGGCCCAGTATGCCGTCATTTCGTGGCTGAGAACCAGTATTATTTCGCCGCCCAAGCCATATTGACGCATGCGGTCGATGGTCTCCATCAATACGGGCCGTCCGGCCATTAGGCAGAACTGTTTGGGCTTGTCGGCTCCGAATCGGTTGCCTTTTCCTGCCGCTACTATTATGTGAAAAATGTCGGACATATTATCGTGGCGTAATTGCATATGCAAATATATGCATTTTTGATTTTTGTCGCAAATGCGTTATGTGGCTATTATTAGCAAATTTTATGCTCGTTTTGCGTGGTAAATGATCCGTTTTTATGGAATTTTGCTCCCTTATTATTAAAGATTCACGCAATATGATTCAATTTTATGTTGATTGCCGGCCGTCTGACAATTCAGGCGCGGCATCGGCGGTTTCGTATTCCATAACCGCCGACAGATTTCGCTGCATTCTGCATACGAAGTATGAGCTGTATCCATGCGAGTGGGATGTCGATTCGAATGCGGTAATAATACCGGTGGCCACGCATCCGCGCCATCGCATCGTAAAGCTGATTGTAGAAAACATGATTCGCGACAAGCGAAAAGCGGAGCAGTTGGCCGCTGCCATGTGCCATGTGCAGGAGCTGAAACGAGCCATAGGCATACCGTCGTTTATGCTTGCCATGGAGCTTGACATTTCGATGCTGTGCCGGCTGGGGCGCAGACGCACGGCTGAAGCTTATATGTCGGCGCGAAACAGCTTTTTTGCCTTTTCGGGTCGGGTCGACGTGGATATGTGTAGCATCGACTCGTCGCTGGTGCGCGATTATGAGATGTGGCTCAAGAGTCGAGGTGTGACGCTCAACACCATCTCGTTTTACATGCGCATATTGCGTGCGGTGTACAACCGTGCGGTGAGCCGGGGATGGTGCGATCAGCGCCATCCGTTCAAAGATGTCTATACCGGGTCGGAGCAAACCGCAAAGAGGGCGTTGTCGCTTCAAGGCATAAGGTCGATAAAGTGTTTGCCGCTGTCGCATGCGCTCGAATGGGCCCGTGACATGTTCATGTTTAGCTTCTACACTCGCGGCATGTCGTTTGTCGACATGGCACATCTGCTCAAAACCGACCTGAAATTTGGCGTATTGTCATATCAGCGCAGAAAAACGGGCCAGTTCATCAGCATAAAATGGGAGCCGTGCATGGAGCGGATAGTCAGAAAATATGAGAGTCGGTCGACGGGGAAATATCTGCTTCCCATATTGCCGGCGTTCGGGCGCATGGCCCCGTCGACCTATCGCAATCGTATGTGTAAGGTAAACAGAATGCTCAAGGTGGTTGGCCGGATGGCCGGGATAGAGCGTCCGCTGTCGATGTACGTGGCGCGCCATTCGTGGGCAAGCATCGCCAAGGCCAATGACGTGCCCATAGCGGTGATAAGCGAGGCCATGGGGCATGATTCGGAGCGAACCACGCTAATATATTTGGCTTCGTTCGACAATCATCGCATCGACGATGCCAATGCGGCCATATTGAATATGCTTGAGTGACGGCTGATTCGAAAACGCTCAGAGCTTTTTCAGGAGTATGTATATCGGATTGTAGGTCAGTGACGTGTGGCCTTCGCGCAATATGTTGCGCACGGCCGATATGCTCGATCGTGCATCGGACGACGTGGCGTTTACGCCCGTAAGGCGCATATGCTCAAGCAGCTTTGCCGTCGATTCGAATTCGATGGTCTCGATTGATTCCTCGACGGCTATTATGCTGAATTTTCCGGCCGACATGTGAATCAGGGCTTCGGCCGACGGATATTCAAGCGGGTTTGATAGATGACGCGACAGCTCCTTGAATGTCGCCGGGCCGAAAGTGGATAGCGAAAGCAATCCGTCGCGATGCAATATGCGGTGACATTCGGCCATGAACGCGCCCACGGAGTTGAACCATTGTATGGTGGATGCCGAAGTCACCACGTCGAACGAATCGGCAGGCAACTCCTTTACGTAAAGCTCTCCATCGCGTTTTATGTGTGTGCCCGGCAGCGATTCGGGTATGTTGCCGAGGTCGCATAGCGTTAGCCGCTTCGGAGTCATGCGCTCGAGGTAGCAGCGTGTAAACAGGCCGCTTCCAACGCCTATCTCAAGCATGTCGTCAACCGGTTTGCCCTGTGGAATGGCATTGGCCGTAAGGTCGGCAAGATGCTCGGCCATGAGCTTCTGCACGGTGGCGTGGGTGTCGTAGGTGTTCTGGCTCCCTTCGAAGCGGTTGGCAACGAGTCGCTTGTCGATGAGCTCATGCTTGAGTATTTCGTTGAAGTCAACCAAGTGTCCGGCATTAAGGGCCTTTATGTTTTTGTGTCCTGACCAGGCATTGTGTTGGTTGGCGGTAGGTATTATGCGGTCGGATGCGCTTATGTAAACCACATCCCATTCGTCGGGCGAGAAATTCGGTGCCGATTGTGCCGACGCACCGATTACGCTCAGTTCGTGCGACAGCTCGTCGACCGGCCTTTGCGGCGCTGATGCGCAGAAGTCGGCATAGACCGACGAGTCGATGCACATGCGGCGATAAAATTTTGCCAAATTGCGCTCTGACATGTTTTCGAGCGTGCCGTTGAATATGGCTTGCGGAATGCCTTTTTCATCGTCGACAGGGCTAAGCGTGCCATTGACGGCTATGGTGCGGGTAACGGGCAGGCGAGGATGCTTGCGTATGAACGTTGCGGCCTCGTATACGCCAAACGACCATGCCATTATGCATATTTCGGAGTAACCGTCGAGCTGCTTAGTGTCGAATGAATCGGTAGAGTAATCCCACACCACCATCACGTCGTACGATTCGCGCCTCAACGTTTCGAACGGATTGGCATCCATGCCCCATCCCGCAAAAAACAGGAGCAGCTGTCGGTTGGCCGTGGAGTGGTATGTGAGTTTCTGTTTCATATTCGTTTTTAAACAACCTCTAAGTTGCGTTTAAGGGCATCGGTAAGTTTGTCGATGTGGTCGGTGGTCATGGTCGCGCTAAGGCTGATGCGCAGACGCTCGGTGCCCGGCGGTACGGTCGGAGTGCGTATCGGCAGCACTTTCACTCCGTCGTCGAGCAGCTTGCGCGACAGCTCGACAACCTTTCGGGCATTGCCTACGATTACGGGCTGTATGTGTCCGGCATTCACCGGCGTGTCGGGGGGCAGAATTTCGGCCAACGCCGAGCTGAGCCGCGCCGACAGGCGTTTGAGGTGCTCGCGCTCCGGGCACATTTGCTTTATGATGGGGAGCAGATGGCGGGTCCACGCGCACGAAATGGGAGGCAGCGCCGTGGAGAATATGAAACTGCGCGCGCAGTTTACCGCAAAGTTTCGTATGGTTGGGCTTACGGCGCAAAAAGCACCGAACGAAGCTGCCGCTTTGCCGAACGTTCCGACTACTATGTCGACGTCGTCATAATATCGACTGTGGCGACAGATGCCCAGTCCGTCAGGCCCTTCCACTCCGAAAGCATGGGCCTCGTCGACATACAGCATTGCGTTGTCGTAGTTGCGCTTTATGGCTGCTATGCGGTCAATGTCGGTCTTGTCGCCATCCATGCTGTAAACCGACTCCACCACTATTATTATGCGTTCATAATTGTCGGCTTCGCGATCGAGCATCTGCTTCAGATGCTCGTAGTCATTGTGCCGGAATCGGGTGAATTTGCCTTTCGAGAGCTTTATGCCGTCGATTATGCTTGCATGCACCAAGCGGTCGGCGAGAATCAACGTGCGCGAGTCGGCCAGCGAAGAAATCAATCCCGTATTGGCGTGATAGCCGCTGTTGAATAGCAGCGTTTCGCGTTGAAAATCGTCGGCAAGTGCCTTTTCGAGTTTCGAATATTCATCCTGATTCGAAGCCAAAAGCCTCGATGCCGAAGATGTCATGGCTACCATACGGTTGCTTTCGCTATTGAAAAAATCGGCCTGTATGTCGCGGCGCGTGGCCAATCCGAGATAGTCGTTGGTCGAGAAGTCGATTATTCCGTCGTCATGTCCGTTGGGTATGGAGCGGTAATTGCCTGAATTGCGTAGCTCGTCGAGGTGAATAGCGTAGTCCATTCGTGTCAGCTGATTATTTCGATGGTCTTGTCGATCAGATAGTTCAAATCATCATCGCTTATTATGTAAGGGGGCATCAGATACACGTTCTTGCCGAATGGTCGCACCCATATGCCTTTTTCTACGCACTTTTTCTGAAATTCGCCCACGTTGACGGGCTCTTTCATCTCTATTACGCCTATCGATCCGAGCACTCTCACTTCGGCCACGCCGGGGAGGTTGGCCGCTTTTGCCATTCCGGCGGTCAGCATCGACTCGATGTGCTTCAGCCTTCCGGCTATGTCCTGGCGCTCGAGAAGGTTGAGCGATTCGATGGCAATGGCGCATGCCAGCGGATTGGCCATAAATGTGGGGCCATGCATCAATACTCCGGCTTCGCCTTTTGAAATGGTGTCGGCAATTTTCCGGCTCGTCAACACTGCACTCATGGTCAGGTATCCGGCCGTCAGACCTTTGCCTATGCACATTATGTCGGGCTCAACTCCGGCGTGCTCCCAGGCAAATCTTTTTCCGGTGCGCCAGAATCCAGTGGCTATTTCGTCGAATATCAGATACACGCCATATTCATTGCACAGCTTTCGGGCTTCGCGCAGATATTGCGGATGATAAAATCGCATTCCGCCGGCACCTTGCACTATCGGTTCGAGTATCAGGGCGGCTATTTCGTCGTGGTGCTTGTCGAGTGTGAGTTTCAGTTCGTCCATAGCCGACGGATCCCATTGCTCGTGGAATTTTACGCGCGGTGCCTCTACGAAAAATCGTATGGGCAACGACGGGCCGAAGGCGCCATGCATTCCCGTCACCGGATCGCATACGCTCATGGCGTTCCACGTGTCGCCGTGATAGCCTGAGCGGATGGTTACGAAATTTGTCTTTTTATATGACCCGTATTCCGATACGGCGGCTTGTACGGCCATTTTCATCGCAACTTCCACTGCCACCGATCCTGAATCGGCATAGAATATGTTGTTCATTGTCGGCGGGGCGATGGCCAATAGCCGTTTGCCAAGTTCTATGGCCGGTTCGTGCGTCAGTCCTCCAAACATCACGTGCGACATCTTGCCGATCTGCTCGCATGCGGCACGGTTTATGTCGGGATTGTTGTAACCGTGTATCACGCACCACCATGACGACATGCCGTCGATCAGTTCGCGGCCGTCGGAAAGCTTCATTCGCACTCCCGAGGCTGACTCTACTTTATATGTAGGCAATGGATTGATGGTCGACGTATAGGGATGCCAAAGATGGTCGCGATCCCATTCGTCACTCAAATTTTGTTGATCTGTTGCTGTTTGACTGTTCTTTTCCATTTCGATTGCAAAGTTAGCTTTTTATTTGCTAACTTCAATGTCGATGGGCGTATCTGCATTCCAATTTACTTCGATCTTCAATGTGTGTTTTCGGGCATCGTATGTCGACTCCGTGACCTTACCGTTGACTGATACCGATTTAGGCTTCGAGCGCATTCGTTCCAATATGAAAGTGAGCCGTTTTGCCCGCGAAGCGTCGGCACGCGTTTTCTCGGCGGCGACTCTGATTGACACTCGGTCGGGCGTGTCATCGCCGTTAAACGTTATGATGCTGTAATTGTCGGTTTCGATGTTGTTGTTGAGCGTCATGTCGTCTTCGTAAAGCTTGTACTCCGATTTTACATTCTCTACGTTGAAGTATCGTATGGTGTATGTCGAATTGTCGTAATCGCCCGTATTGGCCATATCGTATTCGGCCAGGGGAATGAATGAGCCCGCGCGCACGAATAGCGGCAACACGCTGAGCGGAGCCGGATATATTATTGTGTCGCCCTCTTCGTATATGTCTGACGGATTGTTGAAGTCGACCCATGTGCCTTCGGGGAATATAATTCGGCGGTCGGTGGCACCCTGCTCCAGCACCGGAGCAACCATTACGTCGCGCCCCCAGAGATATTGGTCGGTTATGTCGTCGTATTTGGCCGATGACCGGGTATGATAATTGAGCGGCCTTACGAGCGGCTGGCCTTGCGACGCATTTTCATATGCAAGCGTGTAGTTGTAGGGGAGCCATCGGTAACGTTCTTTGATTAAAGGCAATATTATGTCGGCGTACATGGGATAATTGTAAGGCTCGGCGGCATATTGTGCATGCGTGCGCAATATTGGCGAGAAGGTGCCAAGCTGAAGCCAGCGCACGTATAGCTCCGGGTCGGTAGGACGGATCGAATCGACGGCAAATCCGCCCACGTCGTGGCTCATGTATCCGAGGCCGCTCAAGCCGGAGTTGAGCATTATGGTGATCTGAGGCTTGAGTCCGGCCCACGATCTCGACACGTCGGTCGACCAGGGGAATACGCTGTATCGTTGCAGGCCGGCGGTGCCTCCGCGCATCATTGTCATCAGGCGGCGGTCGGGATATTCGTCTTCAAACAGATCGTATATTATCGAGCTCCAGTCGTTGCCATAGTGATTGTGGTATAGTCTTGCGCTCTCGCCGTTGGCGTGCACGCCCGATTCGGGATGCACTTCGGGTTCGCCGAGGTCGCCCCACCAACCGGTCACGCCTTCGTCGGTAAGCTTTTTGTAGCGGTCGCGCAACCATTGTCGGGTTTCGGGATTCGACATGTCAAACATTCCTCCTTCGCCTACCCATATCTTCACTTCGAGCGGCCGGCCCAACGAGTCCTTTACGAGCAGCCCTTTTTCGGCAAGTTCGTTGTAGTTGTCAACGGCTTTGCCGTTGCGCAATATGTAGGGCTGCGATATTATTACCGTGTTGACTCCCTGCCGTTTCAGGTCGGCGAGCATCTTCTTGTGGTCGGGCCATTGTATGGAATCCCATTCCAGACGTCCCATGTCGGATTCTTTGCCATACCAATACAGGTCGAGAACCATTCCATCTACCGGATACCCTTTGCGTTTCAGGGTGTCGATTACGCCGGTGGCTTCGGATTGCGTGCGATATCCGTATTTCGACGTTATGTAGCCGAGAGCCCATAGAGGAGGCAGCTTTTGCCTGCCGGTCAGCGCGGTGTAATTTTTCATTACTTCGGGTAGCGATCCGGCTCCGTTTATGAAGTAATAGGAGATGGGTCGATTGCTTTCGGTAGTGTAGCATATGCCCGATTGGCCCGTAATCATTTCGGCGGCGGCATAGTCGTCGAAAAGCAGCGCGTATCCGTTCGACGATATTATGAGCGGCATGGTTATGTTCATCTGGCTGATGCGTTTTTCGTCGCCGGTATATCCGTAGTTTTGTCGGTTGTACATGACTAAGGTGTCGCCGTAGAGGTTGAAAGAGTGTCCGCGCTCTCCCGCTCCGTAAAACGAGCATTTGCCCGTCAGACCGAGCGCTATTGAGTTCTGTCCGGCGTCGCGCTTTCCCGAGTCGGTCAGGGTTCGGCCATCTCCCGCGTCGATTGTCACCGCTCCCGTGAGGCCGTCGATGGTCACTGTGATGCCGCAGTCGGTGGTTATCATCTTCTTTCCGCCCGATTCAGATACATTTCCGGCCACCGGTACGCTTTCGGCTATCACCGATGCCGATCGGGGTATTTTGCTGCCTACTGGGATGTTACATACCTTGACTATGTTGTCGGAAATAAGCTCCACCATTACGGTGCGCCCTTGTGGAGTGGTTACGACGTACTCATTTGGTATGGCGTTCGAATTCATCGAAACGGCCAGCGCGCACAGAGACAAATATAACTTAAGGTGGCCAATCATGATTTGATGCGTTGGTTAAATAACTGTTCCGAAAAATAAAATAAGTGAATGCTGCTTAATTATTTTTCGGTATCTATTGTATGGTAATGATTTAATGCATACCTTTGTTCAATACAACAACTTTTTTATAAACACATAATATCCATGAATAAAATCAGCATTAAAAAAGATATAGTAAAGCTACTGATGTCGGTGATGGCTGTTTTTGCATTTACAGCCTGTGTCAGTGACAACGACTCGCCAGGCGAAGAAGATGAACCGCAAGGCGAGGTGACCGAAGGCACCACTCTGGCTGAGCTTACCGAAGACCTCGAAGCCGCTTCGGCCGCTTCGAAGAAGGTCAAAAACATAATGCCGTCAACCGCATCCGAAAAGGGGTGGGTGATACTCTTTGACGACAACAGCAAGATAACCGTTACCGGAACGAACAACGTGAAGGCCCCATTGCTTAACGTGAACTCCAAAGGCAATTGGCAGGTGTCGTACGATACCGGCGCTTCGTTTGAGGAGCTTATTTACACGTCGGGTGCCGTAGTGTCGACTATCGACAAGGATACGTCGGAGTCGGTCGGCGTTCGTTATCAGACCACTCGTCACGGGCGTTATCTTTTTGAAGTTTACCATCTGTCGAATCCCTCCAAGATAGTGAGCCGTGTGGAGTCGAAGAAGTCATCGAGCCCTACGGCAGCATTGTTTGGAATGTCGTTTGACGAGCTGTCGGGCGTTGCAACGATAATAACGTGCGATCTGAAGACTTATACGTTTGCGCTGTCGTCGCTGACATTGCGCAGTGCTTCTGTTTCGCCCTCCACCATATCGATACGTCCGTCGTCGACCGTCGACGTTATGTTGAACGTGGTGCCGGTGTCGATGACAGTCGACATTAACGGCGGCTCGGATGCTTGCGGCATCGAGCTCCTTGACAAAAACGGCCGTCCGTCAAACAATCTCGTGATCGAGTCGCTTACGGCTGTTTCGGGTTCGCTTGGAAACTATACTTTGACTCTAAAGGATTTGGGCAAGTCGAAGGAATACGAAGAAGAAGTTTATGTCAGAGTGTCGGCTCCCGACGGAAGCTCGGCGAAGTCAAACGCGTTTACCGTATATTGCAATGACGGCAACAATCTCGTTTCATTCTCGGCTAATTCGGTCGATGCCGTTCGTGTCAGCTCAACCGTGTGGACTCTCAAGCTTCCCTATGGCAATTCGGTAAGCTCCGTTAAGGTTACGTTTAAGGTGTCGGAAGGCTCGACGCTTAACGTCGACGGCAAGCCGCTGACAAGTGGAACGTCGACCGTCAAGTTCGACCGCCCATTGAAAGTCGTTGTGTCAAACGGCGGCCAGAATCCCGACGTATCATATGTGATATATCCCCATTATAGCAAATTGCCGATGGTGTACATGCAGAGTCCTTCCGATATCACGAGCAAGGATCAGTGGGTGAAGAAGTGCGAACTTCAGATTGGCAATGCCGGCAATTATAACATCGAGCTTGAAAAAGTGCAGCTCAGAGGTCGCGGAAACTCTACGTGGGCTTATCCCAAGAAACCGTATGCCATAAAGTTTGATAAGCGCACGAGCATAATGGGCATGCCCGAGCATAAGCGTTGGGTATTGTTGGCCAACTGGCTCGACAAAACCGTGATGCGCAATGGCATAGCATTCGAGGTGGCTCGTCGTCTCCCCGGAATGAAATGGACTCCGCGCGGCACGTGGGTGGAAGTCATGCTCAACGGACGCTTCTTGGGCAACTACTATCTGTGCGAACAGATAAGGGTTGACGAAAACCGTGTTGACATCGACGAAATGGATCCGAGCAACATATCGGGCGAAGCGCTCACCGGAGGTTATCTCGTTGAGCTCGACACTTACTTCGATGAGCCATATAAGTTCAGAACGGCCGTAAAGGGCTTGCCGGTCAACCTGAAATCGCCTGACGAAAACGTGCCTAACGCGCAGATGAAATATATCGACAACTATTTTGAAAAAGTAGAAAACATACTTTATAAAAATGGAAGCGGCGACATCTGGAAGCACATTGACATGGATTCGTTCATTGACTGGTGGATAGTAAACGAAGTGGCACGAAACTGGGAGCCGAACCATCCTAAGAGCAGCTATATGCATAAGAAGCGCAGCGGCCTGCTCTATGCCGGACCGGTTTGGGATTACGATTGGGCTACTTTCCAGTCGGTACAGTCCGAACCTACCTCCGGACCGCTCATAATACGTAACGGCATCTGGTACGACCGCCTGTTCGGATATCCCGAATTTGTGTCGCGCGTCAAGGAACGTTGGGCTAAGTACAAGCCCGTTCTCGAGTCGATTCCCGAAGATTTCATCGATCCCACCTATGAGCTTATCAGGGAGTCGGGCGAAGCAAACGCAAAGCAGTGGCCCATCAGCCAGGGCGTCAATTCCGACTATCGTATGTCGTTTGGCGAAGCTGTTTCGGCACTGCGTTCGTTCTACGTAAACCGCATAAAGGAAATGGATCGCGCCATAAAAGCTCTTTGATAAAGAGCACAATGCATAAATTTGTCGGGCTCATCGCATCGTTCTGTGAGGGCCCGACATCTTTTTTATGGCGTATATTGCGGCATGACCCGAAATGAATGCTTAACTTTGCGGCATGGAACTGATACGATCTTTGTTTATGGAGCATTCGCCCTTGCAGGCCGTCATAGTTTTGTCGGTGATAATAGCCGTCGGGCTCGGGCTTGGCAAGTTGCGATTCTGGGGGATTTCGCTTGGCGTTACGTTCGTTTTCTTCGCCGGAATTTTTGCCGGACACATGGGCCTGTCGATTGATTCGGGGATGCTCAATTATGCCGAAAGTTTCGGTTTGGTACTGTTCGTTTACGAATTGGGCCTTAAGGTGGGCCCCGGATTTTTCAGCTCTTTCCAGAAGGGGGGCATCAAGCTCAACATGCTTGGGCTCGGCGTGGTTGCCGTAGGCACTTTGATGGCCGTGTTGCTGTCGTTTGCGTTCGGCGTTCCGATGTCTGACATGACCGGCATACTATGCGGCGCCACTACCAATACCCCTGCGCTCGGTGCCGCTCAGCAGGCGTTGCAGCAGTTGGGCATATCGGCCAACGGCGCGGCCTTGAGCTGCGCGGTCACTTATCCGCTCGGCGTGGTGGGTGTGATATTGGCTATGGTGCTGGTGCGCAAATTCTTTACTCGCAAGTCGGACTTCGACGTCGACGAGCGCGAAGATGGCAACAAACCCTACATAGCCACGTTCAGGGTGCATAACCCCGCCGTGTTTCACAAAAGCATTCGTGAGGCAGCAGGGTTGATACAGCCCAAGTTCGTGATATCGAGAATATGGCGAAACGGAACGGTGAGCATTCCTACCTCTGAAATAACCCTCGAAGAAGATGATCGCCTGCTCGTGATATCGACTGAAAAGGACGCTCCGTCGCTGACGGTGCTTTTCGGCGAACAGGAACCGGAGGATTGGAACAAGGACAACATCGACTGGGATGCGATAGACAGCCAGTTGATATCGAAGCATATATTGGTAAGCCGTCCGGAGATAAACGGCAAACGTCTCGGCTCGTTGCGCCTGCGCAATAATTACGGCATAAACATAAGCCAGGTGTTGAGGAGCGGCGTGAAGCTGCTTGCCACGCCCGGATTGATTCTGCAAGTGGGCGACCGTCTGACGGTGGTCGGCGAGGCACGTTCCGTCGAGAATGTCGAGAAAGTGCTTGGCAATGCCGTGTCGAATCTTCGCGATCCTAACCTCGCGGCGATATTCATCGGCATGGTGCTTGGCCTGATATTGGGCTCAATACCCATCGCCATACCCGGAATGAGCATGCCCATAAAGCTCGGATTGGCCGGTGGCCCGATAGTGGTGGGCATATTGATAGGCCGCTTCGGCCCGCGTTTCCATATGGTCACATACACCACTCGTAGCGCCAACCTTATGTTGCGAGGTATCGGGTTGTCGCTTTATCTGGCATGTCTCGGACTCGATGCCGGTGCCGATTTCCTCGACAGCATAATGCGCGCCGACGGAGTGATATGGATAGCGTTGGGCTTTGTGATTACGCTGATACCGGTAATGATAATGGGTGTGCTTTCCATGCGCTTGTGGCACGTTGATTTCGGGTCGACCTGCGGCATGCTTTGCGGCAGCATGGCAAACCCGATGGCTCTGAACTATGCCAACGAAACCATCGATGGCGACAATCCGGCCGTAAGCTATGCTACGGTTTATCCGTTGGCCATGTTCGTAAGAGTTGTGTTGGCTCAGGTATTGATAATGCTGTTTATGTAAGATCCGTTATTGCATCGAATCGGATATAAGGCACGCGGAGTACGTCGGCGGCGTGTCTGTTATATGTCGTCCGATTCATCAAGATCCGACTCGTCCCAGTCAAAATCCCATCCGTTGTCGTATGCTTCTTCGGTGAATTTCGATAGTTCGCGGCCCTCTCTCTTTGTCGGTCGGCCCAATCCTTTGCGGCGGTCGATGAATCCGCTTATCTTTACTATCTCGAGAAGGTCGAGTTCGCTTTTCGGCGTTATGTTTTCAACGTAGTCGGGCACGAGCCGTGCTCCCAATCGGTTTTCGGTCAGGGCAAGAACGCGAAATGAATAAGTGACGGGCGGTTTGCGTACCTTTACTATGTCGCCCGGCTTTATCATGCGCGACGGCTTCACTATCACGTCGCCCAGGCTCACTCGCCCCTTCTTGCAGGCCTCGGTGGCTATGGTGCGTGTCTTGAAAATGCGCATGGCCCAAAGCCATTTGTCGATTCGTTCTTCTGTTTTAGCCATGGGGCGGTGTGGTTATTTGTTGTTAAACGTATTCATTGCTATTTGTATGCCGGCAAGGCAGAATGTCTTGATGGCCTCTATCGCCACGTCGATGCGCGTGGGCATCATCTGCCTCTGGTCGAGGGTGAACGCACCGAGCACGTAGTCGATTTGTCCGCCTCTGGGGTAGTCGTTGCCTATGCCGAAGCGCAATCGCGGATATGCGGTGGTCGACAGCATCGCGGCGATGTTTTTCAGCCCGTTGTGTCCGGCGTCGCTGCCCGAGGGCTTTATGCGTATGGTGCCGAATGGCAATGCTATGTCGTCGACGAGCACCAGGATGTTGTTGATGTCGATGCCCTCTTTCTCTTTCCAATATCGCACGGCGTTACCGCTCAGGTTCATGTATGTCGAAGGCTTGAGCAGCGTAAGCTGCTTGTTTTTCAACCTTACGTGAGCCACGTCGCCGTAGCGTTCGGTGACAAAAGAAATATTGGATGCCTTTGCAAAGGCATCCAATATCATAAATCCTACATTGTGGCGGGTCTGGCGGTATTCGTCGCCTATGTTGCCCAAACCTACAATTAAGTATTTCATTAATCGTGTGTAACTGATTGTCGGTAATCGTTATTTTGCGGCTGCAGCCTGTGCACCACGAGCTGCACGAGTCAGCTGAACGGCACAAACTACGGCGTTCTTTGCGTTCATCAGTTCGAGACCTTCGAAGTGCAGGTCGCCGATCTGGAGGGTCTTGCCGAGGCCGAGGTTGTCAACGTTGATAACAACGCGTTCGGGTATCTTGGTGTAGATAGCCTTAACCTTGATCTTCTTCATTGAGAGCGAAAGCTTACCACCGGCTTTAACACCTTCGGCGTGGCCGTCGAGCTGAACGGGAACTTCGATGGTTACGGGCTTGTTTTCCGATACTTCAAGAAGGTCGATGTGAAGGATGGTGTCTTTTACCGGGTGGAACTGGATGTCATTCAACACAGCCATGCGCTTTTCGCCGTGGAGGTCGAGTTCGATGGCGTAGATGTCGGGAGTATAGATGAGCTTGCGAACAGCTTCGTTGGTTACTACGAGGTCGGTAGTGATAAGGCCCTTGCCGTTACCTATTTCAACGACTTTTTCGCCTGCACGGAGTGTGCCGCTGTAAGGGAGGGTGATGATTTCGCCGCCGTTAAGCACTACGGGAATCTTGTTTTCTTTACGAAGGGCTTTAGCTGCCTTTTTGCCGAGGTCAGTACGGGGTTCGGCTGAGAGTTGAAATTGCTTCATTTCGGATGTTAATTAAATGTGTTACTCAAAATTAAGTGTTAGTTTGCTCTTAATTTCCCATCACACGGATGCGAAAAAGCGACTGCAAAGTTACGTTTTTTTTGTCAATTGGGCAACGCTCTTGTCGATTTTTCATATATTTGCATTAGATTTTAAACCAATATAAAGCTTATTTTAATTATGGAGAGAATCAATGTAATCAGATTGGCGGCTGCGGCACTTGCCGTGGTCACGACATTTGGCGTCGTAGCGCAGAAAAAGTATCCGGAACGGGAAAAAATGACTCCCGGAATGTCGGAATATTGGACTCCGCAACCAAAAATAGTTACTCCCGGCAACATTACAACCAATTCGGCACCCTCTGACGCGATAGTGCTTTTTGATGGAAAGGATTTGTCGGCATGGCAAAGTCCGAATGGCGATCCCGCCGCTTGGGATGTGCATGACGGCGTGATGACGGTGAACAAGAAGAAAGGTGACATACTCACCAAGCAGAAGTTCGACAACTTCCAGCTGCATCTCGAATGGTGCGTGCCGGAAAACATTTCGGGCAGCAGCCAGGCACGAGGCAACAGCGGCGTGTTCTTGCAGGACATGTACGAAGTGCAGATTCTTGATTGCTACAACAACGAAACTTACGTGAACGGTCAGACCGGTAGCATATACAAGCAGACGCCTCCGTTGGCCAATGCAATGCGCAAGCCCGGCGAATGGAACGTTTACGACATCATATACACCGCTCCGGTGTTCAAGGAAGACGGTACTTACCGCGTGCCTCCCACGGTTACGGTGATACAGAACGGCGTGGTATTGCAAAACAACACCACCATACTCGGAACCACCGAATACATCGGATTCCCCCGCGTGGTGAAGCATGGCGCAGGCCCGATACGTTTGCAGTCGCACGGCGATCCGAGCGAACCCATCAGCTTCCGCAACATCTGGATTCGTGAGATGTAAACTCCTCCCTCCGCTTATTGATAGTATTTGAATATATGGAAAGCCGCCCTTGAAAGTTTGAGGGCGGCTTTCTTGTTAAGGTTTGCCGAGTGGCCTATTAGTTGTGCTTGTGCGAATGGTGCGGGCAGTCGGGCGATATGCCAAACGATATGGTGGTGAACTGCATCGTCAGCGCGTCAAATCGCAGCAGCTTGCCGGTTAGCAACGTGCCTATTCCCGAAAGATATTTTACCGCTTCGGTGGCTTGCAGCGTTCCTATTACGCCGGGCAGCACTCCGATGGGGCCTTTGGCCTGTTCCTTTGACGGCACTGATGAAAACAAGCATCGGTAGCAGGCCGAGCTGGGCGTCACTGTGGTGAGCTGGCCTTCGTAGCGCCATATGGCTCCGTGGCAATAGGCTTTGCCGGCCTCTACGCAGGCATCGTTTACGAGCAGCTTTATGTCGAAATTGTCGGTGGCGTCGATTACGAAGTCGTAGTTCGATATGAGGTTGTGTATGTTGTCGGCATTCACGAATCGGTTGTGTGGCTCTATCGTAATGTCGGGGTTTATGGCCGTGAGTTTTTCGGCTGCCGATATGACTTTCGGTCTGCCCACGTCGGCGGTGGTGTGTATTATCTGGCGTTGCAGGTTTGTAAGGTCGGCATTGTCGCCGTCCACCAAGCCTATGCGTCCCACGCCTGCCGCCGCGAGATACATGGCCACGGGCGATCCGAGTCCTCCGGCACCTATTATCAGTACGCTTCCCTCCTTGAGTCGCATCTGTCCTTCTTCGCCGAATTGCGGCAAGGCTATTTGTCGGGCATAGCGCACGCGTTCTTCTTCAGTAAGCATTGTCATTTCCGAATGGTTGTGAAAAGTGTCATATACTTGTCATGCGGCATTGCATTCAGCCGATATCAGCAACGCTATCGATACGGCAAATATTAGTATTGCCGTGATTCCGAGCATCGGGTTGAGCGCGCTCCCTTTCAGGCGATTTATGCGCAGCGTAAGCAAGATGTGCAGTGCCAGGTAGATGGCCATGATTACGGTTGTGGCAGTGCCGGGTGCAAACGAAATGCATATCAGCGCCGATGCAGCAATGCCGTTTGCCAGATATATGGCGAGTAGGGCTTTGCGACCCCACGTCACGGCGAGAGTGCGCTTGCCCACTTCGGCGTCGGCGTCGGCATCACGATAATTGTTTACTATGATTATGTTGCTTACCATGAATCCTACGGCCAGCGAGGCATAAAGTATGTCGACGCTCCATTGTCCGCTTGCAAGGTAGTAGGTGAAGTTGACCGGTATTATGCCGAAAAAAATCATTACGGCCACTTCGCCGAGTCCATGGTGCGATAGCGGATAAGGTCCGGTGCTGTAAGCGAGTGCGCCGAGGGCTATGAATATGCCCACGGGTATGAGCCACCACCCCGAATAAGCTATCAGGCTGCATCCTATCACGCACGCTACGCCGAGCGTGGCAAACGTGGCGTTGCGCATGGCTTTGGGCGAGATGTCGCCTTCGGTCACCCCGCGTCGCGGGCCTTCGCGCCCGGGCTTGTCGAGGCCGGCCTTGAAATCGTAATATTCGTTGGCAAAATTCGATGCTATTTGTGCCAGCACTGCAAAGGCAAGGCAAAGCATGGCCGGTAGGATGTCGAGCGAATGGTGCGATGCGGCCAATGCCATGGCGGTGACTACGCCTGACACCGAAGCGGGCAGAGTTCGTAGCCTTACGGCCTCTATCCAGCATTTAAATTTTTTCATTGTTCCTCATTTTTGTCGGTCCCGAGGTCGAAGCAGTCGGTCACTGCACGGCGTATGCGTTCTGCTCCGGGGCCGTTTTCCGATAATATGTTCAAAATCGTTTTGATGTAGTCTTCCTTGTTCTTTAATCCGCACAGGGCGGCTACGTTGCTGCCCGGTATCATTGACTTCTGGTTATATACTCGCAGTATGTTGCGGTAATCGGCCGTGTCTACGTAACGGTGAAATTCGCGGCAGAAGTCTTCGTATAGGCCGCGCGGATTAATCTCCTTGCGCAGTCCGTCGAGATGACGTTCGAGCATTCCGATGTCGGTAAATCGGCCGTCGATGCGGTATTCCACCGTACGTTTCACTTTGTGGCGCGTGTGCAGGAGCGCTTGTTGGTGAATGTCCTGCCTGAACATCGATATGAGCGACCGCCTGACTCTCTCGAAAGCCTTGTCTTCATTGCGGTTGCGGCTCTTTGCCACAGTACGCACCACTTCTTCGAGCATCAGTATGTTTTCTATCTCGGCCACGTCGGGCACCATTATCTTCTTGCGGCGCAGATAAGCCACTTCGAATGCGTCGCGCCTGTCGCGGTCGACGATGCCGCAGGAGTCCATGTGGTGAAACGAGTTGAGGTCGTTGAATGTGCGCGTGGCTTCTATTACCTTGTTGCAGCTTCCGAGCGCCTTCACGGTGTAGTCCTTGAACACGAGCGGATATAGCTTTGAGTCAATGGAGTGCACGCCGTCGCCCTCGATGAACATGACAGGCTTGCGCGCGCCGATTATTGTCAGATACATTTCTTCGGTGAGGCTCGATTGCGGAGGCAGCAGATCGTAATCCCACGTGTTGCTTTCGGGGGAGTAGCTGCGCACCCATATCGTGGTGGCATCCGTGCGCGACGATGCAAATTCGAGGTCGTGCGTGGTGTACACGAACAGGCAGTCGCGGCGCATTATCTCTATTCTGTTCCAAAGCGACTGCAATATCGACGGGTGCAGGAAATACTCGGGGCTGTCTATGAATATTACCGAATTTTTCGGAGCATATAGCGTTGCGCCTATGTAGTACATCACCGCTTTTTCGCCATCCGATAGCTTGAGGGCCGAATAGCTTTCGTCGTCGGTCCGTCGGCTGAAAAGCATCTTGCCCGTTTCTATGAGTATCTTGTTGTCGGGAAACACCTCTTGCCACAGCGATATCACCTTGTCGAGCTTCGTCGGCTGCATCTGTGCTTGCGGATTCGACGACAGAGCCACCTTATAGCCTATGAGGTTTATCATCTCGTCATGCATCAGTATCGACAGCAGCGAGTCTAACTCCAGTGAGCTTTCGGGCATGAGAGTGGCCGGCGCTCCCGAGCGCGCATACAGGCGGTCGATGTCGCTGTTGCGTTTTGCGGGGGTGTCGCGCTCGTACAGCGCACGCAGAGCCGATAGCCTGAAGGTATGGCCTTTGATGTCGTTTTCGAGCTTGTTCGAGAAGCGCGTTTTCCCGGCACCGTTGGCACCGACTATCACTATTTTTCTTACATTGTCGGGTAAGCTGTCGAAACTGCCGTCATTACGTGGTGGAAATGCTATTTTCATGCTCGATTTGTGTTTTTGTGGTGCTTGGATGCCTGTGTGAACTAAATATTGACGCAGCCGCCGGCGCGCGCGGAGCTTGTCATAAAAGAGTGCCTTTGCCCTCGCGCGTAATTTCGGGCGACGAACTGTCGGTGAGGTCTACGATGGTCGACGGCGTTATGTCGCCCTTGCCACCGTTTATCATTATGTCGATGCTCGATGAGTAGCGCAGCGATATTTCGTCAGGTTCGATGGCTTCGGCTTCCACTTCGGGATTCCATTCTATCGATGTCGACAATATCGGATTGCCGAGTTCGCGCGCGAGCTCGCGCGCTATTTTGTTGTCGGGTATTCTTACGCCTACCGTTTTGCGTCCTTTGAATATTTTGGGGAGCGACGTCGAGGCCGGCAGTATGAAGGTGAATGCTCCGGGCAGATTGTCGCGCAGCATCTTGAATGCCTTGTTGTCGATGCGTGCGTATTCCGACGATTGGGAGAGGTCGCTGCATACTATCGACAGAAACTGCTTTTGCGGATTGATGCCTTTTAGCGAACAAATGCGTTCGATGGCATTGTTGTTAAGTGCATTGCATCCTATGGCATACAACGTATCGGTAGGATATATTATCAACTTTCCGGCACGCAAAGCTTCGACGGCTTCGCTTATGAAACGGTCGTTTATGTTGTCGGGGTATATTCGTAGACTTTTCACGGATTTTGAAGAGTATAATGTAGTGGTGTATTCAGTATCACTACAAATTTAAGAAAAATATATAAAAAAATAGATGTCTCACGACATCTATTTTCCTTTAAACCTTTATCTTAATCTAATACTATGAAAAACACACGTACAAAAGTAATACTAATATTTTAAATAATGCTTAAAACATGCTTGTTTTAACATTTCTTTAGTAAAAAAATCATTTAAAATGCAATACGTATGTTTATTCAAGTCCGTATTCCTTTATTTTGCGATAGAGAGTGCGCTCCGAAATGTTTAGTTCGCGGGCCGTTGCCTTGCGTCGGCCGCCATTGTTTTCGAGCGATCGCCTTATGGTTTCCTTCTCGGTATCCTCGAGCGTCATGGCTGACGATGATGCGCCATGGCGCACCTGTGGCTGTTCCGGCTCTATGGTGGTGGCTTCGGTAAACGGCGATTTTGGCAACGGAGTGTATTTTACCAGCGTCTGCGGCATTTCGGGTTGCGGCGGCATAAGCGGTTGAGCCGTCGACAGTCGCTCAACCGTGGCGCGCAAGTTGTCGATTTCCGATTGCATCCTGAACATCATGTTGAACAGCAGTTCGCGTTCGCGCGAATAGTCATGGTTGCGCTCGGTGGATATCGTAGGTGTGTAGACGTTGGGATGGTTGGGCATGTTGCGGCTTATGTCGGTTGACGTTACCTCGCGGCCGGCATCGAACAGTGCCACTTGTTCTATCACGTTCTTGAGCTGACGCACGTTGCCGGGCCAACGATAGTGCAGCAGCGCCTGTCGGGCTTCGTCGCTGAAGCTTATTGGCGGCATGCGGTAGCGCTCGGCAAAGTCGGAGGCAAATTTTCGCGACAGAAGTAGTATGTCGTTGCCACGTTCGCGCAGCGGCGGAATGGAGATCTGCACCGTCGACAGACGATAGAACAGATCTTCGCGGAATCGACCCTCCTCGATGGCCTTGAGCATGTCGACGTTAGTAGCGGCCACTATGCGTATGTTGGTTTTCTGCACGGTCGACGAACCCACCTTTATGAATTCGCCGGTTTCGAGCACGCGAAGCAGTCGGGCCTGAGTGGTCAGGGGCAGCTCCGCCACTTCATCGAGAAAAATGGTGCCGCCGTCGGCTTCTTCGAAATATCCCTTGCGCGACGACACCGCTCCCGTGAAGGCTCCCTTTTCATGGCCGAACAGCTCGGAGTCGATGGTGCCTTCGGGGATGGCTCCGCAGTTCACGGCAATGTAGCGGTTGTGCTTGCGGGAGCTGAAGTTATGTATTATTTTCGGAAAAAACTCTTTGCCCGTGCCGCTCTCGCCGGTGATGAGTACCGACAGGTCGATCGGGGCCACCTGAATGGCCCTCGATACGGCGGCAAGCAGTGCGGGTGCATTGCCTACTATTCCGAATCGCATTTTGGCCTGCTGCACTTCAGGCGATATGTCGGGTAGGTTTATTTCCATGATCTCAATTCATAAGTTTTTTGTTTCAGGAATCGTCCGAGTTCTTCGACCGATGATGCGTGTGCCTGCTGTTCTTCCACCGATATCGGGTTGCCTACCGACAGATGTATGGTCGAATTCTTTTTGCGGAACACTTCGGCCGGCAGACGCAGCGTGCGCAATTGCCAGCTTATTTTTCCCAACAGGTTGAACCACCATGAGTTGCTGCCGTGGAAAAATATGGGTATCACGGGCACTTTAAGTTGGTCGATGAGGCGTATTATCGACGGTTGCCATTCGCGATCCTCGAGCTGCAGATGGCCGTTGATTTTCGAAACTGCTCCGGCAGGGAAAAATCCGAGGGGCTTGCCACGGCGCACTTGCATTATGGCGCTCTTTATGCCTTGCATCGACACGGCTTTCTTTTTTGGGTCGTCGGAAGCAAGAGCGTCGACGGCTATGAAATTGGGACGCATTGCCGATATGTGGTTCAAAACCATGTTGACCATCACCTTGAAGTCGGGGCGGCGTGTTCCGATTACGTTTATCAATATGATGCCGTCGAGCGCGCCGAACGGATGGTTGCTGACGGTTATGAATGCACCTTCGGGCAGATTGTCGAGAACGGCCTGATTGTCGATGCGCAGCTTTATGTTCAGATCGGTCAGCAGTCCGGATGTAAACGGCACTCCGGGCGTGTGGTAATTGTGGCGGTGAAGCCAGTTTACCTTGTCGACCGAGAAAAGTCGTAGTGCAAAGTCAACGAGCTTTTGATGTCCTTTAAGTTTTGGAACCATCTCGCTGATTTTTTCATAGTCGAGTACGTTTGGCCTTATTTCATACTGTGAATTGTCCTGATCCATAGTCGTGATTATGATGATGAGTACAAAGGTACATAAAAACAGCGAGATTTTTACACCGGCAGAATAAAAACAAGGCCGGTGGACAGGAACCGAACAGTCGCCGGCCTTGATGTCCACAAAGATAGCGTTTATCTTTGTGTCATAAGGCATGACGGTGCCATTATTTTTGAAAAAGCTTACGGAGCGCTGACCTCGGAACTCCGTTCATTCGGTCGTTATGGGACCCCATAACACCTTCACTCAATCTCCAAACATACTCTGAAATTTCCTCTAAATCTTAACATAAGCCAAAAGTAAACAGTCGTTTCTAAGCGCACAAACTCGATTCGGTGTCTTCGGTGAAAATGTGTCATGTTACATTTTCGCCGAAAATTTATTGGACGTCTCGAATATTGGACGTATCTTTGTATTCGGTAAAATCGTTACACGTTACACTTTTGACGAAAACAAGCTATGACAATAAACAGAGACCTATACCTTGACAAGATACTGGCCCGACGTCACAACGGAATGATAAAAGTGATTACCGGCATGAGGCGTTGCGGCAAGTCATTTCTTTTGTTTAATCTTTTCTCGGAGTATCTTCTGAACGAGGGAGTGGCTTCTGACCATATTATAAAGATTGACCTTGAAAACCGCCGGAACAAGGAGCTTAGAGATCCGGACGCTTTGCTGAATCATCTTGATTCTCTTATGAAAGACAGTGATATGTATTACATATTGCTTGACGAGGTACAGATGGTTGATGAGTTTGAGGATGTGCTGAACAGTTTTCTAAAAGTTCCCAACGCAGATGTGTATGTGACAGGCAGCAACGCTAAATTTCTTGCCACAGACATAATAACGGAATTCAGGGGCCGTGGCGATGAAATCCGCGTCCGACCCCTCAGTTTCCATGAATATATGACTGTCGGGAGCGACAAAGACCGGGAGCAGAGGCTGATTGACTACATGACTTATGGCGGTCTGCCTCAGGTTGCGCTTATGGATGACGATGTGCAGAAGGAAGATTATCTGAAAAACCTTTTTTTACGCACATATCTGCGTGACATAAAAGAACGTTACTCATTGAAGAATGACGGAGACCTTGAGGAGCTGATAAACGTTCTCGCTTCCAATATCGGTGGCCTGACCAATCCGGCAAGACTGGAAAACACATTCAGAAGTGTCAAGCACCGCGAGCTGACAAGCGACACAATAAAGACCTATATAGATCTTCTTGAAGACGCTTTTATGCTGGAAAAAGCTATGCGTTATGACATAAAAGGTCGTAAGCATATAGATTCTCCATACAAGTATTATTTTTCCGACCTCGGACTGCGCAACGCAAGGCTCAACTTCCGTCAAACCGAGTTTACACATCTTTTGGAGAACCTTATTTATAATGAATTGCGGCGCAGAGGGCTATCGGTCGATGTCGGTCAGGTCGTAACCACAGTGACAGATCCTGATACCGGAAAGCGTAAACGCTCTTATCTGGAGGTCGATTTTGTATGCAACCGAGGATATAGACGCTACTATATTCAGTCGGCTCTCGCTATGCCTACCAATGAAAAACTTGAACAGGAGCTTAATTCGTTGAAAAAGATAAATGACGGATTCAAGAAATTTGTTATTGTCGGAAACGTGACTCCCATGTATCAGACAGATGACGGAATTACCATAATGAGTATTTACGATTTTCTGACAAACGAAAATATACTGGAACAATGACATTAAAAGCAAACATACTCTTACAGACAAAGCGTTCTTTGTATAAGACCGGCTTCACCTCAGCATAGCTCAAATGGACTTGGCTCTGCATTCGGTTTGCGCGTTCTTTGACAGATTGTGTGAGAAAAAGGGTTGAGATGCGAAAAGAAACGTTACCTTTGCATTCGTAAATAGTTGAAAAGCATCATTATGACGGAGGACAAAGGAGAAATCATACTATACCAGCCCGACGAGGAGGTGAAATTGGAAGTCCGCCTGGAAGAGGATACGGTGTGGCTTAACAGGCAGCAATTGGCAGAACTGTTTGCCCGTGATGTCAAGACGATAGGCAAACACATCAACAACGCCTTGAGGGAAGAACTTGCAGAGATGACTGTTTCAGTTGTCGCAAAATTTGCGACAACTGCCGCAGACGGAAAAGTCTATCAGGTGGAATACTACAATTTGGACATGATTCTATCTGTCGGGTACAGGGTAAAGTCAAGCAGAGGCATTGAGTTCCGCCGTTGGGCAAACAAGGTACTGAAGGAATACCTACTGAAAGGGTACTCTGTCAACCGTCGCCTGACGGAGTTGGAGCATACCGTAGCGGAACACTCCAAGAAGATTGATTTCTTTGTCCGCACCTCCCTGCCACCGGTGGAAGGAATCTTCTACCAAGGCCAGATATTTGATGCCTACAAGTTTGCCACCGACCTGATACGGTCGGCAAAGCAGTCGCTTGTGCTAATCGACAACTATGTGGACGAATCTGTGCTGCTTATGCTAAGCAAGCGCGGCAGTGGTGTAGCCGCCACTATTTACACTCATACCGTGGGTGGGCAACTGCGGCTCGACCTCGACCGTCACAACGACCAGTATCCGCCCATCGACATCCGTACCTACCGGGGATGCCACGACCGCTTCCTGATAGTGGACGGCAATGACATCTATCATATCGGTGCCTCGCTGAAAGACCTCGGCAAGCGGATGTTCGCTTTCTCCAGACTGGAGATTCCGGCTTCCGCCATTATGGATCTGCTGTAGCCCTCTCACTCACACAACCCTACCACAGAAAGGATGCGTCAGCCACGTTGTTTTTATTCTGCCGGTGTAAAAATCTCGGGGTTTTTATATACATTTGTTTGTCAAAACGCCCGTTGAGGCAAAAAAGGAATTTTTTTGTCGTTTTCGGTTAATCGTAAAAGCGTTTATGGTGGTTATGCCGTTTATTTTGAGTATGCTGATTATATCAACTTAATATTTCATACATATATGAAGTCAATTAACATTTTTCTGTCCGGCTTTGCGCTCGTGGGCGCAATGTTTGAAGCGCCGGCGCAGCAAATCGTGTCGACCGACGCGTATTCATGGGTCGGCGACTCGATAATTCAGGGCGAGTTTAAGGCTTATGCCGTGAGCCCCAACGAGATAGTGTCGAATTATAGTGGACGGCCACATTATTTCATGCCTGTCGAAAAGAGGTGGTCGTTGCGCAACGACATTTCGTCGTATCCCAAGCTTTCAGGCAGCAACAAGTTGCATCAGGCCATATACAATATGGGCCTCGACGAAATGATAAATGCCGTGGAACCCGACACCACGTTGCGCACCGGCAAGGAATGGGCCGGAGTGTGGACGCGCGACGTAAGCTACTCGATAATACTTTCCATGGCGGCCTTGCAGCCCGAAGCGTCGATGATATCGCTCATGAAGAAGGTGAATGCCGAGGGGCAAATAATACAGGATACAGGGTCGGGCGGCGCGTGGCCAATAAGCACCGACCGCATGGTGTGGGCTCTCGCCGCGTGGGAGATTTATAAGGTGACGGGCAACCGCAAGTGGCTCGAAAAGGTATATCCGATAGTGAAATGCTCGTTTGAAAAAGATTTTGCCACGGTGTACGATGCCGACGGGCTTGTGAAGGGGGAAACGTCGTTCATCGACTGGCGCGAACAGAGCTATCCGAAGTGGATGCAGACGGCCGACATAGCGCAGAGCGTGGCAATGGGCACCAACGTGGTTCATTGCGCCGGCCTCGGAGTGCTTGCCGACATGGCAGCGGCTCTCGGAAAAAAGAAGGAGGCCGTGGAGTTCAGAAACCGTGCCGAAGCAATGGCAGCCGCCATCGACAAGACATTCTGGCTTGACGACAAGGGCTATTATGCAATGTACAAGTACGGGCGCGATAACGAGATTCTCAATCCTCGTGCCGAAACACTCGGCGAATCGCTGTCGATACTGTTTGACGTGGCTCCCGCCGCGCGCCATGCGCGGATAACCGAAAGCAACCCCGTGACACCCTACGGTGCCGCCATATTTTATCCTCAGATATCGGATATGCCCTCGTATCACAACAATGCCTTGTGGCCGTTCGTAGGGTCGTATTGGGCATTGGCCAACGCCAAGGCCGGAAACGAGGAGGGAACGCTTCAGGCCATAGGCGCGATATTTCGCCCGGCGGCTCTGTTTGCCACCAACAAGGAGAATTTCAATCTCGACAACGGCGACATATTCACCGAGCTGAACTCGTCGAACATGCTGTGGAGCCTTTCCGGCAATCTTGCCCTGACCAACCGAATACTTTTCGGCATCAATTTCGAGCCCGACGGACTGCGAATAGCCCCCTTCGTGCCGAAAGCGCTTGCCGACACGCGCACGCTCGAAAACTTCCCTTATCGTGGCGCAAAGCTCAACGTAACGGTAGAGGGCTACGGGTCGAAAGTGAAGTCGATGACATTGAACGGCAAGACCCTTGATCCGATGTCTGTGATTCCGTCGTCGGCGCTTCGAAAGGGTGGCGACATAAAGGTGGTGATGGCCGACAACGACATAGAGCCGTTGGCTGTCAACAAAACGTCGAACCGCAAAGCGCCCATAACCCCCACGGCATGGCTAACGGCATCGACCGAAATGGCATCGGCAGGGGCGCCCGCGCAGAATCTGCTCGAATGGAATCCGATTGAATACATCGACCACTACATCGTGCTGAAAAACGGCGTGCCGGTGGCTACCACCAAGCTCACCTCATGGCCGGCTACCGACGAGGCCGAATGGCAGGTCGTAGGCGTTTCGGCCGACGGCACGCAGTCGTTCGCTTCCGAGCCGCGCAGCAACCGCAGCTATACTATGTGGCAGATGCCCGGCGAATCGCTCTCGATGGTGTCGCCCGAGATAAGTTATAAGCCTTCGGCAGCCGTTGAAGGATTTTATGGTAAAGGCTTCGTTGAAACCGATCACAAGTCGGCCGCCATCGACGTTCCTGTCGAAGTGCCGTCAGCCGGACGCTATACTGTGGCTCTGAGATATGCCAACGGCAATGGTCCGGTAAATACCGAAAACAAAGCTGCCGTGCGCACATTGAAGCTTAACGGCAAAAAGATAGCCACGATGGTGATGCCCCAGCGCGGCACTGCCAATTGGAACGACTGGGGGCTTACCAACAGGGCCGTAGTGGAATTGCCCGCCGGCAAGTCGGTGCTCACCATTGCTTTCGAGCCTGAGGATGAAAACATGAATCTGTCGACCAATCACGCTCTGATTGACTGCATAGTCATTACCCGCATGTAAATATCGGTACGATTGGACTGACGCGGGCATCGGCTGAAACAAGCCGATGGCGCATATTAAGAGTATGTTTACTTTTAACTTTATGAAAACTTTAGAGGCCTTTCAGTTCTGTTTGTAGATTTCATTCAGTCGTTATGGCACCCCATAACTCCCTCACTCAATCTCCAAACATAATCTGAAATTCTCTCTAAATCTTAACATAAGCCAAAAGTAAACATACTCTAAAAAAAGGATGCTACCCTCACGGGCGGCATCCTTTAACATAATAATTCTTATTGCGATTTCTATTTCTAATTTTTGGCGAATGAGCAAGTGTAAGGTATCGAGCCCAACTCGAGCGTCACGGTGTACGATCCGGCTGCAAGACCCGGCTTGATGTTGTCGCCGCCTTGCTTAAGCTCGTCGGGCGTGCCGCCGAGGTTGATGTCCCATCCCTTGTTCATGTTAAACTTGAACTCTGAGTCGGGAGCAAGATCTACCGTGCCGGTCCAGGTAAGGAAGTCGGCCGACGGAGTAAGTTGGATGTTCTCCTTCTCGTTCCATCCGTTGATGTTGCCTACCAATCCTATGTTTTCGATGAAAGTGGTTTTCACGAGAAGCTTTCCGAGGTTGAAGTTTACCAAATAGAGTCCGGCTCCTTCATCGGGCATCGGTATGTTTTCGTTCGAACCGTTCACCACGCTTCCCGACTTGTCGTTCTCGGCAGCTGCGCCATAGTTTCCGGCGAGGTCGTTCCACGTCGGGCCTGTGGTTATCTTCCATCCTTGGAATATGTAGACGAAACCTTCGTAGGTATTGAAGTCGGTGGTGGAGAGCGACGGCTTGAACGGCGTGGTCCAACCTTCACGTCCGGTGCCGGGGGTATATAGATTCGGGAATGCCGAAATTATGTCATATGTACCCTTTTCGATGTTGATGGTAATCATCCAGTCGCCGGCGTCGGCAATGCGTCCGGCCTGTTGCGTCGCTCCATCATACACGAGCTCTCCTGCCAGTGAGTCGCTTTCGGCCACGCCTATCATCTCGTTGGCGTTGCCTGACTCAACGGCGCTCTGCGGTGCTATGAGCCATTCCCAGCCCTGCGAAGCTTGCGCGGGCGTAATGGTGACGGTGAGCGTGAATACCGGATCGTCGTAAACATCTTTTTCGGAGTGTTTGAACTTAATGCCGTCGGCAAGCTGCCATTCATTGAATGTGCCGACGAGATAATAAGAGGGCTCGACCACGAATCCGAGCGCATAAGGCGTTACGATCATCGGAGCGGTGACGTAGTAATAGTCGTTGCCACCCATTCGCACTTCGGTGCTGCCCTTTACCAGATAGCCGGCAAAGCGCATGTATGCGGTGGTTTGCTTGGGGTTGCGTCCGAACATTTCAAGATGAGCCGCTTCCCAGTCGTCGGCCTTGATGGTGGCAACGTTCTCGTCCATCGTCACAGGCAGGTCGATTACCGACTCGAACGTCTCGGTAGCCGAAATCTGAGCCTTTATCGAGGGCTTGTAACCTTCGGGGCAGTCAACCACGTCGGTCACTTCGAGCACTGGGATGCCCGTGGGCGAGTCCTTGTACTCGTCGAGGCTTATGGGAGCCTGCGCGGCGGCCGTCAGGGCCACCTGCATGCTTTCGGTGTCGAGCACGGGCGGCTGTTCGTTGACAACCGGTATGCCGAGAGAGCTTTTGTCGTCGCATGACATGAGGCACATGGCCGGAATCAATGCGAAAAATATCTTCGATTTTTTCATTTTTCTGATAGACTTTAGTTTACTCATTTTAATCACATAAGTTCAAACACTACGGTCTTCTTGGCGAGATTGACCGTGATCTTGACTTTTCCGCCGGGGAAATCAGGGACTTCCCATGAGCCCTTGCCCGCGTTCTTGGTGTTCGGGTCGTAGAAGCATGGGCCGTCGTAAATGCCGTCGGTAAATGCGATGGTTTTTGGCGAGTCGCCATCCTGTGAGCCTATCGAATTCCAATCCCACGGTGCGTCGGGGTTGAATTCGTCATAGAAACGGAACTGGAACTCATTTGCATTTACGTCGATTACGCCTTGGTAAATGCGGTTGCCTATTTCAGTTTCGTAAATCGGCATCGAGGTGTTTGTGTTCCATCCGTTCGGCTGGCCTACGAGATATATTGCGTCGGGTAGCTTGACGGCGAAGTAGGGCGATACCTGTGCCAGGCACACCACGTTCGACAGTATTTCGCTGTACGGAGCATTTTCCATCCATGCTTTCGCGCGCACATAAACGGGGCGCGGCTTCGAGTCGAAGTTTTCGGGATCGTCATATCCGAACAACGTGCATATGGCGGTACTGAATTTTTCACCCGGCACCGACATTGCGGCATCGGTGGTTACGTAGTCTACTTCTACGGCGTTAGCGAAATCCTGCGTGTCAGATACGTAGATCTGATAGTTGGGAACGCATCCCACGCCATAGTTGGGCTGCGACATTGTGAAGTCTATGTGGCTTGACTCGGTGATGATGTAGAGTTGATTGGCCAACGCGGGGGTGTTGAGCACGAATTCGCTTGGCGTGTTGAGCCGTGGCTGGGTGTCGTCCTTACATCCGGTCATCGCAATGCCCATAATTATCATCAGGGTCGTTATTAACGATATATTTTTCATCATGCTGATTGTTTTTAGTTGGTTTTACCGAAAAACGTAATTACGAAATTAATTGTATCCCGGATTCTGCTTGTACGACGAACCGTAAACTGCCGTAACGTTCGAGGGTATCGGGTAGAGGTTGCGATATTCGGCATAGGGAGTTCCGGACGGTACGCCGTTTTTCCAGTTCCAGTTATATGCGTTGCCTGTGAACTTGTTGTGGCGTATGAGGTCGGTGCGGCGTACGCATTCCCAATAAAGTTCGCGTGCGCGCTCGTCGAGAAGTATCGATTCGTTGAACTCGGCCGAATTCCAGGGCGACAGTCCGGCGCGCTGGCGCACTATGTTGGCGTATTGCAGGCCGGTTGCCTTGTCGCCGGCTCCGTTAAGCGTACATTCGGCAGCCATCAGGTAAACGTCGGCCAGACGAATGAGCGGAAGGTCGGTATCGGCAAAAGGAGCAGAGGCATCGACAGGTTTCACGCCTGCTCTGGGCAATGGAATTGAATCGCTTTCGATGTAAACGGGCATCGTGCCGTCGGGGTTGCACTTCACGTTGGTGAACTTGATGGGCAGATAGCCGTTGCTGAACGTCGAGAAGTCGTCGTTGGTTATGGTAAATCCGTTGCCGCCACGTTCGGTAATCCATATGGCGGTGCGCTTGTCGCTCGAAACGCCGTTTACGAAACCGAATTTTTCAGAGAATTGCTGACGTGCGTGCATACAGGTCCAGCCGGTGTTGAGTCCATACCAGGTATTGTTGCAATAAGCGTATCCGTCGCCGAACTTTTCGGTGGCGCCGGTGGTAGCGGCGAGAATCAGGAACGAAGCACCGCCATAGGTCTCCGTCATCTGATACTGGTAAGGAATGCCCCAGAGTATTTCGTTCTGAGCAGGCAGGCTGCCGCCGGGCATGAACATGTCGTTATTGCTGCAGAACAGCGACAGGTAGTCGGTGGCAAGGCCCGAACCCTGGAAGCCTCCGCCCTGATGGCGGCGAATGATGTTCTGAGCGTGTTCGTAGCACTTGGCCCATTGCGGTGTGCCGGTGTATACGCCTGCGTTGAGGTAGAATCGGCAGAGCAGCGCTTCAACGCCATCCTTGCCTACGCGACCGTACACCGGAGTGCCTTCGGGAAAGTGTTCGAGCACATCTTCGAGGTCGGCCACCACTTTATCATAAAGAGCGGCGCGGCTTTCGGCCTGCTGGGGCACTTCGCCGTAAGGCATGTCGTCCCAAGCCACTACGGCACGGCCAAAGAGGTCGATGATGTTATAATATGACATGGCACGCAATGCGCGGGCTTCGAGTCTGAACTGGTCGATGTCTTTCTGAAGCGATTCGTCGACGTTTATTCCGTTTTCGCCAAGGCTAGAGGGTGATGAGAGGCGAAGGAAGTCGTTGCATATGGCAATGTGAGTGTACAGGCGCGAATAGGTTCCGTAGATGTTAACGTTGTCGGAGCCCCAGTTGCCTTCCACGAGGTCGACCACGCCGGCATCCTGCCATATCCACATCACTTCGTCGGTAGGAAATTCGTTGAGCATGAACAAAGCTCGGGTGTATTGCGAAGTACCGTTGTCGAGACCGCTGATGTCGGACGATCCGGCACCGCCTTGTCCCGAGACGGCAATGCCCGAATAGCATTTAGCCATGACTCCGGCCAGATATTCACGAGGGTTTTCGGCAAATTTGTTTGCCTGAAGGGTGTTGGGGTCTTTTGGCATCTGATCGAGGTCGCCGGTGCAGGCCGAGAAGCCTACCATTGCCGCCAATGCAACACCTGAAAATAGTTTGTTGATGTATGATGATTTCATATGAAGTCTGATTTATTGATCATTAGAAATTCGCTATCAAGCCCACGGTGTAGCTTACGGGGCGAGGGTAGGTAGAGCGGTCGATGCCATCGAATATTTCGGGATCGATGCCTTTGTATTTCGTGATTACGAACGGGTTTTGCACGGCACCGTACAGACGGAGGCGCAACTTGTTGTTGAGCAGATTGGGGAACGTGTAACCGAACGTAATGTTGTCGCAACGAACAAAGCCGGCGTTTTCAAGGAAGTAGTCGCTGAAGAATTGCTGTCCCTTGAAGTAATTGTCGGTCTTGACCATATTGTGGAGGAACGAATTGGTGTAAGTGCCGTTGAGATAAGACTGTCCGGCAAGGATGTTGTTGTAAACGTAGTTGCCGATGCTTGCACGAAGTTGGAATGAGAAATCCCAGTTCTTGTAGTTGAAGCTGTTGTTCCAGCTCATGGTTACTTTCGGGTCTTTGCTGTGCTTGAACACGAGGTCGCTCGAGTTGATCACGCCGTCGCCGTTTTGGTCGACGTATGCGCCTTCGATCGGGTTGCCCGACTCGTCATAAATCTGCTCGTAAAGCAGGAACGTGTAGGCCGGATAGCCCACCTTGTGAGCCTGGCAGGTGTTGCCGGTGGCTCCCATTCCGCCCAGCGGAACGTAATAGTTGGGGTCGTTCGTGGCGTTAAGCTTGGTTATTTCGTTCTTGTTCCAGCCGATGTTGTAGCTCGAAGTCCAGGTGAAATCCTCGCTCTGGAATATGCGCGCTCCGATGGTGGCTTCGATGCCGACGTTGCGCAGCGTACCTACGTTCTGCACCATTTCGTTTGTGGTAGCGGCACCGGGGGCCACTGTTACGTTGGCAAGAAGATCCTTCGAGTTGCGCAGGTACCAGTCGAATGCCAGGGTGAAGCGGTTGTCAAACCATCCCATGTCGACGCCTACGTTCCAAGTAGTGGTTTCCTCCCATTTCAGATTGGGGTTGTAGCCTTGCGGATAGTAGGTGAGGCCCTGCGGGCTTATGAGAGTGCCGTACTGGCCGGTGTACAGATTGGGATAGTAAGATCCCTGCTGCGACTGGCTGTAGATGGGCATGTAGTCGAAGTATCCGCCTACCGATTGCTGGCCGGTTATACCGTAACCCAGACGAAGCTTGAATTCATTCATATCCTCGCGGATGCTTTCCATGAAGGGCATGTTGTTGATTTTCCAACCGAGTGCCACTGACGGGAACAGGCCCCAGCGATTGTTTTTGGCGAAACGTGAGGTGCCGTCGTCGCGGAGAGTGAACGTCAACAGGTAGGTGTCCTTATAAGTATAGTTGAGTCGGCCGAAGAATGAGAGCAACTGCAGGTTGCCGTTGTCCCAGTAATACCACGGAGCCGTTTCCTTGCCAATGCGGTCGGAGGTGGCGGGGTTGATGGTAAGTACGTTGTCGGTGGCCGAAGGCATGAAGAAGCCTGCCGATGACATACGGGTCACGTTGTTGCCGTGAGCGTGGAAACGCTGCCATGAATAACCCACCATCACGTCGAGGTCGGATTCGATGGCTTCGAAGTTTTTCTTATAGTTTGCGTAGAAGTCGAGCAACGTGTTGCGACGCAATTCGTAGCGATATGTGTGAGCACCTGCTCCATCCTGATAGTTGCTGCGCCATGCCGTGGGGCTGTTTTGCTGCAAGTAGATGTTGTTGGTCGATTTGGTCACGTCGTAACCGAGATTGAGGTTCAATCGCAATTCGGGCAGGAAGTGGAGCGCGTAGTCGATCTGTAAATTGCCGTTGCTACGCCATATGCTTGCCGTATTGTCCTGGTCGGATACTTCGGCCACGGGGTTGTTGGGCGCCTGTATGTTTATGTCGCGTCCGTTCATGTCGATGTTGTAGCCGTTGTAGAAGTAGGGGAATTCGCTGTTGCCCGAAGCTATGTTGGAGAATACGGCGCGCGTCGGGTCACTACCCATTGCAATGCCTACTGCTCCGTCGTTCGAGAAACGGTTTTTGATGTAGTATCCCTTTACGTTTGCGTTGACCTGCAACAGTCCGTCGAAGAATCGCGGCGTGAGGTTGAAGCCTGCGGTGAGACGTTGCATTTCGGTGTTTTTGATAATACCCTTGTTGTCGGTGTACGATACGGAAGCTCTGTAAGGAAGGAATCCGGCGCTACCGCCTACCGACAGATTGTATTCCTGCGACACTGACGTGCGGAGCACTTGTTTCTGCCAGTCGGTGTTGTTTTGGCCCAGAGCTGCATAAGCAGCCGATTCCTTGCCCCAATATTGGCCTATCACGTCGCGGAATTCGTCGGCACTGAGCACATCCCAGCGTTTGCGGTCATGCTGCACGGTCATGTTGGCCGAGAAGTTAACCTGCGGGGCACCCGAGCGTCCTTTCTTAGTGGTTATTATGATGACGCCGTTAGATGCGCGGCTACCGTAAATGGCCGTTGCCGAGGCGTCTTTAAGAATTGTCATTGATTCGATGTTGTCGGGGGCTATCATGGCAAACGGGTTGGCCATGCCGTCAACGCCGTCGTTCGACAAGGGTACACCGTCGAGCACGATGAGGGGGTCGTTTGATGCATTAAGCGAAGCACCGCCTCGAATACGTATCGTGGCTCCGCCTTCGGGCGAACCGCCGCCGGGAGTCACAACCACGCCCGGGCTCGCGCCGACAAGCAGATCCTGAGCCGAAGTGGCTATGCCGGCTTCAATCTCATCGGGCTTTATTGTAGCCACCGATCCGGTTGCATCTGATTTTTTCACTGAACCATAACCTATCACCACGACGTCTTGAAGCATCGTGGAGCTGGGGTCCATGGTTACGTCGATTTTAGTACGCCCGTTGACGGGTTCCTCTTTCGGGGTGTAGCCGATGTAGGAAAATACGATGATTGCGTCGGAAGCCACACCTTCGAGCTGATAGTTGCCGTCAATGTCGGTCGACGTTCCAATACCGGTACCTTTCACTATTACAGATGCGCCGATCATTGGCTCTCCGAGCTCGTCGATGACCGTACCCTTCACTGTAATCTTTTGCGCTAAAGCGGGAAATGACAGGCATAGCACCAACGTAAGGGCCAGCCACGCTTTCCGACTCATTTGAATACAAATGTTCTTCATGCAAGAGTCTTTTAAAAGTTTTAAGTAAATAAATGATTAATCTCTACAAATAAAAAATGTTGAATTAGGATGATCGGTACCGCCTTCCAAGAGAGTTCCAGGTATTGAATGTTTGCCGCTGCGCAAGGGGTTAACCACTTGCATTATAATGAAATAGAATCCGCTTGAATTTTGGATAGTCTCAGAAAGAAATACTTTTACGCATAATTCTTTGCAAAGAAAACAAAATTAATGAAATAATGCATCGCAACATTAACCTATTTAACTATTGTCGTTAACAATTTTAACTTTTCGGGCTTCGATAAGCGGATTTTAAAACTGTGGCGATTGTGAATGTTAGCGGGAATTTGTGTATCTTTGCACCATGGGACGACTTTTGGCCATAGATTACGGTCGCAAACGCTGCGGCGTGGCTGTTACCGACGTACTCCGCATAGTGGCTACGGGGCTGGCTACCGTGCCCACGTCATCGCTGATGGCTTATGTGAAGGAGTATGTGGCGCGCGAAAAGGTCGATGCCATAATAGTGGGGCTGCCCCGAAATCTTAAAGGTGAATACAGCGAGTCGATGGCTTACATAAAGCCTGCCATCGGAAAGCTTCGCAAGGAGCTTCCCGGTATGGAGGTGATTTTTTGGGACGAGCGGTTTACGTCGACCATGGCTCACCGAAGTATGATTGACTCGGGCATGAAGAAGATGCAGCGTCGCGATAAGGCCGCCGTCGACGTGATGGCCGCCACCATAATATTGAACAGTTACTTGGAAAGCAGAACATATAATTCAAATCAATGAAACTCCCGGTATATCTTTACGGGCACCCCGTGCTCCGCAATGAGTCGAAAGATGTGACTCCCGACTACGTGGATTTGAAAAAGCTCGTAGCCGACATGTATGAAACCATGTATTTTTCGGAAGGAATAGGCCTCGCCGCTCCACAGGTGGGTCGGAACGACCGCATAGTGGTGATCGATGCCGAGCCGGTGAGTAAGACGTTTCCCGAATGCACCGGCCGTAAGCTTACGCTGATCAATCCGGAAGTGACGGTGCTCGACGGCGAGAAGGTGACTCGCGCCGAAGGTTGTCTGAGCTTGCCGGGCCTGTCGGAAAACGTGAGCAGGGTGGAGCACATAAATCTCAAATGGGTCGATGAGGATTTCGTGCCGCACGAAGAAGAAATTTCAGGTTTCCTCGCGCGCATAGTGATGCATGAGTGCGATCATCTCGACGGCCACTTGTACATCGACCATGTGTCGCCGATACGCCGCCAGCTGATACGCAATAAGCTTAATGCCATAGTGACGGGAAGAATAGCCTGTGATTATCCGGTCAAGTACGCACCTAAAAAACATAAAAACAGTAATGGACGATAAGAAAGTGATATTTTCCATGGTGGGAGTGTCGAAGATATATCCACCACAGAAACAAGTGTTGAAAAACATATACCTGTCGTTTTTCTACGGCGCAAAAATAGGCATAATAGGTCTGAACGGTTCGGGTAAGTCGTCGTTGCTGAAAATCATAGCCGGAATCGACAAAAGCTATCAGGGCCAAGTGGTGTTCTCGCCGGGATATTCGGTGGGATACCTCGAACAGGAGCCTAAGCTCGACCCCGACAAGACGGTGATAGAGATAGTGCGCGAGGGGGTGAAGCCGATAATGGATCTGCTGGCCGAATTCGACAAGGTGAACGAGGCTTTTGGCGACCCGGATGTGCTCGACGATCCTGATCGCATGGATGCGCTGATAGCGCGTCAGGCCGAACTGCAGGATGCCCTCGATGCCGCCGACGCGTGGAACATCGACAGCAAGCTCGAGCGCGCGATGGATGCCTTGCAGTGTCCTCCCGACGATCAGCCCGTGAATACGCTTTCGGGTGGCGAACGCCGCCGCGTGGCTTTGTGCCGGTTGCTGCTGCAACAGCCCGACGTGTTGTTGCTCGACGAACCTACCAACCACCTCGACGCCGAGTCGATAGATTGGCTCGAACAGCATCTTCAGCAATATCCGGGTACGGTGATAGCCATAACCCATGACCGATATTTTCTTGACCATGTGGCCGGCTGGATACTCGAACTCGACCGTGGCGAGGGGATACCCTGGAAGGGTAACTATTCGTCGTGGCTCGACCAGAAGACCAAGCGCATGGCTCAGGAAGAGAAGCAGGCCAGCAAGCGTCGCAAAACCCTTGAGCGCGAGCTCGAGTGGGTGCGTATGGCGCCGAAGGCCCGTCAGGCAAAGGGCAAGGCCCGTCTGTCGAATTACGACCGACTGATAAACGAAGATCAGAAAGAGCGCGAAGAACGCTTGGAAATATTCATACCCAACGGCCCTCGTCTTGGCAACAAGGTGATAGAGGCCACGGGGCTTTCGAAGGCATTCGGCTCGAAGCAGCTTTTCAAAGGACTCGATTTCATGCTGCCGCCAAACGGCATCGTGGGCGTAATAGGCCCCAACGGCGCCGGAAAGACCACTTTGTTCCGTCTCATAATGGGGCAGGAGAAACCTGACGAAGGCTCATTTGACGTTGGCGAAACGGTGAAGATATCGTATGTCGATCAGACCCATCATGACTTGTCGCCCGACAAGAGCGTGTATGAAGTGATATCGCAAGGGGTAGAGTCGTTCAGAATGGGCGGCCGTGACGTGAATGCCCGCGCATACCTGTCGAAGTTTAACTTTTCGGGTGCCGATCAGGAAAAGAAGATTGGGGTGCTTTCGGGTGGCGAACGCAATCGCTTGCATCTTGCTATGGCTCTGAAAGAGGAGGGCAACGTGCTGCTGCTTGACGAACCTACCAACGATATCGACGTGAATACGCTGCGCGCTCTCGAAGAAGGCCTTGAGGCTTTTGCCGGATGTGCGGTGGTGGTAAGCCATGACCGTTGGTTCCTCGACAGAATATGCACGCACATATTGTCGTTTGAGGGCAATGGCGAAGTTGTATACTACGAGGGTTCGTATTCGGATTACGAGGAGTACAAGCGTGCCAAAAACGGCGGAAAAGAGTTGCCGCGCCGTCGTTACAGAAAACTTATGGAATAATCGTGCCTGACAGCAAATGAAAGTTAATTAATCGTCGTTTTAATCGAGATTTGGTTAAAATAGGTTAATTAATTTGTTGTGTAGTGAAAATGATTATACATTTACGGTTGCAAAGACTAACCTATCATAAAGTGAAATTACTACTATCATTTTACATTTTTGTTTATAACGCAACTATTTCATAACGGATATATGTATATCCGGTAATTTTCTACCTCATAAGCAAGAGAAGTAGTCATTTCATTTAAGATCAAATATCAGATCAGGCACTTTTATTTATTATTGAAACCAACGTGAAAAACAGAAGCTCCCTGCCGGCGACGGCGAGGAGCTTTTTGAATTTTATGCCTGTTTCCGGTCATCGTAGTCGTCGGGAGTAGACTAATTGTAAAAAAGTAGGCTGGCTCTGTGAAGTTGAATTTTCACAAAGGCTCTAATTGTAAAAAAGTAGGCTTTATTTCAGGACTCCCTATTGACATGGTCTTTCTATATATTAACTTAGCAGTGCTTGTTGAAAAG
>JAGATN010000036.1 GCA_017621225.1 Muribaculaceae bacterium | reverse complement strand
GGTTGCATAGCTCTAAATAATAGCTATATTTGTTCGTGTCGAGTTTCGCATTAGTATCTTTCAAAGCTATGGGCACTTCGATGCATATGCCTTTTGAAGCTCCGTAGGTGAACGACGTGAGGATTAGCGTCAGCGCAATAAAAAATATCATAATGTATTTGAGTTTAAAAATTTACAGCTGCAAAGTAAACGACAGATAGTCATTTGACCAAATAGATAACTCAAGAAACTTCATTTTAACAAAAAAATATGATTATTGTGGCAGTTGATTTTTATTTTGTGGGTCGTTGAAGGCCGGATGGAAATGCGTATGCCGGCGGCGGCCGAAACAATGGTTTGCCGGTGTTGAATATTATGGTTACATTTGCACCTGTTACTCAAATCAATTCATCGTTTTACCATGAAGTTTACCAAATGCCTGTTGGCTATAATCATAGCTGCCTCGACAAGCCATCAACTCGCGGCCTCGACGGGAGGACGAATCGTAAAGAACATAAATTTCGGCTGGCGATTCATGCCGGGCGATCGGAAAGGTGCGGAAGCAGTGGATTTTTCCGACAAGGACTGGACGGAGATAAACGTTCCGCACGACTTTCAGATACATCAGCCGTGGGTGGCCCCTTCGCCCGACGAAAAGGCCGACCTCGACAATCCCATGGCCAACGTGAAAAGTCGATTGAGTCCGCGCGGCTTCAAAGACATGGGAGTGGGGTGGTACAGGCGCGAACTGACGCCCGACGAGGCGTGGAAGGGGAAGCGGGTGCTGCTCGACTTCGAAGGCGTGCTTCTGGTTGGCGACGTGTTTCTTAACGGCGAGCGCATAGGCGGTACCGATTACGGGTATCTTGGCTTTGAAATGGATGTGACCGACAAGCTGAAGTATGGCGAACCGAACATAATAGCCGTAAGAGCCGACACCGGCACTCCTGAAAATTCACGCTGGTACACCGGCGCAGGCATATATCGCGACGTAAAAGTGATAGTAACCGACCCGAAGCATTACTTCACGCGCCATCCGTTACGGATAACTACCCCCGAGGTTTCGGAGGGGCGTTGGTCGGTGGTGATAGAGGCCGAGCTGGCCACTTTTTTCAAGACCGACAGCATACGCGCAGCCATCAGGTTGACGGATCCGAACGGCAAGGAGATATATGACGCCACCAAGGCTCATTGGCAACATCCGCGACAGCACGTAAGGGAGTTCAAGCTCGACAGCATACCCATGGACGACGTGATGCTGTGGGATTGCGACAACCCCAACCTGTACACGGCTGAGGTGTCGCTTATAAAGCCTGACGGCACGGTGGCCGACAAGGTGACCGAACGCTTCGGCATTCGATCCATAGAGTTTTCTCCCGATTTCGGGTTCAAGCTCAATGGCAAGAAGATGCTTCTCAAGGGTATAGCCAATCATCATACGCTCGGCGCACTCGGCGCGGCCGCTTATCCGCGCGCCATCGAGAAGTACATACAGCTGCTGAAAGAGTTCGGATTCAATCATATACGAACGTCGCACAATCCGTATAGCGAATCGTTTCTCGACCTATGTGACGAATATGGCATTCTCGTGGTCGATGAACTGTACGACAAATGGATGACATCCTTTGCCGGTGGCCGTAAGCCCTGGATGGAGCTTTGGCCGCACGATGTGCCCGAATGGGTGAAGCGCGACCGCAATCATCCGTCGGTAGTGTTCTGGAGTCTCGGCAACGAGTTGCAGCTCGTGCCCGACATGCCTTATAACGACTGGGGCATAACCCCTTATCGATTGCAGAAGGTGCTCATTGACCGTTTCGACGGATTGCGCCCCGTTACGGTAGCAATGCATCCGCGCGGTCGCAATGAATTGACCGACAGCTTGCCGGCTCCGCTTGTCACGGCCACCGACATAGCCTCGTACAACTATCGGTATATGTATTTCCCGGGCGATTCGAAGCGGTTCCCGTGGATGATGTTCTATCAGAGCGAAGCCACGGCCGACGGCATAGGCCCGAACTTCTATGAGATGAATCTTGACAAAGTGATAGGCCTTGCCTATTGGGGGTTGGTCGATTACTTTGGCGAATCGTTGGGCTGGCCCGAAAAAGGGTGGTCGAAAGGAGTGTTCGACATTTCGCTTGAGCCAAAGCCTGCCGCCTATCTTTTGAAATCGATATTTAAGCCCGACGAGCCGTTGGTGCGAATTGCCGTTGTAGACAGTGACGACAACACGGAGTGGAACGGCGTTAAGGTTGGCACGAAGTCGATGTCGTCGCATTGGAATCGGCGCGAGGGGTGCAAGCTGAACATCGTGACATACACGAACGCCGATGAGGTTGAGCTTCTGATAAACGGACGCAGCTTGGGCCGAAAGGTCAACGACCGAAGCAATCCGCGCGGCCGAAACAAGATATCGTGGAACGAGGTGCCCTATCAAAAGGGGCGCGTGGAAGCCCGTGCCTACAACGGCGGAAAGCCGGCGCCGGTGGCATCGCACACGCTGGAGACTTCGGGGCGCGCCTCGAAGCTGACGCTGAACCCCGACAACGACAACTGGCGCGCCGACGGCACCGACCTGCAGCACGTGGTGGTGACGGCGTGCGACAAGAAGGGGCGTCGTGATTACGGAGCATCGCATAAGATAACGTTCGCCGTTGAGGGCCCTGCCGAAATCGTAGGCGTGATAAACGGCGATATTGCGAGCGACGAACTTTCGGTGGGCAATTCGCGCCGCCTTCACAACGGCGCGGCAGTGGTGATACTGCGCTCGAAGCACACGCCCGGCCAAGTGACGCTGAAAGCTACGTCGGATGATCCGAAAATCAAGCAGGTGGTAAGCAAAATGCAGGTATCGGAATGCAAATAGCCGCTAATAGCCGTCATGCAAACTCAATGCTACGTTGGTGGCGAAAATTTGTAAAAATTAGCTACTTTTGCAGCACATTACGAAAAATCATATGATAATGGAAAAGCAATTGCTTGAAGAAGTCAAAGCCCGTGCATTGAAGGGCATACCGGCTACCATTGACGAAGCGCTTGCACTCGATGCCATATGCACAACCGACGAGCTGTGCGACGTTGCAAACGAAGTACGCATAAAACATTGTGGCAATAAAATAGATACATGCTCCATAGTGAATGCCCGATCGGGGCGTTGCACCGAGGACTGCAAGTGGTGCGCCCAGGCTGCGCGCCACTCCACGGGCATTGACGAATACGATATAATCCCCGACGACCAACTTATGGAGGCCGTAAAGCTCAACGCCTCGCAAGGGGTGCATCGTTTCTCGATGGTGACGAGCGGCCGTAAGATTTCGCCTGCCGACGTGCGACGCTTCTGCGACATGTATCGTCGCGTGGCCGCCGCATCGCCGATGAAGCTGTGCGCTTCCATGGGCTTGCTTACAAAAGATGAGCTTGCTTCGTTGAGGGAGGCGGGCGTGCAGCGATATCACTGCAACCTTGAAACCGCCGAATCGTTTTTCGGCACGCTCTGCACCACGCATTCGCACGCCGACAAGCTGCGCACCATACGCGCCGCGCGCGAAGTAGGCATGGAGGTGTGTTCGGGAGGCATAATAGGCATGGGCGAGACGATGCGCCAACGCCTCGAATTGGCCGAGCAGGCGCGTGAGGCCGGTGCCATGTCCATACCGGTCAATGTGTTGCAACCCATAAAGGGCACTCCGCTCGAAGGCACTCCGTTGATAGGCGAGGATGAGGTAGTGCGCAGCGTGGCTCTTATGAAGCTCGTAGCTCCGTTGGCCATATTGCGATTTGCCGGCGGAAGGGCCCGTTTGTCGCATAAATCCATGCTCCGAATGTTGCACGGAGGCATAAGCGGAGCCATAGTGGGCGATATGCTCACCACCATCGGAAACAAGATGGTCGATGACCATACGCTGTTTGCCATGGCGGGATTCGAGGAATGACGGCCATGCGCCCGCTAATGAAATCGTAATAGAAAGAAACAGAAACATCCACCACCATACCCATTACACTCAAATATGCAATCACCAATTCGACATGAAGACGCGATGGAGCAGACCGTACAACGTCTGTCGGAACAAAACAGTCTGATCAATATGTGCCACATGCGATGGCGTGGCGAACCGCTTCCGTCGGACGATGACGTGAAACGCATAATCACATTGTGCCGCAGGCTCATTTTCCCCGGTTTTTTCGGCGACAGCGAGGTGTCGCGCTACAACATAGTGTATCATGTGGGTCTCGCTTGCGAAGAACTTCAGCGGCTGCTTACGAATCAGATAATGGCGGGGTTGTGTTTCAGGGTGTCGTGCGGCGAGGAGCTTGACCTGTACGAGATAGAGCGCGAGGCAAGCCGGAAGGCGGAGGAATTCATAAAATCGCTCCCCGACCTGCGCGTGATGCTCAGCGCCGACGTAAAAGCCACGTTCTTGGGCGATCCGGCGGCCGAATCGACCGAAGAAGTCATATTTTGCTACCCAGGAATAAAAGCTACCTGCAATTATAGGATAGCCCATAAGCTCGTGGAGCTCGGAGTGCCGGTGATTCCGCGTATGATCAGCGAACAGGCGCACGGCGAAACGGGCATCGACATACATCCCGGCGCCGTAATAGGGCACTCTTTCACCATCGACCACGGTACGGGCGTGGTGGTAGGGGCCACGGCGATAATAGGCAACAACGTGAAGCTCTATCAGGGCGTGACGCTCGGTGCGCGAAGCTTTGCCACCGACGAGGGCGGAAATCCGATCAAAGGCATTCCGCGTCACCCCATAATAGGCGACAACGTGGTGATATATTCAAACGCCACTGTGTTGGGCCGAATAACCATTGGCAAAAACGCCACCATCGGCGGCAACCTGTGGGTCACCGAGGATGTGGCCGAAGGCGAAAAGCTCGTTCAGGCTCGTCCCGACAACATATTGCGCTTTAAGCAGTAACGCAGCGCCACGCTAAAACGCTGAAATCCACATTCCGAGCGCAATCCAAATCAAAAAATTGGGGGCTTCATTGCAGGCGGTTGGAGAAAAATGATTAACTTAGCAGTTTGTTAGCGGAATGGCTTTTCCGCCCATACCACTATAATGTAAATTTGCTCCATGACAGAGAATAAAATCATACGCGTCGGAATAACACAAGGCGATATAAACGGCATTGGCTATGAGGTGATACTCAAGGCATTGGAAGATAATCGGATTCTTGAGCTATGTGTGCCCATAATATATGGCTCGGCAAAGATAGCCGCTTATTACCGTAAGGCCGCCAATTTGCAAGGATTGCAATTCAATCAGATTTCGTCGGCTTCCGATGCCCGTAACGAGGCCTACAACGTTGTAAACGTGGTGGGCGAGGATGTGAAGGTAGAGCCCGGGCAGTCGACTCCGGTTGCCGGTCAGGCGGCATATTCGGCTCTCGAATGCGCCGTGACCGATTTGCGAAACGGACTGATCGACGTTCTTGTGACGGCCCCCATAAATAAACATAACATCCAGAGCGACACGTTTACTTTTCCCGGTCACACCGAATATCTCGAAGCATCTCTTGCCGGCGAAGCCGACAAGGCTTTGATGGTGCTGTGCTCCGACAATATGCGCGTGGCTCTCGTGACTACCCACCTGCCGCTCTCGAAAGTGGCTGCTGCCATAACCAAAGATGCCGTGCTGAATAAGATAGTGGCTCTGAACGATTCGCTTAAGCGCGATTTTGCAATCAACTGCCCGCGAATTGCAGTGTTGTCGCTCAATCCGCATTCGGGCGAGTCGGGTTTGCTCGGCAGCGAAGAAACCGAGGCCATAATTCCGGCCATTGAGGAGGCACGTGCCAAGAAAATAAGCTGTTTCGGTCCGTATGCGGCCGATGGCTTTTTCGGTAACGGTTCGTTCGGCAAGTTCGACGGCATATTGGCTATGTATCATGATCAGGGCCTGGCTCCGTTCAAGACCCTTGCAATGGATTCGGGCGTGAACTATACGGCCGGACTGCCATATGTGCGCACTTCTCCCGACCATGGCACCGGTTACGACATAGCCGGAAAGGGCGTAGCTTCGGCCGACTCGATGCGTCAGGCCATATACAAGGCCATCGACATATACCGTAACAGGATAGCATATGACAAAATGCACCTCAATCCGCTCCGCAAGCAATATTACGAGAAAAACAAGAGCGATAATGTGGTGCTTGACTTAACGCAAACAGACGACAACGTATGAATTATGCCATAATAGCCGCAGGCGAGGGTTCGCGCTTGGCCCAGGAGGGAGTGGCTCTCCCCAAGCCGTTGGTAAGGCTCAACGGCGTTCCTATGATAAAGCGTCTTATCGACATCTTCATGGGGTGCAACCCCGACTCTCTCAGCGTAATCGTGAACGAACACATGGTTGAAGTGCGGGAATATCTCGAAAGCCTCGTGCTGCCGGTGCCGTTCAAGCTCGTGGTGAAGTCAACGCCGAGCTCCATGCATAGCTTCTATGAAGTGAGCCGATGCTTCAATGGCGACAAGTTTTGCCTTACCACGGTCGATACGATTTTTCGTGCCGACGAGTTCCGTCGTTACGTAGAGGCATTCGAAGCCGACGATAAGGCCGACGGGTATATGGCCGTGACGTCGTTTATCGACGACGAAAAGCCGCTCTACATAGATGTCGACGACCGGATGGACATAACGGCGTTTCGTGATGAGTCATGGCCCGGAGCCAAATACATTTCGGGCGGCATATACGGGCTTACCGCTCCTGCGCTAGACGTGCTGCAGAAATGCATGGACAATGGGGTGTCGAGAATGCGCAACTACCAGCGCGCACTCGTAGCTGACGGTTTGAAGCTGAAGGCATATGCTTTCGACAAAATAATCGACGTGGATCACGCCGGCGACATAGTGACGGCCGAGCAGTTCATCGGATGAACTTGCTTCGGCGTTTCGGTAGCCGTGCCGCGTCATAATCAACTATCTATTTTATAACAAAAATACATATGGCTGAAATAAAAATAGCCGGAATAATGAGGGCGGGTGCTTATTCCCCCAATCACATAGGCAACGATGCCGCTATATTCAACGTGGTGGCCGAACAGTTACGCAAACGAGGGTGCGAAGTTAATGTGTACAGCGAAGATCAGCTGATGGCCGGAAAGGTCAAGGAGCGCATATTGGTGAATATGTGCCGCGAACGCAAGTCGATAGAGCTGCTGCAAAGCCTTGAGGACGATGGCGCGTTGGTGATCAATTCGGGTTACGGCATAGAAAACTGTACGCGCGAACGCATGACGCGCATACTCGTGGGTAGCAACATACCATATCCCGAAAGCTTGATAGTCAATACCGACGAAGGTGTTAAGGAGGCCCTCGTAAAGGCCAAATTCTCGCAGTGCTGGATAAAGCGCGGCGATTTCCACGCCATGCACAAGGAGGATGTGAGCTACGTGCGTCATCCCGAAGAAGCGCAGGAAGTGCTTCAGGAATATTTTCTGCGAGGCATAAAGCGCGCCGTCATCAACCGTCACCTTGTTGGCGACCTGATAAAATTCTATGGCGTGCAGGGCACTCCGTTCTTCTTCTGGTTCTATCCCTTCGATGAGGGGCATAGCAAGTATGGCCATGAGGCGATAAACGGCAAGTCGCAAGGGCTGCCTTTCGACAAAGACAAGATGCGCGCCATATGCCAGAGCGCTTCGGAAGTGCTTGACGTGAAGATTTACGGCGGCGACTGCATAGTATCGCCCGAAGGCGACATACGCATAATCGATTTTAACGACTGGCCAAGTTTCGCTCCTTGCCGAAACGAGGCGGCTCCTCATATCGCTAAGTGTATAATAAACATTATTAAAGAACGTAATTCATAATGGATCAACAGCAAACGGCTGACGTGGATAGGGCTCCCCAATCCAAAAGCAGCTATCGTGACTCCTTAAAATCGCTCGATACGGAGGAACATATCGACCTCGCATTCTATCGCCCGATAGGGTATATGTGGGCTTGTCTGGCCAAGAAGCTCGGCATAACGCCCAACGCCATAACGATTGCGTCGATATTTCTCGGCATAGGTGCCGGAGTGGCTTTTTATTTCAATAACTTATGGATTAATGTGGTTGGCATGCTGCTGCTCGTGTGGGCCAACTCGTTTGACAGCGCCGACGGGCAGCTGGCACGAATGACAAAGCAGTATTCGCGCCTCGGACGAATACTCGACGGGCTGAGCGGCGACATATGGTTCCTGACCATATACGTGGCAATATGCCTGCGCGAGAATTATACCTCTGCGTTTTTTATGGATCGCCCATGGCTTATATGGGTCATTGCGGTGGTCACCGGCATTTGTCACGCGAAGCAGGCTGCCATGGCCGATTATTATCGTCAGTTCCACTTGTATTTCCTCAAGGGCGAAGATGGTAGCGAACTGGAACGTGGCGCCGACCTGAAACGCAATCTTGCGTCGTTGTCGTGGAGCGGCAACTTTTGGAAGAAGCTCACCATGTCTACGTACACCAACTACACGCTTCAGCAAGAGGCCACCACGCCTGCCATGCAGGGTCTGCGCGCCGAATTGGCCGTGCGGTTCCCCGACGGAGTCATTCCGCAGGATTTTCGTGATGCATTCCGGGCAAAGAGTCTGCCGTTGATGGGCTTGACCAACATATTGTCGTTCAACTGGCGAACCATAGCCCTGTTTACGTCGCTGATACTGCAGATGCCGTGGCTCTATTTCGCCTTCGAGCTTACCGTGCTCAACGGACTGCTTATATATATGGTGGTACGTCACGAACGTTTTTGTAAAAAATTTACCCGCGAATTGAAAGATGGCAAATATTAAAGGTATAATATTCGACTACGGCGGCACGATCGACAGCCGTGGAGTGCATTGGAGCGAGGTGATATGGGATGGCTACGTGGCATCGGGAGTGGCGGTCGACAAACCGACTTTCCGCGATGCATATGTGTATGCCGAGCGTGAGCTCGCGCGCACTCGCCATATATTGCCGCACCACACGTTCCATGACTTGTTGCTGATAAAGATGCGCATTGAGCTGCAATGGCTCGTCGATGGCGGTTTTCTGACGCCGGATGCCGTTGAGGCGTATGCCGGCCCGATTGCCGATTATTGTTATGATGCCGCGCGCAATTCCATTGCCGATGCTCGTCCGGTGCTCGATAGCCTCTACGCTCGGTTCCCGATGGTGCTCGTATCTAACTTTTATGGCAATGTCGAGGCCGTGTTGGAGGATTTCGATCTCCGCAAGTATTTCAAAACGATAATCGAGAGCGCTGTGGTGGGCGTGCGTAAACCCGATCCGCGCATCTTCGAATTGGGGGTACAGGCTCTCGGATTGAACCCCGATGAGGTGCTTGTGGTGGGCGACAGTTATAAAAAAGACATAGTTCCGGCCGAAAGCCTCGGCTGCAAAGTGGCATGGCTCAAGGGCAAGGGTTGGACTGCCGAAGAAGATGCCGTCATGCACCCGTCAATCATAAAAACGCTCGATCAGGTGCTCGATGCCGTATTATAATCTGTTAACTATTTATTGGTGAAATCCGCATTCAATTCACTTATATTAACTAAATGCGCCTAAATTTAGGGGTATTTAATAAAAATAAGCAAAGTTTATATTCGAAATAATTTTGCATATCAAAATTTAAGCGTACTTTTACACGCTTTTTAAGAATACTTTGTTTAATCAAAGGCAAAAAACTGATAAAAACTGAAAAGAAATAACAAATTAATCAAACCGAAATCATGAACAAAACGAACGTTAAACCCGCAGAGGGTAAACTTGGCGTCCTTGTAGTAGGACTCGGTGCAGTGACTTCGACATTTATGACCGGCGTACTGATGGCCCGCAAGGGTCTGGCAAAGCCCGTTGGATCGATGACTCAATACGATAAAATCCGTGTAGGAAAAGGTGCCGACAAAAAATATCTTAAATATGACGAAATAGTTCCCATTGCAAAGCTCGACGACATTGTGTTCGGCGCATGGGACGTATATCCTGCAAACGCTTACGAAAGTGCCATCAATGCTGAAGTATTGAAGGAAAAAGATATCAATCCGGTTAAGGACGAACTCGAAAAGATCGTTCCTATGAAGGCCGCTTTCGACCACAACTATGCAAAGCGTCTTGACGGTGACAACGTGAAGACCGTAAAGGATCGTTGGGATATGACCGAGCAGATCCGCGAAGATATTCGTCGTTTCAAGAAAGAAACCGGCGTTGACCGCGTAGTTGTGCTCTGGGCTGCTTCTACCGAAGTTTATGTTCCGGTCGACGAAAAGGTTCATGGAACCCTCGCCGCTCTCGAAGCTGCAATGAAGGCTGACGACAAGGAACACATCGCTCCCTCTATGTGCTACGCTTACGCTGCACTTTCTGAATGTTGCCCCTTCATCATGGGCGCTCCCAACACCACTGTCGACATCCCCGCAATGTGGGAACTCAGCGAAAAGACCGGTATGCCTATCGCAGGCAAGGACTTCAAGACCGGACAAACACTCGTTAAGTCAGGTTTCGCTCCCATCATCGGCACTCGTTGCCTCGGCCTCTCGGGATGGTTCTCAACCAACATCCTCGGCAACCGCGACGGTCTCGTGCTCGACGAACCCGCAAACTTCCGCACAAAAGAAGTTTCGAAGCTCTCTACGCTCGAGTCTATCCTCGTTCCCGAAGAACAGCCCGACCTCTACACCGACTACTATCACAAAGTCCGCATCAACTACTATCCTCCGCGCAACGACAACAAGGAAGGTTGGGACAACATCGACATATTCGGTTGGATGGGCTACCCGATGCAGATAAAGATCAACTTCCTCTGCCGCGACTCTATCCTTGCCGCTCCTCTTTGCCTCGACCTCGTATTGTTGAGCGACCTCGCAGCTCGTGCAGGCCGTCACGGCATACAGCGCTTCTTGAGCTTCTTCCTCAAGAGCCCGATGCATGACTACACTAAGGGTGAAGTTCCCGTAAATCATTTGTTCCAGCAGTACGTAATGCTCAAGAACGCCATCCGCGAAATGGGCGGTTACGAAGCTGACGAAGAAATCGATTAATATACCGATCCTCCCTTTTGACAAAATTCATATCTCGATAAGTGCAGCCCGCAGGTCAGCCGACCATGCGGGCTGCCTTTTTGTTACTGGAATATAAATAAAAATAACGAGTGCTCGTCGTCACCATATCAAAATGATTTTGTATATTTGCGCATTATGGATAAATCCGCACAAAGCAATATAAAGAGCGTATCCATCAAAAATTTCAAATCTGTAAAATCAGTGACGCTCTCCGATTGTCGGCGCATTAATGTGCTGATTGGCCGACCAAATGTCGGCAAAAGCAATATTCTGGAAGCTCTTGCCCTGTTTGATGTGCCATATATGGTGAATACATCGAGCAAATCGCTTAAAAATCTTGTGCGTATAGAAAATACGGCCGACTTGTTCCATAATGGAATCGCGACGGCACCGATAGAGGTGTTGGTCGGTGACAATTCTCTAACTGTCAGCCGTAGTGCAAACAACGGACTGTCCGTTGACATCTCTGTGCGGAACGAAGTTTCCAAATATTCGTTTTCCCAATCACTTAATCTATCCACGAAAAAAGACCCGACAGTACTACCTTGCATACTTGCATACTTTTTCCCCGGGCAGTTTGTGCCGGAATCATCAAATAACGGCTTCTTATTGCCACCCTCCGGTGTCAATCTTATGGAAACCGTAGCAAATCTGCCTGCTTTGAAGTCAGGCCTTGCGGAATTGTTCCACGGTTACGGACTGAAGATGATGTTTGACTCCGGTTCGCAGGAGATAAAGGCCATGAGAGAAAACGGACTTGACATGTTTCTTGTGCCGTTCAGCTCCCTTGCCGATTCTTTGCAACGACTGATTTTCTATAAAGCGGCAATAGAGAGTAATACGGACAAGGTAATATGTTTCGAGGAACCTGAGGCGCATACATTCCCTCCGTATATCTCAAATGTCGTCAATGATATTATTTCCGCCGACAGCAATCAATTTTTTATCACGACGCATAGTCCGTATGTCATGAGTTCTCTGCTTGAGAGCGCCGGCGATGACTTGGCCGTATACGTTGTCGATATGGAACACAACGAAACAGTCATCAGACGTCTTTCTGATCAGCAGCTTCAGGATGCATACGATAACGGTATGGATATGTTTTATAACCTCGTGTCATTCTTTCCCGGTTGACTACGGTTTTGAATGCAAATCGTAGCAGATTGCAGAAGTAAATCATTGTCACTCTCGGCTTCTTCAAATACCAATCCATATGCCGGACGTTTCGCGGCTCCGGATTTTAAATACTGATTATTCATGAAAACGTATCCTATGTTAGTTAAAAAAGTTATTGTGGCGGTTCTCGTTGCATTGGGAGCCACGGTGGCGGCGCACGGCAAATCCGTGATGCGCCCCGGGGATTTGCGTTGCGAACATGTCGAAAATCCTGCCGTTATCGACGCCATGCATCCGTTGTTGTCATGGATCAATACGGTCAAGAAGCCCACGGCGCGCGGATACTCGCAGAGCGCATATCAGATAGTGGTGGCCTCGTCGAAAGAGAAGCTCCTGAAGTGCCGCTACGACGTGTGGGATTCGAAGAAAGTTTACTCCGACCGTTCGGCCGGCGTGGAATACGAAGGAATAGCTTTGCGTTCCGACACCGAATATTGGTGGCGCGTGCGCATATGGGATCACAAAGGCAAAGTGTCGGAGTGGAGCGAGCCCGCGCGCTGGACCACCGGGCTGCTCTATTCGTCAGACCGGAAGGCAAAATGGATCGGAGCCCCCTGGGTGGGTGAGGAGGCGCGGAAATTTATTCCGGCCTCAGAGCGCGCTCCCGAATCGGACGGCGCTCCCTACTTTCGCAAAAGCTTCACCCTTAAATCGAAGCCGGTGTGGGCGCGCGCGTATTTAACGGCAGGCGGCTACGTAGAGCTGTATGCCAATGGGGCGCGCGTGGGCGACGACTGCCTGTCGCCGAACTTCACCGCCTACACCAATCGTCCGCACATAGGCGAGGCGAACATCGTGCTGCCAAACATGTTCACCGATTACAGGGTGATGTACATGGCTTACGACGTCACCTCCATGCTCTCCGAGGGCACAAACGCGCTCGGCGTCATTCTCGGCCACGGATTTTACGACTCCATGTCATATTGGGTGTGTCCGTTCGGGTCGCCGCGATTCATGTGTCAGGTAGAGGTGAAGTATGCCGACGGCACCTCCGAGTCGATTGTCACCGACGACAGCTGGCTCGCGTCGCCCTCGCCCATAGTGATGAACGGCGTGTACGACGGCGAGATATACGATGCCAATCGCGAACAGTCGGGGTGGGCGCGCGCCGATTTCGCTTCCGAGGGTTGGGCGCGCGCGGCGATTCGCGAAACGCCCCTCGGCACCCTCACCGCCCATACCGCGCCCACCGACAAGGTAGTGGAGCGGTTTGCGCCCACGTCGCTTTCCAAGGTCGGCCCCAAGGAGTGGGATGTGGAGTTTCCTGTCGAGATTTCAGGATGGATACGTCTCAACGACATAGCCGGCGCGAAAGGCGACACTCTCAACGTGTCGTACGTATGCGAGTCGCCGCTCGGAGTGCATAAATATGTGTTCAATGGCTCGGGCCGCGAAAGCTATGCGCCGCGCTTCACCTGGTACGTGTTTCGCAAGGCGAGGATTTCGGGTGTCGAAAATCTCACCCCCGACAATCTGGTGGCCGAGGCCGTAAACACTGCCGTCGGGGTGTCGGCGCGCTTCGAAACGTCGAGCCCCCTCGTCAACGCCATCCACAATGCGTGGGTGCGCACGCAGCTCGACAACATGCATGGCGGCGTGGCAAGCGATTGTCCGCATCGCGAACGCTCTCCCTACACCGGCGACGGGCAGGTGGCCATGAACACCGTGCTTCACAATTTCGACGCCTCGGCATTCTACGAAAAATGGATTCGCGACATGCGCGACGCGCAGAACCCCGAATCGGGGTATCTGCCCAACGGCGCGCCCTGGCAGCCCGGATGTGGCGGCGGCGTGGCGTGGGGCGCGGCCATGAACATAATGCCGTGGAACTATTACGTGCATTATGGCGATCGTCGCATGCTCGTGTTGAGTTTCAACGCCATGAAGGCGCAGGTCGACTATATGACACGTTGGATTACCCCCGAAGGCACCATGCTGCACCGGCGCACCAATCACGGGTCGCACGAACCCAACTACTGGCTCAACCTCGGCGAGTGGGTGGGCGCGACTGGGCTCCCCGCCGACGAATTGGTGCACACCTACTATATGTGGAAGTGCGCCGACAACACCGCGAAGGCGGCGGCCGCGCTCGGCCAGTCGGTCGACAAGGCCCATTACGAGTCGCTGGCGCGGAGCGTCAAGAGTGCATTCCACAAAAAGTTTTACGATCCGGCTACCCATTCATACGGCGATTTCGGCTCCAACCTCTTTGCGCTCGACATGGGAGTGCCCGCCGAGAATGTCGAAAGCGTAAGGGAGGCTTTGCGGAGCGAACTCGTCGACCGCAACAACTCGCATCTCAACACCGGCATATTCGGCACTCAGCTGCTGTTTGAAACTTTGGCGGCAAACGGCATGAACTATCTCGCGTACACCATCTTCACCCAACCCGACTTCCCCGGATTCGCCAACTGGCTTGCTCAGGGAGCCACGGTGTTCTGGGAAAACTGGAACGGAAACGATTCGCACAACCATCCCATGTTCGGCGGCGGCCTCACCTGGCTATACCGCGATTTGGCGGGTGTGCGCGCGGACGAACTTTCGCCCGGCTACAAACGCTTCACCGTTCGCCCGATACTCGACCCGCGTTTACCGCGAGTCATGTATTCCACTATGACCGCGCAGGGAAAAGTTGAGGTGGCCATCGACCGTCAGGCCGACGATGCGTTGTCGCTTACCGTCGAGGTGCCGTGCGGCAGCGAAGCCGTCGTTTACGTGCCCAAGATGGCCGCGTCGCTGCTCACCGAGAGCGGACGCAAGGTAAAGGCCGACAAATACGAGGTCGAGTCGACGCTCTACGGCGACTGCTACAAGCTCACCGTACCCCAAGGGCGCTACCTGTTCGTGTCGCGCTGACCTGAAACGCACAAAAAAACAATCACGCCCGGAATTGCGATTTCGGGCGTGATTGTTTTCATATGAGATTATATTTCTGTCAGCGAATAAGGCTTGTCGGTCTTTGCCGTGCCGCGTTTCTTGTTCGGCTTGTCGGCCATCACGAATTCGAGCGTGCCCCCCTTCGTCAGGTCGTCGTGCGTTATGTACATCTTGCCGTAAGGCTTGCCGTTGAGCTTCACGCTTTTCACGTATCTGTTCTTGTCGCTCACGCCCGGAGCCTTTATTTCAAACGTGCGGCCATTGTCGAGCGTCAGCTTCATATAGGGCATGTAAGGAGCGCCGAGCACATATTGGTCGCTGCCTGGGCATACGGGATAGAAGCCCATAGCCGAGAATATGTACCATGCCGACATCTGCCCGCAGTCGTCGTTACCGCCGAGGCCGCGAATGTCGTTACGATACATCTTGTTCATCACCTCGCGCACCCAGTATTGCGTTTTCCACGGCGTCGAAGTCCACGCATACAAATACGGTATGTGGTGGCTCGGCTCGTTGCCGTGCACGTAGCCGCCTATCAGGCAGTCGGCCGTCACATCCTCGTTGTCGGCATAATATTTCTCGGGCAGGTCGTTGACGAACAGCGCGTCGAGCTTCTCGACGAATTTCTTGTCGCCACCCATCAGCTCCATCACGCCATACACGTCGTGCGGCACGTGAAACGAGAAGTTCCATGAATTACCCTCGATGAAACCCTCGCCCGACGTCTGCTGCGCGTCAAAATCCTTCTTGAAGCTGCCGTCGGTCATTTTCGGCCTTGCGAAGCCCGCCTCGCGGTCATACACGTTGCGATAGTTGCGTGCCCGCGCCTTATATTGCTCGGCCACGTCGTTTCGGCCCGCTTTCAGCGCCGTCATGTATATCGTCCAGTCGTCGTAGGCATATTCGAGCGTGGTCGACGCCGCCGTATTGCTGTGTTCAAACGGCACGTATCCGAGCTTCACGTAGTCGGCCACACCGTCGAGATATCCCACGTTTGATGTCGTCACCATCGCTTTCAGGGCCTCGTCGGCATCCACGTCGGCCCCCTTCGTTATGGCGTCGGCCAGCACCGACGTGGCGTGATAGCCGCTCATGCACCAGTTGTCGTTGGCCATGTGGCTCCACACCGGGAGGAGTCCGTGGGCGCTCTGCTGCTGATGGCGCAGCATCGACATGACCATGTTGCGTGCGCGCTCCGGCTTCATGAGCATCAGCAGCGGATGCTCGGCGCGATACGTATCCCACAGCGAGAACACCGTATAGTTTTCGAAGCCGTCGGCCTGATGCACGTTCTGATCCAGCCCCCGATAGCGTCCGTCGACATCCATGTACACCGACGGATTTATCATCGTATGGTAATAAGAGGTATAAAACATCGTCTTCTGGTCGTCGGTGCCCTCCACCTCTATCGAGCCGAGCTGCTCATCCCACTGTCGCGATGCCGCCTGAGCCACCTCGTCAAACGAGCGTCCGGCCGCTTCGGCCATCAGGTTGCGCAGCGCTCCGTCGGTTCCGGTGGCCGAGAGCGCCACCTTCATCGTCAGCTCGTTGCCGTCGGCGGGGTCGAATTCGAAAAACGCCACCACCTTTCGGCCCGCCATTTCGGGGAAGTTGGAGTTTATCGGAAACTTGCGCCACCAGCCGTTATACTTCACCGGCTCCATGTCGCGATAGCCGTAATTTTTTATCGGTTTCGACAGCGAAATGGCAAAATACGTATAGTTGGTGCGCGCCCAGCCGTTCGTGATGCGATATCCGGTAAGCAGAGTGTCGTTCTCCACCCTCATCATGGCCCACAGCGTCTTTCCGTCATAGTTGTAAATGCCGTGATTCAGATCCACCACCACGCGCTGCACGTCGCTCTTGGGGTACGTGTAGCGATGCACCCCCACGCGGCTCGTGGCGGTCATCTGAGCCTTTATGCCATAGTCGGCGAGAGTCACCTCGTAATATCCGGCGCGCGCCTTTTCGGTCGAGTGGTCGAATCTCGACCTATACCCTGCGTCGGGGTTGTCGGCCGTGCCGGGATTGAGCTTCAGCGGCCCCACCGAGGGCATCACCAGTATGTCGCCGAGATCCGAATGGCCCGTTCCGCTCAGATGCGTGTGGCTAAATCCCACTATCGTGCGGTCGGAGTGCTGATATCCGGCGCAATATCGGTAAGCGTCAGGCTGATACTTGCCGTTTACGTTGTGTGGTATGGTGTCGGTGTCGGGGCTGAGCTGCACTATGCCGAAAGGCACGCAAGCTCCCGGAAATGTATGCCCCATTCCGTCGGTGCCTATCATCGGGTCGACGTAGGCCGAACGTTCGGCAGCCCATGCAACACCCGAGGCCATGCACGCCGCCAGCAAAAATATCTTTTTCATAATAAATGGAGAATGGATTCTAAAAAGTTTGTTGCAAATTTACGTATTAATGAGCTATAATGCAACATAATGAACCTTCAAAACTTATTCAAAACCAATTCAAAACCTTAAAACCCAATTCAACATGACATTCAGTGAAATTGCCGCCCTTTGGGCCGACTCAAAGCAACATTATGTAAAACATTCATCCATGGTGGCTTACCGTCTCATTCTTCGTCATCACCTCTTGCCCGCCTTTGCCGGCAGCCACGACCTCACCGAGGCCACCGTGCAGTCGTTTGTCATCGACAAGCTGTCGTCGGGCAAGAGCCTCCGCAGCGTCAAGGACATGCTCGTGGTGCTGAAGATGGTGGTTCGCCACGGCGCAAAGTCGGGGCTGTGCAGTGCCCCGTTGTGGGATATCCGCTTTCCCGCCGACCATGCCACCACGCCGCTGTCGGTGCTCTCCGTGGCCGATCACCGCAAGCTTATGAAGTTCGTAACCGACAACCCCTCGACGCGCAATCTCGGCATACTCATCAGCCTGCACACCGGCCTGCGCATCGGCGAGGTATGCGCCCTGACTTGGGATGATGTCGACGTGCTGCGACAGCACATTTCGGTCAACAAGACGCTTCAGCGAGTGTATGCCGACGATGCCATGAGCCGCACGAGCCTCGTCATATCCTCGCCCAAAACGCGCTCGTCGTACCGCGACGTGCCCATGTCGGCTGCGCTATCGAGGATATTGCGCCCCATCAAGCTCATCACCGACGGCAGCTCGTACATCCTTTCCGGTTCCGACGCTCCGATTGAGCCGCGCACCTATCGCAACTACTACCGTCGGGTGCTCGAACGGCTCGAAATACCGCCGATACGCTTCCATGGGCTGCGCCACAGCTTCGCTACGCGATGCATCGAAAACCGCTGCGACTATAAGACGGTAAGCTCCATACTCGGCCACTCCGACATCTCCACCACGCTCAATCTGTACGTGCACCCCGACTTCGAGCAGAAAAAACGGTGCGTCGACCGCGTAAGCCGCATCCTCGGCCGCTAATCAATCCATTCACCCTCTCTCCTCTCCTATCCGCATTTTGCGGTATCCGCTCTTTTCACATTGTTAACTAAAATGGATTAACATCATAAATGTTGTTTTTTTTAGCCGAAAATTTTGCAGATTACAAAAATGGTTCTAATTTTGCGTATGATTGTGGGGTGAACCCTACATCCGTGAATTTTAGGAAAATTTGATTCAACCAATCAACATTATTAATTAATACATTCATTTTTTTAACTTTATCAATCTCACCATGAGGAAAAATTACAAAATGCCTTTAGTGGCGGCTGTTTTTCTCTCTGCTACGTTAGCGCCTGATATTCAGGCAAATACTACGGGGGGGGGGAATTCTGACAATTCAGTAGCCGTCCTGTCCGGCTCCGAATCGGTGTCGGCCAATCCGGCCCCGGCGGCCAGTGAGAAACGTACAGTCACGGGTGTCGTCAGTGATGCTAACGACGGCGAGCCCCTGATCGGTGCGACAGTGCAAATCGAAGGTGACAAGACCGCGATTACCACTACCGACATCGACGGTAAGTTCACCCTTACCTTCGCTCCCAAGAAGGATGCTACCATCCTTATCACTTACATCGGCTACAAAGCC
>JAGATN010000035.1 GCA_017621225.1 Muribaculaceae bacterium | reverse complement strand
GGCTGCTCGGCTGCATCCTGAATACGAAGATTGTCGAACGAAACAAACGATAAAAAATGTCACGAGACACATTTACATTGGATGACAAGCTACTCGAAACCATCGCGAACGCAATAAGGCTCGATGAAGAGCCACAGCTATGCGACGTAGAAGACAGCTCTTGGGATGGGGTTCCGGGCGAAGCACTCTGCCTTGCAGAGCCTTCGATTGACGGCAATGAGTATTACATTGAATACCGCTTGATGGTATGGATGACGTACAACTCGGATTCCGACGTTTACGAATGCGGATTGCCGCATTGCGAGCCACGGGCATACGAGATAGAGGTGACGGACGTAGACGTTTTCATCGGCGAGGATTGTGTCGAGGTGGATGATGCCGTCAGGGCTAAAATGTTCGATGGCTTGAACGAAATTTTTGAAAACAGACAATTTAAAGCAGCATGATTATGGTAAACGAGAGGCCAAAAATACCGCCGTTGGGCAACTACAACGTTTCGCAGACGGCAAGAATACTCGGTCAGTGCCGTGCGACCATTCGCAAGATGGCAAGGACAGGACGGCTTAAGGCATCTTTTAATCGCGATGCCGAAATGTTCTTCACTGGTCGTGACATACTAAAATACTACGATTTGAAATTCAAGCCCGTTTAGCACGGGCAACGATAAAGGCCAATCCGCGAGGACGCCATGCGCGAGAGAGCGCAGAAATTGTTATTGGCTACCTATATGCATATATCAATTAGCCCTGTTGGACAAGCAGCCGCAGGGCACAAGGGGCAAATGGTTATAGGATGGATGGATTCCCTCTTATGCGGTTCGAGTCCGTGATGCCCCACTAAAAAGGCAATGCAGTGCCGTACCTGCAACGTGGGAAGCCTACGAAGTGCCAACGAATGCTCAACGTTAGGGTTGATTCCCGATGAGCCGCCGAAGCCGACCGCGTGATGTCGCGTGGACCTACATAGGCCGAGGCGAGAGATACCCGGATGCGTATGATAGCGTTGACTTGTCCGCGAGATATGCCGGGGGATAAGAGGACTGACCCACCATGCGACAACGGGTCTTAGTCCGGATAAACGGATTTAAATGGCGAGATACGGCCATTCCGGACGCGACATCGACAACGATTAACAATCGAATAGACATATAAACGGAACCGCAGTAGCTCAAGTGGTCAGAGCGTCGGGTGGATAACTCGGAGGTTGGAGGTTCGAGTCCTCCCTGCGGTGCTAATCAAAAACGAAACTATGCTCAATCCTTTTAAAGTACCTAAACCCAATAAACCGATATTTGAAATGACGGAAGATGAGCTTTATGAATTTCGAGGAACGCAAAGAGTTTATGAACATATAAAGGTCAAGTTCTTTTGCCGTATTGCGGTTTTGGCATTGGCGATAGCTATATTCAGAATATTCTACACAGGAAGTCTGATAGAACTCGCCAAAGCCATTTGGCAGCAATTCTGATTTCGGGATTGAATAAACCAACAGGGATTGCGATTACACCGCACCACATCAGATATTTCTGATATGGTTTTTCTGGCTCAACATCTATATAGCCGCGTTTGAGTGCAATTTTGCCGCGTGGTGTTATCTGATAAGGCTTTCCTTCGGGGGCTTCAATGTATCCTCGGCCTTTCAAGGATGCAAGCAGAGCTCCTAACGAGCCATTTCCGTAAGTAGTTTTCATATACTGTTGAAATCTTTTGCGGTTGTATATGTATGCTCTACCAATCAGAAAATTCTTGCATCCGATATGTTTGGTTTGCTTTAATGCTCTTAACAACAAGCGTTCCCGTTCTTTGGACGCAAGGTGCAGTTTATTCAGCTCATAATCCATAATGATTGTATTTATTTGTTTTGCGACTACAAATATAATCATTTTTCAAGCCGGGGCGCAAGGTCACCATACAGCGGCGGTGACACCCTTTACTCATATTCGTAATTTTTAGTTAGCCGCCCTGCCCCGGCTTTTATTTAGAAACCAATTAAACCAAAACAATATGAAGAAACTATTCAGGGAACTATACGGCAAGCTGTTCCGCAAGGAAACGAGCGGAAAAATTCAAGGAGAAGGTTGGGCTTTAGGCGATTGTAGCTTGGCTCAACCTTGGTTATATTCTTTTCCTAATAAAACCGGCAACGAAAATGAGACAATAAAGCCGCAGTTATTGCATATTGCCGAAACGCAAGGTATGGATGCCACTCCCGAAAAGTCTCCTTCATAGAATTTGGGGTCGTTGAGCGGGAAAGAAGCATGATGAAACTCCATACCGTCAATAGTGAACTTGGAATGTCCGCACAAAGGACAGATCTTTGATACTTTTTCAGAAATAGCTTTTTCTATTTCATCTTTGTGTTTAAGAAACATAATCAAACAAATTTAAAAATTAGCAACGCAAATATAACGCAAACAGCCGGAAACCGCAAATTTTTCATAATCGAATAAAATTAAGAGTTAGCACCTTTGGCTTCCGGCTGTTTTCAACCATCAATCATATGAAAGCAATTCTGAATTGGCGATACTACGTATGCGCCGCATTGTTCGCGATCGGCCTGATTGCGACGCTCGTTTCGTTCGGCGACTCAGCTACCCCGGTCGACGAAAGCCTATGGACGGTTCGCACCGCCTGCTCGGCCATCACGGCTGCCGCCTGCTTCTTCGCAACGTCAAGGCTGTACGTAAGATGGGAGAGCGAGGGCAAGATGCCCGAAGCCGAAGCCTTGCAGCGAGACGATGACTAACAATAACAAGAATACTAATCAATGAAACCAACGAAAACATGGAAATCAAGACAAAATTCGCCATCGGCGACAAGGTGTGGCATCTTTGGGATGACAAGGCCACTCAAACCGAAATAACCTCAGTGATAACGGTTATCAGTCAAACCCAAACGACTGACGGCATAAAGGAGAAAATAAAAACCGAATACGCCGGTCAGCACGACTCATCCGATAGGTCCTCAATGTATGTCAACATAGGCAGCGATGAGCGATGCTTCGCCACCAAAGAAGAACTCATGCAATACGTAATTTCTGAATGATGGAAACAAAGACGTGTTCGCACTGCAAGCGCGAAT
>JAGATN010000034.1 GCA_017621225.1 Muribaculaceae bacterium | reverse complement strand
TTTTGCGCGACTTAATAACGGATTGGGGAGGGGCTGTGGGCTTGTGAAGCCCCATCCCCAATTCGCCATTAAGTCTCGAGGAAAAAAATATTAGGCTTTTCAGATCGAAGGTTTTTGCACTTCGTTGTTGAATCTATGAAAAGGGCGTAAAGCGCTCATTTTTTCACGCAACGAGAGCAAAGCAGGCGGAAAGAAAGAAAAATATGAGTTTACCACGGTGATACGCCGTCCTATGGACGTGGCGTCGAATACATCGCGCAAAACGCTTTTCCTCTCCCGAGCAAGCCAGATGGACAGGGAAAAGGCCAAAGAAGTATATCGATGGTTCAACGAACAGCTTGTGTTCAGCTATCGCGGTAACACGTCAGTGACGACCGACCGTTTCCTCGGCGACAACAAAGATGCAGTGCTACGCGCGCTGAAAGCTACCGACAGCGACATCGTGGAGTTCACATACAAAGATGGCGAACTGACAACTTTTCATCGACGCAATCCATCATTGCCTTTCGACTTCAATACAGAAGAATCGAAGGGCACTAAAATACTGTTTCGGATAATGCTCACGGTCATGGATGTTGTCCGCAACAACAAGGTGATGTTTCTTGACGAAGTAGAAACGAGCCTGCACACTCGCTTGGTTGAGTATCTTATCAATCTGTTTCACAACAGCCGGTCGGCACAGCTCGTATTCACAACCCACAACACCCATCTGCTCGATATGACGCGCTTCCGCAAAGATCAGATTTTCTTCGTCAACAAACGCGATGACGGCTCCAGCGACCTATATTCACTTTTTGACTACAAGGACTTCCGCGAAAAAATGGATTTGGAGAAGGCATATCTTCAGGGGCGTTTCGACGCAGTGCCGTACATCAACGAATTTGAAAACATCTGACCTATGGCACGAAAAGCGAAACAGCCGAGAGGCAAGAAAATGAATCCCACGTTTTTCGTTTTCTGCGAAGGCAAGACGGAGGCCGTATACGTTGACTTGCTGCGTCGCAACTTCCGCGTTCCGGTAGAAATCATTGCACGTGTGAGCGATTCCAATATCTCCCAACCTTATATCGATCGATGCAAGCGTGACAGATTCACCACTCCCGAGGATAAGACTTTCATAATGTTCGATCTTGACGTACCGGGGTTGTTAGAACATTTGAAAAAGATAAGGGATGCCACGCTCCTTCTTTCCAATCCGTGCATTGAATATTGGTTTTTGCTCCACTATAATGATGTAACCCGAGAAATTTCATCGGGGGAATGTCTTGCGAAATTGAAGGCAATCGACACAGAGTATTCAAAAGGCGACTTTTCCGTGACGATGAAAAAAGTTCTGATTGAAGGGATTGACGCTGCTGCCACCAGAGCAAAAGCGAAAGAAGCCTACGTTAATCCATCTTCAACCGTTCACCTACTGACAGATGAGATACTGAAAAATAAGAGATAAAGCCCGCTATTGCTGAATTTTGACATCAGGCGCCATAAGTCGGCTCAACACTTGCGTTATAAGCCACTGACATCCCTTGGGTAAGTTCCTTAGATTTATTTGTTGACACTCTGACGGAGTGGGCGTTAAGCGCCTCCTTTAGCTGCGCTTCCATTTCGTCACGCTCCGGGGTTCCGACTTTACCCCAAACTTCATCAACCAACTCGCTTGCAGGGGTTAAATTCATCTTTGCCATATTACGTTTGGAAAACTAATTTGTGAATTTGATTCTTATCTGTATTTGCCGAGGCCCATTTTACGCTCAAACGCATCTTGCTCGGTGTCAGAAAGCATCTCTTTACCATCACGTCGGGTTGCGACGAGATATTTATAAAGTTCGGCGTCGTCCATGTCTTCGGCCTCACGCACAAGAATTTCCTCTATGAGTTTTTTGAGACTTGTACCCATAGTGGCGGCCTTTACCGTAAGAGTACGGAACACATCTTCGGGGATGTCAATCAATTTACGGTGTGAGAAATTTCTCACGGATGATGTTGTATTCATTTGAATTATATTTTTTTGCAAATACATACCATATATACGATATATACAAATTTATTCATCAAAAAGTTCGCGAACAGGTGTTAAGCACACGGTGATGGGTGGGCGCGCGATTTTTTTGCAAAAATACGCGGCGCGCTCTTGGCGGTTTGAAAAACTTTTCGTAACTTTGCAGTCGCAAACCACAAACAAGGTTCCTTGGCCGAGTGGTTAGGCACCGGTCTGCAAAACCGTTTACAGCAGTTCGATTCTGCTAGGAACCTCAACAAGCTTCGAGACTGTAGACAAACACAAGCTCGGAGCTTTTTTAATTCGCAATAACATAATACAACTTCGTACCCACCCCATTCAAAGAAATTCCAAATCGTGTTAACATTATTTAACGCAATGGGGGGGGGGGTATTTTTATCAACTTACCTATCAATGCATTACGCCGTTTTTCGAGCGAAAAACGGCGTTTTTAACACTCCGAGCGTTTTCATGTTTAGAATCCAATCACTAATTTTGCGCGTTGTTAAAGTTTATTTCCTTAAAAAGAGTAAACGTGGTAGAAAAGGGGCTAACTACTCACTACTGCATAACACAGTGTCCTTTATCACATAACTTAAAGTTGACAAGCAAACTCAAGACATTGTAACATAGACATTTCAACAACATGAAATTAAAGCTGACATTAACACTCGCAGCGCTGTCGGGCTTAGCATGCGTGCTGCCCATAGGGGCTCGAGACAATCAGGTGGGTGTTAAAACGAACCTGCTCTACGATGCCACACTCACCGTAAACGCAGGAATAGAAACATCGATTGCACCGAAATGGTCGCTTGATCTTTCCGGAAACTTCAACGCCTGGACCCTCAACGACGGCAAGCGCTGGAAGCACTGGATGGCGCAACCCGAAGCCCGCTACTGGCTCTGCGAAGCACTTCACGGACATTTCTTCGGCATCGAAGCCCACGGCGGACAATACAACATCGGGGGCACCAACGCCGACTTCACCATTCTCGGCACCGACTTCGGCAAGCTGAAACACTCGCGCTATCAGGGATGGTTCATTGGCGCGGGCGTGACCTACGGCTACACCTGGATGCTCGGTCGCCACTGGAACCTCGAGGCTGAAATAGGCTTCGGGTACTCCTACACCCGATTCGACCGCTACCCGTGCGCCAACTGCGGCACCAAGCTCGAGTCGGACAAGACGCACCATTACGTCGGCCCGACGAAAGCCGCGCTCAATTTGGTTTACGTATTCTAACACCCCATCCACTCAACTCGACAAGAAATCAAAAATGAAGAAAGCATTCTTTACAATATGCATGGCTACGGCCGCCCTCTTGGCTCCGATCGATGCATCGGCCAACGTTCCCGTTAGCAACGTGAAGGTGGAGCGGTCAAACAGCAACCTGATCGTGGCGATGAAAGTCGACGCCCCTCAGCAAAAAGTAGGCTCTAACAACCAGATAGTGCTAACCCCCGTGATAACCAACGGAGTCGACTCGCTCCGTCTCGACCCCGTAGTGATAGCCGGACGCGCACGCTACATCCAAAATCAACGCCTCGGAGCGTTTGAAAGCGTGCCCATGTATCGCTACGCCGACAATCTCACCATCGACTACTCGACCGTGACGCCCTACGCTCAATGGATGGAGACGTCGCAACTCGTGCTCCTCGAAGACGCCTCGGGATGCTGCAACAACCTCGGCCACGACGTGGCACAGCTCGCCGACATCGACTTCGCGCCGAGAGTGTTTGCCCCGCAGTTCGTGTTCGTCACCCCTGCCGCCGAAGCCGTCAAGACACGCGAAGTAAAAGGCTCGGCATTCATCGACTTCAAGGTCAACCAAACCGTCATACTGCCCGAATATCGTCGCAACCCCGAAGAACTGGCCAAGATACGCAAGTCGATCGACGTGGTGCGCGACAACAAGGACACCCGAATCACCTCGCTCACCATCACCGGCTACGCATCGCCCGAAGGCCCTTACGACAACAACGTGCGCCTCGCCGACGGCCGCACCAAGGCGCTGTGCGACTACGTGCAGAAGCTTTACAGCTTCGACAAGTCGATACTCCACACCTCGTCGGTGCCTGAGGATTGGGACGGCGTACTCGCATTTCTCAACGACAACCCCGACTTTGCCAACCGCCAGGCCATACTCGACATAGTGAACGGCGATCGCGACCCCGACGCAAAGAACTGGGCCATAAAGAAAAACTTCCCCGAGCAGTACGACTACATGTTGCGCAACCTCTACCCCGCGCTGCGTCACTCCGACTACGCCGTAGAGTATGTGGTGCGCTCATACAGCGACCCCGCCGAGATAGCCCAAGTGCTTCGCACGGCGCCGCAAAATCTCTCGCTGCAAGAGCTTTACGTACTTGCCCGCAGCCTCCCCGAAGGCTCCGACGAATACAACGAAGTGTTTGAAACGGCAGTGCGCATGTATCCCAACGACGCAACGGCCAACCTCAACGCCGCCTCGTCGGCCATAATGCGCAACGACCTCAACTCGGCCCGCCGCTACCTCGAAAAGGCCGGCAACAATCCGCAGGCCGTATACGCCCGTGGCATAGTGGCCGCAAAGGATGGCGACTACCGCGCAGCGCTCACCCTCATGAAGCAAGCCGCCAATGCCGGAGTGGAGCAAGCCGCCGATGCCATAAAGCAGATAAACGACATAATGGAACGTCTGTGACACCCCGAAAATGCCAACCCAAGACGTGCAAAAATATAATTCATAATATCAATCTAAATTTTCATTTATTTTATGAGGAATCTAAGTAAATACTTTACAGGTATTTTGGCAGCCTCGCTACTCGTAGGCTGCTCGGACGACAACCTCGCTCCCGATGACAAGAACAACTCGACTTCTCATCCCGAAGATGCCGTCTACATGCAAGTGACCGTGAAAAAAATCACGGCTTCTCCCGGTGGTTCACGTAGCCAAACAGATGATCCCAACGATGATTATTCAGCAAGTACTGACAGCATCGAAGTAGGTAGCGAAGCTGAAAACCGCATCTACAACGTAATGCTCATTCTTGCCGACAAACAGAACAATTTCATATCTTATGCTCTCGTAGGCGGTCTAAAAGACAACAACAACAACCTTCCCGGCCAACCCCCGGTTACAAACAACAACAGCGTAACCTTAACGGCTTCGTTCAACCGTCAGGACATTGATGATTTTTACGCAGCCAACGAATTCACAAAAAATCCTACAGTTCATGTATTTGCATTGTGTAACTACACACAGGATATGCTGAACGAAATTAAAAAAACCGCACCTAATACAAGCAACTGGATTGGATTATCGCAAAAAGTAGTGGAATATTCACCCACAAGCGGTAAGACAAACACCGGCGTGTCGATTCTTTCGACCGCAGGCGGTCTCTATATGGCTAATGCCAAAATAGCAGAAAAGTCGTTCCCTATGACTGCTGAAGAATGGGATGCCTACACAACCGAAAAGACTCCTTTCGACCTTTCAGGCACAAATGGTGATGACGACAACCTCGACAACAGCGGCTCCATCCTCGTAGAGCGTGGCGTAGCTCGTTTCGACTTTGCCGATGGATCGAAAGAAAAGAATCAGGAATATGTAATAGGCACTATCAAAGTGAACAATCCCGACAACCCTTCTGAACCTATAATCAAAAAGACATTGAAGGTTAAGCTCGTGCGTATGGCTCTCGTAAACATGAACAATCAGTTCTATTACTTGCGCCACGTTGCCCCGTCGAATAAAGCAGGCGATGCCGCAGATCTCAGCGATACGACAATAATATGCAAACCCGAGCAACCCTGGAATCGCGGTAACCTACTTGGCAACTGGGTGATTGGCAGCGATGCAAAATGGAAAAACGAATACGCCGCAGGCGATTCTGCCTACAAATTCAACAAAGCCATGCTCAACGAACATTTCAACTTTGCGCTCGGCAGCGGCGAAGGTTCTGATTGGAGCATCGACCCAACGGCACGCAAATGGTGGTATAATCAGACGCTTGAAGAAGTGCTTGGCGGCCATGACGACATAGACAATGACTGGAACAGCGATAAGACGAATCCTCTTAACTATAAAGTATGGCGCTACGTTACCGAAAATGCCATACCCTCTATTAAAGGACAGGAAAACGGCGTATCGACAGGCGTTGTATTCAAGGCCCAGATTCTTCCCATGGAAGATTCGCCCAAGGATCTTGCTGCCGCACTCAACGGTACTTTCAAGATGAACGACAAAGGTGAATATGACCCTAACGGTGCCATTGAAGACAACCCCATACTCTACGTATTCGACAACGTTATTTACGTGAAGTGGACTCAAATTCGCGCCGAAGCTCTCAAACAGAAAGCCGGTTCACCCCTCTTTAATGCCGTTTATGGCAACTCTACAATGGGAGCCAATGACTCTATAACATGGAAAGATCCCGAATGCGCTGATTCATTATATGGAGCATGGGTTAAAAACAACCACATCACCCCGAAGCCCTCAGGTGTAGCATTCGAAGCCTTCCGCAAAAAGGTAGTTAGCGAAAAGATTGCCATCTATCAGTATAGTGGAGAAGATGAATACGATGTAATAGACTCTGAAAACGGCAAAGGCGGATACTTCTGCTACTATTACTACTGGAACCGCCACAACAGCAACGACCGCAACGGTATCATGGGCCCGATGGAATTCCAGGTAGTGCGCAACAACGTTTACAAACTTGCCGTAACCGAAATCAGCAAGCTCGGCCACCCGCGCAAAACCGAAAACGACCCCGATCCTGAAAAGCCCGACGATCCCGATGAAGAATCGAACGTATACTTCAAGGTACGCGTAGAAGTGCTTCCCTGGGTGGTTCGCGTAAACAACATTGAATTCTAACTCTGACTAATGAACATTTTCAGACGCAAAATATCCAAAGCCATCATCGGAGCGGCCCTCATGGCCGCCCCGATGGCAGGCTTGTCGTCATGCGACGGCGCCATTTACGACAACCTCGCGCCGTGCCCCGAAGGGCTCAAGCTGCGGTTTGTCTACGACTACAACATGGAGTTTGCCAACGCGTTTCACTCGCAAGTGCACTGCCTGACCCTTTTCGTGTACGACGAGCAGGGCCGCTGCATGGCACAGCGCACCGAAAACGCCGCCGACGTGCTCTCCGACGAAAACTATCGCATGACGCTCGACCTGCCTGCCGGCAAATACACCTGCGTGGCCTATGGCGGCATGGAATGCGCTGAAAGCTCCTTCTCATTCAAGCCCGCCCCCGAAAAGGGCGCGTTGCTGACCGACCTTCGCGTGGAAATGAAGCCCGATGCTCCGGGCACCGACCTCCACCAGATGTTTTACGGCTCAACTACCGTCGAGGTGCCCAACGGCGCCACCGACTACACCGAGGCCACGCTTCCCATGATGAAGGACACAAACAATCTGCGCATCCTGCTTCAGCACCTCAGCGGAAAGCCGGTAAACGTCGACGACTTCAAGTTTACCGTGACCGAAAACAACACCCTGTTCAACTACGACAACGCCCTGCTCCCAGCCCCGATGATCGACTTCGACCCGTGGGTGACCGGACAGATAACGACAGGCGAATACGACCCCGATAGCGACGGTGGCGACCATCAGAGCGAACCGGGCGTGACGCTCGCATACGCCGAATTCGGCCTTTCGCGTCTCGTAGTGCCGCAGAAAGATCCCTCGACGGGCCTCCGCGTCTCGCCAAGGCTCATCATTACTCGTGCCGCCGACGGGGCCAAAGTGGTCGACATTCCTCTGATCGACTATCTGCTGCTGCTCAAAAGCGACCGATACAAATCAATGGGAGCACAAGAATTTCTCGACCGCGAAAGCCGATGGTCGATGATATTCTTCCTCGACAAGGCAAATCATTGGGTATCGACCCACATCGTCATAAACGACTGGGTGGTACGCATCAACAACGCCGAACTATGAACCGCATAACGATACTTTTATCACAAATCATATTACTCGTAGCAGTAACGTTTTCGATTACCGGCTGTGTCACCGACAATTATCCCGATTGTCCCGACACGCCCGGTAGCGAAACGACTGCCCAACTACGCATCCGCGTAGCCGCCCCCGACCCTCAGTCGGGAAGCCGATCGGATATCTATTACATCGACCACGAAGCTCTGAAAGGCGAACTGATGCACTCGCTGCGCATCATCATAGTGCGCGAGGACGGCACCGTGGAACACAACCGAAGCATCAACCTCAATGCCCCGTCCGAAGGTCTTAAACTAACGGATTACGAGACATTTATAGTAAAAGCTAACGAACAAAAAACAGTATACGCATTTGCCAACGAAGAAAGCCTGCCCGATGGAGGCTACGCAGTGCGCTCAGTAAAAATAGGCGAAAAGTTGCGCAACGACTTCGACCAACTGACCATAACGGTGGGCGAAGTGAAGACGCCGCTGTTCATGAGCCGCAAAACCATCGTCGAAAAAAGCCGACTCACGCTCGACAACATATCAACGGACGATTCGGGCAATCCACTCCCCGTCTACCACACCATATTCATAATACGCGCCTCGGTAAAGTTTACCTACACGATAACCAACGAATTACTCGCACCGGTAACCATCTCGCAGATAATGGTCAACGGGCTGACAAAGAAAGAATACCTGCTGCCCACCGACATCAACGATATCATCAACGATAAACAATATATCACCCAATATTCCACCCCCACCGACCTTGAAAAGGGCATAAAGATATTGGCCAACATCACCGAGGAAAACGGCACAATAGCCACGAACGAAACTAAATCGTTCGGACCATATTATTGCAACGAAGCTCCGATATGGGGCGTAACGTCGATGCCATTCACGGTGCCCGACGAGCAGACAGGTAAGTCGCCCTACACCACATCGATAACGCTATCTGACGGATCGACATTATGGGATGGCGCATTCAACAACCTACCTGCCCTGCCCCGAAACACCCACGTGATAGTCTACATCGCTATCAAGCAACAACGAATCGACTTAAGCGTTACGGTGATTCCCTACACCGGAGTATGGTTAAATCCCAATTTCGGCATAGACCGCTAATCAAAATTTTTCAACAGAAAACAGACTACAAAGCTAATATATATATATCATATCACAACAATGAGATTTAAGCCTTTAAATATATTATTGCTTTTAAGCTTATTGCTCACTGCCACGTCATGCGTCGACGACGAATTGTACGAAAACGCGAAAGTAGGCGACGGCTATGCAATGATCAATGCCAATGTGAGCTTCTTCGAAATGCCCGTCGACCTCTCGTCGCGCGCCGGCGAAAATGCCACCAATCCCACAGGCGGAACGCCCGGCACTGCCATAGGCAACATCGAGTCGCTCTGCGTGGTGGTGTATGACAAACAGGGCAATTTCATTCGCACATACACTCATGACCCGGACAATAATCTCGACCAACTCGAAAATTATAAATACACCCCGAAAAGCAACTCCGAGACGCCCAACGATGCCGTCGGCAATAACGAGCATCAGGCTGAAACGACCACGGGCGAAGCACAATTCTCCATCGGAACGAAAAACATAAAAGACCGTCTGCGCTATGGCGAATATAAGATGTATGCCATAGCCAACATGGGGCAGATATCCGACGAGATATGCCAACAGGGCGAAGAAGCATTGAAAACCCAACTGCTTACGTGGAATAAGGGCAACATAGCCTCAAACAATCAGATGTTTGGGTATTTCACCCTAATGAATGGCAACAAGAAGGGTTTGGATAGTGCGGGATTCAATGCCCCCACAATACTCATCGACAAAGTTCAGTCAAACGTTCACTCGTGGATAAAACGTGCCGTGTCGAAAGTCACCGTGGCGTTCGATGGCACTAACCTAAATAATGGCGTTCAGATATTCATTAAGTCAGTGACCATAAAGGACATCCCCGCTAAGTGCTATCTCGGTGCCGACAATCCCAACCAAGCCGACGATCCGGCGACCGAGCTGATAGAGAACTCCGGCCAGATGATAACATATGGCACAGGCGAAAACTACACCACCGACTGGCTCGGATATGTGTCGAAAGACCACCCCATCAACGGCTTCGACCAAGCGGTAGTGGCTGACGATAAGCTTACCTCGGAGCAAAAGCTTGCCCAACTTCACTCCGAGCAGACCAATGCGCTGTTTCTGTTTGAAAACATGCAGGGCAAGGGAAAGGAAAACACCCCGTCCGACAAACGCCAGCAGGTAAATCAGAAGCACATAGACGATAAAGTGGTATCGTATCCCGACGGCTACGACCCAACCAACATAGCATGGAAAGATGCTAAAAAATATGGCTCGTACATCGAAGTGCAAGCCTATTACCGCGCACAAAATACCGACGGATCCCTTAACGAAAAAGAGGGCGAAGGGCCTATAACCTACCGCTTCATGCTCGGAAAAGACACCCGTCTCGACTATAACACGCAGCGTAACTATCACTATAAGCTGACGCTAAAGTTCAACAAATGGGCGAACGACGTGGACTGGCACATAGAATATAAGAAGCACACCGACCCCAAACTTCGCTTCCCGCATCCTTTCTATATATCATATCTCTATGGACAATCGACTATGATTCCCATAGAATTCGATGCTCCTGAAAATTCCGAAATTATTAGCATTGATGCTAATATCATAGAGAATAATTGGGCTCCATATGAATGCACGAGTGGTTGGAACGGAACGTTAAACCAAACGGACCTTACTACCATTAAAGCATCACAACCAGACAAAAATATGTATGGAAATTACTATAAATTTCTCAGCACCCCTGACATAGTGAACGGAAAACCTTGGAATGGATTTCTCAGTTTAAAAAAGCCTACTAACATATTGAGAATACCCACCCCGACGGGAAATGAATTAATACATAACGAGCCATCGGTATTTAACGAGCCCCATTATAACAACAATGATTTAGGGCATCGCTCTTATACCAATATTGGCATAAGCAAAGAGCCTTTATACAAGGCATTAGACGAAGACAAGGCACACGTAAGTTGGGCCGACGGTACTTTTTTTGTTAAAATACCGATATGGACTCGTGCGCGTCAGATGATAAAAGAAACGGCGTACACGGGCAACAACCCATACACAACATACAAGCGCATGGCCAAAGTCAACGTTGTGATAAAATATCGCGATGGCGAGACCAATGAAATAAAGACTCTCGATAGCAATAACGTTGACTTTACCGGCAATAAGACACAGGACATTGAAATACAGCAAGTCAGACGAATAGTAAATCCCAAAGGCATATTTCATAGCGATTCTTATCACGAAGACTTCCATGTAGAGATGAAAATTCTGAAGGATGATAATACCACCAATTTTACGAATCTTATAAGCGACGGCCCGTGGCGTGCTTACGTGATTCGCGATACAGAGGCCGACAATGGAGGTGCCCCCTTCGTTACATTAGACATCCCCAAAGATAGCAAGTCAACAAAAGCAGAATATACTTTCCAATATTCAGGTGAGGTATTGACTCGAAATTCGATAGAGGGCATCGACAATACTCCTATTGATTTTTACATCAAGTTTGACAAAACGACACCAAGCAAGCCACGATATGCCATAATAAGAGTGGAATACAACTACTGTTCTTGCCATCATCTAATATTTGTACGACAAGGATATGCTGCCGACGACATAGTGGGTAATGGACGCAAATGGTGTACGATCAACAACTACGACCAAAACAATTTGGCAAATAACCCACTTGACGAAGGCTCACTTTTCCGTTTTGGCAACTGGACTGGCATTAAATCGGAAAGCAACGTCAATAAAGGCAAAACCAACTGGGTAAAAATTGCGCCTAATGACTTCCTATATAATGGAGGTACGAATTTAAAATTAACAACTGAGAAAACTCAGAATTGGGATAAAATCACTAATTCTGATCCGTCCAAGAGTTCATTTCCCGCACCGGGTGGCGGCCGACGAATTGCTACGTTAGCGGATTATAATGAATTCTTATCTCCTAATAAAGACAACGATAACACATGGCATATCAAAAACGGATATGGCGTATGCTATGGAGATGGCGCCACCGAAACGGCAACAACCATGGATGAGGCTTATGGATATAAGTATACGTCAGGTAACGGTCAATCCCCCAAAGGAATGAGAGGATGCTTCGTTTACAACACCAAGACCGGTAAAAATCTGTTTTTCCCGATAGGGTCATCAGGATATGGGCATAGAAAACACCTAGTGAATGGCATTAATGGTTTACTCCGTTATTCATGCAGTAGTCGTTGGGGCTATTTTGATGCCACTTCCACAAAAAATAATGATGGCAAGACCCCTTACGGTCTATACAAATATGGCATATATGAAGCACCTCTATTCCTTGATGTATTTAGATCGCCGGGAGCCATTTATTGGTTTGACAAGGAATATTCCGTTAATGATGTAGGTTATCCGGCATGGGACATAAACTACGAGACATTCGATTTCATTTCAATATCGCATGTCAATGTATATAGTAGCGGTGGAGCAGATGCCTGCTTTATACGTTGCATCAGCACCCAATAATAATCGACATAACCCACCGACATAACAGACAAGAGGCGGCTCAATGGCCGCCTCTTTTTTATGCCGCAACACACGCCCCGACGCACCCAACGCCCATCCCCCCCACTCCTGCGCATCGCAGGGCAAATCGCCACTTCCATACCTGCGCATTGTAGGGTAATTCGGGACAATGATACTTGCGCATTATAAACATTATGCTTAATTTTGCGTTGTACTACAATAGATTATCCAACTTATGGTGTTTAAACGCAAAATATACCGAAAACTCCTCGACTGGAAAGAGAACTGCCGGGGCGAAAAAGCGCTCCTGATTGAGGGCGCTCGACGAATAGGAAAGTCGACAATAGTAACAGAATTCGCCAAAAACGAATACAAAAGCTACATACTCATCGACTTCAATACGGCAAGCGACGTGGTGAAGTCGGCGTTCAACAACTATATGACCGACCTCGACACCTTTTTTATGATCATAACGTCGGAATATAACGTGAGCCTCCACAGGCGAGAGTCGATAATAATATTCGACGAGATACAGCAGTTTCCCAAAGCGCGTCAGGCCATAAAATATCTTGTGTCGGACGGACGCTATGACTACATCGAAACCGGTTCGCTGATATCGATAAAAGAGAACGTTAGGCACATAACGCTCCCGTCGGAAGAAAGAAGGCTGTCGATGTACCCTATGGACTTCGAGGAGTTCGGGTGGGCCTTGGGCGAAACGCAAATGATGGCGTACATACGGCAGTGTTTCGACGATAGAAAGGCCGTGGAGCAAAATCTGCACTCCAAAGCCATGCTGCTGTTCAGGCAGTATATGATAGTGGGAGGAATGCCCAAAAGCGTGTCGGCCTACGTGGAAAACGACCGCAATTTCGAGAAGGCCGACATAGAAAAGCGCGACATACTGGCACTGTATCGCAACGACATAATGAAAATAAACTCGGGCTATCGGTCGAGCGTGCTCTCGATATTCGACCAAATTCCGGCCTTCCTGTCGAAGTCGGAGCGTAGGGTCATGCTGTCGCAAGTGGAAAAGGGTGCCACGTTTCCCAAATATCACGACACGTTTTTCTGGCTGTCTGACTCAATGATAGTGAATGAGTGCTTCAATTGCTCGAACCCCAACGTTGGCCTGTCGCTAAACGAAGATCGCACGTTCGTGAAGTGTTACATGGGCGATACGGGGCTGCTGATAAGCCACACGTTCGACGAAAACGAGATAACCGACAACGAGCTGTACCGAAAGCTTCTGTTCGGCAAGCTGTCGATAAACGAGGGCATGTTTTACGAAAACGTAATAGCTCAGATGCTCGTGGCGTCGGGGCATAAGCTCTATTTCTATACGCGATATAATGCCGAAAAGCATCGCAACGACATAGAGATTGACTTCATACTGTCGAACAACAGCAAGCTCAACTATAAGATATATCCCATCGAGGTGAAGTCGGCCGACCGCTACACCACCATATCGCTATCGCGCTTTTCGGAATCGTTCCATGACCGCATAGGCCATTCCATCGTGATACACCCCAAAAACCTGCACAAAGAAGCCAACACCCTCTACATCCCCGCCTACATGGCCCACTGCCTGTAAAGCCCCACCCCACTGCCTGCGCATTGCAGGGCAAATCCGGATAATCCTTCCGTGCTTTATAGGATAAGATAGGCAAGCCGCAACATCAATTCAATTCATTATTTTGTTATCTTATAAAAAGATATTAACTTTGCATTGAAACTGATATAGTTATAATTCAGATAAACTCAATCCATGATATAACAGATTATATTATCTTACGAGTAAAATCGGAAGATAAATTTGCTTCTTTAATTAATTTAAAGTTGCAGAAATTATTGTATTATGTTCAAGCATGGTCGTATGGGATCTATAAAAAACCTATGTTTGACGGCGAGTTTGAAGCATGGGTTCATGGTCCGGTAAATAGAGAGATCTATAATCGGTTTAATCCTACAAAATATCTATATTCTGAAATTAACATTGATGATTGCCTGAATCATAATGTGAATTTATCGTCAGAAGACGCTGAATTTGTTGACTTTATATTAGAGAACTATCTTAAATATAGTGGCGCAGAATTAGAACGATTGTCACATAACGAAATGCCTTGGATAAAAACACGAGGAGATTTAAATGTAAATGTACATTGCGACAAAGTTATTGCCTCCAAACTAATGATAGAGTATTATGGAAAAAAATGGGAAACTATTAAATCTTAAACTCGATTCGCCTAAATACGGGAATAAATCATTAGTTACCAGGGAACAAGAAAACGAACTAAAGAGAAGGAAGATTACCTTTTTCCTTCTCTCACTTTAAACAAATACCCAATTTTCAGGTTGGGGCATGTTCAAAAGGATGGCATATAGGGCTTCTTGAAAGATTGGGGGCTTTAGGTAAGATGTCACCGCAAGAAGTATTAGAAGAAAATAAAGGAAGTGAAGCATTACGATGTCACCCGATAGATTGGGGAGCTAAAAATATTCCTATTCAGCGAAAAGACTTGGAATGGCTGCCAAAAGAAATATTAGACAATGAAGCTGAATTTCCGATAATGCAATTTTCTATAACAAAAGGCACCGGTCGTATTGTAGGTTATTTCGACAGAGATTCTTCAATATTCCACATTGTATTGTTAGATCCTGAACATAACATACAACCTTCAAAGAAAACAAATTATCAAATCCAACCAACTACAAAAGGTTTATTCCAGTATGATGAATTGCTGAATAAGTTGGAGCGAATAAAAAAGATAACATCAGATTGCTCTGATAAGGAATGCAAATTGCATTCACATATAAGTGCCATAGAGGAACTTCATGATAATATTGTTTATCTTGGACTCGATAATGATTTTTACACTACTTATCAAGACATTTTAAAGAAAATTCCATTGCAAGAGATTATGGAGAAAGGAATCTTAGCAAGTATGGATAATGTTTAAGGCACGACTCATCAAAGAAACCCCGGTGTTAAGGGGCAAGGACGCAGTAAAATTTGCCAAAAGAATGGCAAATCCCGCTCCTGTCAGCAAGTCGGAAAAGGAAGCGGCAAGAAAAGCGTATGAGGCGTTCAAAGCCATAAGCACATTCCCTTTGTAATTATGGACTTTGGCAAATTCACCTTCCAGCAGATAGAAGCCGACACGCTTGCCCACTGCCTGTAAGGGAATTAGATGGATGCTTCGTAAGCTGCTATGTCGCTCGACAGATGGCCGATGGTGGATTGGGTCATGAAGCGGCGAAATATGTTCAGGTCGCCACACTCGCGAGTGGCTACGAGAGCCTTTATGTATTCCTCCTTGTCGCAGCTGAATATTCGCGACGGTATCAGGCCGAATTCAAATTGCAGCCAGTTCATCAGCAGGCGCGCCATCCGTCCGTTTCCGTCGGCCCACGGATGTATGGTAACGAGATGATAGTGAGCGTCAAAACTCTTTTCGTAGAGCTGCTCAATGGTCATCAATGCAGCCTCGCGACGTGAAGCGTTGAGCGCGTCGCAAAACTCCTTAAGCTTCTGCGGCACCTTGTTGAAAGCCATGTACGACCGTCTGCCAATGCCCGCCGTGACGTTGAGCAGGCGAATGTCGCCATTGGCCGACGAAAAGTCGCCCAATGCGGTGTGATATTCCGAGCCGGTGTTTTTCATAGTCAGCGCCGACAGCTCCTTGAGACGGTCGACGGTGACATCCACATGGGGCCCCGTGCATATGTCAAAACGCGCTCGTAGGCAGCCTTCAGATCAAGATTCATATTCTGCTCAACAAGTGTCTTGCCCTTGAAGGCAATGCCATTGTCAAACATTATCTGATTTTCAAGCTCCGTAATCGTGGAGCCCTCGATGGCCGTGGAATGGGTTATGATTGAATACAGATAGAACTTATCGTAGTCTATCTGCCTGTCAATGCCCAACGCACGGTATCGGCCTACTAATTAATGCAACTCGCTTTCCATAATGCAAATGTAGCACATTCTCGCTACAAATCGCCCATTCCCCGCAATATTTTCCCCACCCGGAGCAAACCATCCATAAAAATCGTCATATATAAAACTTTTTATATATAAAACTTTTTATACAGCCTCATAAAAACGAGTCAAAAAAAGCATCTAAAACACTTATGACCAACCGACTAACCCATACAATTTCCAAACTTGACACAAAAAAACTAACCGACCAACGACTAAAAAACCAACGACTAACCACGACGCGCAACGCGCAACACGCTCCACCCCACCGACACTACGAAAACAATCGCCGTCACCCACACGGCCACGCATTGCCACTGAGGCACATACAACGCCGCCACGCATACCGCAAACGACGGTAAGCCAAACCCCAATGCGGCCACGACGGCACGACGCGCACCGGCTGAATATCGCAAGCCATACAGACGGCGATTGACCACATAATACATCACCAACGTGAGCGCACACGACGCGCAAAACCCCATTCCGAGCCCGTGGAGGCCCGCCAACGCATATCCGCCGGCCATGCAGGCAAAGTCGAGCAGATTGGCCCCCAAGCACTCCATCAAAACAAACACGCGCTTATTGTCGCAGGCAAACGCCACATAGCCGAGCGGATAGCCTATCCCCTTCATTATCATTCCGAACGCCATGAGCCGCATCAGCGGCACTGCCGGAGCGAAGTCGTCGGAAAAAAGCAGCTCGATGACCAGCGGAGCCGTGAGCATGAGCAGCAGCGACAACGGCGTGATGACAAGCGACACTATCTCTGTCTGACGGCTGATGAGCTCGCGCATGCGGAGCTTGTCGCCCACCGCGCGCACAAGCCGAGGGAAAAAGTCGAGCGACATAGCCGTGAACGCCATGCCAACGTATTGATTGGCAACGGAGTTGGCCGACTGATACAGACCCACGTCGCCCATCGAGCCCGCGTATCGCACCAAAGCGTTGAGCGCAAACGCCACCGCTGCCGTCATTGCGCCAGAGAGCATCATCACGCCCCCCGAGGCGAGAATGCGCCTGACCAAAGGCATATGGACGGCCCTGTCGAAGCGGCTGCGGCATCCCTTCATGGCCGACCGCAACGACAGCCTGAAAAACAGGAGCGAGGCCAACGATGCCGCAATTATGGCCGGCACTATGCCATCGGTGCCCATGAACCAATATAGCGGAACGCCGACGCACAGACCGCTGACGGCTCCGACAAGCGAGCTGCGCGACAGCCGCCTGACGTCATGCAGCCCCTGAAGAAGCGACGCATCGGCCGAAGCCACGACGCCCGCCGCCACGGCCACGCCGAGCAACACGAACCACGGCCACATGTCGTATCGGCCAAACGACACGTAGCTGAGCCATCCCGACAATGCCGCGCACGCAACAGCCCCGACGGCGGCAAGCACCGCCGACATACGGCGCACCGCCGCAACCACATCGGCCAGGTCGGAGCGCGACGCGTCGGCTCCGGCCACGGCTTTCACTATGGCCGCATCGGTGCCGGCTTTTGAGAATTGCTTGAAGGTGTCGGCCAACGAGTTGAACATGGCCGCCAGTCCCATCCCTTCGGGGCCGAGAATCAGTGCCAGGAACTTTCCGCGCACGAGATTGACGAGCAGCTTCACAATCTCGATGCCGCCAAAAGCCGACGTGGCGCGCAATATCGATCGATACGAATCGGTTTTATCGGCTACGCGCTGCATCAGGCATCATTTTACCCATAAGGTGGGATTGAGCTTCGTGCGCTCCTTGCGGAGCTCGAAGTGCAGTATGGCGCTGTTACCCTCGTCGGGGTCGGCGAATATGGTGCCTATCGACTGGCCGGTGTTGACTACGTCGCCCATCTTCACGTTTATCGACGCGAGGTTGGCATATATCGACAGATAGTTGCCGTGCCTTACCATGACTATGGTGTTGAATCCGGGCTGCTGGAATATGGCCGACACCTTGCCTTTGAAAATGGCGCGCGCCATGCTCCCCGGCCCCACTTCGATGTCGATGCCGCTGTTTTCGGTCTCCACATGCTCAAGGTCGGGATGCTTGTGACGGCCAAATGGTCGCACTATGCGATACGATCCGCTGACGGGGAACAGCAGCCGCCCCTTGTTGCTCTCGAAGCTTCCCGTGAGCGCCCTGTCGGCAGCTGTGCCGGCAACGCCGGTTCCGGCTTTCTTGCCCGACGATTTCTTCGAGCCCGATGCCGACGATTTCTGTTGCTCGGCCGCTATCAGGCGATCCACTTCACGATCGAGCGCCCTGGCTCTCTGCTCTTTCTGCTTAAGCAGCTTGCGCAATGCCCCACCCTCCTTTTTGAGTTTGGCCACAAGCTGATTGGTTTCGTTGTGGGTGGCTTGCAGGCGATTTCGGGCGTTGCTAAGTTGCGACAGCACGGCGAGGCGCTGTTGCTGAAGCGAATCGTACGACTGTTTGCGCAGAGCGAGCCTGTCGGTTATTTCGTTTATCTCGGCCGTCTTTCGCTTGCGCCAATTTGAGAATTCCTTTATGTATCGCATGCGCTGATATGCCTGCCCGAACGACTCTGACGAGAACACGAACGACATGAGATTGACCGACGAGAGGCTCGGCTGAGTTTTGCGGAGCGACGCGGCATAGGCATTGCGCAGTTTTGCCCTCTGCGCCTCAAGGCCGCTTATTGAGTCGGCCATTGCCTTCACGCGCATGTCAATCGAGTCGACATCGAGCTGAATGGCCCCGATTTCCACGTTTTTTTCCGTAATTTCGGCCCGAAGCGAATTAAGTCGGCTGAGATTGCGCTGCGTTTCGCGCTCGTTGGTAGTGATTTTTCGCGAGGTCTCCTTTATTTCACGTTTGGTAGCCTCGCGCTCCTGTTTAAGCTTATTGATGTCACGTTGCTGCGCCGATGTCAGCATAGAGCAAATCATCACGCAGAGCAAGGCCACAGACAGTCGTCGCATCATAGCCATCACATGTTCTTAATGAGTTTCGACAGATCCGACGATTTCACGCGCGTATATCCTCGCGGTATGCTCACCGGGCGCTCCTCCACTTCGCTGTCCCAGCGCGCGCGCTTCAGATTCCACTCTATCGTGGCCTCCACCGCGAGACGTCCGGAATGCGCCGAGAGAATCACGCCGGCAGCCATAGGGCCATACGCGGTGCTCTCCACCCCGGCATAATCGACGGTGGCATTGCTGCCGTCGAGCGCTATCTTGAGCGTTTGCAATATGTTGTAGGGCGAAAACGAGAAACTGTAATCGCCGCTCGACGACACTTGCGGAGGCGTCATTGTCCATCCTCGCCTCGCGGGGTCTGACGAGAGCTTCACTTTGCTCACGTCGGAGGCCGACAGCGAATTTTGGCCCAGGATGAAAGCACGTCCGGTCAGCAAGTCAGACACATTGTCGATCGACACCGGAAAGCCGTCCAAAAAGCTTCTCAGGCTCTCCGCCACATAATACTTGTGAAACTTCTCGATGGCTATCACCGAATCGGGCGTCACGAAAAGCGTGGCCACCTCCATGCCGAGCACGCGCATGGAAAATTGGATGCTCTTGCCGCGCACGAAAGTAGCCGTGCCCGACAGCGAGAAATTTTTGGGCGAGGTGAGCTTCACCGAAACCGGAATGCGCACGCGCTCCCACTTTCCATATTCGGCGGTCATGGAGCGGAACGCCTCGTCGAGATTGGAGCTTACCGTAACCACCTCCGCCGGCTCGTTAACGTTAACAGCCGAACGATTGCCTCTACACGAATGCATAGCTGCAACGAAGGCTGCCACGACAAATACGCGCAACAGCCAACCCGTTATTTCTCTACTTACTTTGTTCATTTATAAAAGTAGGTTTTATGTTTTACTTTCCTTTGCAACAAATCATTGTCAGGGTCCAAATCCAATGCCGCCTTCCAATAGTCAAGAGCCTCATCGGGCTGGCGATTCATGAACATTATGTCGCCGGCATGGTCGTAGAGTTCGCTCGACGGGTCATCGTCGTTTTCAATCGCTTTCTCTATCATCTCTTTGGCCTTCTCATAATTCTTTTTCTTAAACAGTACCCACGCATAGGTGTCGAGCGAGGTTGAGTCATCGGGGCGCTCGTCGACCACCACCGTTATCAGCTTTTCGGCTCTGTCGAGATCCTTGTCCTCGCAAGCCAGATAGTAGGCACAGTTGTTCAGGGCCGTCAGGTTAAGCGGATTAAGCTCAATGGCCCTGTCGTAATACACGAATGCGCTGTCGAGCTCCCCGGCCGAGTAGTATGTATCGCCTATGGCCGTATCGAATTCCGACATCACTTCGGCATTGGTCGAATCGACATATTGTAGTCCGCGCTTCAGATAGTCCATGGCCTCGTCATGCCTGTCGAGCTGCGTCAAGCCGGTAGCCGCAAGCATGTATAAATCGGGATTCGATTCGAAATAGTGTAATCCGCGATTGGCCGCGTCGAGCGACTTGTCGAAATCGCGTATCTGCATGTACAGGCTCGACAAGGCTATCCACTGCCGCACGTCCGACGGATCGATGTCGAGCGAATAGCTCGATTGCTCGGCCGCGCCGGCATAATCGTTTATCGCAATCAGATAGTCGCGATACAGATTGTGTATTGCCACCTCGTGCGGATGCTGCTCGATCAGTTCACGGAACAAGCTGCTTATGCGGGGCTGCTGCAACGAGTCGGTGTACAGGGCCGAAACGTAATCCTTCAATATTTCAAGTTTGGGCTCAAGTTCGAGATTTTCCTGACGCAGGGCCTGAAACACCTCCTTGTCGTAGGCCACGCTGTCGCCTATGGCGCGATAGTAATTGGCGCGCGAATAATATGCCACGCCATTGGTAGGATCTATTTCAACGGCCTTGTCGTAATAGCGCAGCGCGGAGTCGCGCGACCCGAAAAGCATCTGCATGTCGCCCACGAACACATTGTAGTCCACCCTGCGGGGCGACGAAGCCAACAGCCCGTAAGCTTCCTTTAGAATCGAGGCGGTGTCCTCGCGCATGAGATACAGCTGTATTTTTTGCGACGACAGCGGAATGCTTCGCCCTTCGGCCACCTCTATCGCATCGAAAAGAGCTATCGCCTTATCGATGTTTTCGCTCTTGCCGGTCTGCGCGAGCACCCCGGCATATCGTGCCGACACCTCGCTGCGGCCGGGATTGTTGCGGTGCAGGCGATCCAACACCGAAATGGCATCGTCGACCTTGCCAATGCTGTTGGCCACCGAAACAAACATCACGTTGTTATAAAAGTCAGACGGATTGTTCACGACGTAATCCTTCAATAGATTGTAACCCTTCTCCAAGTATGTGCTGTCGTCCTGCAGAAGCGTCATCATCAAAATGCCGTACTCAAACCCCACGTAGCGGTCGGTATCGTTAAGGCTGTACGAATGGCTCAACAGCTCATGGTAAGCATCGTTTTTCCCCAATTCATGCTGACGCAACCCTTCGAGAAAAATATAGTCGGCCTTACGCACATCGGCATCGCGATTCCATTGCGACGATTTTTCGCCCGCAGCCACCGCATTCAGTCCTATTCCGACAACGAGCATCAGAATAGCCGAAACGTGCAGATAAAAATTCTTTACTTTCATTTGTAGTATTCGTTAATCAACTCCGGTGTGGCCGAAACCGCCATCACCCCTCACCGTTTCATCGAGGCGTTCTACCAGCTCCCAGTGTACGTGGGTATAGTTGGTTATTACCATCTGGCAGATGCGCTCTCCGTCATTAATAACAAAGGGCTCGTTAGAAAGGTTGATTACTATTACGCCTATCTCGCCGCGATAGTCGGCATCGACGGTGCCGGGAGTGTTGACAAGCGATATGCCATGTTTCAGCGCGAGCCCGCTACGCGGCCTTATCTGACATTCGTAACCTTGCGGCAACTGTATATGCAGCCCCGTTGGTATGAGCGCGCGCTCAAGCGGATTGAGCGTCACCGGCGCATCGAGCGAAGCCCTCACATCCATTCCCGCCGACGACGGCGTTTCGTATGATGGCAATTCGTGGCGCGATTTATTTATGATTTTTACTTTTATGCGATCCATAACAATAGTCTTTTTCATTCAAACAACGAAAGTAACGAAAATCTTCCACACCCATAGCATTTTCTTCAGAAAAAAATTAATTTTGCAGCATGATCATTTCAAGTTTTTTCAGTTCGGTAGAGTTCTACGTGATAGCTGTGGTGATCGCGGCCGCCATAGTGGGGCTATGCGTCAAGCCCTCGCAAAAGGGAGCCGCCAAGACTTACGTAGCCGAAGGCACGCTATCGGCATCCGCCACGCCGGCCGCGCCATCGGTCGAGATAATGTGCCTCGACGACGGCCGCGTATCGGTGACGCGCCGAGGGCTTCAAGGCATGTCCGACGAAAGCCGCATAAATTTCTTCATTACGATAATAGGGTTCGACATCACCATCGAGGAGCGCTGCGCGCCCTCCCTCTCGGGCAATCCGGCCGACGAAGCCACCATGATGATAGGCGCGCTGGGATGCGAACGCTACCATATGACGTATCGCGCCGACACATCCGGACTGATAGCGACTTCATATTTCAGAAACAAGCCGGGCATATGCGTCACAAAACCGTTGGTATGAGCGTCACGCCCCGAAGCGTCAACCGGCAAAAGCGCCCATAAGCGAAGTGCTTATAAGCATGTATATCACCATGCCTATTATGTCGTTGGTAATGGATATGAACGGGCCTGTGGCAAGAGCCGGATCGATTTTAAGACGTTCGAGCGTCAAGGGCACAAACGTGCCGAACACCGACGCAAACAGCACCACCGACAGCAACGACAGCGACACCGCAATGGTGGTGACCTGATGTGCAGCCCCGAGCTTGAAGAAATTATAGACGAATACGAGCAGCGATATTATGCTGCCGTTTATCAATCCTACGCCCATTTCCTTCAAAAGCTGCCGAGCCGAATTCTTTATGTCGAGCGAACCGTTGGCAAGGCCCTGCACCACTATGGCCGACGATTGCGTACCGACGTTACCGCCCGTGCCGCCAATCAACGGGATGAACAATGCCAAAGTAGGATCGGTCATGAGCCCCGCCTCAAAGTTGCCGAGGATAACCGAGTTGCTCAGTCCGCCCACCATTCCGATGAGAAGCCACGGCAAACGAGCCTTCGTCTGGGTAAACAACGTGTCGTCAGTCTCCACGTCGCTCGAGAGACCTGATGCCAACTGATAGTCGCGCTCGGTCGATTCGCGCACCTGATCCATCACGTCGTCGACGGTAATTCGCCCCACCAAGCGCCCTATGGAGTCCACCACGGGCATTGCCACGAGATTATATTTTTCGAAATCGAGAGCCACCTCGTCAATGGGCGTATCGGCCTTTACCGATGCCGGATCCTCCTCCATGACATGCTTTATCTTCGAGACCGACGGATGCGTTATCAGCTTTTTAAGCGGCAATATGCCCCGCAGCTTATAGTCGTTATCGACCACATACACGTAATATATCTCATCCATGTCCTCGGCCTGCAGACGCATCTGCTTTATGCATTCGGGCATACTCCAATTCTCGTTCACCACGATCATTTCGGTACCCATCAAACCGCCGGCCGTGTCCTCGTCATATTTCAGAAGGTCGATGATGTCGCCTGCCTGCTCCACATCGTCGATGTGCGAAAGAATCTTGTCGCGATCCTCCTCATCGAGCTCCTGAATTATGTCGACGGCATCGTCGGTGTCGAGGTGATCGATAAATTGCTTTGCAATCTCCTCGGCCGGCATGGAACTCAACAGCTTGCGGCGATCGTCCTCGTCAAGCTCCATGAGCACGTCGGCCGCCACGTCGTCATCGAGCAACTTATACAGATACTCAGCCTCGTCAAGGTCGAGTTCCTGATAAAGCTCGGCAATGTCGGCCGGATGCAGGTCGTCAAGCTCCTTAATGGCTTCGGCATCGTTTCGAGCATCGATGATCGAACGTATGCGATCAAGGTATTCAGGCGTAAATTCTTTCATCGTTAAGCGTTATTTCTTGATTCTGATATGATATTGGTAAGCCTCACGAAGTCATCAACGCTAAGTTGTTCGGGACGTTTCGACATCAACGGATCGTCAGGCATTTCGGTCCCGGCGGCAAACAATCCACGCACGGAATTGCGCAACGTCTTGCGTCGCTGTCCAAACGACGTTTTCACCACCGTCTTAAACAAGCGCTCGTCGCATCCCAGATCGGTAACGTCATTACGAGTCATACGTATAACTCCGCTTTTCACCTTTGGCGGCGGATTAAACACATTCTCATTGACCGTAAACAGGTATTCCACATCATACCAAGCCTGCAACAGCACGCTCAATATGCCACGCGCCTTCGTGCCCGGTGCAGCGGCAAGCCGTTCGGCCACTTCGCGCTGAAGCATTCCCGAGCAGCAAACCACGCGATCCTTATAGTCCAATACATGAAAAAATATCTGTGACGATATGTTGTACGGATAATTGCCTATCACGCAAAATTTAGATCCGTCGGGATATATTTCAGCCAAATCGGTCTTCAAAAAATCGCAATCGAGAATGCGGCCCTTCAATTCGGGATAGTTGGACTTCAGATACTCCACGCTTTCGCCATCTATTTCCACCACCTTCACGTCATGTCCGGCCGACAACAGAAATTGAGTGAGCATACCCATTCCGGGGCCTACCTCTATTACCGGCAACCCCTTATAACCGTCGAGGGTGTCGGCAATGCGTTCCGCTACCGTCATGTCGGTCAAGAAATGTTGGCCCAGTGCTTTCTTTGGCTTTACTTTTTGCATAATTTTTTTTTGCCGTCAAGAGTAAGAAACTGTTTAAAAATTTATTTAGTCTTGTCATTGAGGTCTTTGTCAGCATCTTGTTGATATTTATTCAGTCATTATGGAACCCCATAACTCATTCATAAATATCAAAAATCTACTTGACAAATCCTCTCAATTCCTTCGACAAATAAATTTAAACAATTTCTAAGACATCTGCAAATTTAGCATTTTATTGCCAATTTACATTTGGTGCGACAAATTTTTTAACCATAGTGCATCGAACTTATGCCATTACTTAGCGTTTAATTTATGATTTCATTCAACTTTACCCAATGATCTAAAGCTTAGTTATTTTTTTTAAACTCTTATCTTAATAAAATATTATGAACTCACACGAACGCCGCCGCCATAGCCGACGGCGTTCGCTGTATTCATACATATAGCATGCGGGTACCGCGCGCAAATCAAGCGCTCGGCACCCGCCGATATTCATAAAGTCATCATCAAAGAGCTATCTTATACGATTTTTCGCCAACCTTAACCACATAAGCGTTATTACGAGCCAACGGTATGCGAACTTCGGCGCCGGTCGACTTTACAGCCTTTACCATAACGCCCTTAATGTCATACACGCTTATAGCAACGTCGGCGGGAGCGCCGACAACGACAATGCATTCGCCGTCGGCTTCAACCGTAACGTCGTCGAGATTTACGTCGTCGATGCCACTTGAAGTCTTGACCTCAAACTCGCGTTCGCCGAGAATTTCGCGTCCGAACTTATCGGTCAGGGTCACATAATACTTGCCGGCCTTCAGTTTAACCGGGAATGGAATCGAAGCGGAATAAACCGACTCCCCTTCTATCGACAACATCTGTTTTTCGCCAATGCTGCCAAGATTTTTGCCCTCCGAGTCGGAAAGCCAGAATTTCACCACTCCTTCGTAGGGAGCAACGCCACTGTTTTCGATGGTTACGTTGATGTTTGAGTCGGAAGTCTTGTTTTCGACTATGGTCGATGCCGGATCAAAGGAAAGGAACAACAGGTCGGCGGGCTTTTCGCAAATGCCACTCAACGAGCGCATGGAGCCATCGGCATAAACCTTTATCACGCAGTAGTTCGACGAACCATAAGGCATCGAAATATCCTGCCACGTACCATCGGTATAGCAAAATGCCGGGAATACCTTATATTCACCTTCGGCCAACGTGCCTTTGGGCATATTCACCTTTATGTCGCCTTCACCCCAGCCCCAACCGCATTTAAGGTTGTCGACGATCCAGCTCGATTTAATGTGTTTTGAATCGCCATTGGCATCACAAACTCTTACGCCAAGTGAAAATGAAGCGCCTTCGTTAGCATCAATGTTACCTACCTGAGTATTTACCGTAAGGAATCCGCTGAACTTGAATATGATATCACTGCTACCTACCTGAGTAGGCCCTACATATATGAACGATTTTCCTATGGAAACAGGAAGATACAATCGCGGCGAACGCCCTGTGGGAGGCTGTATGCGAGTCAACGCATCGCCGCCATTGCTGAATCCGTCACCCGACTCAGCGCCGCCAATGCCCTGCTGCCCGGGATCGAGAGCCGTGAGCACGAAATAACCGTCGCTACTGCCACCCCAACCCCAGTTGATGTGGAAGCAACCTTCACCGTCGGCACCGTCGCACACAAATTCATGAGCGCTCTTTCCATCTTGAGTAGCACCGCTCAACAACACCGGTCGACCAGCTTCCATTTCAAGATATATGAGGTTTTCCCATGATATGCGCGAAAAATGATCCTTATATTTAAGGCGTATGCCCTGATCATAGCCGAAATGCTCTACGTAGACACGCGACACCGCATTTGAATATGCTCCGCTCGAGCTCGACGAGTAGCCCATTCGTGCTCCAATGCCGCAAGCAAGCATAAGCTTTCCGACAGCCCTCGTGGCTTCGGTCTGAGCGCCGGGATTCAAGCCTGCTTTTTCATAATTGTCGAGCATCTTATCCCATCTGAAAACGGTCGACGCATAATCGAACGTCAATTTACCAAACTTCTTTTCCGTCAATTTACCGTTGCTGTCGTACTTGTCGGTATCGTATGTGTAACGTCCTATGCCCGTTTCTTCGGGGAACTCCCAACGACGAGCCACCTGAGCCATGGCCGTAGCCACGCAACCGGTCACGCTTCTGCCGCCGGCATCCTTAGGGCACTGCTCGTTGTAAGGCCAGCCCTGATTCCATTGCGTTTTACCGAGCAATGGAGCTATGGGCTGACGCGGATGGCGCTCGTAAACCGACTTAGGAGCCGTGCCGCTTGAATTTGCACGGTAATATTCTATTTGACGCGCATACTCGCTTATCCACCATTTGAATGCGGGCGACGAGCTTTCATAATCGAACGTTCCGGTATCGCTGTAACCCAGCAAAGCCGGAAGCTCATCCTCAGCCGAAACGATGATGAATCCGGAATTTTCGCCTTTGGAAAACACGTAACATCCGGGGTCAACCGCTTCAGCCGATTTTGCCGAATAAACAAGGGTGGGCCTTGCAGCCGTCGACGACGACAAACCGAGTGTTTTAACCTGTTGCGTTCCAAGCACTCGCTCCAATGCTGCATCGGGATGCAAATGCTCTGCCGAAACTGACATTGCAACCATGGCAAGCAGCAGACATATGCATCTAAGTCTTAGCGCTTTAAATAGAGTCATAACCAAATGAATTATTTAGGTATTAGTGATTAAAATGGTATTGTGACAAATTTACACATTTTTTCATAATCAGCCCGAATTTTTAACCTTATTTTCACAATAAAATTCAAGGCTTGCGTTTAAAGGAAAATGTGTAGGTGAAACGGCCACGCATTACAATGCGAAACGGCACACCAAACTTTCGGCACGGCTAATTTGTTATCACATCGACGAACAAAACTAAAAAACAGAAATATCATGAGTGAATTCACTGACATAATCAACGACAAGAAGCCTACGCTCGTAGACTTTTTCGCCACCTGGTGCGGCCCCTGCAAGGTTCAGGCTCCCATTCTCGAACAAGTAAAAAACAAACTTGGCGACAAGGTTAACATTCTGAAAATAGACGTTGACCGAAATCCTCAATTGGCCGAACAGTACTCCATACAATCGATACCCACTCTCATCCTTTTCAAAGAGGGCGAAGCAATATGGCGTGCCTATGGAGTTCAGCAGGCCCCCATTCTTGAAAGCAAGCTATCGGAACATATCGACCGGTAGCAACCGCGCCGACATATAAAAAAACGAACGAACCGTGCAGCATAATCGTCGTCACGCGGTTCGTTTGATTTTTTATGCTATTTATAATCAATAATTTTCGGCCTTGATCTCGAAGAAGCTCTGAGGATGCAGACACACAGGGCATACACCGGGAGCATTTTTACCGATAACCACATGGCCACAATTGCGGCAAATCCATACCGTATCGCCTTCGCGAGAGAACACGATGCCTTCTTCGATGTTTTGCAACAATCGACGATAGCGTTCTTCATGATGACGCTCTATCGCAGCCACGGCGCGGAAACGAAACGCTATTTCGGTGAAGCCTTCTTCTTCGGCTTCACGAGCCATTCGGTCGTACATATTGGTCCATTCGTAATTTTCGCCGGCAGCAGCTTCACGAAGATTGGTCATAGTATCGGCAATGTCGCCGCCCTGAAGCAGCTTAAACCAAAGTTTGGCGTGCTCCTTTTCGTTCTGAGCCGTTTCTTCGAAAATGGCGGCTATCTGTTCATATCCGTCCTTACGAGCCTTCGAAGCAAAATATGTATATTTATTACGCGCCTCCGATTCACCGGCAAAAGCCTCCTTCAGGTTGCGCTCCGTTTTTGTTCCTTTTAATTCTTTCATAATAGAGTTTTATTTTTGGTTATAGTGCATGTTACATAAAAGCCAGTATCAATCCCTGGGCTGCCACCACGCGCAAAAACATGGTCAACGGATAAACCGTAGAATAAGCCACTGCCGGTGCATCGCTCGAAGTGCTGCCGCCTGCATATGCAAGTGCCGGGGGATCGGTATAGCCGCCCGAGAACAGACCCATTATGGTAAGGAAATTGATCTTATAAACGCCTCGAGCTATAAGGCCCACTATTACCAATGGCACGAACGTGATTATGAAGCCCCATATCACCCACCACATACCGGTGGAGTTAAACACCGTTTCAGCGAATCCGGCTCCCGAAGATATGCCCACCGATGCGAGGAACAGACATATGCCAAGCTCTCGCATAAGCAACGAAGCCGACGACGAGGTATATGTGACGAGCTTGAATTTATAGCCGAAACGGCTAAGCAAGATGGCCACTACGAGAGGACCGCCGGCCAAACCAAGCTTCATACCGAAGCCCACATTTATCGACCCTACTATTATACCGAATAATATGCCGACGAATATGGTTATCATATTCGGTTCGTTAAGACGTTTCATCGAGTTGCCCAGCTTTTCGGCCAAACGATCAATGTCGTTTATGTCGCCCACCACCGTTATGCGGTCGCCCATTTGCAAACGCAAGCTCGGCGAAGCAAGCAGGTCGACGCCGGCACGGTTGACGCGCGTGGCGTTAAGCTGATAAGCGGTATGCAGTCGCAGAGAGCCGAGAGCCACACCGTTGTACTCGCTCTTGGTTATGACGATGCGACGCGACACCACTCGGCTCGGCGTAGCGGCCTCCCAGTCCATTTCGGCAGTCGGGCCTATGATGGAGAGAAATCTGTCGACATCCTGTGCCGAAATCACAACGTACAACTTTTCGCCTATGTGCACCTGAGTGGCCGACGTGGGTATTATTATGTCGCCACCGTCGCTCGTCATTCGCGAAATCACGAAATCGCATTGTATTATGTCATGAAGCTGACGCAACGACTTACCCTCTATCTGCGGATTGCGCACCTCAACCGTTATTATGTTAGGTTTCAGCTGCGCATTTGCCTGCTCGTCCTCGATGGCCTTTATTTCGTTCTCGGCCTTTATGCCGAATATGGCCTTAACGAGAAACATCGCGCCAATTATGCCTATCACGCCAAGCGGATAAGCGGCTGCGTAGCCCATCGCCATAGTGTTGATGGCTTCGGTGGTTCCGGCTGTCTGCTGAGCGGCAGCCAAACCGGGAGTATTGGTAACAGCCCCCGACATCACACCCACAAGAGCCTCGATGCTCGTATGCCCGTCGGCATAATATATTATCAACACGATCAACACGTTTAGCGCTATGCCCAACACGGCAAGTCCGTTAAGCCTCATGCCGCCTTTCTTGAACGACGAGAAAAAGCCGGGGCCCACCTGTATGCCTATCGAGAATATGAAAAGTATCAAACCGAATTCTCGGATGAATTTCAATACCTCGGCATTGACCACATAGCCAAAATGGCCCATTATGATGCCCACAAACAACACGAATGTAACTCCGAGCGATACCCCTGCCACCTTAATTTTACCAAGAAAGACACCAAGGGCTATCACAAAGGAATATAGCACTATGGTGCTTGCCAACTCCATGTGACCGGGGCTCAGTAGATTTATCAACCACGAAAAGTCCATAATATATTAATTAGCTGTTACGTTGCAAGTTACGCAGATTGCTTAAATTCAAGGCACAAAGTTACTACTTTTCTCAGTTTCTGACAATCGTTACAGACACTATTTTGTTGCCACTTTTTCATCAATGCCAAGATATTTTAATGGTTCGGACAGATTCCGACAAGCCCCGATAATATTTTTAAACATATGCAAACGAAATATTCACACGCTATTTTGTTTATCAATTATACGATATTATGAATTATGCCACGTTTCAGCTATATGTTATTGATATGCGCAGTATGGATCCTATCCATTCCGCACATCAACGCACAAATGCCCATAAAGCTAAACATCAGGCCACAGGTCGACCCCGACACGGCCGACTTAATGCATTACGGCAAGCCGCGATTCTGGCAGGCCACGGCAATGGTGGCAGGCTCGAACATAGCGTTGTGGGGATACGACCGCTTCATACAGCGCGGCGATTACGCATACATATCGCTGCACTCCATAAAAGAGAACTTCAAGCACGGATTTATATGGGATAACGACCACATGGGCACCAACATGTTTCTGCATCCGTATAACGGAAGCCTGTTTTTCAACGCGGCCCGCTCAAACGGATTCAATTATTGGAAATCGGGCCTCTTTGCCTTGGGTGGAAGCGCAATGTGGGAGCTGTTCATGGAGAGGGAATACCCTTCGACCAACGACATCATAGCCACCCCCATAGGGGGCATGGCGATAGGCGAAGTGTGCTACCGCATGTCGGACATAGTGCTCGACGACCGAGCCACCGGATCGGAGCGCGGGCTTCGCGAGGCAGCCGCATTCGTCATATCTCCGATGCGCGGGCTTACGAGAATAATAAACGGCGACGCGTGGCGACACCGCTCCACTACCGGCCGTCAGTTCGGCATCCCCCCGATAGGAGTGGAAATATCGTCGGGATTCAGAATACTGTCGTTCAAGAATCGACACGCCGGAACGTCGAAGTCGGGATTTACCATGGAGCTTAACATGGAGTATGGCGACCGCTTCGAAGGCACGAGCCGGCAGCCGTACGATTACTTCACATTTCGGTCAGTGCTGAACATCATCAACACTCAGCCGGTGCTGTCGCAGCTCAACATAAAAGGGCGCTTATTGTCGAGAGAACTGCTCGAAACGCGCGACCAATTTTTAAGCGTGGGCATGTATCAGCATTTCGACTTCTACGATTCCGACACCATATCGGAGCACGTCGGGAAATGCCCTTACAAATTGGGAGTGCCCGCGTCGGCGGGAGTAGGAGTGATGTTTCGCGACATCGAGCGACGCGGATGGGTATTCGATGCCTATGCACACGCCAACGGAGTGTTTCTCGGCGCGATATTGTCGGACCACTATCAGGTAGATGAACGCAACTACAATCTGGCCAGCGGCTTTTCGCTGAAGGGAGGCGCACATCTGGTGTTTGACCATGACCGCTTCTCGGCATCCATATCGCATGAATATTACCGACTGTTTACGTGGAAGGGATATAAGCGCGGCACCAATCTACGCACCGTCGACTATCATACGCTGAACGTGCAAGGCGACAAATCGTCGGCGGCATTCGGGGTAACGGAATTACGTGTCGACCTGAAGCTTTGGCGAAAGCTATACATAAGCCTCGGCATATCACATTATTACCGCTCGACTCGCTATCGCGACTTTCCCGACGTGAAGTCATCGGCCATAAGCGAGTCGGTGATACTCACCTACAAACTATGATTCTGCCCCCCGGCAAGCCATATGCCACACAATGCGCCGACACCCCGATTTATTGGTCGAGTTCGTCAAAGAAGTAGCTTCGAGCGGTTATTTTCATGCTTTTTTAGACATTCGATTTTTATTATTGGGCTGCGAAAGCTAACTTTGCAGTTCCATTAATAACGATGAGTCGCGTAAGCCTCTACATACTTGCCATATTGTCTGCTGCATTACTGATCGGATGCAGCTCGACGAAGCATGTGCCCGAGGGCGAATACCTACTGAACAACGTGTCGATAAGCATAAATGACAACAAGGATGTGAAATCGACCGACCTGACCAATTATCTTCGCCAAACACCCAACCATAAGGTGTTGGGATTCGCCAAACTGCAACTCGCCACGTACAATCTTTCGGGTGCCGACACGGCAAAATGGTACAACAAATGGTTCAGACGCCTCGGACAGCCGCCAGCAATATACAGTCAAGAACTCACCGAAGCTTCGCGTTCGCAACTGACAAAGGCACTCATCAACAAGGGCTACATGGACGCAGAGGTCGAAGTGGACACCACCATGCGTCCCGACAAGAAGAAAATCGACGTGACCTACAACGTGACCACCGGCACGCCTCACCGCATAACGTCGGTGGCATATAACATACCCGACACGGCAATATCGCGCTTGGTGATGAGCGACACCATAGCATCGACCATAAAGCCGGGAACGCTGTTTGACCGAAACAACCTCGATGCCGAGCGAACGCGAATCACCGAACGCCTTCGCAACAGAGGGTATTACGCCTTCACCAAGGAGTACATCACTTTTTATGCCGACACGGCCGAAAATTCATACGACGTTGACATTTCGATAAACGTGCGCCATCCGCGCCGCCCGAATCAGGCAACGATAGCCGTGGCCGACACGGCATCGCACACCAAATATTACATACGCAACGTTTATTTCGTAACGGCATCCGACCAAGGCATTCCGGCCGACGAATTGCGGAAGATGGCCACCGACACCGTTACGTACAAGGACATCAACGTGATATACGTGGGCGACAGATACATAAAGCCCGAAGCTCTCGAGGAAAAAAACTTCATAACGCCCGGTAAGCTGTATAGGTCGTTTGAAGTGGATCGCACTTACGAAGCGCTGAGCCAACTGGGCATCCTGAAATCGATAAACATAGAGATGAAGCCTGCCGGACGAATAGGCTCGGACGAATGGCTCGATGCCTTCGTGTATCTATCGCGAAACAAGAAGCAAGGGGTGACGTTGGAACTGGGTGGCACGAACTCGGAAGGCGACCTCGGTTTCGGCGTCGGGCTTACATACCTGCACCGCAATCTGGCCAAGATGTCGAATCTGTTTACGGCAAAACTGCGCACCAACTACGAAAGCCTTTCGGGAAATTTCTCCGGGCTCATAAACGACCGTTACACCGAGCACGGGGCCGAAGTGGGCATCACGTTCCCAAAATTTGAATTTCCATTCGTGTCGCGCAATTTCAAACGGCGCATAAAGGCATCCACCGAATTTGCCCTGTCGTTCAACTATCAGGAGCGACCGGAATACACGCGCATAATAGCCGGCGCAGCGTGGAAATATAAATGGGCCAACCCTAACAATCGCGAACGACGCACGCTCGACCTGATAGACATAAATTATGTGTATCTGCCGGAAAGCACCATCGACTTCATTAATCAGATAGCTCCCTCGAATCCGCTGCTCCGTTACAGCTACGAGGATCACTTCATCATGCGCATGGGATATTCGTATTACCGCACCAACAAGCGTATATCGTCGGCATCGCTGAAACGGCATTCGATACAACCGTGGATATACACTTTCCGCGCCGGAGGCGAAACGGCCGGCAACACGCTGTACATGCTCTCGCACCTCACCAAGCAGAAACGAAGCGACGACGTTTACAAATTTCTCGGCATACAGTATTCGCAATACGTCAAAGCGGAGATAGAATACAGCCTGACACGAAATTTCGACAACCGTCACTCCGTGGCATTCCGCGTAGGAGGTGGCATCGGCGTTCCTTACGGTAACTCGCGCGTGCTTCCTTTCGAAAAAAGATTTTATGCCGGCGGCGCCAACGGCGTAAGAGGCTGGGGAGTGCGCACGCTCGGCCCCGGATCGTACGACTCGCGCAATTACGTTACCGACTTCATCAACCAGTGCGGCGACATATCGCTCATACTCAGTGCCGAATATCGTATGAAGCTGTTCTGGGTGTTTGAAGGTGCTTTTTTTGCCGATGCGGGCAACATATGGACCATTCATAACTACGAAAACCAACCGGGGGGCCTGTTCCGCTTCTCTAAATTCTGGAAGCAGCTGGCTGCATCATACGGCATCGGGCTTCGCCTCGACTTCGAATACTTCCTGTTGCGCTTCGACCTCGGCATCAAAGCGCACAACCCAGCAATGAATCAGGAACCGTGGCCCATAATACATCCGCGATGGAAACGCGACACCACATTGCATTTTTCTGTCGGATATCCATTCTGATTTTCGTTCTTGTTTGTTATAATTCATAGCGACACAAAACTCAACGCAATGAAACAATTAGTAATATTCGATTTAGACGGAACTTTGCTCAACACGATCGACGATCTGGGCAATGCCGCAAACTACGCACTCGAAAAATGCGGATATCCGTTACACGCTCTTTCTTCGTATCCATTCTTCGTAGGCAATGGAATAACCCGACTGCTCGAACGCGTTTTGCCCGAAGACGAACGCTCGGCATCAAACGTCGACATACTGCGTCGATATTTCAAGGAATATTACGACGAACACAACACCGACTGCACCAAACCGTATCCCGGCATTCCGGAATTGCTTCAGCGCCTGAACGACAATGACGTAAAAATAGCCGTGGCCTCAAACAAATACCAATCGGCCGTCGAAAAGCTTATGCACCACTATTTCCCGAACGTGAAGTGGGGTGCCATCGAAGGCGAAAAGAGCGACTATCCTCGAAAACCCGACCCGTCGATAGTGTTCGACATATTGTCGAAAATACCTACGCCCAAAGCCGCTACGCTTTACGTGGGCGATTCGGGAGTAGACATGGAGACGGCCCGACGCGCCTGCATCGAGTCGGTGGGCGTGACGTGGGGTTTCAGATCGGCCAAGGAACTGCGCGACTACCATGCCGACCACATAGTGTCGACGGTCGACGAATTGACCGAAATAATCGAGCATCCGTTGGTTTTATGAGCCGCGCCCGGCTCGCTTGAGCCGGCGGAGCTCGAAAAATCGCGCTCCGTAAACCCCTCATATATAGAAAAAGATTTGTAATTTTGCATTCCAATCAAAAAAATCAATCATAACATGCAATTGACCCCCCTTACCGCAATTTCGCCCGTCGACGGACGCTACCGTAGCAAGTGCGAATCGCTCGATCAGTATTTTTCAGAATTTGCATTAATACGCTATCGCGTAAGAGTCGAGATAGAGTATTTCATAGCTTTGTGCGAGCTGCCTCTGCCGCAACTGGCCGGCGTAGATGCCGCCAAATTCGAGTCGCTGCGCAACATATACCGCAACTTCACATTGGCCGATGCCGAACGCATCAAAGAGATAGAATCAGTAACAAACCATGACGTAAAGGCCGTGGAATATTTCCTAAAGGAAAAGTTCGACGCCATGCAACTGTCACAGTACAAGGAGTTCATACATTTCGGCCTCACATCGCAGGACATCAACAACACGTCGGTGCCAATGTCGGTGCGCGAAGCCATACAAAATGCCTACATACCGTTGCTGAAGGAGGTCATAGCATTTCTCGACGCAAAAGCCGATGAATGGTACAATGTGCCCATGCTGGCAAAAACGCACGGACAGCCGGCATCGCCCACTCGCCTCGGCAAGGAAATAAAAGTATTCGCCTACCGTTTGAGCACTCAGCTGAAAACGCTCGAAGCCGTTCCCGTAAGCGGAAAATTCGGCGGTGCCACGGGCAATTTCAACGCGCATCTCACCGCTTATCCGTCGATAAACTGGCGCGAATTTGCAGCCTCGTTCCTGTCTGAAAAGCTCGGAATAGAACGAGAGGCGTTCACCACCCAGATATCCAATTACGACAATCTCGCCGCGCTTTTCGATGCCATGCGTCGCATAAACACCATATTGATCGACCTCGACAGAGACATATGGCAATACATCTCGATGGAGTATTTCAAACAAAAAATCAAAGCCGGCGAAGTTGGCTCGTCAGCTATGCCTCACAAGGTGAATCCCATCGACTTCGAAAATTCCGAAGGCAACCTCGGCATAGCCAACGCCGTTTTGGGCCATCTGTCAAACAAGCTCCCCATATCACGACTGCAACGCGACCTTACCGACTCGACCGTGCTGCGCAACATCGGCGTGCCCCTCTCGCACATGCTCATAGCGCTCCACAGCACATTGAAAGGTCTCAATAAGCTGATATTGAACGAAAGCGCCATCAACGCCGATCTCGACAACATGTGGAACGTAGTGGCCGAGGGCATACAAACCATACTGCGCCGCGAAGGCTATCCGCATCCCTACGAAACGCTCAAAGAACTCACGCGTGTCAACTCGACCGTGACGGCCGAGAGCATAGCCGAGTTCATCGAAACGCTAAACGTATCGGACGAGGTAAAGGCCGAGCTTCACAAGCTGTCGCCACACAGCTACACCGGATATTGATAACGACGCAAGTACATAACCGTACCAACATATTTCGAGGCCGCGCTAATCACAGCGCAGCCTCGAAGCGTTTTTATGAAGGGATTAGATTATGAATATCCTATTATCGGGAATTTGCCAAAATGCACGGCAGCACGTATGCGTCCGGTGAAAAACATAACCGGCATACCGCGTCAAACGCCATATTACAGACTCACTGTTTGGAATATTTACGAAAGGGGGGGTATGTGTGCATTTTTCATAATTCCACCGCAAAGATAGGTGAAATTACGATGCACACAAAACCAAAAAAGAGTAAAATTGGCTTTATTATGTTAATGCACCCGCGTCACGATGCCCTTAACCTACAGGACACCTACTCCACTCCACCGCCAAGGGCTCTGTATAGCCTTATCACTGACTGAATTACATCGTAACGATCCTCAACTTCGGTCAGCTCGGCCTCGAGCAAGCGTTGTTGGGCCGTCAACACCTCCAGATAACTGGTGGGCGTATTGCGCATGAGCAAACGGGTGTTGTGAACCGCTCCGCGCAGCGCCACTATCTGCTTTTTGTCTATCACCAACTTGTTGCGAGCGGTTTGCCAAGCCGACAAAGCATCGTTCACCTCTATTCCGGCATCAAGTATTTTCTGCTGAAATTCAAGGGCGGCTATCTCATATTCAGCTTTCGATATTTTCAGATTGGCCTGATTGGTGCCTCGGTTGAACAATGGTGCCGTTATCGATCCGAGCGCGTTGGCAATCCACGACGACGGATTTGCCACTGCTCCCGACGAGCTTACCCATCCGGCATTTCCCGACAACGTGATGGAGGGATAGAATGCCGACCGCGACACATTTACATTGTAAAACGCCTTTTGCAACTCAAATTCGGCCTGACGCACGTCCGGGCGATTCGAGAGCAATTCGAGCGACACGCCGGCCGACAAGGTGTCGGGAAACGATTGCTTTGAATATTCGCCTCGAGCCAGATCGGCATCCGGCTCAAGCAGCAACGAACGTATCGAGTTTTCCTGCTCCGAAATGCGTTTGCGCAATGTAAGCGTCGACGACTCCACCTTCATGCGGTTGGCGCGCGCCTGGAGCACTGCAGCTTCATTCGATCGGCCGGCGCGCTTGAAAGCCTGCAGGGTACGTATGTTTTCATCCCACGTTTTCAGGGTGCGCTCACTGATGCTCAGCTGCTCGTCGAGCATCACCAACGTATAGTATCCATTGGCTATCGTGGCAATCAGCGAGGTCGTTACGGCCTGCTTGTAGGCTTGCGATGCATTGTACGAAGCCTCGGCACCCTTTTTAAGGTTTCGCTGCTTGCCAAACACATCCAGCTCCCACGAAGCCGACGGCCCTATCTGAAAACGGTTTGACGACGAATTGCTGACCGATCCGTCGGCCGAAGCGTTTAACGACGGCAAAAATGCGAGGCGCGAGGCCGTCAAAGTAGCCGAAGCCTCCTCTACGCGAAATTGGGCTATGCGCAGATCGGTATTTGCCTTCAGGCCGCGTTCTATCCAATCCGAAAGGCACCTGTCGGTAAACAATTCGCGCCACGGCATCGCCGACAACGGCGCCATCGACGTATCGCCCTTCGCATAGCATTCAGCGTCAAACTCAAGCGGTTTGCGCTCATATTTGCCGTAAATGCCGCATCCGCCAAGCACTACGGGCATACAGGCAAGAACAATATATAACGTTTTACACTTCATCTTCTTTGTCGTTTAGGCATTACACGTTCTTCAATTTTCTGGAATACGATGAACAACACCGGCACTACAAACAGCAACGCGATGGTACCTATCAACATTCCGCCTACCGTACCCACGCCAATCGAAATGTTGCCGTTGGCACCCACGCCGGTTGCAAACACAAGCGGTATCATACCGAATATCATGGACAGCGAGGTCATCAGTATCGGTCGCAACCTTGCACGGGCCGCCGACATCACGGCATCGACTATCGACATGCCGTTACGCCGTCGCTCCGATGCGTATTCGGTCATGAGTATGGCCGTTTTACCAAGCAACCCTATCAGCATGAGCAGTCCGATTTGCAGATATATGTTGTTTTCGAGTCCGAGAAGATAGGCAAACAAGAAGCTTCCGGCCAAGCCAAAAGGCACCGACAGTATCACCGCCAGTGGTATGAACAGGCTCTCATACAGCGCGCAAAGAATAAGATATATGAACACCACGCACACAATGAATATGAACACGGTGGAATTGGCCGACGAAGCCTCCTCGCGGCTCATGCCTCCGAATTCGTAACTGTAACCGGCCGGGAGATTGGCGGCACACACCTCGCGGACAGCTTCGATGGCCTCGCCCGAGCTGTAACCGCTGGCCGGAGTGCCGTTCACCTTTATCGACGAAAACAGATTGAATCGGTCGAGCGACTGAGAGCCATATACCCTCTTAAGTTTCAGATACTGACTTATGGGCGACATTTCGCCCGACGAGTTTCGCACAAAGATGTTTGACAACGCTTTGGTATCAAGACGAAATTCCGGCGAAGCCTGCACCATCACCCTGTACAGTTTTGAAAATCGATTGATGTTTGAAGCATACGAGCCACCCACATATCCCGAGAGCGCCGAAAGCACGTCGTTTGGTTGCACGCCGTTGCGCAGCGCCGTAGCGGCATCCACTTCCACGAGATATTGCGGATATTTGGTGTCGAACGAAGTAGTGGCGCGAGCTATCTCCGGACGGTCGTTAAGCTCGGCAATTATGCGTTTGGTTATGGCGTGGAGATCGTCAATCTTACCACCCTTCTGATCCTGAACATGTATCTCAAAGCCATTGCTGACGCCATACCCCGGTATCATGCCTTGGGTAAACACTATGATTCGCGCGCCCGTTATGTCCGACGTGCGACGATAAATCTCATCGATCACCGAATTTATGTCGTCGCCGGCCTCCTTACGCTGGCTCCAATCCTTAAGTCGCACATTGAACATCCCGCTCGACGAACCCACGCCGCTCATCATGCCGAAGCCCGCCGTGCGCGAATACGCCTTTATCTGAGGAATGTCGGCTATTCGGCTGTCTATGGCATCCATTATCTTCATGGTTTCATCGAGGTTGGTGCCGGGCGAGGTCATGACATCGATGTTTATCGACCCCATGTCTTCTTGCGGCACGAGTCCGGTCTTCGTAACCATCATCATATAATACAAGCTGCCGCAAGCCACCACCAGAAGCAGCCCCGTCAGCCATTTATGCGACGACATGAATTTGACGCCCGACGAATATTTATTAACCAGTCGATTGAATGACGAATCGAACGCCAAATGAAATCGCGTCGAGAAGCTCTTTCGGTCACCGTCATCGTTATGCGGAGTCATTATGAGCGCGCACAATGCCGGACTAAGCGTCATGGCACTCAGCAGCGAGATGCCTACCGCCACAGCCATGGTGAGACCGAACTGCGTATAAAACACACCGGTGGTACCGCCCATAAAGCTTACCGGAATGAACACGGCCATGAATACGATGGTGGTGGTGAGCAATGCCGCCGTAATCCCTTTCATACCCTCAACGGTGGCTTCGTACGACGACTTAACCCCCTCGTCGAACTTGGCCTGAACCGCTTCTACCACCACTATGGCATCGTCGACCACCGTACCAATTACGAGCACGAGGGCAAAAAGCGTTATGAGGTTCAGACTGAATCCGGCCAGCTTCAGAAATACGAAAGTACCTATCAACGAAACTATGATCGACAGCGTTGGTATTATCGTGGCGCGGAAGCTCTGCAAAAATACGTAAACCACCAACACCACCAGCAATATAGCCTCAAAGAGCGTCTTTATCACATTCTTTATCGACGCATCGAGAAAGTCCTTGGTGCTCATCAGATCCACGAGCTCCATGCCCTTTGGAAGCGTCAGCTTTATCTGCTCCACCTCCTTGTCGATGGCCTTTATTATTTCGTTTGCATTCGAGCCGGAGGTCTGTGAAATCATACAGGTGGTTCCGGGCTTGCCGTTTACCGACCCGAGATATTCGTATGACCTTGAGCCCAATTCTATTTTTGCAACATCCTTGAGCCTCAATACCGAGCCGTCGGGTTCGGCGCGTATCACCATGTTTTCAAAATCGGTTTCCGACTCATACCGTCCGCGATACTTCAACGTGTAGCGGAACGAATTTTCCGACTCCGCACCCAAAGTGCCTGTCGGCGCTTCGAGATTCTGTCCGTCGAGAACATTGCGTATGTCGCTCGGCATAAGGTTGTATTGGGCCATCTTACCCGGATCGAGCCATATGCGTAGCGAATAGTCGGCGCCTCGTATGTCGACTTCGCCAACTCCGGCCACGCGCGACAACCTTGGCTCGATGTTTATTTTCATGTAATTTGCCAAAAACTTCTGGTCGAAAGTTCCATCCGGACTATACAACGCGAGGGTCTTTATGCGCGAGGTCTGTCGCTTTCTGACATTCACGCCGCTTCGCGTCACTTCGGCCGGCAGCAATCCCTGCGCCGAAGCCAGACGGTTTTGTACGTTTACCATAGCCATGTCGCCATCGGTACCCTGCTTGAAGTAAACCTGAACGTTTGCCGATCCGCTGTTGGTGGCCGACGACACCATATATATCATGTCCTCCACGCCGTTTATGGCCTCCTCTATCGGCACTATCACGCTTTTTTGCACCGTTTCGGCATTGGCGCCGGCATAGTTTGCACTCACGCTCACGGTCGGAGGAGCTATTTCGGGAAATTGCTCGACAGGCAGTCCGAGCAACGATATGAGTCCGAGCAATACTATCGCAATCGAAATGACACACGACAGTATCGGACGATCAATGAATGTCTTTATTGTCATTTATTTTCACTTTTAGCATTAATGATGGTGCCTTCCTTCATAAGTCCGGCTCCGTCTGACACTATCACATCGCCAACTTCAAGGCCGTCGGTAACCACATATTCCGTTCCGCTGCTCTGCGGCAATACCTTTATCTCGGTCGACGTGGCCTTGCCGTCGATTACTTTATATGCAAATATTTTGTCCTGAAGTTCATATGTAGCCACTTTCGGTATCACCACGCAGCCTTTGTATTCCGACGGTATTATGACGCTGCCGGTGCCTCCGTCGCGCAACAGCCTGTCGGGATTGGGGAAAACGGCCCGCAGGCTCACGGCACCGGTAGTGCTGTTCACCGTACCGCTCACGGCATCTATTCGTCCTTTATGCTGATACATCTCACCATTGCTCATACGCAATTCCACTTCGGGAAATTCGGCCATGGCATTGGCCATCGATCCGTATTTCTGAATGAAATTAAGCATCTGCGTTTCAGACATGGAAAAATAGCAGTACACGTTACCGTCGTCGCTCACCGTCACTAAAGGTTGGACAATGTTGGTGCCCACCAACGCCCCCACGCGATAAGGTATCATGCTCGTAACGCCGTTTACGGGCGACTTCACCTGAGTATACGATAGATTGGTGGTGGCCCTATCGAGTTCGGCCTTGGCAAGGTTGAGCTTTGCTTTCGCCTCGGCGAGATCATTTTTTGCCGTATTCAGCTCAAATTCCGATATCACCTGCTCCTTATACAAATCCATATTGCTGTCAAGCACCAATTGTGCCGTCGAGACGGTGGCCTCCGCGCTATGAACGTTGGCTTGCGCCACGTCGTAGGCAGCCTGAAATTGCGCCGGATCAATTTCGAAAAGCACCTGATCTTTGTGTACCGACGCTCCATCGCGAATGTTTATTTTCGTAAGCATTCCGTTAACCTGCGGACGTATCTCGACCGTCTGACACCCCGTTATCGAAGCGGCAAAATCGCTCATAAGCGTCCTGTCAACGAGTGTTATTTCCTGCGTCGGATATACCACATCCGATTTTTCCATTGCTTTTTTAGAATTGCATGACATAATGAGAACCGACAATCCCATTACCGCGACAACATAATTTGACTTCATTCCTATATATCATTTTTATGCAAATATAACCTTTTATCCACAGCTGTCAAACCGCCAAGTGACGAATGACCGAAATGTGTTGATAAACCGTAACCATATGTCATGAATAGGTTTGGCATAACCCGATTAAATATCTTAATTTTGCAATTACAAAAACCGACCACTTGCACAAACCGGAAGAATATGGAACCGAGAAAGATAAAACTATACATCGACCTGCCATTTTGCCTTGTTTTCCTACCGCTGATAATCGCGCTTGTTCCGGTAGAACGATGGATTGTGAAATACCCCTTTTTCGCAATCACCCTGATATTGTTTCTGTATTGCGTGTATTTTTTCATTCGCGGCATAAACATACCGCAAATGGTCATGAAGCAGCGATACCTGAAACTGGCGCTTGCCATAACGGTGCTTGCCGTAACGGCATATGCCGTGTCGAAATTTCCATTTCCGAAAGATTACGTTCCGATGTACGACAGCATACCAAATCTGCACAAGATACGAAGGGCGCAGACGGTCTGGCTATTGTTTCTCGTGGTAAGCGGATTCAGTCTGTCGACCTCGTTGCTGATCGAGCTGATACGACAACTGATAGTGAAAAAAGAGATCGAAGCACAGAAAAACAAAGCCGAATTATCGATGTATAAGGCTCAGATAAATCCGCATTTTCTATTCAACACGCTCAATACGCTTTACGGGCTCACCATATGCAAGGCCGACAATGCCGAAGATGCCTTCGTAAAGTTCATAGACATAATGAGATACACCTACTCGCAGGTAAAGCTCGAAAAAGTGTCGATGGGCTACGAAATAAGATACATAAACGATTACATTTCATTGCAATCGCTCAGGCTAAACGACCATACTACGGTGAAATGGCACCATTCCATCGACGACAACAACGTAACCATCCCCCCGATGCTGCTCATCACTTTCGTGGAAAACGCCTTCAAATACGGAACGTCATCGAGCAAAAATTCAATAATCGACATCCGAGCATCGTTGGTGCATCGGAAATTTAAATTTGAGGTATCGAATTCGATAATGCGCACAAACGACGACAACGAACGCCCCGTAGGGCTCGAAAATTGCAAGGCGCGACTCGAATTGCTATATCCCAACCGCCACACACTATCGATAAGCAAAGATAACGACGTTTTTTCCGTAACACTAAACATCGACCTATGACCGAGAGAAGAGCAATACGGTGCATAGCCATCGACGACGAACCGATAGCACTATCGGTGATATCGAATTTCTGCAACAGAATAGGCGGCCTTGAACTTACCGTCTATTCCGACCCGCACGCCGGACTCGAAGCCATAAATGCCGGCGCACCCGACATTGTGTTTCTCGACATCGAGATGAACGACATCAGCGGCCTGAGCATAGCCAAGCACATAAGTCCGCACACGCTGTTCATATTCACTACGGCTTATCCGCAATACGCGCTCGACGGATTTGAGCTCGATGCCGTCGACTTTCTCCACAAGCCATTCTCGTTCGAACGATTCAAAAACGCAATCGACAAGGCGTTCAGACGTCTCAACGCCTCAACAGGTGGCTTGGAGAAGAAAAACATCATCGTAAAGCAAAGCTATGCCAACATATCAATAGCCGTCAACGACATTCTGTATGTCGAGGCGATGGAAAATTACGCCAAGATACATAAACTCGACGGCACATATACGTTGGCGCACAACAGCCTGAAAAACATCTTATCATCGCTGGCGCCTTACGGGTTCATACGCACGCACCGATCGTTTGTCGTAGCCATAAAACACATAGCACGCTTCAACAGGCAATGCCTCATTCTCAGCGACGACACATTGTTGCCGATAGGACGATCGTATGTCAGAAACCTTTCTTCGAAAATCGACACCGAGGGCAACGCCCCTACCGTAGGCTTCAGCTCCTGAAGAAATTACGGCGCACCGTGGAGCTTATCACATATACGTTTATCAACGTTATGGAGGCCATGATGGCAATGCCGATGCAAATAACCGGGAGCATGCTTACCGACTCTACGCCAAGCAAGGCAAGCGACCCGCGCCATATGGAAGCGACTATAACCAATGCCACGATGGCTCCGATGAGCACAAATGCATTTATGAATCCTACCGTAGCGTAATAATATCGCGACACTTGCGACGGCGAGTAGCCCAACTGCATCAGTTCGATCAATCGCTCCTTGTTTCGCTGCAACAGCAAGTTGATGCTCAACAGCAATATGACGAACGACAAAAGGCTTATTACGAGTCCTACGGCCAGTACTACGCTCGTTGCCACCGACAAGAAATAAGAAGCCTTGCCATTGTCGACCTTGTCGCCCGCGCTCTCGTATCCGTGCGATTTTATATATTCGCTTATTGCCGGATCGCCGGGCGAGTTCACCTCCACTATCAATCGCGAAGGATTGGCATCGTTATTTTCGCCGAATTCGGCGTTTGCCCATGTCATGAATTCCGTCGGCACCGCTATCGTATTCAGACGCGACGAGAAGCCCGTGATGTGGGCTTTTACCCAACGCTGCTTCCCATTGCCGCTTAACGACAGGTCGATGGGCAGAAGCCCTATCATCTCCTCGCTTATCTGCGGCAGTCCGCGCGACGAAGCGAAACCGAAATTATACAGCGTCAGATAATCCTTGCTTATAATTATCGGAACGTACTCCGACCGATTCGGATCATACGTCCAATCGCCGGGCTTTACGTCAAAAAAATCATCGGGCACCGATTCGAGAAACAGAGCCGTCGACATTCCCCGTCCGCCCATGTCGACCGATGCCGAAACGTTAAAGTCGGAAGCCGTAAAAACGCCCACGCGCTTCACCCAAGGCTGCGATTCGAGATTGGCTATCTCCTCCTTCGAAAAATCGACCTTCGAGCCCAATATCGAGCCGAGGCCGCCAACCTTCTTCGACAACACGATAAAATCGCGCTTCATGAACGAATCTTCGCGCTCCCACACCTCCGTGACGTCGCAATAAAACTGCAACGCCATCAACACAATAGCAAGTCCGACAAGATTAGATACGGCATATCCGGCCAACTGTCCGACGCTCATATTTTGGCGAAGCAATCGCCATACCACACCGGTAGTCATAATTCAATGATGCTGTTAAACTCCATTTTAATGTCGTTGCCAACCGACGTGGCTATTATCCCGGCCCCCTGCTTTGAGGCTTCTTCGCTTATCATCGCCGCAACGAGCTCATTGTTGCGCTCGTCGAGATGGCTCACGGGCTCGTCGACGAGAACAAAATCGAAGGGCTGACACAGCGAACGTATTATCGCCACTCTCTGCTGCTGCCCCACCGAAAGCTTACCGGCCACCACGTCGGCCTTGTCGGACACGCCGAGACGAGAGAGCGCATCCTTAATCCAATCCTCCGACTTATACCCCGTCAGACGATTCTTGATCCGGATGTTCTCCATCACCGTAAGTTCGGGAAACAGGTGCATCTCTTGTGGCAGATATGCGAGATGACCATTGCGCAACTCACACCATTGCGCAATGGTCATTTGTCCGGCTTCGACACCATCTATCGTAATGCTACCGTCGTAGTCGCGTCGCAGGCCGTACAAAAAGCTGCACAACGACGACTTACCCGCCCCCGATTCGGCAGCTACCATGTAGTAGCAGCCTTTGCGAAACGTCAAATCCGACATCCACACATGCGATGACTCAAGCCGCGAATCATATTCCGAGCCCTTAAACGCATATGGGCGCACTTTCGAAAGATGTATTTTCGATATCATTACATTATCATTAATTGCATCAGAGCCACCAGCACGGGAGTGTCGGTATCGGTAAGCTTCATTTTCACGTTAAACTGATTTGATTCCACGTCGACGGTCATGTCAACTCCAAAAGGAATATCTTTCATCAACCCCAATTCTTTCGGCAAATCAAGAGCGCATGCAAATTTCTTGCCGAGGAACGTAGTGGCATACGAGTTGTTTTGGTCGGCATCGAACGGTATCGTCGAAATGCCCAGATATCCGTCGACGTTTCCAACATATATTTTTTTATTACCCAAACCAAGATTGAATGCAATCACGCCCTTTTTATCTTCGGTATAAGGCAATCTAAAGCCCTTCACCTTTTTCAGCACATCGTCGATATTGGCTTGCGACATATGCGCCATGACGAGTGCGTCGATACCTTCGACGTTATTAAAGTTGGCATTCTCGTCAACCTTAACGGCTATGGCCAGCGTACCGTCTATCTTCGACAAGTCTTCCGACACCATTTTCACAATCATAAGGGTCGACCTGTCAAGTACGCCGCCGGCATATCCGGCAAGAGCATTCCAATCCACGTCCTTAACGCCGGCAGCAGCTACCAGATTAAATGAGCCGGGAACATATCTCAGAAAATCGGTGTCGATCTCCTTTATGTCAGCCACCTCGATATCCTCGCCCTCGTAATTCACGCTTTTGACGCTTATGGCAAGTGTTTCGTCCTCTGCCTCGGCAGAACCGCAAAGAAGCTGATCGTCGACCATTTTCTTCGCAACAAACGAAAGCATTTCATTTCCCGACAATACCGTTTTGGCTATTTCAAGAGAGCCCCAGTTTTCAGTCTTTGCCTTTTCGGTCAATTCAGCCACTTTTGCCACCGTGCCGTCTTCCGTTACACTCTCTTGATTTCCGGACACATCCGTTTTGGCTATTTCATGAGAACCACAATTTCCGGCATTCAAACCGTCGGCCAATCCCGGCACGTTAGTCTCCAAACCGTCAATTGTTATCCACACTTGGGTACCGTTCGTAATCAAGATACATTTCTTAAGCTTATACAACTCGTAACCATTCTCCGACGTAGCAACGTAGTTATGACTCGACATGAAGTCATCTAACTTCGCCTTATCCGAAACGCCGGCGGTAAAAAACTGAGCATTATCGTAGTTAAACGCCAATACATCCTTATAATCAAGTGCCTTTGAAAGTTCCGCTATCTCAGCCAACTGCTCGCCGTCAATGCGGTTGGCGTACTTCCCAAGCGCAGGCGGCAGTACAATCTTGCCGTTCTCTATTTTGCAATCCAACGCCTTGAACAGCTTTTCGACTTTGACGTGCGCCACGCCCTTCACGTTGTCAACGGGAATGGTCGACAACAAATCATTCGTTTCCGTACATGACGACATTATCAAAGCAAAGGCCGACAATAACTTCAACAAACATTTCACACTAAATTTTCTCATAATATATCCGTTTTTAATTGGTTTTTCAGTTATCAGTCGTTACACATTCCACCATTGCCAATGGCCTCGCCCTTATACGGTTCGATGTGAATGTTGCATATCATATCTTTGCCAAAACGCTCCTTAAGCCTGCGCTCCACGTCCGATGCTATATCGTGTGCCTCGACCACCTTTTTATTGGGATCGACCTTTATGTGCAGGTCGAGTATCAGCTTGTTGCCATTGCGACGCGAACGAAAGTTATGAAACGTTATTACGCCCGGTGTGGTGCGCACTATTTCAAACATCGGTTCAGTGATTTCAGACGGCAACGATATTTCAAGCAACTCCTTGACCGACGGCATGCCGAGACGCACGGCCACTATGAATATGAACACGCTGACTATCACGGCCGCCATTGGGTCGAGTATGCGCCAATGCTCGCCGAGAAACATCGCGCCCGAGATGCCCGCCAACGTAGCTATCGACGACAACATGTCGCTGCGATGATGCCATGCGTTGGCCATTACCGAACTGGAATGTATTTTGCGCCCCCAGAATATGGTGTAATGAAACAATGCCTCTTTCGACAATATGGATATCACGGCCATTACCAATGCTATCATTCCCGGGCGCGGAAGATATTCACCCCTCATGGCCGACATCATTTTCGAGCAGCCGTCGCAAAATATGCCAACGGCCACCCCGGCCAACGCCATCGATATGAGCATGGTGGCAAACGTTTCGTACTTCCCGTGGCCATAGCTGTATTTGGCATCGGCCTTTTTGCGCGATATGCCTATCATCACTATGACTATTATGTCGGTCACGAAATCGGACAACGAGTGAACGCCGTCGGCCACCATGGCGCCGGAACGCCCCGCAATGCCCGCAGCTATCTTCAATGCGGCAAGCACCGCATTGGTCCAAAAGCCCACCCACGTAACGCGGCGGCCTATCTTTACTTCCTGCTCGGGAGAATAATCCCGCTTGTATTCGTTATCCATCAATGGCTGTCGATAATTCACAAAGGTAGCATATTTTCTTATAAATGGAATCCTTTTGTCGAAAAACTATGCATTTCAATTGCCCCGCAATGCATATTCAGTGGTTTTCATTTTATTATGTCACGCGTTTGGCGTATATTTGCGCAAATATTCAAAAAACATACAGTATATGGGCCAAATTTCCAATCGTATCGAATCATTGTCTCCCTCTCAGACTCTTGCAATGTCGCAAAAGAGCAACGAATTGAAGGCACAGGGTGTCGACGTCATAAACCTCTCGGTGGGCGAACCGGATTTCAACACGCCCGACCACATAAAAGAGGCCGCAAAACGCGCCATCGACGAGAACTTCACTTTCTACACTCCCGTTCCGGGATACATGTACTCAGAAAAGCCATAGCCGCAAACCTCAAAGCTACCAACGGCGTGGACTACGCACCTGAGCAGATCGTGGTTTCGGGCGGTGCCAAGCAATCGTTGTGCAACGTGATACTATCGCTCGTCAATCCCGGCGACGAAGTGATAATACCCACCCCCGCATGGGTTAGCTACGTGGAGATGGTAAAACTTGCCGAAGGCAAAAACGTATTGGTGCCGGCAGGAATCGAGCAGGATTTCAAAATCACTCCCCAGCAGTTGCGCGATGCCATCACTCCCAAAACCAAGCTGATACTCATATGTTCGCCGTCAAACCCCACAGGCAGCGTCTACACTCACGCCGAGCTTCAGGCGTTGGTCGACGTGATAAAGGACTATCCCGACATAATGGTTCTCGCCGATGAGATATATCAGCACATCAACTTCACCGGCAGCTTCACCTCGCTCGGAGCATTCCCCGAAATAGCCGACCGCGTGATAGTGGTGAACGGCGTTTCGAAAGCATACGCCATGACCGGATGGCGCATCGGTTTCATAGCCGCTCCGCTCTGGGTGGCCAAAGCCACTACGAAGCTTCAGAGCCAATACACGTCGGGCTCGTCGTCGATAGCACAGAAAGCCGCCGAAGCCGCCTACACCGGCTCACAGGAGTGCGTCGAAGAAATGCGAAAGGCATTCCAACGCCGTCGCGACCTCGTGGTATCGCTCGCGCGCGAAATACCCGGACTGAAAGTCAACGTTCCGCAGGGCGCGTTCTATCTGTTCCCCGAAGTGTCGAGCTACTTTGGCAAGCGTTGCGGCGACAGAGTGATAAACAATGCAGCCGACCTCGCCATGTACCTGCTCGAAGAAGGCCACGTGGCCACAGTGGACGGTGGAGCATTCTGCCTGCCCGGATACATACGTCTGAGCTACGCCACTTCCGACGACAACATTCGCGAAGCCATGCGACGCATAGCCGAAGCTCTTGCACGCTTGAAGTAATCCCCACGCACGCCGGCAACGGCGATGCGACGATAAAATAACCGAACGCGGGCTGCCATACAAATCGTATGCAGCCCGCGTTCGGTTAATTGATATTATATTCTATGATTATTTCTCGCGCATGAACACGTTGATGGGCGTACCGGTGAAATTCCAGTTCTCGCGTATCTTGTTTTCGAGATAACGACGATACGGTTCCTTGACCCACTGCGGCAGATTGCAGAAAAATATGAACGTGGGCACAACCGAGCCTTTGAGCATGGTGACATATTTTATCTTCACGTATTTTCCCTTGTTGGCGGGCGGCGGATATGCGGCAATGGCCTCGAGCATCACGGTGTTGAGCTGCGAAGTAGGCACCATGCGCTTGCGATTGTTGTAAACCTCCACCGCTACTTCGAGCGCCTTGTAGATGCGCTGCTTTGTCAGTGCCGAAGTGAATATTATGGGGAAATCGACAAACGGAGCGAAGCGCGCACGTATTGCCGCCTCAAAATGCTCTATGGCATCCTGGCTCTTGTTTTCCACGAGATCCCACTTGTTCACGCACACCACCAAGCCTTTTTTATTGCGCTGTATGAGCGAGAATATGTTGGCATCCTGGCCTTCAATGCCGCGCGTGGCGTCGATCATGAGTATGCACACGTCAGATGCCTCGATGGCGCGTATGCTTCGTATCACCGAATAATACTCTATGTCTTCGTTCACCTTGGCTTTCTTGCGTATGCCTGCCGTATCAACCAGATAAAAGTCGAATCCAAACTTATTGTATCGCGTGTATATGCTATCGCGCGTGGTTCCGGCTATTTCGGTAACGATGTGCCGGTCCTCGCCTATGAAAGCGTTTACTATCGACGACTTGCCGGCATTCGGACGGCCCACGATGGCAAATTTGGGTATGTCGTCAAGCTCCATGTCACCGTCGTCGGTCGGTTCGGGAAGTTTTTTCACCACTTCATCGAGAAGGTCGCCGGTTCCGAATCCGCTGACGGCCGACACCGAGTAAGGTTCGCCGAGTCCGAGGCTATAAAATTCGGGAACGTTGTAGAGCCATTCGTTCGAATCGACCTTATTTGCCACTAAAATAACCGGCTTGCGCGACTTGCGCAATATTTCGGCCACATGGTCGTCGAGATCGGTCACGCCGTTCATGGCATCGACCACAAACAATATTTCATCGGCTTGCTCGATGGCCACTTGCACCTGCTTGTTTATCTCGCTCTCAAACACATCTTCGCTATTCACCACCCAGCCGCCGGTGTCGACGATGGAAAATTCCTTGCCGTTCCAGTCCACCTTGCCATATTGGCGGTCGCGGGTAGTGCCGGCCGTATCGTCCACGATTGCCGTTCGGCTCTGTGTAAGTCGATTGAACAATGTCGATTTTCCGACGTTAGGTCGGCCTACGATAGCTACAAGTTGTCCCATAATTATAGTCTCAATTTATTCGTGAATTGCAAAATTACGAATTTTTTACGAAACATTCCTTATTCGATATAGCCAAACGAGCGAAGCTTGTTTTCGCGATTACGCCAATTAGGCTCCACTTTCACAAACAGTTCGAGAAATACCTTCTTGCCGAAAAAGGTTTCTATGTCTTTTCGGGCATCGGTGCCCACCTTTTTAAGCTTTGCGCCACCCTTGCCAATGAGTATGCCCTTCTGGCTGTCGCGCTCCACGTATATCACGGCCATGATGTGAATGGCGCCCTCTTTTTCGTCGAATTTTTCCACTATCACCTCGGTTGAATAAGGCACTTCCTTATCATAGTTGAGCAATATCTTCTCGCGTATGATTTCGGTCACGAAAAAGCGCGCGGGCTTGTCGGTCAGTGCATCCTTGCCGAAATACGGTGCCGACACGGGGAGCAGCTCCACGATGCGCGTCATGAGGTTCGACACGTTAAAATGCTCCTTTGCCGATGTCGGGAATATCTCGGCATTGGGAAGAAGATCCTTCCAACGCTTAACTATTGCCTCAAGCTCATCCTGGCTCTTGAGCAGGTCAATCTTGTTTATCACCAATAGCACCGGAACGGTCTCCTTGGCTACTTTTTCGAGAAAAGCCGAATTTTTGGTCGGATCCTCAACCACGTCGGTAACGTAAAGCAATATATCGGCATCGGTAAGCGCGCCCTCCGAAAATCCGAGCATGCTTTCCTGAAGCTTATATTTGGGCACCAACACCCCGGGAGTGTCAGAAAACACTATCTGATATTCGGGTGTGTTTACTATTCCCATTATTCTATGACGGGTGGTCTGCGATTTCGACGTAATGATGCTTACGCGTTCGCCCACAAGATCGTTCATAAGTGTCGACTTGCCGACATTAGGATTGCCCACTATGTTCACGAATCCGGCTTTATGCTGTTGTTCTGCCATAATAATCAATGTTTTATTTAGTTTTATAATAAAACAAAAATAGCACCTGAAAAGATGCTATTTTATAACTTTTTAATCTATGTCCCGGCATTAAAGATCCCAGATTACATACATGGCACCCCACGTGAATCCGGCACCGAAAGCGGTAAGAATCAGCTTGTCACCTTTCTTTATGCGGTTTTTGTATTCGTCGAGACACAAGGGTATCGAAGCGGCGCTCGTGTTTCCGTAGTGCTCTATGTTGACCAATACTTTTTCAGGTGCTATGCCGGCTCTCGACGACACAGCCTCGATGATGCGAAGATTGGCCTGATGCGGTATGAGCCAGTCGACCGTTTCCATGGTCAAGCCATTGCGCTCGGCCACGCACAGCGACGATTCGAGCATGTCGGTAACGGCATGCTTATACACATGGCGTCCGTCCTGGAATATGTAGTGTTCGTCGCGGGCCACGGTTTCCTGAGTTGCGGGAAGCACCGAACCGCCGGCCTTCATCAAGAGGTGGTCGCGGCCTTCGCCGTCTACGTGGAACACGCCATCCATCACGCCGACATTGCGGTCGGTAGGTTCGAGCAACACAGCTGCTGCAGCATCGCCAAACAACGGACAGGTGGTGCGGTCCTTATAGTTGACCATCGACGACATTTTTTCGGCGGCCACTATTATTATTTTCTTGCGCAAACCCGACTTTATGTATGCGGCTCCATCCTCAAGAGCCACGAGGAAGCCGGCGCAGGCTGCCTGAATATCATAGGCATATGCATTTTTTAGTCCGCAGTCATGAGCTATGACCGACCCTGTCGAGGGGAAACGGTAATCGGGATTCGACGTAGCGCAAATGAGCAGTTCCACCTCCTCCGGCTTTGTTCCGGTTGATTCGAGCAGACGATTTACAGCCTGCACGCCGAGATAAGAAGAGCCGGCACCTTCCTTTTTCAATATTCGACGCTCCTTGATGCCCACACGAGTGGTAATCCACTCATCGTTGGTATCAACCATCTTCGACAGCATGTCGTTGTCGAGGATATCGTCGGGGACATATGAGGCTATGCCGGAAATTCTCGCATTTAGCATAATTTTTCTTGAATTAAAAGAATGAAAAAAATCTCCCAAAATTGTTTTATCACGTTTTCAGGAGATGCTGATGGGATAAGATGCCCGCTTTTAGGCAAAGCATATTCTAACGATCCGTCCCGGCTTAGATAGCTTCTGCCTTTTCAATAGCGATCTTTCCGCGATAGTAGCCACATTCGCCGCATACGGTGTGGTATACGTGCCATGCGCCGCAATTGGGGCAAAGTGCCAAAGTAGGAGCTACAGCCTTATCGTGAGTTCTACGTTTTGCTGTACGGGTCTTCGATTGTTTGCGTTTAGGATGTGCCATTTCTTTTTATTGTTTTTTAGTTTTATATCTATATTACTTATTCGTTTTCGTCGTTTTGAGCAAGGTTTTTCAAGTCGTTCCAACGCGGGTCGACGTTGCTTTCCCTGCTTTCGTCCATTTCCATATTGTCCATCTCGTCGATGAGCTCGTTTTCAAGTTCGGCATCTTCGTCGCCCACCTGGCGCGCGCGGTGCTTCTTGAGCATAGCGCTCATCTGACGGTTGCATTTTCCCAGCGGATGCACGTGCTTGATTGGAATCGACAACGCTACGGTGTCATACAGCATATATGCCACGTTCAGGTAATTGTCGCTTTCGGGTATCACGAGCAAATCGTCGGAGTCGTCATTGTATTCATCGCCATACTTCACAGTTATGTGATAGTCGGTATCAATGGGATACAACAAATCGTCCAGACATCTGTCGCATATGAGCGTTATCGTACCCGATATATGGATGGCTATGTCGTACATATCCGATTTATGCACAACTACCAGATTCACCGACAAATCAGCGTCGTGAATGTCTTCGCTCTCCATATTCATGAAAAATTGCTTGCCGAGGTGGTACTCGAATTCATGAGTCCCGACAGGCATACTTTTCAGCGGTAGCTTATATTCTGTAAACTTTCCCACAACGTATAAATTTGGAAAAACTGTGCAAAGGTAGCTAATATCTTCTATTTTGCCAAGATATTATCAAATTAATTTCAAAACGTCACGATTCGACGGCCGCTTTTGCCGATAAAAGTGCCATATCGGCACTACCCTGCCGGCTCTCGGCACATCAGTTGTCAAGATCGGCAAGTATGGTTTTGAGTTCTTCTTCGGTTGCCACCAGCCTTTTACGGCATTCGCTTATCAACACCGTAGCTCGGCGGGTGTATGCCGCGAGTTTGTCGATGTCGCAATTATCGCTCTGCATGTTTCGCAATATCGCGTCAAGCTCGGCCACGGCCTGATTGTACGAAAGCTCCTCTACCGGCTTGAATTCGATGTTCTTGTTATTTTCCATATGTATGTATGAATAATTCCACTGCCATAAGCAGCGAGGAATGCCGATGAACTAACGGCATCGGCATTCCTCGATTACTTTTTTTTCAGTTCAAATTATCAACCGGGCGCATCATTCGGCTACGGTTGAGAATCTATACACGCAATTGCTCGTATACTTTTCGCCGGGGCGCACCACTACGCTGGGCCATTGAGGCTTGTTGGGCGAGTCGGGGAAGTGCTGAGTTTCGACGCAAAGTGCCGAACGACGGGGATAGACCACGCCCTTCTTGCCGGTCACGGTTCCGTCGAGGAAGTTGCCTACATAGAACTGTATGCCGGGCTCGTCGGTGAGCACTTCAAGGCAAATGCCGGTTTCGGGGTCAACCACGCGCGCTGCCACGTTCGACAGGTCGCCGGGGTGATTGAGCACGAAATTATGGTCGTAGCCCTTGCCATTGTGCAACTGCTCGTTATCGGCCTCGATGTCGCGGCCAACGGCCTTGGGAGTGCGGAAGTCGAACGGAGTGCCTTCGACGGCCATGAACTCGCCGGTGGTCATGAACGTGCTGTCGACGGGCGTAATGCTGTCGGCATCAAACCATACCACTTCGTTCAATATGTCCTTCGAAGCATCGCCACTGAGGTTGAAATACGAGTGGTTGGTGAGGTTAAGTATGGTGGGCTTGTCGGTAGTAGCCTCGTAGTTTATGCTCAGAGCATTGTCGGGCGTAAGCGCATAGGTTACGGCTACGTCCACTTTGCCGGGGAAGCCCTCATATCCGTCGGGAGTTTCAAGAGTAAGCTTCAGGGTTGAGTCGTTGAGCTGTTCGGCGTTCCACACTGCGGCATGGAATCCGGTGTTTCCGCCATGCAGGCAGTGGCCGTAATTGTTTTCGGGGAGCTTGTACTCTACGTCGTCGAGCGTGAACTTCGCATTGCCGATGCGGTTGCCGTAGCGACCTATCAATGCGCCGAAGTTTCCGTCGATGTTTACATAGTCGGCTATCGAGTCATGGCCAAGCACAACGTCGGTCATATTGCCGTTTTTGTCGGGAACCATTATCGATACCACGCGTCCGCCGAAGTTGGTCACGCACGCTTCCATTCCGGCCGAATTTTTCAGCACGTAAAGAGCCGTAGGCTTTCCATCAACTTCACCTTCAAAATTTTTGGGGTCAAGGCCCGAAAGGGTCTTTTGAGTGTCGTCGGTCGGCGTACATCCACACAGCAGTGCGCCGAGAGCCAATGACAATGCTATTTGCTTCATTTCGTTTAAGTATTTAAATGATTATTTATCCAAACTTTTCACCAATTTTTTATTCACTTCGCGAACGCGGTTTTCGTCAACCTTCACCTTTTCGCGATCGTATGTCATAAGGCCGTTCACCTCTATCTCCACGTCGGTGGTCTGGGTGTACACGCCGGCAGTGAATCCCGATTCCACGAGATCGATGAGTTGGTTCACATACTTCACATACTCGTCGGTCACCTCTTTTTCATTCTTGAACTGAATGTAGCCCCAGTTGCGGTCAGGAGCCCAGAGATGTCCTTCGATGGCCAATCCTATGCCGCCGAACTCGCCAAGGGCGTTCGCGCGCTGTCCGTCATAAAGATACATTGCGGGAGCGGGATAGTTGTGAAGGTCGAGTATGTCGCCACAGGGGAAGAAATTGCCGCCGCTGGCCGAGTTGACCAAGCGAGAGGGGTCATATGCCTTCGTCCAGTCGGTTATTTCCACCGTCTTAAACTGGCCCCAACCCTCGTTGAAGGGAACCCACGTAGTTATGCAGGGATAATTGTACAGGTGATCCATTATATCCTTCCACTCTCTGCGATAGTTGTCCTCGCTCTCTTTCGAGCGGTTGAATTCATTGCCCACGAAATAGTTATGATTTTGCCACTGATTGCCTCTACCGTTATCGCCGCTGGGCATGTCCTGCCATACGAGAATGCCGGCCTTGTCGCAATACGTGTACCACAACGGAGGCTCTACCTTGATGTGCTTGCGTATCATGTTGAAGCCCCAATCCTTGGTCTTGTCAATGTCGTAGATCATTGCCTTATACGACGGTGCCGTATAGAGTCCGTCGGGCCACCATCCCTGGTCGAGCGGGCCATACTGGAACAAATCCTTATTGTTCAACTGCATGCGCACACGGCCTTGCGAGTCGCGTTTGGTCGATATTTTGCGCATGGCCATATAGCTGTCGATTTTGTCAACCGGCTTGCCGTCGGCATAGAGGGTCACTTCCATATCGTACAGCGAGGGGCTGTCGGGCGACCACAATTTAACGTCAGAGGGCATGGCTATTTCGAGAGGCTGACCGCTCAGACCCTTTCCGCCGGCCACTACCTTGTCGCCATCCTTTATTTTCACCTCAACCACGTTCGAGTTTTCGGCGGTCGACGGCTTCACGTCAACGCTTACCACGTTGCGGTCAATGTCGGGCAACGTGCGTATCGAAGCGATGTGAGTTTTAGCTACCGGTTCGAGCCATACGGTCTGCCATATGCCGGTCACCGGAGTATACCATATGCCGTTGGGCTTTTCCATCTGCTTGCCTACCGGCTGAAATCCTTTGTCGGTGGGGTCCCATACCCTTACCACCAATTCATTTTCGCCCTTTGCCTTGAGCGCGGGAGTCACGTTTAGGCTGAACGGAGTATAGCCGCCCTTATGACTGCCTACCTTTATGTCGTTGACCCAAACGTCGCACTGCCAGTCGACGGCATCGAAATTGAGCTTTATCTCCTTTCCCTTCCATGCCGAGGGAACGGTGAAATTACGTTTATACCACAATGCCTGATTCTCGCCCACCGTCTTGCCTACGCCCGAAAGGCTCGATTCAACGGCAAACGGAACCAAAATTTCGCCTTGATACTCATTGGGTGCGGTGGCATCCTTCGGAACTATGGCATAATTCCACAATCCGTTAAGATTTTTCCAGTCGGCGCGCGCCATTATGGGGCGAGGATACTCCTGCCACACATTTTCAGGTGTAACGTCAGCTGCCCATCGCGTTTTAATTTTGTCACCGGCCGGCGAATATGCATATGCGGCCCCGACAACCGCAAGCATAGCGGCCCCGAAAATCATTCGTAATTTCATTTTCTCGTAATAATTATTGGTTTGTATTGAATTTCTTTCACGGCATTAACCGCATCAAAGTTAGGCATTATTCATCGCACATGCAAATAACTACAATCAAAAAGATAACACATTTTCACGCACGTACCGTTTTTCATGACATTTCATAACAAATCCTGCCGCATACCCATGCGGCAGCCCCGTGCAATGCTACTTTTCGCCTGCCACGCGCGACGTTATCCGACCGTCTGGCAATATGGTTTCCATTACGTCGCCCTCCGATATGTCCGACACGCTTTTCAGCGCTTTCCCGTTTACGCAGGTTATCGTATAACCGCGCTTGAGCGTAGCCGTCGGCGACAGCACTTCCAACAGTTTGGCTTGCGCCGACAAGCGGTCATATTCGCCCTTAATGCGGTTGGCATCGGCCATTTTCACCATATCGGCATAATGCGAAAGGCGCCCCAACTCCGCGCTCAGCCGGCGTCCGTTTATCACCGATACGCTCATGGCGCACTGGGCCAATCGGTTTTTAGCCCTGTCGACCACCCCTACCGGAGCCACCGGTATCAGACCTTCGTAATATGCCAATTGCGCACGGCTCCCACCGATTTTGTCGGACAGCGCGTGGGCTATGTCAGAGGCCATGCGACGTATTGCGTCAAGGGCCGCCTCCCCCTTGCCGATAAGCCACTCGGCTGCCGCAGTCGGGGTTTTCACCCTCATATTTGCCACATAGTCGAGCACCGTCACGTCGCGTTCATGCCCGATGCCCACTATTACCGGGAGCGAAAACTGGGCGATGCTTGCCGCGAGGTCATAATCGTCGAAAGCGGCAAGATCGCTCGTGGCGCCGCCACCGCGTATTATCACCACGCAATCCCAGCTGTCCACGTCGGCCATTATAGCCTCGAGCGCATCGATTACGGAGCGCGACGTCCGTTCGCCCTGCATCACGGCCTGAAACAGGCGGGTGCTGAAACGTAGATGCGAGTCATTGCCATACAGCTGATTCATAAAATCGCCATACCCGGCAGCCCCTTTTGCCGATATTATGGCTATGCGGTTGGCCACGGCGGCCCATTCCAATTTTCGGTTGTCGTCGGCAATGCCTTCGCGCGTAAGTCGGTCGAGTATCTCGCGCCGGCGACGCTCCACGTCGCCCATGGTAAATTCGGGATTTATGGCCGTTATTACGAACGACATGCCAAACGAGGCGTGATAGTTGACTCCACCTCGCACCATAACTTTCATCCCGGTTGAAAGCGGACGGCCGGTCACGGCAAAAAAGTCCACGCTCAGTCGCGAATAGGTCGTGGCCCAGATTATGCCGCGCAGGCGCGCTTCGATGGCGCCCGTAGATTCGTTTTTGTCTACGAGCTCCATATAGCAGTGACCGCCGCTGACGCGCATGTCGCTCAACTCGGCCGTCACCCACACATTTTGCGTTTCGGGCACCGAAAGCAATCCGGCGATGCGCCTGTTGAGCTGACGCAATGTCAAAACATCGTTATGCATTGCGGCTCTCCGTCATTTTAAGGCACTGAACGCCTTGCCATCCCATTTGTATTTCAACGACGGCAAAAAGTAAGGCGACACGATGCTATACACATCTTCCGAAAGAAATTGCTTGGTGTTGTTGGTAAGCGTAAGCACCCCCGACTTCGGATCGAAATCGTAGCTTATGAGCAGGAAGGGCACCAGCATTTCCACTTCATCCTTATTCTTCTTGCCCTCGGCCGACAGCCAGTCGACAAGCACCGGTTTCTTGAACACCGTTTCGGTGATATTGCTTTTCCAGTCATCGCTATAAACGCCGAGATTACTGTCTGGAGCCGGCGTGGCAACCGTCGATATGAGGCCTATCAACGAACCTCCCCCCTTTTTAGGGAGTATCACGAGCTCATACGATGATGCGTCGGTCATGTCGATGCTCAGTTTTGACGTTTCGAGCGACACGATGCGCGACTTGCCTTTGAGGGCGTTTGTCGACGTTGTCGACGAACCGCTGTTGAAATAATCGATCATATCGAGTCGGGTACTGTTATTAAGCAATGGGAACACAGCGGCGGGTGCCGATACGAAAGCGTCGGATGCCGTGAGCTGGGCATACGCGCCGAAGCTACCCGATACGGCCAATGCCATCGTTACCAATAATGTTTTCACTGACTTCATATGCATCTTTTTTGAGGATTAAGCGTTTTTTCTCAATGTTTCTTTTTTGACGGTTTTGTCGATTTCTTCTTTGAGCCGCCGCGACTTTTCTTCATGAAATACTCATATTGCGTTTCGGTGGCCTGTTGAAATGCCTCGTTAACCGCTTCGCGCTTTTTTCGGGCGGCCGCACGCGCATAATTTTTGTCGGGGTCGGCCACTTCACAATACACGCGCTTGCCCATGAAGTCGCTGCCGGTAAGCCCCTCCACTACCCTGCGGGCATCGGCTTTGGGAACGTCAAACAGCGAATATCCCGGCAGGAGGTCAATGCGTCCTACGTCGACGCGCTTACCCGGCACGGCATGGTTGAGCATCTCTATAAGGTTTCCGGCATAGAATCCGTCGCTCTTGCCGGCATTGACGTATATTCGGGCCATGCCTTTCGATGCCGTTCGGCGATCCTTCTCCTTGTCGGTTCGCGGCTTCGAGCTGCCGTCATCCTTGTCGGCCTTGCCCTTCTTCGATTTTTCGTCTATGTTATCAATCTCAGGCGCATCCTTGTAGTAATCGAGCAACCTGTTGAATTCGAGCGACAACACCCTTTTCAACAAATCTTCCTGCGTAAGCCATCCGAGCTTTCGGCTTACGCCCGACATGTATTTGTCAATTTCGTTGTCGTCGACCTTCACACGCTCTATCCTGTCGGCCAGATTGTAAAGCTGCTTTTCGATGATGTGCTGTGGCGTGGGGACCATTTTGCGCTCAAACGTCTTGCCGAGCTTCTTTTCAATCTCGCGCAATTTGCCTTTTTCGCGTGAATGTATTATGGCTACCGACACGCCTGTCTTTCCGGCGCGCCCGGTACGTCCCGAGCGGTGCGTATATACGGCCGTATCGTCGGGCAGACCGTAATTTATCACGTGCGTAAGGTCGTCAACGTCAAGTCCGCGCGCGGCCACATCGGTTGCCACGAGCATGGATATCACCCTGTCGCGAAATTTCTTCATCACTATGTCGCGTTGCTGCTGCGAGAGGTCGCCGTGCAGCGCATCGGCATTATATCCGTCCTGTATCAGTTTGTCGGCCACCTCCTGAGTGTCGCGACGTGTGCGGCAGAATATTATGGCATATATGTTCGGCGAGTCATCGGCCACTCGTTTAAGTGCAAGATATTTGTCGCGGGCATTGACCATATAGTACACATGCTTTACGTTGGCGGCACCCTCGTTGCGATTGCCTATCACGAATTCCACGGGGTCATGCATATACTTTTTGGCTATCTTGGCTATCTCGTTGGGCATCGTAGCCGAAAACATGAGCATCTTGCGGTCGTCGGGCACATACGACAATATTTCGTCTATCGAGTCGAGAAAGCCCATATTGAGCATCTCGTCAGCCTCGTCAAGCACTACGGTGTGCACGTTTTCAAGATCGACCACTCCGCGTTTTATCAGGTCGATCAGACGCCCCGGGGTGGCCACGATTATCTGTACGCCCGCGCGCAACGACCTGATCTGACTTTCTATGCTCGAGCCTCCATACACCGGAAGCACGTTGACCGACGGTATGTATTTTGAAAAATCGGCAAGATCGCTGCCTATCTGCAAGCAGAGCTCGCGCGTGGGCGACAATATCAATGCCTGAGGGACCTTCTTTTCAGGGTCGATGCGCTGAAGCACCGGAAGCCCGAATGCAGCGGTTTTGCCTGTACCGGTCTGCGCAAGTGCAACTACGTCGCCTTCTTCGTTAAGCAGATGCGGTATCACCTTTTCCTGCACGGGCATTGGGTTTTCGAATCCTAGTTCTTCGATTGCGCGGCGCAAATCTTCCCTTACGCCAAGGTCTTCAAATGTAATCATATATATTTTTATTAAATCTTACAAATTTACTCATTTATCTTCTATTAAAACGTTCAAACGAGCAAAAAAGCCGTGCGGAAGCCAATTTTTATCGTATTTTGTGTCGGAGCGCAAAAAAATGCCGCATTATGCAAATTGCCTCGCACGGTATGTCGACGACACCCATACGAGGCAATTAGCCTTATTTCGGATTAACGCATCAATAAATCTTTCCGTCAGGTTCGGCATCGCGATTGTTGCCCGGATATATCTTGATCATCACAACGCCATGTGCCGGAACCATTGCCGAGAATTTCTCTTTGGCCTCTTTCTGCCATATGTCCTTCTGCCGCCAAAGGTCGCGTATGGTCTGCTGCCCGCGTATTCCGAAGTCGGAAGGCGATATCACCATATTGCGCTCCTTTTCGCTATAATTGAACAGACCCACGGCCATACTGCCGCCGACGAGAGGCTTCACATAAACCACGCTGTAATCATCTTTGAAGAACGGCATGGCCTGATAGCCGAGTTCGTCCTGATGCACGTCGATTATCTCGTTGTTGCGGAGCAGGCTGAGCGTGAAGTCGTCGAGTTGCGTCATGTCGCATCCCAAAAACATCGGCGAGGCGAGTATCGACCACAACGACACGTGCGTGTACTGCTCATCGGGCGTAAGTCGCGAATGATGCAGCTCACCATCCCATCCCACTACGCCTATCACCATCATGTCGGCATCGGCCCAATGGCCCGGAACGTTATACGGCGCCCACTTGTCCTGAAGCTTGAACCCTATTCGGCTCATGTTTGACCAGGTGTCGCGGATGTCGCCGGTGGTGCGATAACAGTTAGGATAACGTGCCCACAGCGGAGCGTCGCCGAAGTGTGCGGCATTCGACATACCGAACAGTATGTCGCGGTCGGTTTTGCGCAAGGCATCTATCATCTCCTTGACGTAATAGAACTGATTGGGGGTCCAGTCATATTTCAGATAATCCACTCCCCAGTCGGCCCATTGCTTCACGTCGTTCTCAACGAACGAATATTTTGAATTGTGCCAGTTATAGTAACGCGCGGGCCATGACTCGCCATACGAAGGCAGACTGTCGCGAACGGTCCATTCGTAACGGCCTTCGGGATTATCGGCGTAACTGCCCACGAAACCGGCATACGTGCCCACCCACGGAGCCGAATATATGCCGAATCTCAGTCCTTCGGCATGCAATTCGTCGATCAGACCTTTCATGTCGGAAAATTTTTCGGGGTTGGGCTGAATGGCAAAATGCTTTCCTCCGCGAACGCCCTGCCATCCGTCATCGACGTTTATGTAACTCCATCCGTAGTTTATCAGATCGTTGTCGACCATCGACTTTGCCGTTTCACGAACCAAGCCTTCGTCAATCAGCAATCCCCAGCAATTCCAGCTGCTCCATCCGAGCGGCGGCGTAAGAGCCAGTTCATCGCCTATTTTTATGGTGAAATCGCGTTGCGTGGTGCCGAGCGAATTTGTGGCCGTAAGCTTCACCTTATAGGTTCCGGGCTTCTTGACCGTTCCGGTGATTAGTCCTTTCGACTTGTCGAGCTTCAGTCCGCGAGGCAATCCCTCGGCCGCGAACGTCATGGGACGATTGCCCGTACACGGTATGCGATACAGGAACTTCGAACCGGGACGCGCTCCAAACACCTTTGCACCATTTATGCGCGGCGTAGCCGGCGCGGGAGGAGTCAGGATGTACTTCGAATTGTCGATTTTAGGCAGAGTGTCACGTTCGGCCGGGCATTGAGCCGCCACCGAGGTTGCCAGGATCAAACCCGACATAATCATGGTAAACCGTATTCTTTTCATAAGTTACATAGGTTATAGTGTAGTTGTGTAATGTGATAATATGCGTTTATCTAAAAAAAAGAACCGATAGCCGCTTTTTCGTTACGGCTATCGGTCTGTATTCATGGCTTTGGAGTAACGGTCGTTTTCAACGAACCCTATCCAATACAATGGTCGTTACCCCACCGCTAATTTATTTCAATTATTGCTGGTTGTTGTCATGACGAGGGCCACGATTTCCGCCTTCGCGACGAGGGCCGCGATCGCCACGGTCGCCACCTTCGCGACGCGGACCGCGAGGACCACGATCACCGCCTTCGCGGCGCGGGCCGCGATCGCCGCGCGGAGCGCGCTCGCGCTCTACGTAACCTTCGGGCTTGGGCTGAAGTGCGCGCATCGACAGACGATACTTGCCGGTCTTCTTGTCTATTTCTATCAGCTTCACTTCTACCTGATCGCCTTCGTGCAGACCCGATGCAGCCATGTCGTCAAGACGTTCCCACGATATTTCGGAAATGTGGAGCAATCCGTCGCGGTTAGGCATGAATTCTACGAATGCGCCGAAATCGAGTATCGAACGAACCTTGCCGGTGTACACCTTGCCTTCTTCGGGGAGTTCTACGATGGCATTGATCATAGCCAAAGCCTTGTCGATCGAATCCTTGTTCGAAGCAGCCACTTCGATGTAACCGCCATCCTCTATTTCGTCGATTGAAACGGTGGCACCGCTTTCTTCCTGAATGCCCTGGATCACCTTTCCGCCCGGGCCTATCACTGCACCGATGAGATCCTTCGGTATGAGCATGGTGACGATGCGAGGCACGTGAGGCTTGTAATCTTCACGAGGCTGAGGAATGGTTTCGTTGATTATGTTCAATATGTGCATGCGTCCGTCGCGAGCCTGAAGAAGGGCGCGTTCGAGTATTTCGTATGACAGACCGTCGCACTTGATG
>JAGATN010000033.1 GCA_017621225.1 Muribaculaceae bacterium | reverse complement strand
TCTTCCGTTTGCGTCCCTAATGAAGCCAAAGGAGCGGTCGCGCTTCTTGAATCCGAGTTTCTTAATCTCACTCCACGTTGCCAGGAGAGCAAGACAACAGCCACCCCAAATGGGAGCGCTGATTTCTTTTCCGTTGATTTTTGCTGTCATAGCTTGTCGTTTTATTTCGGTTTAGTCGCTGTTATCTCAATCAAAATCGTTACCTTTGCGGTATTGATTGATTGATGCTGCAAAGGTAATACGAATTGGTATTATATGCAATACGAGTTCGTATTATCAGCCTATTTTTTAAGTATTATTAACACTTGACAAGGATGATAACACGAATTCAGCAACTGCGAGACCACTTTGGCCTCACTACACGAGCCTTCGCGATTAAGTGCGGGCTCAACCAACCCACACTTGACAGAATGTTGAAAGGCATTAATGCCCTCAACCTAAATTGTGTGTCATCTATTCTTAAATCCTTCCCTGATGTTTCGGCGGAATGGTTGATGAGGGGGACTGGCCCAATGCTTCTATCTCTCGTTCCTAATCAGGACGGAGAGCGCATCAACAAGTTGGTGAATACCATCGCCACACTCCAAGATACAATAGATGCTAAATCGGATTCTATCGCAACACTCACCGAGCGCATCAAACAACTCGAATCTCAACTCTCAACAAAATAGTTATGGAAAAACTCCTGAAACTCTCAGCACTCTTCTTTGTGCTTCTTTTCTCGGCTTGCTCATCAGATGATGAGCCGAAGCCCGAATATACCGGGCCGTGGGAGATTGTATATGATGAATCATATTATGGACTCCACAATGATAGCCAAGACTTTCGCGAATGGTTCATCAACCACTCTCAATATCTTGAAGCGGCACAATTACAAAAATTGAATGGTACCACCTGGACTATTACTGATAAGGATTTCAGATTGTCAGACTATGATGAATGGTATTCAGGAAGAATCAGATGGTATCAGATAGTTGACAATAGTTCTGAACAAGATATAATTGACTTGGTGGAGACATTCAACTCATTTACTATTGAAGATAGAAAAAATAATACGCACGATTCATTTAAGGCTCAATATAGTAGATATGAAAGACATCAATAAATAGTAAAAAAGTTTCCGCAAAATTGTCGGAGCGGAAATCCAAACCCTCCGAAATTCAAGAAATACAGGCTGCTACAAGGATATTCCGCAATTTTTGTCTATTTTTGTCGGGTAATACACCATAAACCATGAAACATTTCACAGCACTTAAACTATCGGCGGTTGCATTGTGTCTTGCAACCGTGGCTCTATGCCAATCCTTGAATGCGGCAAATGCCGATACCGACAAGGAGATGAACAAGTTTGTCGACAAACTCATGTCGAAAATGACGTTACAGGAAAAAATCGGACAGCTCAACCTTCCCCCGGGCGAGGACATAGTGACCGGCGATCCGCAGTCGTCGAATCTTGGTGCATTGGTGGCCGCCGGAAAAGCCGGAGGCACATTCAACATAAAAGGTGCCGAGAAAATAAAGGCCCTTCAAAAACTCGCCGTAGAGAAAACCCGACTCGGCATTCCCCTGCTGTTTGGCATGGACGTGATACACGGCTACGAGACCGTGTTCCCCATACCCATAGGTCTCGCCGCCACTTGGGACATGGAAGCAATAGAGCGTGCGGCACGAATATCGGCAAAAGAAGCTTCGGCTGCCGGCATCTGCTGGACTTACAGCCCGATGGTCGACATAGCACGCGATCCGCGCTGGGGTCGAATGGCCGAAGGTGCCGGCGAGGATCCGTATTTGGGTGCGGCCGTTTCGCGCGCATTCGTTAAAGGTTATCAGGGCAAAAACCTTGAAAACAACGACGAGATAATGGCCTGCGTGAAACATTATGCCCTCTACGGAGCTGCCGAAGGTGGCCGCGACTACAACACCGCCGACATGAGCCGCCAGTACATGTACAATTACTATTTTCCGCCATATAAAGCGGCCGTAGAAGCGGGAGTGGGCAGCATCATGAGCTCATTCAACACCGTCGACGGCGTTCCGGCTACGGCCAACAAATGGCTCCTGACCGACGTGTTGCGCAATCAATGGGGCTTCGACGGATTCGTAGTAACCGACTATGATGCCATAAACGAGATGCAGAAACATGGCGTGGCAAAGCCTGATAAAGCATCTGTCCTTGCACTGAATGCAGGCACCGATATGGACATGGCATCGCATGCATTCATCGACAACCTCGAAAAAGCGCTCAACGAAGGAAAAATATCGATGGAGCAGATTGACAATGCCGTGCGCCGCATACTCATGGCAAAATATCGACTCGGATTGTTCAAGAATCCTTATAAATACATTGATCCGCAACGCGAAAAGACCGAAATATACACCGAATCGAATCGCAATGAGGCCCGCAAAATAGCCGCCGAGTCATTCGTACTCCTAAAGAATGAAGGCAACGTGCTTCCGCTCAAAAAGGAGGGGAAAATAGCCCTCGTAGGACCAATGGGAAACAGTTCGAGCAACATGCCCGGCACATGGAGCGTGGCGGCCGTTCCGTCAAAGTACAAAACGCTGCTACAAGGCCTGAAGGATGCCGTAGGCGATAAGGCCGAAGTGACATACACTAAAGGGTCGAACTTCTACGATGACCCGGTGCAGGATCTGGCTGCCGCATCGTGGAACAAGGCGCTCAGAGACGACCGTGGCGAAGAAGCTCTGATAGCCGAGGCGTTGGAGGCCGCAAAGGATGCCGACGTGATAGTAGCGGCGATGGGCGAAGGATCGCAATCGAGCGGCGAATCAGCCTCGCGAGGCGACCTCTCGCTGCCCGACACGCAGAAAAAGCTGCTCGAAGCCATGCTTTCGACCGGCAAGCCCGTAGTGATGATCAACTTCTCGGGACGAGCCACCGTAATGGATTGGGAATCGAAGCATGTTCCGGCCATACTGAATGTGTGGTTCGGCGGTTCGGAAACGGGCGACGCGGTAGCCGACGTGATTTTTGGCGACGTAAATCCGTCGGGCAAGCTGACGGTTACGCTGCCTCGCCATAACGGACAGATTCCGATTCACTACAACCATCTCCCCACCGGACGTCCGGCATCGCCGGGATGGAACGGATTCCAGGTGTTCAGAAGCAATTACGTCGACATGGATCCCGCTCCGCTGTATCCGTTCGGATATGGATTGAGCTACACCAACTTTAAATACAGCGATTTCCGCATCTCATCGACCAAAATGTCGCCCGACGGACATATCACCGCAACGGTGACCGTAACAAACACCGGCGACCGCGCAGGCGACGAGATAGTGCAATTCTACATCAACGACCCCGAAGCAAGCATGTCGAGGCCGGTGAAAGAGTTGAAGCATTTCGAGCGCATAAGCCTAAAACCGGGCGAAAGCCGCGATGTAAGCTTCGACATCACAACCGATGCGCTGAAATTCTATAACTACAACCTTGAGCACGTGGCCGAGCCGGGCGAATTCCGCGTAATGGCCGGGCCCGACAGCGAACGCCTGTCGACGCTCTCATTCATATTGAAAGAATAACCCCACGAATATGAAACGCGCCATGCAAACACTCGGATTCCGCTGCCGGTTCATACCATTACTCATCGTGGCATCGCTGATTGCGGGCATTTGCATCGGCGCGTGCTCTAATTCAAAGTGCGCCAAACAGCAATCGGACAATGGCACCGACAGCCTGAACGCCGGCCACGAGCAAATGGCCAAAGAGCTGAACGAATACGTAAACGGAAAACCTGACGCCCTGATAGGAGTTGCCGTGATAACCGACCACGACGACGTAGTGACGGTGAACGGGAACGACGAATTTCCGATGATGAGCGTGATGAAATTCCCGTTGGCGCTTGCCGTGGCCAAATGGCTCGAATGCAACGAAATGTCAATCGACGATTCGATAGCCATAAAGGCCGACGAGCTGAACGAGAACACTTACAGCCCCATGCTGAAAAAATATGGCCGCAACGACATGTCGATTAGCATACGCGAAACGCTCGAATGGTCGCTGACCGAGAGCGACAACAACGCCTGCGACATATTGATAAAGCTGACGGGCGGCACGGACTCAACGATGAGCCTGCTCCGCGAAATGGGCCTGGCCGACGGCATATCCATTTGCGCAAGCGAGGAGGATATGTATCGCAACAACGAGTTGAGCTATCTCAACCGCTCAACGCCGTTGGCAATGGCGCGCTTGTTCGAACGCTTTGACAAAGAGTTGCGCAACAGCAACGAATCGTTCGCCCAAATAGCGTCGATGCTCGAAAAATGTCGCACCGGAAGCGATCGCCTCGCGAAACCGCTTGCCGACTCGCGCGCAACGATAGGCCACAAAACCGGAACCGGATTCGTAAAACCCGACGGACGACTAATGGCGCTAAACGATTGCGGATACATACATCTGCCCGACAACACCAACTACTACATAGCCATATTCGTAGCCGATTCGGGGTACGATGCCGAAACCACGTCGAAAATAATAGCCGACATATCTGAAATTGTATATAACAACCTGTAAATCACCCCAACGATTCACCTATGCCACGCCTAAATGTCGTAACGCTGCTCATAATGGCACTGGGTGCCATATGTCAACCATCATCAGCATTGGCAAATGCCGACAACATGTTGCCCATGCCCCGACAAATCGACATGGGCAAGCGATCGATACGGCTGAAACGCTGCTCGTTGGCACCGACTCCGCTCAAAGCGCAATGGGTGGAATGGCTATCCGAGTCGGGCGTCACCGTTAAGCCCGACGACAAATTTGCCATAACGTTCGACAGCGTGTCGTCGCTCCCGGGCAACTCTCCCGAAGCTTATTCCATAAGCGTGGCGCGCGACGGCATAGTTGTGGGCGCGCGCTCACAGCAAGGCCAATACCTGGCGCTGCAAACTCTGAAGCAACTTGCCGATGCCGACCGCCGGGGATTGAAAATACAAGAGTGCCGAATCGTGGACTATCCCGAATTTCCGTATCGCGGCATAATGGTCGACGTAGGGCGAACATACATGTCGCTGCCGCTGCTGAAAGAGCTGATTGCCTCGTTGTCGCAATTTAAAATCAACGTATTCCATTGGCACTTGACCGAAAATCAGTCATGGCGTCTCGAAAGCCGCCTGTACCCGCAGCTCAACGACAGCGTAAATACGACCCGCAATCCCGGGAAATATTATACCTTCGACGAAGCGCGCCAACTCGTTGAGCACGCAAAACGACACAACGTAATACTCATCCCCGAAATCGACGTACCGGGGCACAGCGAAGCATTCCGACGCACGTTTGGCTGCGATATGCAGTCGGTCGAAGGAATGCCGATAATCGAAGCCCTCATCGATGAAGCCTGCGACATATTCCGCGACGTGCCATACATTCATCTCGGCACCGACGAAGTGGCCTTCACCAATCCCGACTTCGTGCCCAAAATGGTGGCTCTCGCGCGCTCGAAAGGAAAGAAGGTAATTTCATGGAATCCGGGATGGCGATATGCACCGGGCGAAATAGACATAACTCAATTGTGGAGCTATCGCGGAAAAGCGCAACCGGGCATTCCGGCCGTCGACTCGCGATTTCACTACCTGAACCATTTCGACAACTTTGCCGACATCGTGGCGCTATACCGCAGCAGCATATACGGCAGGCCCCGCAACGACGCATCTGGCCAAGTGGCCGGAGCCGAGATAGCGTTGTGGAACGACCGCAACATTGAGTCTGACAGCAGCATCATACGCCAGAACGCCACCTATCAGGCAGCCCTGGCACTGGCCGAGCGCGCATGGACCGGCGGCGGCACGGAGTATTTCGACAGCCTCGGCACCAACCTAACTCCATTGCGCGCGGACGACTTCAACAGCTTTGCCGACTTCGAGCGCAGGATGCTTTGGCACAAGGAGAACACCCTGCCTTCCGACCTGATATGCTACGTGAAGCAGTCTGACGTAAACTGGCTCATTACCGATGCGTTTCCCAACGGGGGCGACTGCTCCATGTCGTTTCCGCCCGAAACCGAGGGCACGGCCAAATCGTACGTTCACAACGGCACGACGTATGGCACCGCGCCCGCCACAGGCGCCACCATATATCTGAGGCACGTTTGGGGAACTCTCATCCCGACTTTTTACGCCGATCCGCAACCCAACCACACCGCCTACGCATTCACCTACATATATTCACCCAAAGCACAACAAGCCGGCGCTCTGATCGAATTTCAGAATTACAGCCGTTCGGAGCCCGATCTGCCGCCGCCCGCCGGACAATGGGATGGCAAAGGGAGCAAAGTATGGCTGAATGACGAGGAGATACTTCCACCGACGTGGGAGGGAACGCACAACATAAAGGATAACGAAATTTTTCTGACAAACGAAAACTGCGCGGCACGCCCGCCAATGGCCATAAACCTCAAAAAGGGGTGGAACAAAGTAATGCTGAAACTGCCAGTAGCGTCATTCAGCACTCCGGAAACACGACTCGTAAAATGGATGTTCACGTTCGTCGTAACCACTCCCGACGGAAAATCGACCCCCGACGGACTGATATATTCGCCGGATATGAGCAAATAATTCGGTCAATGTATTGAAACACTGAACGCAAGCCCGTATATTTAACTTGTTTTAGATATACAATGCCATAACATAGCACACACAGAGCCTTAAATTTGCCTCATAACAATTTAAAGCTCAACATTATGGCAACGATACATAAAACAGACATCATATACGCAACCGTAATACATCGCGGTTACGACATAGCCTCCCTGCGCATAACCGGCGTAAGTTCGTTTTCCGAAATATTGCGAAACATATTCAAAGCAGTCAAAGGTTCGGTAGGAATCATAAACATAATGCTGCGAAACAGTTCCCAGGGTTGGAACGAAACCCGGTCGGTGATGATACCCTTGACCGCATAAACGCACTGCGGACTAAATGTCTAAGGATTCATCAGGTCGGAATTGAAAAACGACTCGACATCACGCGCCATCTCGAGGGCCATTGCCGCCTTGCTCGACGGATTGACGGCTACGGCCGACGCATAATCCGTCGTGGCCCGCGCTCTGTCGCCAAGCTTCCAATAGGCCATTCCCCTCAAGAACAAAGCCTCATCGTCAGCCTCATCAGCCGCAATTATCTCGTTAAGAAGACTGATCGCACCCGAAAGGTCGTTGCGCTCTATCATCGATTTTGCATATTCTATCTGTTCCATACTATAAAAAACGGTATGATGCGGCTATCGGACAAAACAAATAATGCCACACCGGTTGTTATATGTGATATAGCAAATTTAATAATTATTATCATATGTCACGCATATTAACCGCATTATTCGTCACATCCGCACTGTTTCTAACGTCAACCGCATCGACACCCAATTACACCGTCAACGAGTGTTACGGCAGCTCGCGTCCTTATCCCGAACCGTCGGGGCTGTGTTCGTATCCCGACTCCCTTACCCCCGTCATGATAAACCACGTGAGCCGTCACGGAGCCAGATATCCTTCGTCGTCGAAAGCCTGCGACCTGCTGCTCGACGCATTGAAAAAGGCCGAGAAGGCGCGCACCATAACCCTTCGCGGCAAAGAGCTGAAAAAAATGGTGGAAACCGTCATCGAAACGAGCTCGGGCCGTTGGGGCATACTCGATTCGCTCGGAATTGCCGAACAGCAAGGCATCGCCGCACGAATGTACGTAACGTATGCCAAACTTTTCAAATCGGCCAGCGTAAACGCCATTAGCTCTTATGTGCCCCGATGCGTGCTGAGCATGTATGAGTTCACGCATCAGTTATCGCGACTGCATCCCGACATCGAGATAACCACCACGTCAGGGTCGATCAATTCGCCGCTAATGCGTTTCTTCGACCTGAACGACAAATATACCGAATTGGTAAAAAGTCACCCATTGAACGACATTTACCAATCTTACCGCGACACAATGATAACGTATGCACCGCTTCGCCGCGTGCTCGGACGAAAATTCGACATGGGCATCATCGACTCCACGGCAGTGGCCCAAGCCGAATATTCAGTGATATCGTCGATGGCCGCAATGGAAATGCCCAACAACGTGGCCCGATTTTTCGAGCCCGACGAGTTCAACGCCATGTGGGCCATAAACAATCTGAGGCAATATCTCACCCACTCGGCCTCGGATGTAAGCCAACTGCCGGCCAACATAGCCGCTCCCCTGCTGCAAAACATAATAGAAACCACCGACGCCCTGATTGAGGGCGACGACGTGGCTCCCGTGCAACTGCGATTCGGCCACGCCGAAACGCTGATGCCATTGCTGGCACTAATGCACATCGATTCATGCCGCTATCTGACCACCGACTACAACACCGTGGCTCAATACTGGCATAACTTTTACGTAGTGCCTATGGCTTCAAACCTGCAATTGGTGCTGTTCAAATCATCGTCGGGCAAACTCTACATACGTGCCGAGCTCAACGAGCAGCCCATACCGTTGCTGCCCGGCTCGACAGAAATTTATGTGCCTTGGAGCGAGGCACGTACATTCATGCAGAGCTGCATGGGCGTATAATCGACAAACTCATTAATGAAATCCGGACAGACTACATCGTTTGGTCCGGATTTTTTTATTTTATCATTTTTTTCAAAAAAAATTCATTTTTATTTGTTTTTTAAATTTATCGTTGTACCTTTGCAGTGTTGTACATATCTACAACACCAACAAACAAGAAATAATTTACCCTCTAAATTCTTTTAGTTATGAAAAAAATACTGTCAATCGCAACATTCATTTTGCTGGCAACAACGATCAACGCCCAATTGCTTTGGAAAGTATCGGGCAACGGACTGAAACAAGACTCTTACATTTTCGGCACCCACCACGTGGCTCCGGTTACGATGATCGACAGCATCAAGGGGCTGGCTGAAGCCATCAAGTCGGTCAGCGAAATATACGGCGAAGTCAACATGGACGACATGCAATCGCCCGACATGCAGCAACTGACATTAAAATATTACATGGCACCCGCCGACAGCACTCTCGACAAGGTGCTCAACAAACTGCAGCTTGATTCAATAAACGCTCTGTTTGCTAAATACACCAACGGAATGATGACCATCGAACAGATGAAGATGCTCAAACCCTCGGCCCTGTCGACAACACTGGCAATGCTTCAAAGCACGGTGGCCTTCCCGGGATTCGATCCGCAAAAGCAGCTCGACACCTACATACAAACGTTGGCAAAGAAAGAAGGCAAAAAGACCAAAGGCTTTGAAACGTTCGACTATCAGCTCAACCTATTGTTCGGCGACCCCATTTCAGAACAAGCCGAAGCCCTGATGAAGTCGGTGCGATTAAATGACCTGGCAATCGAAAAGGCGCGCGAACTCGCCACCGCATACCTGACAGGCGACCTCGACAAGATTGAAGCGCTGATACTCGACAAGGAAATAGGATTAGACAAAGAGAGCGCCGACAAGATGCTATACGACCGCAACTCTGCCTGGGAAAAGATACTCATAGGCATCATACCCACCACGTCGGTACTCGTAGCGGTAGGAGCCGGACATCTTCCGGGCGACAAAGGCCTTCTGAACCTGCTTCGCAAGTCGGGCTACAACGTAACACCTGTAAAATAACATATCAAAGCTCAATCCATATGATAGACCTAAACAACGTATCATACCGATACAAGTCGGGCACCCAAGCCCTCGAAGGCATAAGTGCCGAGATAGGAGCCGGCATACACCTGCTGCTCGGCGAAAACGGAGCCGGCAAGACGACATTGCTCCACATAATGGCAGGGCTTCTGTTTCCATCGACAGGCACATGCACGCTCGACGGCGAGGAGATACGCAAGCGCGAGCCGTCGGTGCTGCGCGACATATTCTTCATCACCGACGACATGAAATATCCGGCAAGCACCATCAACGAATTCAAAAGAATACACGCGCCATTCTATCCCACATTCGACGACGAGACATTGACTCGCAACCTGATCGACTTCGGCATGAACGGCAACGAGCAATTGATGAAAATGTCGTTAGGCACGCGCAAAAAAGCGCAACTCGCCTATGCATTGGCCCTGCACACCCCAATATTGCTGCTCGACGAGCCGGCAAACGGCCTTGACATAACCTCAAAGAAAACGTTGCAGGCCATGATGTCGCGATGCATCGACGAGACACAGACGGTAGTCGTGTCGACGCACACCGTATCTGATCTTCAGCATCTGTACGACAGCATAATAGTGCTTTCGAAAGGCCGACTTATGTTATCGCGCCCGACGTGGGAGATAACCGAATGCATAGCGTTTGTCGACACGCAGATTCCGCCGGTCAATTCGCTCTATTGCGAACAGGAATTCGGGCTGTTCCGCTCAATAATCGAAAACGTCGAAGGCCTTTCCACCGACATCAATTATCAGCTTCTGTATTCGGCATTGCACTCACCGGCATGCCATAAAATAATTAACGCCATAAACAATAAAGAACGATGAACACTTCCGATAACATCAATTCGTTTTCAATACGACGCTCATGGGCTTCGGGCCGGATATACATGCCGTCGATAAAACGTCAGCTCATAATTTACGGCGTAACGGCGATATGCATCTATCTCATCAACCTGTTGACCATCAAATATTCGTTCTTCTTGGGTATCGCCTCATTCTCGCTTATGTCGATGGCCTCGGTATGCATGCTCTATTTTTCGCCGGTAGTATTTGCACGTCGCTCCGACGTGGCCGTCGAGACCATGCTTCCGGCATTGCCGTCTGAAAAAGTATTGTTCATGATCGGCCATTCGCTCATAGCCATTCCGTTGGTTCTTTACGGCATCCCGGCACTCCTCAACTTCATAGTGTCGCTCATTTCGCCCGACATGGCATTGAACGTCAAGCAATCGTTAAACAGCTTTTTAGGCGAAATCGACTCCAAAGCATCATTAAACCCAAACGCCGACCTTATTTTCGGCGACAATATGCTCACCAAGATAAGCAACGTATTGGGTTGCATGGTGCCGATATCCACTTGTTTGTTTGCCGTAACGGCATATCGTTACAACCGCACGACAATGGGCATAGTATGGAGCGTCGTATCGACCATAGCACAAGGCCTGATAGGCGGCTTGTTCGGCATATACGCAGCCGTCAAAGGCTTTTACGACGGGCTGGCCGAAAACACGCAAAACGGTGAGGAGTTTCTGGATGCGATTTTACCGCAGCTACATTGGTTCGTGATAGTATCGGCAATAATATCCTTAGTCTACGGATTGGGGATGCTGTATCTCACCTATCGCAAAGTAAAAAACAGACAGATATAATGAATTTCAAGACCGACAAACCCATATATCGCCAGATAATAGAATATGCCTTCACATGCATAATATCGGGAGAATGGATTCCGGAACAGAAAGTGCCGTCAGTGCGAGAACTGGCCGTAAAGCTGGCCGTAAATTCGCACACGGTGCTAAAAGCCTACGAATTTCTGCAATCCGAGAACATAATATACCCCCGACGCGGAATGGGATTCTATCTGGCTGCCGACGCAAAAGAGAATGTAAACGCCGCCCGACGGCACGAATTTTACAACACCACGCTTACCGAACTGTTTTCGGAGATGGAAATGCTCGGCATTTCGATCGACGACTTGGTTGAGCGATACAAGTCATACAAAGGTTAAACTCAACTCGCACAAAAAAACGCATCCGTGACGGCGCGCTGATTTTTAATCAGTCAGCACTGTCACGGGACGTTTTTTTTTACTACATTTGCAAAAATATTAACTTATAAGTAACTCGCATAAATTAGCTGATACATAATTATGAAGGATTTTCGAGTGATTTTCGCGATTGAGAGAAGGAGTGTAGCGGGCTACACAACTGAGCGACAGCGTGAAAAGCGCCGAAAAGACGAATAAGGATGTGTCAGCCCATAGGGTTACTTGAGTTTTTTTAATCATAACTAATTTATAAGAGTTACTTACCTTAAACACAACCGTATGAACGTAGTTGACCGATTTTTACAATACGTAAAATTCGACACCCAAAGCGATGATACAACCAATCTGACACCCTCGACACCGGGTCAGATTGTATTTGCGCAACATCTCGAAAAAGAGCTGACGAAGATGGGGCTTACCGACATTTCGCTCGACGACAACGGCTATCTTATGGCAACATTGCCCGGAAACGCCGACTGCAACGACATACCCACCGTCGGATTCATAGCACATCTCGACACGAGCCCCGACATGTCGGGCCGCCATGTGTCGCCGCGCATAGTCGAGAAATATTCGGGTGGCGACATTACGCTTAACGCCGAAAAAGGCATCATATTATCGCCCTCAGAATTTCCCGAACTCGAAAACTACAAAGGGCAGGATCTGATTGTCACCGACGGCAATACGCTCCTCGGTGCCGACGACAAGGCGGGAATAGCCGAAATAATCACCGCCGTTGATTATCTGCAGAAGCACCCCGAAATAAAGCACGGCGACATACGCATTGCGTTCAATCCCGACGAGGAGATAGGTCAAGGCGCGCACAAATTCGACGTGAAACGCTTTAACGCCGACTGGGCATATACTATGGACGGTGGCGAAATAGGCGAACTCGAATTCGAAAACTTCAACGCCGCCGTAGCCAAAATAACCGTCAACGGCCGCAACGTACACCCCGGATATGCAAAACACAAGATGATCAACTCAATGCGCATCGCCAACCAGATCATCATAATGCTGCCGCGCTGGGAAACGCCCGAACACACCGAAGGCTACGAGGGCTTCTATCACCTCACCTCGATAGAGGGTTCGGTCGAAAAAACCGTACTGACATACATAATACGCGACCACGACCGCAGCCGCTTCGAAAGCCGCAAGAAAGAGCTCGAACATCTCACGCGCAAAATCAACAAAGAGTTCCCCGGCGTAGCCGAGATTGAAATAAAGGATCAATATTACAACATGCGCGAGAAGATTGAACCGGTAATGCACATCATCGACATTGCCGAAGAAGCCATGCGCCGCGCCGACGTAACGCCCAAGGTAGTGCCTATCAGAGGCGGTACGGATGGAGCCCAACTTTCGTTCAAAGGTCTGCCGTGCCCCAACATATTTGCCGGCGGTCTGAACTTCCACGGACGATATGAGTTCGTGCCCATTCCATCCATGGAAAAAGCCGTCATGACCATTGTTGAGATAGCCCGACTCGTGGCCGAGCGCTAATCACACATTGGCTTGATGTGCACATCTGACAAAACACTGATAATAATAACCGGACCCACGGGCTCGGGAAAAACAGACTTATCGATAAACATTGCGCGGGAACTCGGCTGTCACATTCTGTCGGCCGATTCCCGCCAAATATATCGTGCCATTCCGATAGGCACGGCAGCTCCCTCGCCTCAACAACTCGATGCGGTACCACATCACTTCGTGGCAACCCTGGAACTGAATGAATATTACAGCGCCGCACGATACGAAGCCGACGTAATGAGCCTCTTGCCCGAATTGTGGCGTGACAACGATTATGCCGTAATGTGCGGCGGGTCTATGATGTACATAGATGCCGTGGTCAACGGCATCGACGAGCTCCCCGACATATCGCCCGAAATACGCGCGCAAGCAATGGAAATATACACTTCGCAAGGCATCGAAGGCCTCCGGACGGCACTACGTGACATCGACCCGGAGTATTATGGTATGGTCGACCTCAACAATCACAAGCGCATGGTCCATGCCATCGAAATTTCGATGCAGGCAGGAGTGCCCTACTCGTCGCTCCGCACGGGCGCCAAGAAAAGCCGACCGTTCAGGATACTTAAATTCGCCTACCAATACGACCGCGAAGCCCTGTTCAACCGAATAAACGCGCGCGTCGACAAAATGATGGAGCAAGGGCTCGAGGCCGAAGCGCGGAGCGTGTACCACCTGCGACACCTGAACGCGCTCAACACCGTGGGCTACAAGGAAATGTTTGCCTATTTCGACGAAATAATGGATTACGACACTGCCGTAGCCAGAATAGCGAAAAACACTCGTGTGTACGCGAAAAAACAGATCACATGGATGAAGCGCGATGCACAGATATCATATCTCAACCCCGACGACTCGTTGGACCACAACGTCAACACAATAATAAGTCGCCTGAACGCAAATCAATAACACCCCGTCATTTGTTTTAATTGTAGCCGTATGACTTCTAACACAACCGGCGCGAGCAAAACGCAGTCGGCAAAAAACATTTTTACAAATGACATTCACTCAATCGATAAGCACCTGTTTTAATAAATACACCGTATTCACGGGGCGCGCCTCGCTTTCCGAATTCTGGTGGTGGATAGTGTTCACGCTCATACTGTCGGTGGCATGCAACATACCACTGACCACATTAGGATATGACAGCGGCGGAGTACTGGCCGGACTGGTAGCATTGACCGTATTCTTACCGGGATTGGGAGTATCGATACGCCGCCTTCACGACACCGGACGCAGCGGATGGTGGATACTGCTCAACTTCATACCTATTGTCGGATCGATAGTACTTCTGATTTTTTTCGTGCAGCCGTCAACTCCGCCTAACAAGTACGGCGACGTTCCGGAGTAACGACACCGCAATCATCCGAAATAGCGGATGCGCGCGCCGTGAAGTAGGGCGGCAACTTTCTGCCTCAGCGTCTTTGGCTTTCGCTTCCACGAATCGAGATAGTGATGCACCGCCACGGTGCGCGGAGTCACAGCCGGCTTGCCGGTAGTAATGTCCATCCCGCAAAAAACATCCACGGGATATATTTCGGGCCTGTCATCTTCGAGGACAAAAGGCATTACGCGCCGCGTAAGTATCTTGGTGTTGGGCGTTCGCACCGTATGCCCCCATATGTTTATGAAATGCGTCCGGTCATAATAGTCCAACAGAGCCTTAAGCCATTTTGCCCCGGCCTCCGACCCTATCACGCCCGTTCCTATCAGATCGGATTCAAGCCCCACAAACGATTTATGATGCAGATAGTCGTCAAACGTCTTCAGCAATTCGATGTCGGTGTCGAGATATATTCCCCCTTCGGCATACAAGGCGTTTATGCGACACACGTCTGACACGTGTGCATAATTGCGCGTAGCATAAGCTTCGCGCGAATACGCGCAACAATTCACGTCGAAGTTGCGCTCATTCCACTCCTTGAACTCATAATCGGGCAAAATGCGTCGCCACGTTTCGAAATACCGATTGAACTCAGCGGGCTTTTTCCCGTTTCCGAACCAACAATAATGGACTACCTTTGGTATCATGCTTCTATCGTTTTTTCAATGATTTTTTGAAGTCGACCCTTCGGTCATGGCTCCGTTTTGCCGCGATGGCCCTGTCGGCCATCGATTCGGAAAGATTGCGCGCGCGCAGATATTCCGACACAAAGAGCCTGAAACTGTCGTCGAGGCACGAAAACCTCGTGAGGTTTTTGAAACAATAGTCAATCGGAACCGGCTGCCCTTCATCATATATGCGCATGCGGTTCAGGTCGATGAGACTGAATTCGTAGCCGGCGGGAGTCGCGATAACGCGCACGTTGGTGGCGTTGAGGTCATCGTGACGCACGCCCCGTTCATGCAGATAAGCCACGAAACGCGCAAACGCCGCAATGAAATCCTTGTCGCCCGACTTCCAATAATCCTCCAAGGGCTGCGAATCGACAAACTCGCATACATAAACGCACGCCACAAGCCTGTGGAGCGCATCGCGAGTCTCCACATATCCTATTGGAGCGGGAGTGGCTATGCCACGCTTCAACAACGTCGCGGCGTTTTGAAACGACCGTCGTGCCTTCGACGGCCTGAACGCGTAGACCCAGCTACGCATCCAGCTTGCCCTGAAGGCCTTCACCACCACGTCGATGCCGCCGAGCGGCAATATCCACAATCGGTTGCGCCCCGCGTGAATCACCTTCGACGCATTGCCTTCGTCAAGCACTTGCAATGCCAACGAGGCCGCGTCGCCCGAATACGGATTTATGAATTTAGCGGTTGTCGGCATCTTTGTCGTATGGTTTAGGTGAATGATCCGACTGCTTTCGTATGTCAGCCTCCATGAGCTTCGACATCAACGTAATCTGATACATCATGGCCATGTACGCCTTTATCATTCCCGTCCGGCCGTCGCGATAGCCCTTGCCAAGCAAATAGCTGCGTATGAAAAACCACATTGGCCTGAAAAACAGCTTGCCGATGCCATATCGCCGCTTGCCGATGCGCTTGGGCACCTCATAGTCGGTGTAACGGTTCATCTTGTCGATGCGGCTGCTCATGTCGGGGTCGTCGAGATGAATCAGATACAAATCCTTACGCGATGCCGGTATCTGCAACACGTTTCCATCGACCTGCGGACGAGCATGGATTATCGGTGGCCAATAAGTCTTATCCTGTCGGAAAAATCGAAGCTGATAATCGGGAGTATCGGCAACGTATTTGCCCAAAAACATATTTTTGCGCGGTATTGCTATCGCATCGGAAAATGCATCGTCGGCTATCGTTTCATACAGATACATACGCAGCGAGTCGGGCACCACCTCGTCGGCATCGACCACCAGCACCCACTCGTTTGAAGCCGAGTGTATGGCAAAGTCACGAGCCGGCTCACAGATCTTATGCTCACCCTTGGGAAAGGTCACCACCTTGCAGCCAAAGGCTTTTGCTATCGACACCGTATCGTCGGTACTCTCCATGTCGCACACCACCACCTCGTCAAATCGGGTCAACGATTCAAGCACCTCGACAAGATGGCGCGAGGCATTGTAGGTGTTTATTACAACCGAAATTTTTTTGTTCATCTTCGATCAAACAGACCCCTCAGTCAAAAAAACGTCATTTTTGCGAGAGCATCTTCAACTGCAAAAATACACATATAATTTGACTTTCACAACAATCCAAAGTGCGGCATCGGAATGGCGCTCCATCCCGATGCCGCACTTTGTAAGAGGTTATAAAGCTTCGAGTATGGCCTTACGATAAGCGTCGTGGTCGCGCAAGTCAGGACGGCCGGTAGCTTTGCCGTCGCGCGTCACGAGTATATAATAGGGTATTCCGTCGACGTTGAAGCGATTGCAAACGGCATCCCACTGCTCGGGCGTAAGACGATAGTGCAAGCCCTTTATATCCTGTATCATAGTCATATATGTTGCTTCAGGCGACGATTCGTTGGCAATGTATATCCACACGATGTCGTCGCTCGACAAATCACCGCTCTTGGCCGGCTCATTGGCCGCCAGAGCCGCGCGGCACGGGCCACACCAGGTGTTCCATAGGTCGACCATCACCACCTTGCCTTTATGCGGAGCCACTATGGCATCGAAAACGCCGTCGGGAGCTACGTCGGGCGTAGGAGAGAGACGCGAGGCATCGAGCGCGGCGAGTTTCGCGCGAACGGCGTCACAATGAGCCTCTATCTCCTCAGCCATAGGGCGGCACAAGGTGCGCAGCTCATCTACGGTCGCGGTGTCGAGGCGCGCGTTATCGGCTTCTTTATAGGCACGGTTGTAAAGCCCTACGGTTTTGAGTATGCCGGCATCAATGCCCGCTTTTTCCCACAGAGCGATGTTCGACAGCGACTTTACGTCATCGGCCAGCAGCAGGTTGACATCGTTGAAATCTATCCGTTCGGCTATCTTCTTTATGTTTTCGACCGACAGGTCAACGGAAATGCTGTCAGAAGGCAACACCGCATCCCATCCGTGAACGTGATAGTAGTTTCGCGCCAAAATCGACGCCGCGTTGACGGCAGCTTTGGCCAGATCGCCCTTTAGTTGGATTCGTGCATAGTCGCGCTCCGCCGGAGTCATGTCGGGTATCGAATCCATCGATTTGGCAATCGTTTCATATTGCTCTATTATATAGTCCGTATAGGCATCGCCGTTCATATGATAGTCGCCGAACTTACCGGTATAGAATGACATGCCGCTATGCACGTTGCCAACGTTCGGATAGCGTCCGTCGACAAATGAATTGCGATAGCCGTCAGTATTAAAATAGTCGACTCGGTCACGTCCATTCATATTATATATGCCGCTGATGTGGGTATCGACATACAGCTCCACGTTTTCGCCTGGTGAAACTATGGCCGAACCGCTCAACAGAACGTTGTCGCTCGTTGTTATGCAAATGAACTCTGCGGGTACCGACAACGGAAGCCGCACCACGGCGTTGCCCTCGGCATCGATGGCAACGGGAGCGTCAGCTCCGGTCTGACCGTGTATGGTATTTACTACCCAGGTCATCTTGTCGCCCATCGAAGGACGATAGCCCAGCAAGTGAACATTGACGGTGGCCGTGTCGCCCCAAGCCATCTGCATTTCGGGCATCGGACGCTTTCGGTCGTCGCGCAGACTTGACGGCACTTGATCCTTATTCATGTCGTGGGGCGCGTTGCCGGTCAAGTCGATGCCCCATATCCGCCAACCCTTATCGGTGTTTTCGCTGAAGTCGATGCTTTGCGCCTCGGCCGGAATTGCAGGATAGGTCATAGTGAAGCGCACTGCTCCCGAATCGGGCATGGTCACCTGCTCGTCGAGGGCTATGCCATCGGCCGAAATCAAAGGATAGCTCTCGCCGAGAGCCTCTATGACACTCGTGCCCGACAGGCGCACCCAGTATCCCGAAGGATAGCGTATCAAGCCATGCAACACCGTGTTGGAGTCGGTCAGCTCCACCTTATCTATGTAGAAGTTGTTTTGGTTGGCTGCCGCTATAAACGGCTTGTCAACCGTGCCACGATTTGAAAATCGCGAACACCCGATTGCAAACGTCATCGCCGCGATCAACGCTGCCAATATGCTTATTTTTTTCATTGTCGAATAATTTAAAGTGACAAAAAAATTGCCGTATGCATCAATGCGCATAAGTTTGGCATTGAGTCTATGCGCAATTGACCACCCGAGTATCGACGACGAATCAAATCAATCATCGCCACATCGGGCAGATGGGGCATACAACAATTTAATTAGTTAGAAACTGTTTAAAAATTTATTTTGTCTTGTCATTGAGGTCTTTGTCAACATCTTGTTGATATTCATTCAGTCATTATGGAACCCCATAACTCCTTCATAAATATCAAAAATCTACTTGACAAATCCTCTCAATTCCTTCGACAAATAAATTTAAACAATTTCTTAAATTATATACGTTTATTTCGAGAGATTCAACTCTGCGCCCGGTTTGAATTTAGCGGTTTTGCGTGCAGCTATTTCAATCTTTTCTTTAGTGCGAGGATTGATACCGGTACGAGCAGCCTTTTCAGTTACGCTGAATGTTCCGAACCCGATTATTGAAACCTTGTCGTCGTTAAGGAGAGCTTCGGTGATAGTGTTTAATGTAGCATCAAGCGCGGCCTTTGCTTGAACCTTCGATAGACTGGCCTTTTCTGCAATAGCATTTACTAACTCTGTCTTGTTCATAATTATTGATGATAATGTTTGAAATGTGGTATTATTGGCACAAATATAACTCTAAAAACTGAAAAACAATGCATATTACGCAAAAAAAAAATTAAAAAATCACATTTTTAACAACAGAACCTATTTTTAATGATAGCTATCACTCTTTTTTTCTAATTTTGCGGACGAATAATCACAACAACCTAAGAATACAGTTCATACATGAGATCAAGTATATTCAGCAACATACCGCCGGTAACAAAAAGCATCATCATAATCAACGCCATAGTATGGGCCGTAATGATGATTATGCCTCAATCGGCAGCCGAGTCGATAATTGACTTCGGTGGGTTGCACTACCTCAAGGCGCCGGACTTCAATCCGATTCAGCTGTTTACGTACATGTTCATGCACTCCACGCGCGACTTTGCCCACATCCTGTTCAACATGTTCACGCTCTTTATGTTTGGCATAACGCTCGAAAGGGTGTTGGGGAGCGAACGTTTTCTTTTCTACTACATTTCGTGCGGCGTGGGCGCGGCGCTGATACAGGAAGCCGTATGGGCCGTGACATGGGAGGATCTGTTCGTAAAGCAGATAGCCAATTTTCAGAATGTCGACTTCGACGAAGTGCGTCAGGCCATCGACAGCGCATTGGCCATGGGACAAGAGCTGCCGTTCCTCAACAATCTGATAACCATCGGTGCATCAGGCGCCATATATGGAGTCCTGCTTGCGTTTGGCATGATATTTCCAAACCGCCCGCTCTATCTCATATTCGTGCCGATACCCATCAAGGCTAAATGGATGGTGCTGGGCTATGGCGTGATAGAGCTTTTGATAGGTCTCAGCGAGGCCAACGACGGAGTAGCTCATTTCGCACATCTGGGAGGAATGATATTCGGATTCATAATGATTTACATCTGGAAGAAAAAAGGGATAATAAATGGCCAATATTTTTAAACGTCTGCTGCAGCTGTTCAGATACGGGTCGACACTTACCCGATTGATATTCATAAATGCAGGCGTATTCCTTACATTGAGGATCATTGCCGTAATATGTCATCTCGGCAACATCCCCGACTGGCAGCACGCCATATTGAAATACGTCGAGCTTCCGTCGAGGCCCGAACTCTTGGCAATGAGGCCGTGGACCATCCTGACATACATGTTTGCGCAGTTCGACGTGCTGCACATTATGTTCAATATGCTTTGGCTATATTGGTTCGGAGCCATATTCCTTTCGATAAACACCCAAAAGCGCCTGCTTGCCCTGTATCTGTTTGGCGGCATAGGCGGCGGACTGGTCTACTTTCTCGCCTACAACACCCTGCCGGCCCTGATAGGCATAAATGCCGGACTGATAGGAGCGTCGGCAGCAGTGATAGCCATCGTGGTGGCAACGGCCATAATGATGCCCGACTACAAGGTACCGCTGCTGTTTCTCGGACCGGTATCGCTGAAATGGATTGCCATAGCCACTTTGGCCATCGACTTTCTGAGCATAACCGGCCAAAACGGAGGCGGACACATATCGCACATAGGCGGAGCGCTGACAGGAGCCGCATTTGCATTGGCCATGCGAAACGGTGTCGACATTACGGCACCGTTCAACAGGATAATCGACAAGATCGTGAATCTGTGCCGACGCCTGAAAGCCGGCAGCAATCCCCCACGCGCAAAAAAGAGTGCAAAACAAAGTCGCCCGACCGCCCATGCAGGCTCGGTTTCCGACCAGAAAACGCTCGACGAAATACTCGACAAGATAAAGAAATCGGGCTACACGTCACTTACCCCCGGCGAACGCAAAACATTGTTCGACGTAAGCAGCCGCATAAAACAGGAATAGCCGAATGCAGTTGAAACGAACCTCATATGGCATTGCAAAAGCTCTGATCGTGGCCCTCAACGTGCTGCTGTCGGCGCTAACCATATTGGCGGCATACGGAGGCATATTCGACACCGCACGAATGCAAATTCCGGCTATCATTGCCATGACATTCCCGGCGTTTCTGATACTGCAAGTCGTATCATTAGCAATAAACATATTATGGTTCAAGCGAATGGCGTTGGTCAACGTAGCCACACTGGCCATTTGCTGGCCATCGATTGCCACATACTGCCCGATAAGGCTATCGGACAACAAGTCGGCCGACGCCGACGCCCCGACGTTCAGTCTAATGACATACAACGTTCTGAACCTGAACGAATACCGAACGCCGGCAACCGACTTCGGCTATAACAGGACGCTGAATTACATACTTAAAGCCGACCCCGACATCGTGGCTTTGCAGGAATGCGCGGACATCAGTGCCGGCGCATCAATCACCAAAAGCCAGGTAGACTCGATATGCAAAAGATACCCGTACCGCTCGATGGGCGAGAACGGGCAATCGCTGCTATCGAAATATCCGTTCAAGAAACTGCCGATCGACATCGACGACAATTCATCATTCAACGTCAAAGCCTACCAACTGACAATCGACACGCTCGAAGTGACGCTTCTAAACGTACATCTGCAATCAATCGGGCTCACCGACTCTGACAAAGAGCTGTACCGTCAGCTCACGAAAGGGAAAACGCGCAGAGACGAACTCGACGAAATAAAGACGGGCCTGCTCGACAAACTGTCGGCGGCATTCATAGCCCGCGCGGGGCAAGCGGCCATAGTGCGCCACGCGCTCGACAGCATAAAAGGCACGGTGATACTGTGCGGCGACTTCAACGACATACCCGGCTGCTACGCACAGCGCACCATAATGGGCGACGACATGCACGATGCGTTCCGCGAGGCAGGCAAAGGCCCGGCCATAACCTATCACGCCAACCGGCTGTATTTCCGCATCGACCACATTTTATATCGCGGCCCATTGGAGCCGCTCAAAGTGTCGCGGCCCAAATTTCCGTCAAGCGACCATTATCCGCTCATAGCCACATTCGCCATCGAATAAAATCGCTGTTTTTTTTATCGCCTCAACAACATTAATTAACAACTATTTTGCTATCTTTGCACCATTAATGTTTGAGCCGCGTCTCAACATCCATTACTATATTTTGCCGAAACAAACCAAATTCAATAATATTCAATAATCAAACCAAATTCATTATGAAGAGACTACTTCTGTTAGCCGGTGCCATCTGGCTAATGTGCATCTCTGCAATGGCGGCCCCTGACGACATAAAGTGCAGAGGCATCGTCGTAGATGAAAACGGCGAACCGCTCATCGGAGCCACAGTTGCCGTACCGGGTACAAGCATCGCCGCTCCAACCGACATTGACGGCGCATTCTCACTCAGCATTCCCAAAGGGAAAAGCATTCACATCACCTACGTAGGCTACAAGCCTGTAACGCTCAAAGGCGAACCGAACATGGGCACGATAAAGCTCGAAGTCGACGCCCAGATGCTCGAAGACGTAGTGGTGACTCAATCGGCAGCAAAAACGCGCGTAACCCCGGTTGCGCTATCGACCATTTCGAGCCAGGCCATAGAGTTTAAGCTCGGCAACCAGGAATTGCCCGAAGTACTCAAGAGCACTCCGGGCGTATGGGCCACCAAGGACGGCGGCGGTTATGGCGACGCAAAAATCAACATGCGCGGCTTCAAGAGCGAAAACACCGCCGTGATGATAAACGGTATCCCCGTAAACGACATGGAATGGGGCGGCGTGTATTGGAGCAACTGGGCCGGACTCAGCGACGTTACGTCAAGCATGCAAACGCAGCGCGGCCTCGGAGCCACAATCGTCTCCACCCCCTCGATAGGCGGCACGCTCAACATCACCACCCGCACCATCGACGTGGAGAAAGGCGGAAACGTATGGTATGGAATGGGCAACGACGGAATGAACAACATAGGTATGAAAGTTTCGACCGGACTGATGAACAACGGATGGGCCGTGACGTTGCTCGGCTCGCGAAAATGGGGCGACGGATACATCCAGGGCACTCCGTTCAACAGCTACACGTGGTTTGTCAACGTGTCGAAGCGCATCAACGAATCGCACCAGATATCTTTGACCGGATTCGGATCGCCGCAAACGCACTACAAGCGCAGTTCGCAGGACGGCTTGAGCGTCGAAGGATGGCAAGGCGTAAAGGACTACATGAACGGACGCAGCATGTATCTGTTCAATCCCACCTTCGGATACGACAAGGACGGTCAAGTACGCAGCTCAAACAAAAACTTCTATCACAAGCCTCAGATATCGCTCAACCACATATGGCAGATCGACCGCACTTCGTCGTTATCATCGGCCATATACGTTTCGCTGGCCTCGGGTGGCGGATACTCCGGACAGGGTTCCGGCCGAAACGGATATTCATACAGCGACTGGTATGGTGCTTCGAACGGCGTGCTTAACACCAAGTTCCGCCGCGCCGACGGCACTTTCGACTATGCCAAGATACAGGCCATAAACGCCGAAAGCACCACCGGCTCGGAACTCATCATGTCGGAGTCGAACAACTCGCACCAATGGTACGGCCTCGTTTCGAGCTACAAGAAACAGATTGACCAAGCCAACTCAAACCGCCTCAATCTCACCGGCGGTATCGACATGCGATATTACATCGGCAACCACAACAACAAGATCGTAGACCTTTACGATGGCGCATACTTCGTCGACGACCAATATCGTGCAAAAATGAATCTGGCCAACAACGCCAATGCAGCCAACCCCGAATGGGTATATGAAAAGCTCGGCGTAGGCGACATAGTATATCGCAACTACAAAGGCTACACCGCACAGGAAGGCATCTACGGACAGGCCGAATACACCATGCTCAACAAGAAGCTCAATCTCTTGGTATCGGGCGCGCTCAACAACACTTCATACTGGCGTCGCGACCTGTATTACTACGACAAGCAGCATGAACGCTCCGAAACCGTCAACTTCTTGGGCGGAACAATCAAAGGCGGAGCAAACTACAACCTCGACAGCCGAAACAACGTATACGCCAACCTCGGATACATCTCGCGCGCACCGTTCTTCTCGCGCGGCGCGTTCCTGAACGCCACCAACTCAAACGCCACCAACCCCAACGCCGTAAACGAAAAGGTAATGTCGTATGAAGTGGGTTACGGATACAGCAGCCCGTCATTCTCGGTTCTCGTAAACGGATACTACACCCGATGGATGGACCGCACTTCGACGCGCGGCGGCGAAATAACCACCGGCGCGCACGCAGGCGACCGCTACTATTTCAACATGCAAGGCGTCGACGCCCGCCACATGGGTCTGGAAATGAACTTCACCTGGATTCCCGCCAAATGGATCAACATAGAAGGTATGCTGTCATGGGGCGACTGGACTTGGGATAGCGATGCCACCGGCTACTTCTACAATCAGCTCGGGCAGCCGCTTGCAAACCTCAGAGGCGACCTCGCATCAGGCATAATGGCCGACAACCACCTCAAATCGGTGCTCAACCAAAAGGGCGTAAAGGTAGGCGGATCGGCTCAAACCACCGGCGCGCTTTCGGCTACGTTCTTACCATTCAAGGGCGTAAGATGCGGCATCGACTGGACTATGAGCGCACGTAATTACAGCGACTTCACCATCTCCGACTCGCAGTTTACCGGTGGCACCATCAACGTGGCCGACCCGTGGGAAATACCCTGGGGACAGCAATTCGACCTCAACGCAAGCTACAGGTTCAAAATCGGAAATCTCAACGCCACGCTCTACGGAAACGTGTACAATCTGTTTAACTACAACTACATAATGGACGCATACACGTCAAACTCCACTCGCGGCACTTGGGAAAACGCTTACAGGATATTCTACTCCTTCGGCCGTACCTATGCCATGCGTTTGAAAATCAATTTCTAACCCTCAACTGTGTAAAAACATCATATGAAATCATACATATTAAAAGGTGTTGTCATTGGCGCTACGATATTTTCGCTTACGGCCTGCGACGAAAATTCATGGAACGATGAATATCTCGACGGTTTCAAGGAACCCGACATCACCGACGTGCAGAACATTCAATACACGCTCACAGCGGCAAACTACGACACGATAGCCAATCTTGCCGCCAATAAAGCGTTGGCAGGCGACGAGGATCTCAGCGCGTTGCTCAACCTCAAAAAGACGCACTGCTTCACCGAACAGATAAATCCGGGCAAGTACGTGCCGGCATTCCTCGCTTCGCAATATTTCCCGTACTTCACGCTCAGCGACGGATCGGCCGTCAAGCTCACTTACAACATGGCCGAAGCACTGCCCGACGAAGTGGCCGCATACTCAGGGCTCGACACTTACATAGTAAGCGACGAGGACTTTCAGGCAATATGGGATAGCGCCGACAAATATGTCGACTGCTTTGCCCCGTCAAAAGTGCCTTCGCGCTTCATCCCTTCGCTTCTCCGCAAGGCATATCCCGATGCCGAAACCGGAACAAGCATAGTGGTAAACTATGAAATCAGCGATCAGGAGCCCACGTTTGGCGGCGGCGACGAACCCCCGGTGTCGGAATTCGTAATGTCCGACGTGCTCGGCTCGGTAGTGCTCGGCGACACTTACGACGTGAACGGAGTAGTGACCGGAATCTGCACGCGCGGCTATGTCATAACCGACAAAGGCGGATCGTTAATCGTCTACTCATCGAGCTTCAATCCGTCAGAGTACAAAATAGGCGATCAGGTGGTTCTCAACGCCACGGCTTCAACCTACGGCAAGTACAACTACATTCAGCTCACGCCTAACGAAGGCAAGATAGTAGGACATCAGGACGTTGAATATCCCGCGCCCGCCAAGCTCGACGGAGCGGCACTCGACGCACTCCTGGCCGACATACTTGCCAATGGAATGTCGAATGCAAAATACGTGGAACTGACCGGCAAGATAGCCGTATCGGGCAACAACATAAATTTGCGCGTTGACGGCGCCGAAAATGCCGTGGGCAGCATATACAACGCCACCGACGACGTGAAGGCAAAACTGACCGACGGTGCAAACGTAACCGTGAAGGGTTGGCTCGTAACCTATTCCGGATCGCGCTACCTCAACATAGTGGTTACCAACGTGGCTGCATCGAATGCATCGGCTTCGACATTGGCTTCGAGCCGCGCCGCCGACATAACGCTGTCGACCAAGAACGTAAACGTAATATACACGTTTAACGGAACGGCTTGGGCCGCCGCACCTTCAAACATCATGATTCTCAGCGCTGCCGATTACGCCGAAATGGGAGCCAACGGTGCCCTTTCGACGGCAAACGCAGCTGCATATCTGCCCATTTACCTGAAGCAGAATCTCCCGTATGCACAGAATGAGGATGTGCGATTCGTAGTGTACCGCGACAACGGTTCGAAGGCTTACGTATGCGATCAGTACATATACGACGGATCGGCATGGACCTTGAACAATGGCATAACCGAACAGTCGGCACAATTCGTTCGCGTAGGAGGCCAATGGAAGCTCGAGCCCACCGTCACCATCAACATGCCGGCAGGACGTAACGTAGAGCCCACCTACTCCATATTCATGAAATCGGTGGAATGGGTTCGCGACAATGTGCCCGACGGAGCCGGATTCATTCACAGCAAGAGCAATGCCGAATACTACGGCGGCACTTCTGCTTACTACGGCAACGTTGACGTTCGCGCCTCAACGGCCAAGAACAATGCGCCCGCAGGCTACACCGGTTACGATGGCCTCGACGACGAGCAGATAACGGCTCTCGTGAAGAAACGTTTCGAAACCGAAGTGATGCCCGGCACGCTCTCGCTGCTCTTCCCCGATCAGGAACCCACCGAAGGTGGAGCACAAGTTTACTACGTGCTCAAGTTCGTGGCTTACGACGGAACAGCCCATGACGAAACCATACGCTTCAAAGTAGCCTCGAAAGGCAAGTTTGAATATGTGGAATGCTCGTGGAACGACGCTGAGTGACGCTTAGAAACTGTTTAAAAATTTATTTTGTCTTGTCATTGAGGTCTTTGTCAGCATCTTGTTGATATTTATTCAGTCATTATGGAACCCCATAACTCATTCATAAATATCAAAAATCTACTTGACAAATCCTCTCAATTCCTTCGACAAATA
>JAGATN010000032.1 GCA_017621225.1 Muribaculaceae bacterium | reverse complement strand
GGTTGCATAGCTCTAAATAATAGCTATATTTGTTCGTGTCGAGTTTCGCATTAGTATCTTTCAAAGCTATGGGCACTTCGATGCATATGCCTTTTGAAGCTCCGTAGGTGAACGACGTGAGGATTAGCGTCAGCGCAATAAGAAATTTCATAATGTATTTGAGTTTAAAAGATTTACAGCTGCAAAATAAATGATAGTTAATCATTTGGCCAAATAAATAAATAAATGACTTCATTTTTAACAAAAATGCGATGATTATCATGACAATTGATTTCATTTTACGCTTTTTTAACAATGAAATGTCATCAATGACTCGAATGAGCATCGATTTTAAGAAACAGTTTCTAAAAGTTTTTTCGACAACGGAAACGAATTCTGTGTAACTTTGCATCAACAAACAGCATCATACTCAACACAACAGACAGATAATGAGCATAACGATATTAGGAATAGAATCATCATGCGACGACACGTCGGCAGCCGTGATTAGAGACGGCTTATTGCTATCGAACGTAATAGCCGGTCAGAGCGTGCACGAGGAGTATGGCGGCGTAGTGCCCGAACTCGCCTCGCGCGCACATCAACAAAACATAGTGCCGGTGGTGGCCACCGCACTGCAACGCGCCGGCGTCGACAAGCACGAGCTTTCGGCCATAGCCTTCACTCGCGGCCCCGGACTGTTGGGATCGCTGTTGGTGGGCACGTCGTTTGCCAAAGGGATGTCGTTGGGGCTGCGGTGTCCGATAGTCGACGTGAACCATCTGCACGGACATGTGCTGTCGCATTTCATCAAAAAGACACCTGACGACGTGGTGCCCGAATATCCCTATCTTTGCCTGCTGATATCGGGAGGCAACAGCCAGCTCATATTGGTGCGCAACTACAACGACATGGAGATAATAGGCCGCACCATCGACGACGCGGCCGGCGAAGCGTTCGACAAGTGCGCCAAGGTGATGGGTCTGCCCTACCCCGGCGGCCCGTTCATCGACCGTCTCGCGGCCGAAGGCGACGCCACGAAGTTCCGGTTTGCCAAACCGCGCATCAGCGGATTTGATTACAGCTTCAGCGGATTGAAGACATCGTTTCTCTACACGCTCAGAGATGCCGTGAAAACCGACGCGGCATTCATCGAAAAAAACAAGGCTGACCTTGCCGCCTCGCTGCAACGCACCATAATAGAGATATTGCTCGACAAGCTCGACAAGGCCGTCAAAGCCACCGGAGTGACCACGGTGGCCATAGGAGGAGGCGTGTCGGCCAACTCAGGCGTGAGAGCCGCCATAGCCTACTACTGCAAGCGCCGACACCTGACGGCGTTCATCCCCGAACGGTCGTTTACCACCGACAATGCCGCCATGGTGGCCATAGCCGGATATTTCAAATATCTCGACAAACAGTTCTGCTCATACGACCAGACTCCGTTTGCCCGAGTAACCGTATAACTCAAGTAATCTTATGAACGTTTCGATAATAGCCATTGGCGATGAACTACTCATCGGACAGGTAATCGACACCAACAGCGGCGACATTGCGCGCCATATGGCTCCCGCCGGTTGGAAAGTAAACGACGTGCAAGTGGTGGCCGACTCGCCACAAGCCATAAAGAGCGCCATAGCAAGGGCGTTTGAGACAAGCGACGTGGTGCTGACCACCGGTGGTCTCGGCCCCACGAAGGACGACATCACCAAACAGGTGATGTGCGAAATTTTTGGCGGCGAGATGAAGGAGAGCCCCGAAGTGCTTGCCAACGTAATGGAAGTGATGGAAAAACGCGGGCTGAAGCTCAACGACCTCACAGCGGCGCAAGCCATAGTGCCCACGAGCTGCAAGGTGATACAAAATCGCGTGGGCACGGCACCGATAATGTGGTTCGAAAAAGGCTCAAAAGTGCTCGTGGCCATGCCGGGAGTGCCGTTCGAGACCCGCGAGATGTTTACGTCGGAGGTGTTCCCGATGCTGTGCCGACGGTTTAAGACCGATGTGAACATATCGCACCGCACCATGATGGTGTGCGACATAAGCGAATCGCTGCTTGCCACTAAGCTCGATGAATGGGAAAACGCCCTGCCCCCATATCTGCATCTGGCCTATCTGCCCAAGCCGGGCCTGATAAGGCTTCGCCTCGACGGTCAGCATCGCGACAAGGATATGTTAGAGATGGAGATGGATCGCCAATATGCCAAATTGCGCGAACTTACGGGAGAGCATTTTCTGGCCGACGGCGACCTCACGCCTGCCGAGATATTGCTCAACGCACTTGCCGAGCACGGGCTTTCGCTGGCCACGGCCGAGAGCTGCACCGGCGGCAACATAGCACATATGATAACATCGGTTCCGGGCAGCTCCGTCGCCATGAAAGGGGGCGTGGTGGCTTACAGCAACGAGGTGAAGCACGCTTTGCTGGACGTAGACAACGACACGTTGGCCCGATTCGGGGCCGTAAGCATTCCCGTGGTCGAACAGATGTCGAAGGGCGCGTGCAATGCGTGTCGCGCCGACATAGGCATCGCCACGAGCGGCATCGCCGGCCCGGGTGGAGGTTCGGCCGAAAAACCGGTTGGCACGGTGTGCATAGCCGTATCGACGCCGAAATTCACCATAAGCCACACGTATCATTTCCCGGGCGACCGCCAAAGAGTGATAGACCGCGCGTCGACCACCGGACTGATCATGGCCGTAAAAGCCGTACGGGAGCTGCAAGCCGCCAACGACGCGCCGGCGTGACGACGCACATGGAGCAAACGGCAAAAACCGCGCAAAAATCGAAAAAGCGGCACAAGAAAGGAATTTTTTTTGGTAGATTGAGAAAAAATTGCTTACTTTGCACTCTGTTTTATGGCTCATCCTGTAAAGCGGCTAAAATGATGCAGTTAGCTGTGATATGAGACTGAGATGGCGGCCATAAGGCACCAGGTTAAATCATTAACAATAAATAGAGCTAAATAACAAACAGCCATGTCAAAGATTTGTCAAATTACAGGCAAGAAAGCGATGGTGGGTAACAATGTTTCTCACTCGAAACGTCGCACAAAACGCAGATTCAACGTGAATCTATTCTCTAAGAAATTCTTCTGGGTAGAACAGGATACTTGGATTTCACTCACAATCTCAGCTGCAGGTTTGCGCACCATCAACAAGAAAGGCTTGGATGCCGCCATCAAGGACGCTGCCAAAGAGGGTTATTTAACTGAAATTAAATACATAGACTAATAATAAGATGGCAAAGAAAGCAAAAGGAAATCGCGTGCAGGTGATTCTCGAATGCACCGAACATAAGGCAAGCGGTATGCCCGGTACCTCGCGTTATATTACTACCAAAAATCGCAAGAACACTACCGAACGTCTTGAGTTGAAGAAATACAATCCGATTCTCAAAAAAGTAACTGTACACAAAGAAATTAAATAAAAATCTGAAATATGGCAAAGAAAACCGTCGCATCACTTCAGAAAGGTGAAGGCCGTACGTATAGCAAAATAATACGCGTGGTTAAGTCGCCCAAGACAGGTGCTTACACATTCCAGGAGCAAATGGTACCCAACGATGCCGTTAAGGATATGTTGAAATAAACACTTCATCAAACTGTGACGGCCTCAGGGCCCATCACAGCCGCTAAAGATAAAAAGCTACGCCGCAGTGTCTGTTTGCGGCGTAGTTTTTTTATGACATACCGATAATTATATTAATTATATCCTCGAATTTCATTTTTTCCGTCACACAGTCAAAGATGGTAATCACTTCAGCGATTCAGGTAGTGCATTTTACAAAATTCTAATTAATTTTGCATCATTGAAATAATTATCAACCGACATTTTCACATAGTAACACGAACAAACTCAAATCAGATAAACCATGTTAAAGAAAATCGCAACAATTTTAATCATGTGCCTGACCATGACGACTGCCATGGCTCAGAACAACGCAAAACCGGCAAAGGTATACTACACCACCGAAATAACCCCCGAATCGCTTGTGTCGATATTCAAGGCCCTCGGCGTTAAGCCAAAAGGTAAAGTAGCCGTAAAAATCAGCACCGGCGAGTCGGAACAGAGCAACCATCTGCGCCCGGAACTGATAGGCAAACTCGTAAAGAACGTAAAGGGAACCATCGTGGAATGCAATACCGCCTACGGAGGCAACCGCTCGAACACGGCCGACCATCGTCGCGCAATAGAGCAGCGCGGTTACGGCGAGATAGCCACCGTCGACATCATGGACGAAGAAGGCAGTATGAAGCTCCCCATGCAGGACACCACTTATTTTGCCGACAACCTGGTGGGTAGCCACCTGGCCGATTACGATTTCATGGTAAACCTGGCCCACTTCAAAGGTCACGCCATGGGCGGCTTTGGAGGCGTTCTCAAAAATCAGAGCATAGGGGTGGCATCGGCCGACGGAAAAGCGCTCATACACACTGCCGGCCTGTACTCCGACGCACGCAATGCCTTCAAGACGCCGAAAAACGGACAAGACGGATTTCTCGAAGCGATGGCAGGCGCCGCTCAATCGGTACACGAATATTTCAAGGACAAGAAAGGGATTGTTTACATAAACGTGATGAACAACCTTTCGGTTGACTGCGATTGCGACGGACATCCCCACGCTCCCGAAATGAAGGACATGGGAATACTCGCGTCGCTCGACCCCGTTGCACTCGACAAGGCTTGCCTCGACCTCGTGTTCAATCACACGCCCACCGAAGGCGACAACAACCAGGCGCTCGTAGAACGCATCAACAGCCGTCACGGCACGCACATAGTGGACTATGCCGAACAGATCGGACTCGGAACCAAGAACTACGAAATAGTCAAATTAAAATCGAAAAACGAGAACAACGACGCGCCAAAGGGCGTAAAAAAAATTACGATAAAAGGCCCCATAAAGGCCGCCGAAGCTGGATCAGGCTCAAACGATAACTTAATAATCTTAGACGGTCAGAATAAGACGAAATAAAAAATAACCATACAATGAAGCATATCGCGACAACAGTGGCAATATTCTCGGGTCTCCTCCTTTCGGCTCCCCATTCATCGGGAGCCGAAAAGGTCGACACCGTAAAAATGCTAAACGAAATAGTGGTTACCGGCACAAACGAAAAAGTGCCGCAGAAGCTGCTGCCGTATACCGTATCGGTAATCAACGGCCGCCAATTGGAAGCCACGGGGCAAACCCAAGTGCTGTCGGCCATATCGGGAATGGTGCCCAGCCTGTTCGTTTCGCAACGCAGCATATTCGGATTCGGCGTGAGCAACGGCGGATCGGGACACATAAAGTTGCGCGGCATCGGAGGCGACAAGGCAAGCGCGGTGCTCATGATGGTCGACGGGCAACCACAGTTTGCCGGAATATATTCGCACCACATAGCCGACTTCTACGACAAGGAATATGTGGAACGCATAGAAGTTCTGCGCGGCCCCGGCTCGGTGCTCTACGGCTCTAACGCCATGGCCGGCACCATAAACGTGATAACAAAAGGAGCGAAAGCCGACGGAGTACACACCACTTTGCAGTCGCAATACGGCTCATACAACACTTGGCTATCGTCGGCCACCAACATGGTGCAAAAGGGCCGATTTTCATCGCTCGTGTCGCTATCGTACAACCGCACCGACGGCACTGTCGACAACTTCGACTTCAAGCAGGCCGACGGTTACGCGAAGGTGGGCTACGACTTTTCGTCGAAGTGGCACGGATATCTCGACTACACGCTGATGAACTTTCGAGGCAACGACCCCATTTATCCTACGCTCTCCAATCCCGAATCGACCGACATCTACCGACAAGACATAACCCGCGGCGAAGCGGCAGCCACCGTTTCAAACACTTACGGCTCCACATCGGGCACTGCAAGGGTGTATTACAACTACGGCAATCATTTCATCGACGACCCGCGCCATTTTCACAGCAAGGACGACCGTTTCGGGGTAATACTCTATCAAAACTTCAATCCTTGGGAAAACGCCTCGGCTACCGTCGGATTTGATTTCGACAGCTATTCGGGCGAAATACCGACATCGGGCGGCAACCACCATACAGAAGGCTCAATGAGTACGATAGATCGCAAAAGCATAGTGGAATACTCGCCTTACGTCACCTTATCGCAGATGTTTCTGAACAACTTGGTGAACCTCAACGGAGGGTTGCGAATGGCCAACAGCGACAAATTCGACACTCAATGGGTGCCTCAGTTCGGTTTCTCGCTGAATCCGGGCCTCGGACTTACGTTTAAAGGCAATCTTGCAATGGGTTATCGCAATCCGTCGTTCCGCGAACTATACCTCTACCGAATGGCCAATCCAGATTTGCAGCCCGAAAAGATGATGAATTATGAGGTTTCGGTAGGAAAGTCGTTTTCGCGATATTTCGGAGCCGACATAACCGCATATTACAGCAAGGGCAACAATATGATTCAGACCGTAGACCAAAAGAATCAAAACACCGGACGGTTCATAAACAAAGGCATCGAAATATCGGCACACAGCCACCCCACCGACAACCTATGGCTTAACGCAACGTACAGCTATCTGCATACGTCGCTCAACAACCTCGTCGGAGCGCCCAAAAACCAGTATTTTCTCGGCGCGGAATGGAAACCGTGGCGATTCCTAAACATAGGTGCCGACATAAAAGGCGTAGGTGGCTTGTACGTGGCCGATGGCATTGACCATCAGAACTATGCCCTGCTGAATCTGAAGGTCACTTATGAGATATGTACGTACGTTTCGGTATTCACCCGTCTCGAAAACATAACCGATGCCCAATATACCATAAACAGAGGTTACGAGATGCCCGGATTCACAGCCATGGGTGGCATAAAACTGCATATCTGAGCCACATTACATTGCAAAGGAGATAACATTTCGTACTTAAGAACAATTTATTTAGATTTCATCGCTAATTATTTGGATTTCATTGTTAAATTTGCATTGTCGTAGGCCGCCCGCGCGAATGGCAGGCTTTTGACGACACGGACATCTAACCGAAAATCGACCAATGAAATCAGGATGCATCTCAATGGCAACGTTGCTGTCGATGGCCCTTGCACCGGGGCTTTCGGCAACCGACTATACTACCGTCGACGACGGCGTAATAGTCCGTACAGCCGACGGCAATGTACGTCTCAAAGTAATTAACGATAAGATTATTCGAGTGTCAGCCACGCCCGATGCCGACTTTCCCGCCGACTCAAGCCTGATAGTCATTCCGATTGCCGGCAACCCGAAATACTCCGTTTCCGAAAAGGCAGGAAATGTCCACGTGACTACGGCCGAAGTCAAAGCGGTGGTGTCGGGAAAAACCGGGGGGGTGACATTCTTCGACAATCGAGGGAAAAAGATTCTTCAGGAACGCCGACAAGGCCGCAAGTTCAGCCCGATTACGGTGGAGGGCACGAAAGGCTACACCGTGCAGCAGACCTTCGAGTCAATCGACGACAACGAGGGCATATACGGACTTGGCCAGCATCAAGCCAATGAATTCAACTACAAGGGTAAGAACGAGGAACTGTTTCAATACAACACGAAAGTGTCAGTGCCATTCGTGGTCTCGACCGACAACTACGGCATACTTTGGGATAGCTATTCACTATGTCGCTGGGGGCGTCCCGACGATTACAAGCAACTCGGAGAGCTGTTCAAGCTCTATGACAAGAATGGCAAGCCGGGCGCGCTGACCGGCACATACGTTGCCGCCGACGGCACCACCTTGGTAAGGGAGGAGCCCGTGCTGTATTTCGAACATCTCATTCGCGGCGACCTCAACCATGTGGTGAATGCACCGAGGGATTTCAACTTCTGGAATTCGCATGTCACATTCGAGGGCGAAATAGAGCCGAAGGAGTCAGGCGAGTTCGAATTCATCCATTACTATTCGGGCTATCAGACAATCTACATAGGCAATGAAAAGGTAGTCGACACGCGGTGGCGCACGGCGTGGAATCCAAACAGCTACAAATTCTCGGTCAACCTAAAGAAAGGCGAAAAGACACCCGTAAAAGTAGAGTGGGAGCCCAACGGCGCCGTAGCCTATTGCGGATTGCGCGCGTACGCTCCCGCCGATCCCTCCACTAAAAAACAGATGTCGTGGTGGGGCGAGATGCAGGATATGATCGACTATTATTTCATATACGGCGACGACATGGACGATGTGATTTCGGGGTATCGCGCGCTTACCGGAAAATCGCCCATAATGCCGAAATGGGCAATGGGCTATTGGCAGAGCCGCGAGAAATACAACACGCAGGATGAAGTTCTGTCAACCGTGGCCGAGTTCCGCAAGCGCAACATCCCCATCGACAACATTGTCATCGACTGGCTGCACTGGCCTCAGGACTCTTGGGGCAGCCATGAATTCGACTCCGCGCGCTTTCCGCAGCCGAAACAGATGGTCGACTCCATCCACGACATGAACGCACACGTTATGGTGTCGGTATGGCCCAAATTCTATGCCACTACCGAGCATTTCAAGGAATTCGACCGCAACGGATGGATGTATCAGGGAGCCATCCGCGACAGCATCAAGGATTGGGTCGGCCCCGGTTATCTCGGCTCGTTCTACGATGCCTATCACCCCGACGCGCGCAAACTATTCTGGAGTCAGATGAACGACCATTATATGCCGCTCGGCATCGACGCTTGGTGGATGGATGCCAGCGAACCGAACATACGCGACTGCACCGACATTCAGTATCGTAAAGATCTTACCACGCCTACGGCGCTCGGCCCGTCGACAAAATATTTCAATGCCTACGCACTTATGAATGCAGAGGCCATATACGACGGTCAGCGCGGCGTTGAGCCTGACAAGCGCGTGTTTCTTCTCACCCGCTCCGGCTTCTCCGGCCTGCAACGTTACTCGACAGCCACATGGAGCGGCGACATTGCAACACGTTGGGAGGACATGGAAGCACAGATTGCAGCCGGACTGAATTTCGCGGTAAGCGGAATCCCCTACTGGACCATGGACATAGGCGGCTTCTGCGTGGAAGACCGATACGTCAACGCCCAAAAGCAATTCAATGAAACAGGCATCGAGAATGATGATTTGAAAGAATGGCGCGAGCTGAACACCCGTTGGTATCAGTTCGGAGCTTTCGCGCCCTTGTTCCGCGCGCATGGTCAATGGCCATTCCGCGAAGTGTACAATATCGCTCCCGACAGCCATCCCGCCTATAAGTCAATAGTAGACTATACCAAGCTGCGTTATCGCCTGATGCCGTATATCTACTCACTCGCCGGCCGGACATATTTCGACGACTATACCATCATGCGCCCGATGGTGATGGATTTTACGGATGATCTCGACACCCGCAACCTCAAAGACCAATATATGTTTGGCTCCGCGTTTCTCGTGGCTCCCGTTTACGAGTATGGCGCGCGCACCCGCAATGTTTATTTCCCCAAGGATAATATCTGGTACGATTTCCATACCGGCGCGGCAATCGCCGGCGGTCAGACGAAGAATGTCGAGGCCCCATACGAGAAAATGCCGCTTTTCGTTAGTGGCGGTTCGATAGTACCCATAGGCGATGAAATACAATATGCTTCACAACCATCCGACGAGCCTGTGACAATAGCCGTATACGCCGGGCGCAATGGGGAGTTCAATCTCTATGAGGATGAGGGCATAAACTACAATTACGAGAAAGGAGAGTATGCCGACATACCCATGAAGTACGACGATTCAACCCACACGCTAACGATAGGCGACCGCAAGGGTAGTTTCAACGGTATGAAACAGGTACGCCAATTCAACATCGTGCTGATCACTCCGGAGCATCCGGTAGGCAATCCATATGATGCAAAAGGCACCAATGTAAAATATAACGGAAATTTAATCAACGTAAAACTTTAATCACACCATGAGCAGATCAATTCTTTTACTATTCGTCGCGCTGGTTGTCGGAGCTTGTTCTTCAAAGACAGGCCAGCTGATAAACGACAAGTCTTCATTTAACGACGACTGGTCATTCTTGCTTGTCCAAGCTTCGGACACTACCGATTATTCAGCTTCGTCAACTGACGATTCGGAGTGGAGAAAACTCACCCTGCCGCATGATTGGGCCATCGAAGGCGAGTTTAGCCAAGACAATCCTTCGGGCACGGGCGGCGGTGCCCTCCCGGGTGGAATAGGATGGTACCGAAAAACATTCGACACCCCCGACGACTTAAAAGCAGATGACCGCATATTCATTGATTTCGATGGAGCATACATGAACGCATCGGTATACGTCAACGGAACGTTTCTCGGCACAAGACCTTACGGATACGCTTCTTTCAGCTATGACATAACCGACCATCTCAATAAGGAGGGTAAAAACGTCATAGCAGTCAAGGTTGATAATGCCGAGCAACCAAATTCGCGTTGGTATTCAGGCTGCGGCATATACCGCAACGTATGGCTCCGACACACCGACGGGGTATTCGTTCCGCTGTGGGGGCAACATATCATTACCGATGTCAATGCCACCGGAAACGGAATGGTTTGCATGAATACCGACGTCAAAAACAGCACCGACAAGCCTCGTGAAATAACGGTCGAGAGCCGCCTGTTCGCGCCCGACGGCAAAGAAGTAGGCAAGACTTCGTCGGCAATAACGATAGAAAGCGACAGCACCGTATCATGCGAACAGAATCTGACAATCCCCTCGCCTATGTTGTGGAGTCCGGAAACGCCGAATCTGTACCGCATGGAGACGCAGCTCATAGCCGACGGCAAGACAATAGGCGTGTATGAGACAAAGACCGGATTCAGAACTTTAGTGTTCGACGCCAAAAACGGATTTTCGATCAATGGCCAAAAGATGAAGATTCATGGAGTATGCCTGCATCACGATGCCGGCGCTTTGGGCTCGGTAGTCAACCGCCGTGCCATCGAGCGTCAGCTTGAAATAATGAAGGAGATGGGCGTCAATGCCATCAGGTGTTCTCACAATCCTCCGGCACCCGAACTTCTCGAACTTTGCGATTCGATGGGATTGTTGGTAATGGACGAGGCATTCGACATGTGGCGCAAGAAGAAAACCGCGCACGATTACGCCCGATATTTCGACGAATGGCATGAACGAGACCTTGCCGACCTCATACGCCGCGACCGCAACCATCCATCGGTATTTATGTGGAGCATAGGCAACGAAGTGCTCGAACAGTGGAGCCACGCCGATGCCGACACCCTCTCGCTCGAACAGGCCAACCTGATATTGAATTTCGGACATAGCAAAGAGATGCTTGCCAATGAAGATGCATCAATGTCGGTCAACTCGCTGCTCACGAAAAAACTGACCGGCATGGTAAGAGAACTTGACACCGAACGACCCATCACGTCGGGCTGCAATGAGCCGGCCACGGGCAACCACTTGTTCCGCTCCAATGCTCTCGATATTATCGGCTTCAATTATCATAACGATTGGTTTAAGGATGTTCCGACCAATTTCCCGGGCATGCCGTTTATCGTCACTGAAAGCGTTTCAGGCCTGATGACCCGAGGCTATTACCGTATGCCTTCCGACAGCATGTTTGTATGGCCTGAAAGTTGGGACAGACCTTTCGAAGACGCCTCATTCTCGTGTTCATCTTACGACAATTGCTATGTACCCTGGGGCACAAACCATGAAAGGTCGATGTATGATGTAGAGAACAACGATTTCGTAGCCGGACAGTTTGTCTGGACGGGATTCGATTATATCGGAGAACCTACGCCATTCGGATGGCCTGCCCGCAGTTCATATTTCGGAATCGTTGACCTTGCCGGATTCCCGAAAGATGTCTATTATATGTATCAGAGCCAATGGCGCCCCGACAAGACGGTTCTTCACCTTTTCCCGCACTGGAACTGGCAGCCTGATCAGGAAGTCGATATGTGGGCTTACTACAACAATGCCGATGAGGTAGAGCTGTTTGTCAATGGCGAGTCACAGGGCATCCGCAAGCCGGAGGAAGGGAAGTATCATACCTCATGGCGAGTTAAATTCGCGCCCGGAACGGTAGAAGCCGTATCACGGAAGGATGGCAAGGAGGTAGCCCGAAAGAGCATACAAACAGCGGGAGAACCTTATGCCGTAAAATTGACCCCTGACAGGAGTACGATTCATGCCGACAAGAAGGATTTGAGCTACATCACCATCGAAATAGTAGACAAGGACGGCAATCTATGTCCGTGGGCTGAGAACGAGATCAGCTTTGACGTGAGCGGCGCGGGATTCAACACCGGTGTCGACAACGGATCGCCCATTTCTCTTGAGCCCTTCAAATCCGACAAACGTAAGGCATTCTATGGCAAAGCGATGCTGATCGTACAGTCAAACGGCGACAACGGAAAGATTCAAGTATCCGCAAAATCGGCCGGACTTAAAGATGGCAATGCCGTATTGACTGCAAAATAAGACAGAAATAAAAGCCGTTTTCACACACCGTGACGACGACAAGTTTACCACCCCCGGCGGCCCGAGCTGCCGGGGGTGACTGCTAAAAATGTGCCCCTGATCGGTTTTTTATTCAAAATTTGTATGTATAAAATATAATACTTATCTTTGTGCATAACGAATCCGCCATTAAACGCATATGGGTCATTTGATTTCCATAATCACCGTAACTTACAATGCATCATCAACCGTAGAAACCACTCTACGCAGCATAGCCAAACAAACCTGGACCGATTATGAACACATAATTGTCGATGGTGCTTCGACCGACGATACGCTACAAAAGGTAAACGCAATCACTACCAATAACCAACGTGTCATTTCAGAGCCCGATAACGGACTGTATGATGCTATGAACAAGGGCATCGACATGGCCAAGGGCGAATATCTATTGTTTCTGAATGCCGGCGATGCCTTCCATTCGCCCGACACCCTTAGCCACATAGCCTCGGCCATAATAAGCAACAATCGCCCCGGCATAGTGTATGGCCAAACAGACATCGTTGACTCCAACGGACGTTTCATCACCGAGCGGCATCTGCGCGCGCCGGAGCATCTTTCGTATGAAAGCTTTGCCGAAGGAATGGTGGTGTGCCATCAGGCTTTCGTGGCGTTGGCCCGCATCGTGGAGCCGTTTGACCTCACGTATAAGTTTTCGGCCGATTATGAGTGGTGCATCAGATGCCTGCAGCATTCGCGCAAAAACGTATACGTTGATGAAACATTGATCGATTACCTGAGAGACGGAATGTCGACGGCCAACCGCCGCAAGTCGCTTTTCGAGCGGTTCAGGATAATGTGCTACTATTACGGCACCATCCCAACCATACGACGCCATATGCACTTTGCACAAAGGTTTCTTAAACATAGAGCCAAAGAACGCGATTCGATCAAAAACATTGAAATACAAAACACAAAATCATAACCCATATGAAATACTTTATTGCCAACAACGGCCAGCACGAAGGGCCCTATTCAATCGACGAGTTGAGAACTCGCAACGTAACTCCATCAACCCTTGTATGGAACGACTCCATGAAAGATTGGACACCCGCAGGCGAAGTTGCCGAACTCGCAGCATTACTATTTGGCGGAGCGCAAGATCCGGCCACACTGCCCAACGGTGCATATACGCATTGCAATACCCCCAATAATGTTGGAACCGTAAACAATGAGGTATGCCCGAAAACATGGTTGGTGGAATCGATTCTTGCCACGCTGTTTTGCTGCCTGCCATTAGGCATAGTCGGAATAGTAAAAGCATCGCAAGTAGAGTCACGATTCCATAGCGGAGATTACGCAGGAGCACAAGAATCGTCGCGCGAAGCCGGTAAATGGACAAAACTAAGTGCCATAATAGGCATTGTAGTGCTGCTGCTTTATCTGTTTTTCGTGGTAGGTCTCGGACTGTTTGGCTTATCAATGCAATGAATCGACGAAAATGATTTTATTCAACACCACTTTTCACATACATACTTCCATTGACAAGGATTTCACTCAATGGATTCGCGAAAATTACATCCCCGCTGCAAAATCGGCGGGGATTTTCACTGACATCGAATTCGTGCACATACTCATACCGAACGACCCCGATGCCAAAAGCTATGCCGTACAGATGAAAGCGCCATCGAAAGCAGAGGCCGAAAAATGGCACGACAATGACGGATCGCGACTTAAAAGCATCCTGACATCACGATATGGCGAACGATTCCTGTTTTTCACCACCTATATGGAAATTCTGGCGCAATGACCGACAATGAGAGCCTTTCATCGTGGGATAGAATAATAATAGGCATCGACCCCGGAACAAACGTAATGGGCTACGGAATACTCGGAGTCAAATCAAAGAAGCCGTCAATGATAGCCATGGGGGTGATACAACTAAGCAAATTCGAGAGCCATTATTTGCGACTGCGACGCATATTTGAACGCGTGACCGGACTCGTTGACCAATATCTGCCTGACGAAATGGCCATCGAGGCCCCGTTTTTTGGGAAAAACGTGCAATCCATGCTAAAGCTCGGCCGCGCGCAAGGAGTGGCAATGGCGGCAGCCCTTTCGCGCGACGTTCCGATAACGGAATACGAACCGCGAAAGATAAAAATGGCCATTACGGGAAACGGCGCGGCATCGAAAGAGCAGGTACAGGAAATGTTGCGGCGCATATTGAACATCGATGCATCGCAGCTGCTTCCTCAACTCGACGCCACCGATGCCTTGGGCGCCGCGCTATGCCACTTTTACGAATCGTCGCGGCCACAAGTGGAAAAAGGGTGCCGTAGCTGGAAAGAATTCATAGCCCGCAATCCCGGGCGCGTAAAATAATCGAAGCCACCGTATCGGCTAATCGGCCTAAATGGCTGATACGCCGTGCAATCACGCGCCTAATTGTATATTTTTTAACGATTGGGGTAGGATATTCGCCGATTCTGACTAAATTTGCAATTGGATTAATATGCATTAATAGCAAAAACAGAGACGCAGATGAAAAATGCATTCGTAATACGGTCGATATTCATAGGGTTGCTTTGGTGCGCCTTATGCTACATATTCGTATCGAAGCAATTGGCTTCAGGAGAGCCGTTTACATTACGCACAGCTTTCATCATAATAGCATCAGGCATAGTAGTCTTCGTTCCGCTATATAAAAAATACAAACGCACTAAATGATGAATACGCTTGAGGTTCCCATCGACGATAGCCGTCAAGAGATCGACACAAGGCTATATCCATTGTTGAGCGGCATAAAAGATCCGTCGGACATTCGCAAGCTCGACATGACGCAATTGACGGCTCTGTGCAACGACATACGTCACTTTTTGATAAATTCGCTATCGGAAAACCCGGGACATTTCGCTTCAAGCATGGGCGCGGTTGAACTCACCGTGGCCCTGCACTACGCATTCAATACTCCTTACGACCGAATAGTATGGGACGTGGGTCATCAGGCTTACGGACACAAACTGATAACCGGACGCGCCGAGCGCTTCCACACCAATCGCAAACTCGGCGGATTAAGCGGATTCCCCAATCCGGCCGAAAGCGAATATGACACATTCTCGGCCGGGCACGCGTCGAATTCAATATCTGCGGCATTGGGCATGTCGGTGGCTTCGAGCCTGAACAACGAAAGTCCGCGACGCAACGTGGTGGCGGTGATAGGCGATGCATCGATAAGCGGAGGTCTTGCATTCGAAGGCCTCAACAACGCGGCAAACGCAAACAGCAACTTGCTGATAGTGCTTAACGACAATGACATGTCGATCGACCGCAATGTGGGGTCGCTAAATTCGTATCTGGCGCACCTGACCACGACAAAAGGCTATAACACGTTGCGCTACAAGCTGTTCAATGCCCTCAAAAAGCTGCATTTGGTAAGCGACAAAAACCGAGGCCGGATAATGCGTTTCAACAACAGCCTGAAATCGCTGCTAACGCATGAGCAAAACATATTCGAAGGCCTGAACATCAGATATTTCGGCCCGTTCGACGGCCATGACCTGCCACGCATCATACGGGTGCTCAATGACATCAAGGATATGAACGGCCCCCGCATACTGCACCTGCGCACCATAAAGGGAAAAGGGTTCGACCCCGCCGAAAAGCACCCTGCCGAATGGCATGCGCCCGGAAAATTCAATCCCGAGGACGGAACCAAAATAAAATCGTCGAAAGGGAGGCCAACGTCGAAGTATCAGGACGTGTTTGGCGAAACCATCGTAGAGCTTGCCGGAATCAACGACCGCATCACAGCCATCACGGCTGCAATGCTATCGGGCACATCGGTGTCATTGATGCAACAGAAATATCCGGAGCGCACGTTTGACGTGGGCATATCCGAAGGACACGCCGTAACTTTTGCCGGCGGAATGGCCACGGACGGCATGCTACCATACGTAGCCATTTACTCGTCGTTCCTGCAAAGGGCCTATGACCAGATTATACACGACGTATCGTTGCAGGAGCTTCCCGTCACGTTATGCATCGACCGCGCGGGCATAGTGGGCGAAGACGGCATGACGCACCACGGCATATTCGACCTAAGCTATCTCCGCAACATTCCGGGAATGACCGTAACCGCCCCAAGCGACGAGCAGACGTTGCGAAACCTGCTATACACATCGCAGCTCCCCGACCGCAAGGGCCCCTGGGCGATAAGATATCCGCGCGGCAACGGAAACGCAACCGACTGGCAAACCGACTTCAGCCGCATCGAGTACGGAAAGGGCCGCAAGCTGTCGGACGGAGCCGACGTAACAGTAATGTCGATAGGCACCATAGCGTCGTCGGTAACCAAAGCCATCGAACAAGCTTCGGCCGACGGCATCGGCGTAACGCACTACGACATGATATTCCTTAATCCGATAGACGAATCGATATTGCGCGAAGCAGCCGAATCGGGTCGCCCGATAATAACCGTCGAAGACGGAACGGTGAAAGGCGGATTGGGCTCGACCGTGCTTGAATGGCTATCGGCCAACGGATACGACAATCAGGTAAAAATATTGGGCGTACCCGATAAATTCGTTCCACACGGCGACATAAAGTCGCTGCACAAATTGTGCAAAATGGATCCAGATTCTATATACAGCGCCATAAAGATGGCTAAAACTTCAGTCAACTTATGAGAATTATCATTGCCGGAGCAGGCGAAGTAGGATCACACCTGGCAAAACTTTTGTCACGTGAAGAACAAGATGTCACCCTAATCGATCAGGATGCCGAGCGACTCTCGATAATAGATGCAAACTACAACCTGATGACGATACAAGGGTCGCCGACGTCGTTTGACGTAATTGCCGGCTCGGGAGCCGCACAATGCGACCTTTTCATAGCCGTAACCCCCTTCGAGGCGCGCAACGTGACGGCATGCTGCATAGCCAAAGGCATCGGCGCCAAGCGCACCGTGGCCCGAATAGACAACTACGAGTACATGCGTCAGAGCCATCGTGAGTTTTTCAATCGAATAGGCGTGGACAGCCTCATCTATCCTGAATATCTCGCCGCAAAGGAGATAGTGACGGCTCTCGAGCGCACGTGGGTGCGAAACTGGTTTGAAATACATAATGGCGAACTGATAGTAGTGGGCGTGAAGATGCGCGAAAACTCCGAACTCGAAGGCATGCAGCTGAAGGAGTTGGCCATGAAGCAGCATCTTTTCCACGTGGCCGCAATAAAACGAAACCACGAAACCATCATACCTCGAGGCGACGACTATTTTCTGGCAAATGACATAATATATTTCACGTCGCGACGCGAACACATCGACGAAATACGCCGCATGTGCGGAAAAAAACAAAACGACGTGAAAAAAGTGCTCATAATGGGTGGCAGCCGGATAGCATTACGCCTTACGGCCCTTGCCGGCGACAAATACAAATTTAAAATAATCGACATCGACAAGGAAAAGTGCATACGCCTTGCCGAACGATGCCCCGACGCACGCATAGTGTACGGCGACGCACGCGACATCGACACGCTGCGCGAGGAGGGCATCACCGACATCGACGCATTCATAGCACTGACCAACAGCTCGGAAATCAACATACTCGCGTCGCTATCGGCAAAGGAGTACGGCGTGCGAAAAACCATAGCCGAAGTCGAAGACATACAATTCATATCGCAAGCCGAGAGCCTCAACATAGGCACCATAATCAACAAGAAGCTCCTCGCATCGAGCCACATATTCCAACTGCTGCTTGACGCAGACTCCGAATCGTCGAAATTCATGGCACTCGCCGATGCCGACGTGGCCGAAATAGAGGTGCGCCCGAAATCAAAAATAACAAAAGGCGCCGTGAAAGACCTGCATTTGTCACGCGACATGACAATAGCCGGTCTGATTCGCGACGGAAAAGGCATGCTCGTTTCAGGTAATACGATAATACAACCCGGCGACCACGTGGTGGTATTCTGCCTGCAAGGCGCCATACATAAAATAGAACGTCTGTTTAACTGACCATCTTAGCGTTTGTCAATATGTTACATCCGCATATACACATCCACATCAACTTTCCGATGGTGCTGAAGGTCATAGGATGGCTTCTTATGATCGAAAGCGCATTCATGGTAATACCATTTGCCACCTGCCTGATATATGGCGAGGCCGACTTTAAGTGTTTCGCACTGACCATAACGATCACGGCCATAGCAGGAGCTTTGATGACATTCGGCATCCATCCGCGACGCACCGACATGGGAAAACGCGAAGGGTTCTTGCTCACCGCGCTCGTATGGGTGTTTTTTTCCATTTTCGGAATGCTACCATTCATATTCAGCGTTGAGCCGATATCGGTTAGCGATGCCTTTTTTGAAGCAATGTCGGGATTCACCACCACCGGAGCGTCGGTAATGACATCGGTCGAAGCGCTGTCGCACGGCATCTTAATGTGGCGAAGCCTCATGCAGTGGTTGGGGGGAATGGGTATAATACTTTTCACGCTTGCAGTGCTTCCGATGCTCAACTATTCGGGTGGCATGCAGATGTTTAACGCCGAAGTAACGGGTATCACGCACGACAAGATAAGGCCGCGAATAAGCCAGACCGCCAAAGGGCTATGGGGCGTGTACTTCGTGCTGACCCTGATACTAACTCTATTGCTCTGGATTGGCCCCATGTCATTTTTCGACAGCGTTTGCCACGCGTTTTCATCAATGTCGACAGGCGGATTTTCGACTCGCGACAACAGCGTGGGCGCGTGGAACTCCGACTACGTTAAAGTTGTAATCACGATATTCATGTTTCTCGGAGGCGTAAATTTCAGTCTTATGTACCGCGCAAGCTTCGGCGATTTCAAATGTCTGTGGCGCAACGACGTATTCAAATCATACTTGAGAATAGTACTCGTGACATACGTAATGTTTGTCATTGCCATATGCCATCAGGGGCAAGTAAAGTCGATCGAGTCAATAACCATCGAACCGATGTTTCAAATCATATCAACCATTACGTCGACCGGACTAACGGTAAACAATTTTGAAAGTTGGGGCACTTTCGTACTTGCACTCGTGTTCTTGCTTATGTTTTTCGGATCGTGCGCAGGCTCGACAAGCGGAGGAGCCAAAATCGACCGACTCATATATCTGCTAAAAAACACACGCAACGAAATATATCGCTGCATACACCCCAACACGGTGCTTAGCGTAAGAGTAAACGGCAAAATGGTGCCAAACGACATAGTGTCAAAAGTAATAGCATTTCTTTGCATATACGTGATGATAATAATGCTCGGGGGCATCGTCCTCACGGCGTGCGGCATTCCGTTGGTCGACGCATTCTTCTCGTCATTTTCGTGCGTCAGCAACACCGGTTTGGGTGCCGGCGTAACGGGCTATGGCGAATCGTACGAAATAATACCCGACATCGGCAAGTGGATATTGTCGCTACTGATGCTCACGGGCCGACTCGAGCTATTTACGGTAATAATATTGTTCACGCCCGGATTCTGGAAAAAATAATCCGTCAGAAGATTCTTACTACCCGTATATGGCGATATGCACGCCTGATTTTCACACGTTTACACCGTATAACGCATAACGGTGCATCGCTTCCGAAAAAAATTAGGCTAAAAAACGGTCTCAAAATTTTGCCAATTAAAAAAAACTACCTACCTTTGCACTCGTTAAAACCACACTGCCTTGTGGTGTAATGGTAGCACGTCGGATTCTGGTTCCGCCTGTGAGGGTTCGAATCCTTCCAAGGCAACGCAAAGAAAGAGCTAAGTCACATCGATTCAGCTCTTTCTTTTTTCACCCGGTAAATATTCGGCACAAAGGATGTCGTTATCCATTCCGTTGACATTCGCAAATGGAGAGGTTCTTTCTCGGTTCTTGCAGACGAGGCTTTAAGAGTGTGATTCTTTGAAGGCATCGAGAAAATTTTGAGCCGGAATGGTGCATATGTCATTGTAAGCTGCACGATTCTCAAAGAGCAGCTTAGAAAATTCGGTGTTCGAGGCGAGGAAGACGACGTATATGGTTTGTCTTTGTCATATTTGATTGAAAGAAGCATCTTCTGCGTTGACAATGAAATCAAGGATGATGCGCTACCAGAAATATCCATTGTTGTGGAACGACGAGGTAAGAAAGAAGATAACAAACTCCTCAACTATTACAACGGTCTGCGTAACCGTGGCACAAAATGGGTGGCACCCGATCGATTAAAGGCAAGAATCAGGGATTTTGGTTTCAATAACAAGAAAGACAACATCATCGGATTGCAGATAGCAGACTTGATAGCATACCCTGTTACCATCCATCTGCTTCACCCCGAAAGGCATAATCCATCATACGAAGCTGTAAAGCACAATATTTTCCAAGACAACGGAGTGTTGTTGGGGCAGAAAGCAATACCGCATTAAATAAAAAAGAGCGGCCTTGCGACTGCTCTTCCCGACCGGGCGAAACCGATCCCTAAAATCGTTGCTTACGCACTCGAAGTATTTCTTTCAAGGGGAAACTACCCTTTGTGGATACAAATATAGTAAAAAATTTGGATTCCACAAAATTTTAACACGTCATTCCATCGAATAGTTTTCACGAATAGTTTTTTCACAGTTTTTTAATTGTCGTCTAATCAAACGTTAACAAACGTATAATGTAATTTGCACTTCCACTCATACATTAAGAAAAATAGCGGCCCTAAGACCGCTCTTTTCCTTTTCAATGTTATAGCTACGGAATCAGCGTGTTACGAAGGCGCCATGGTCAGATATTCAGATAGCTTTTCAACGCCTCCACATATTCTTCGAAGGCGTCTCTCCCCTGCTCCGTAACGCGACAAACCGTTCGGGTTTTCTTTCCGACAAACCCTTTGTCGACGACGATATAACCCGCTGACGAGAGTTTGTCGAGCTGAACGCTGAGGTTTCCGGCGGTCGATTCGGTTTTCTCTTTGAGATAAACAAAATCAGCTTCTTCTACATTCATCAGAATTGACATAACGGCAAGCCGGAGTTGCGAATGCAGAAGCGGATTCAATTCTTTCATGTCTATTTACGTGCTTTATGGTTGAGAATATGGCCCGGCACTACCATCATGGCCACAAACGCAAAGATAAACAGCGGCATATACCAGTTGGCATAAAGCTTGATGCCTCCGGCTACGCAGCAAACGGTAACGATGCCCACGAGAAGCCCAATCACGCCTCCGACCGTAAGGCTTTTCTCTTTAATGAGAAGCCCCTGGGCGATTTCGGCAATGGGCATTGCGATCAATGTGTAGATCAACATTGCGCTCCAACAGCTCGCCCCCGTGAAATATTGAACCGCTATGCAAGCCATTGTAACTACAATCTCTGACAGGCTGGCGATAGTCCACAATTGCGACGTCACTTTGTCGTAAAATGTCTTTACGCCCTTCTGCCGCTGCTGCTTATTCGCCATAATGGCACTGACGGGAACCCCAACGAGCGGAATCGCAAACCACAGGAAGTTCCAGACGTGTTGGTGCGTGGTTGCAAGCATCCCCCATACGAGAATCGTTACTACGGCCACAAGATAACCCCACATCAGCATGATGCGGCCATCGCCTATGTAACGCTGTTTGGTGCGGGCTATCATCGAAGTTATCACTTCGAGACTTTCTTTTTCGGTAAGTTTTTTGTCTTCCATATCGTTTAATTTTGAAGATTTTTAAATTGGTTTATTTTATAAACCATATGACTCTGAAAAAAGAGCGGTCGCGCGTTTCCGCCCTTTATCCACCGCAAAGATAAATCGGTTTATTTTATAAACCAAATTTTTCAGGAATAATTTTTCAAAAAAATGATTGCGACCGGGCGTACGGCCATGTTCGCAGTCCGAGCGAAACCGCGTTAGAATTTACAAAACAACGAAAGGTATGCGCCCCGCATAACCGGCTTTTCGGGATAGAAGTTTTTGAACGACACTCCCCTATAAGACAAATGCCTGTACTGGCTGTATATGTCGAGATTCGACACCATATATCCGGCACTTAAACCAAAGGGACCGCAATTCAGGCAAATGCCTATGCGCAAATCGGTAGCAAACCATTGCCCCTTAGTGGTACTTATGTAATGATATTGGGTTTCATGCCAATTGGGGAACGATTCGATACAGACTCTCTGATACGGAACATTAAGCATCAATCCCGGCTCTACGTATATCGACCAATAAGTATCACGACACCGCACTCCCGGCGATTTAAATATCATCGAGGGACGCAGATAGTAGTTTGACGGTTTGTTATCATCATCGTCTATGTTCCAGTTGCGTCCTGAAGCCCAGCCATCTTCATAATAATTCGACCAATATCCAAATGAGCCTCCGATACCCACATATCGGCAAATCATATAGTGATATGCCACGTCCAACGAGTATGAATCTGACGACGTTAGAGTGCCATTCAGCGAAATTCGGTTGCAATCATCGTCAGAAGCCGATAATTGCGCCGGAATCAGCATCAAGGCTGCAACCAAGCTAAAAATCAAACGATTGCCCATATCATTTTTGACCTATCATTGACGACACGCGGCTAACTATGTCGTCAGGATTTTCACAACCGAGCACGTACTGGCAACCATTCTTCAACTTCACCAAAAAGCAGTCTGACGCTTTGCCGTAATAAGCAAAATATTTGCCGATGGAACTCTCTCTAAACCAACCCCAATAACCAAACCATCCGCCGCTTCCTATGATGCGCCGCTCGGCCATGGTGGGTTGCATCAATGTTATGGAGCTTATCTCGGAGAGTGGTATGCACTTAACTCGCAGCGACCTGTTTACACATAGATATTCGTCGTCGACGCTGACTGACAGCGGCATATAAAACAAAGCCGAAGCACACAACAGCACCAACACCGCGCTTATGAGCGATATGCTCCATATATCATTCGAATAATATAGCGCCACAAGCAGCACTATCAAGCCAATCCCTGACACAATCATTGAATAAGTGCTTAAATTCACCTTCCGCTTCATAGTAAGTATCTGTTATGCATTTTTATATAATACTGCAAATATATGTCATAAATCTCAAACCATCAACCCAATGCCCTACATTTTCACAACCCGACGCCAAATTAGCCAACATCACCGACCAAAGACACATAAACAAAAATCGGGGCTGCGCAAAACGCAGCCCCGACTTTTATTTAGTAGGATTAGTGTAAATCGTTATTAGTAAGTCCACTGGCAGGCAATCATTCTCAGGTTAGGACAAGCCATCGTACGAAGATCGGAGATCTGATTGTAACGGCAGTTTACGTAACCAAGAGCGTTGTCAAACGAGAGGTCGAGCGTGGTAAGCTGATTGTTGTTGCAAAGAACTCGCTGCAAGAATGTCTGATTCGACAAATCGAGAGTAGTCAAGTCATTGTAAGAGCAATCGACAAATATCAGCTGCGGGCAATTCGAAACGTCGAGCGTGGTAAGGTCGTTGTAAGAGCATACGAGGTCAAGAAGCACCTTGCAATCACGAACGCCAAGAGTTACCATATGGTTGTCGCTGCAAATAAATGTGCTCAGCGAAGGCAATCCGCTAACCACCATGCCGGTGATTTCATTATCGTCAACATTGAGGTTGGTAAGATTCTCAACCCCGGTGAGATTAAGTTCGGTCAGCTTGTTGTAGCCGCAATACAGATTCTTAAGAGCCTTACATCCGGTTACTGTAAGTGATTCAAGATGGTTACCCTGGCAGTTAAGGCTTTCAAGGGTACCCGAATTAGCCACATTGAGTTCTACGAACAAGTTGTTCGATACGTTAAGATTCTTCAGCATCGGAACGTTTGTAAGCGAAATGTCCGACAAACGATTTCTGTAAATTGCCACCTTGGTCAGCGAAGTACAACCCGAAAAATCGACCGACCTAAGAGCGTTTCGACCTGCATTAAATTCAGTCAAAGCAACATTGTTGGCTACTGAGAGTGATTCGAGTTTATTTCGTGATACGTCGACTTTGGTAAGCATCGGGAAACCCGAAAGATCCAAATCGCCGGCAAGATGTTTATCCTTCCATTCGATGGCCGTAACATGTCCGTTTACTATTGTCAAGCCTTCTACTGAAGCAAGTGAGTTGAGGTCGTGAACCTTAAGAGCCTGGGCGTTTGTGCCGCCTTTTTCTGATGTTTGAGACAAAAAAGCTTTAAGCTGCTTAGCTTCGTTCTTGTCAATCTTCTGTGCGAAAACCGTCATACATCCGAGTAAGAGGGTAATCATTAAAAATGCTTTTTTCATAAAAAATAGTTGGGTTTATGTTGATTTTATACTTCTAACAACATGTCACCCAAAAAGGTTTGAAAAAAGGCAAAAATGATTATGTTTTTTCGGACGACGCACCACTACGACACGATACCACACTGACTGTCAGCGCAATCGCGTCGAAAATTTTCTTCTTACCCGTTCTTTACCCGACATCAAAACGGAGGAGCGTCATCGCCATTACCCTCCGACAGGAAGTCGGCCGTACCGCCATTGAGCGGCGACGGAGCGCCATCACCGAGGTCCGACATTTCGGAGTTGAGACGCGATTCCACCGATGCCATGTCGGCATCCTCGTCGCCACCTTCCCAATTCTCGAAGCGGGCAAACTTTGCCTTGAAACGCATCTTCACGTCATCTACGCGACCGCTTCGATGCTTGGCCACTATGAATTCGGCCAATCCCCTGATGTCGTTGCCCGAAGCATCGGTATCCGATCTGTAATAATACTCCGGACGGTGTATGAAGCATACTATGTCGGCATCCTGCTCTATGGCACCACTCTCGCGCAAGTCCGACAGCTGCGGACGCTTGCCATCTTTGCTGTCGCCACGCGACTCCACGCTTCGGTTGAGCTGCGACAATGCCACGATGGGTATGTTGAGCTCCTTGGCAAGCTGCTTGAGCGATCGCGATATCATACTCACCTCCTGCTCGCGACTGCCAAATTTCATGCCTGAAGCATTCATCAGCTGCAAATAGTCGATTATTATGAACTTCACATGATGTTCGCGTACCAATCGGCGCGCCTTGGTGCGCAGTTCGAATATCGAGAGCGACGGAGTGTCGTCAATAAACAAATGTGCTCCGTAAAGATGCTTTATGCGTGCCATGAGCTGATGCCACTCAAGCGTCGACAACTGGCCGCTCTTTATCTTTTCGCTTTCAAGCTCGCACACATTACTTATTAGACGGTTCACCAATTGAAGGTTCGACATTTCGAGCGAGAATATGGCAACCGGGGTGTTATAGTTCACCGCCATGTTCTTGGCCATCGACAGAACGAAAGCCGTCTTACCCATTGCAGGGCGCGCGGCGATGATGATCAAATCAGAATTCTGCCAGCCCGACGTCAGTTTGTCAAGCTCGTGGAAGCCCGATTCGAGGCCGCTCAATCCCGACGTCCTGTTGGCCGCCGATTGTATCTGCTCTATGGCCTGGCCTATCACGGGGTCGATCTGCGTGACATCTTTTTTCACATTGCGTTGCGAAATTTCAAACAGTCGCCCTTCCGCTTCTTGAAGCAAATCGTCAACGTCGTTGCTCTCGTCGAACGCCTTCTTCTCTATCTCCGAGGCGAAAGTGATGAGTTCGCGCGCGAGATATTTCTGAGCCACTATTCGGGCGTGGTATTCGACGTGTGCCCCCGAAGCCACTCGCGAAGTAAGCTCCGAAATCACCACCGGGCCTCCCACCTCGTCGAGAGTGCCGTTCAGACGCAACTGCTCGGTCACCGTAAGCATGTCGATGGGCTGCTGCGAAGCGCCCAGATGCTGTATGGCCTCATATATCTTACGGTTGGCCGGTTCGTAAAAGCATTCAGGCTTAAGGATGTCGCAAACGGTAGTATAGGCATCCTTTTCAAGCATCAAAGCTCCGAGCACGGCTTCTTCAAGGTCTGTGTCGCGGGGTTGCTGTCGGCCGCCAAAATCGTATAGCGGAGTATGTTCCGGCTTTTTTCGTCGTGAATTTGCTTCTGGCATAAAAGATTCATTTATACTGCAAAGTTAATATTTTTCTCAGAAACGAACTGTTTACTTTTGGCTTATGTTAAGGTTTACCTCATCGCCAAAACTCATTAACCCACGTAAACGCATCGCGCATATCAGAATTGGTTAAATGTTGTAAAATTCGGCCACCCTCTAAATAACGTTTGTTAACCCTATTGCTTTTTTAACTACAATCACGTTATATAGTGTGTGGTTTTAGCCTACCTTTGTCGCATCAATTAAATTTGAATACTCAAATATGCTGAATATACTTACAGAATTAGTTGATAAACAAACGCTGAAGTACGGCGATAGAGAAGCTTTCAGCTCTCTCGTCAACGGAGAATGGAAGCCCACGTCATGGAATGAATTCAATTACGATGTCAACACCATAGCTTGCGCTCTCGAAATTCTTGGAGTGAAAGAGTTTGACAATCTTGCCGTTTTTTCGGCAAACAGACCCGAAATACTCGTCACCGACTTTGCATCCTATTACAACAGGGCCGTTCCCATATCCATATATGCCACAAGCTCATACGATCAGGTAAAATATATAATCAACGATGCCGGGGTCGAAATATTATTCGTAGGAAACGATACGCAATACGACATTGCGCTTAAAGCGCTTGACGAATGCCCCACACTGCGTCAGATAATAATTTACGACGACATAAAGCGCCGCGAAAACGACAAGACCACACTCCTGTTCTCGCAACTGATGAAACTCGGAGAGTCGGCCACCGCAAACTGCCGCTACGAGGTAAAACGCCGCCGCGAAGCATCGATGCCCGACGACACTGCCACCATAATATATACCTCCGGCACCACCGGCGAACCTAAAGGAGCCATTCTCCCACACTCCAACTTCAATGCAGCCATGCTGATACACCGCGATCGCCTGACCATGTTGAGCGACAACGACACATCTGTATGCTTCTTGCCGTTGAGCCATATATTTGAGAAGGCGTGGAGCTATTTCTGCCTTTACATGGGTATGAAGATATCCATAAACCTTGATCCGCGCGAAATACAATCGACCGTAAAAAATCGCCGCCCCACATGTATGTGTTCGGTGCCTCGTTTCTGGGAGAAGGCATACACTGCCATTCAAGAGAAACTCGGATCGATGTCGGGATTGAAAAAATGGATGGCCGTACGCGCCCTGAAAATCGGACGCATACGCAATCTCAAATATCATCGCGTTGGCAAGAAAGCCCCCTGGCTCATTGAGCGCCAATATGCATTCTTCGAGAAAAAGGTATTCACTCCGTTAAAAAAGGCCATAGGCATCGAAAACGGCAACATCTTCCCTACCGCCGGAGCTCCGCTCTCGGCTACGATTGTCGAATTTTTCCATAGCTGCGGCATAAACATAGTGATAGGTTACGGATTGTCTGAAACCACGGCTACGGTTACATGTTATCCCACCGTAGGCTACGAATTGGGCACCGTAGGCACCGTAATGCCTGAAATTCAAGTGAAAATAGGCGCTGAAAACGAAATTCTCGTAAAAGGCCCCACCGTAATGAAGGGCTACTACAACAAGCCCGAAGCCACGGCCCAGGCATTCACCGCCGATGGATGGTTCCGTACAGGCGATGCCGGCCGCATCGACCAATCGGGAGCACTCGTACTCACCGAGCGCATCAAAGACCTGTTTAAGACGTCGAACGGCAAATACATAGCTCCGCAAGCCCTCGAAAGCCGACTGGGCGAAGACAAATACATAGAGCAGGTAGCCGTGATAGGCGACCAGCGCAAGTACGTTACCGCCATAATAATACCCGCATTCGAAGCGCTCAAGGAATATGCGCGTAAAAAACAGATAAAATATCGTTCGCTCGAAGACCTCGTTAAAAACTCCGACATCCGAAAAATGATAGAGGAGCGCATCGAAAAGCTGCAACGCAACTTTGCCGGATTCGAGCGCATAAAGAAATTCACGCTTCTGCCCACCGCATTCACGATGGAAACCGGCGAACTCACCAACACGCTGAAGATACGCCGACCGGTGATAAATGCAAAATACGCGCGCGAGATAGAAGCCATGTATGCTTGATTAACCTTAAGTAAATTATAAGTCATTAAATAACAAAAACCGGTTAAAGTAATTAATAATGATTACACAGGAACAATTAAAAGAGACCTTTGAACGCAAGCTCGCGTTGAGGAGGTATCTTTGACATCGACAGCAAGAAAATACAAGTAGAGGAAGAAGAATTGCGCACGCACGTGCCTGATTTTTGGGAACATCCCAAAGAAGCCCAGATTCAAATGAAAAAGATAAAGGATCTGCAGGCTTGGATTGAAGGCTACGCCGAAGTCGAGGATGCCGTCGACGAATTGTCGTTGGCATGGGAATATGCCAAGGAAGGCGAATTCAATGAAAGCGAACTTGACGAGATATACGGGTCGACGATAGAAAAAATCGAAAAGCTCGAGCTCCGAAACATGCTTCGCCGCGAAGAAGACAAGCTTGGCGTGGTTTTGAAAATAAACTCCGGAGCCGGAGGAACCGAAAGTCAGGACTGGGCATCGATGTTGATGCGCATGTATCTGAGATGGTGCGAGAAGCATGGCTACAAGACATCCATAGCCAACATACTCGACGGCGACGAAGCCGGAATAAAATCATGTACCATAAACGTTGAAGGCGATTTCGCTTACGGCTACCTCAAGAGCGAGAACGGCGTGCACAGACTCGTCAGGGTATCGCCCTACAATGCACAAGGTAAACGCATGACTTCATTTGCATCGGTATTCGTAACGCCCCTTGTCGACGACACCATCGAAGTGAGAGTCGATCCGGCATTACTGTCATGGGATACATTCCGAAGCGGTGGAGCCGGCGGTCAGAACGTGAACAAGGTGGAGTCGGGCGTACGTCTTCGTTATCAGTTTACCGACCCGTACACCGGTGAGCAGGAAGAAATACTTATCGAGAACACCGAAACGCGCGATCAGCCAAAGAACAAGGAGAATGCAATGCGCCAACTCCGATCCATTCTGTATGACAAAGAGCTGCAACACCGCATGCAGGAACAGGCCAAAATAGAAGCCGGAAAGATGAAAATAGAATGGGGTTCGCAGATACGCAGCTACGTATTCGACGACCGCCGCGTAAAAGATCACCGCACCGGACATCAGACATCCGACGTAGGCGGGGTGATGGACGGCGAAATCGACGGATTCATAAAAGCTTATCTGATGGAATTTGCTTCCGAAGCACAATAAACATTACCTAATCAGCCATCAATGAATCCGTGCCTCCCGATGGGATATCACGGATTCATTTTTTTATACATCTGCCACACACATAAATAAACGACCCTTACGAATGTCGAAAAGCGCATTGAAAAAACAACTGTCGGCCATGACGCACGAACAGATTTCGGAGCTCGTGCTCGAACTCTATTCTGCCCGAAAAGAGGCCAAGGAATATCTCGACTTCTACGTCAACCCCGACATCGACGAAAAGCTCGACAAAGCACGGGTGGCAATAACCAAGGAGATGAAACGCAAGTCGGGCCAATGGGCCAACCCAAGGATAACGCGCGTGCGGAAACAGATAAAAAACATAGCCACGCTCAATCCCGGCTACGAACACATAGCCGAGATATCATCGTATGCGGTAGAGGCTGCCTGCGTAATGATCAACGACAGTCGCACGAAAGAGAGCGTTCAACGCAACATAGCCAAACTTCTACACGAAGCAATTGCCATGTCCGACAAAGCAGGAATGCTCAACGTGCACATGGCGCGCATCCGAAAGGCCATCGACGGCATGGACACACCGCATTTTCGCTCCAACCAACTCAAGCGCGCGTTAAACGAGGCATTCCACGAAGCGATTGCGTCATTGGCGGCCATCTAATCGAAAACGAGCGTCGGGTCAAGAGGATAACGGCCCGAATTTCGGCCATATATGGCCAATCCGCCACGCATGCCCGACGGCACTTCCATTCTCACCGTCACAGGCTCACCTGCGCGCAACAACTCTTTGGGAACGTCGATCTCCACGAGGTAGCCATACGACCCCGCTTCGTCAAGCCTTCGCTCTTTTCCTTGCGCGAACCACGACAATGCGCCTGGTCGTCAAGCTACAAACCATAAACATAACGAACTGAATTACTTTTTTTCATACAAGTTAGGGTTAGCGAGTTAGGTTTAGCGCAATTTGCATTCGAATTTGATTGACAAAGATACCATTAATTCCGATTTTTTACGTAATTTTGCGGTTAATTTTCACAACGAAATTACTCTATGATAATGAATGAGTTAGCAACTAAATACAATCCTTCGGATGTAGAGGACAAGTGGTACGCCTACTGGATGAAACATCGGTTGTTTCATAGCGAACCCGACAGTCGTGAACCATACACCATAGTAATTCCGCCGCCAAACGTCACCGGAATTCTGCATATGGGGCATATGCTCAACAACACAATTCAGGACATATTGACTCGACGCGCACGCATGGACGGCAAAAATGCCCTGTGGGTGCCCGGCACCGACCATGCCGCCATTGCCACCGAAGCCAAGGTGGTGGCAAAACTCGCCGCCGAGGGAATCAAAAAGAGCGACCTTACGCGCGAAGAATTTCTGGCACACGCCTGGGATTGGAAAGAAAAGCACGGAGGCATAATTCTCGAACAGCTCAAAAAGCTCGGTGCATCATGCGACTGGGAACGCACCTCCTTCACCATGGACGACATTCGTTCGAAAAGCGTGATAAAGGTTTTCGTCGACCTTTACCGCAAAGGACTCATATATCGCGGAAAACGAATGGTAAACTGGGATCCTAAGGCCCGCACCGCATTGTCGGACATAGAGGTGGTTTACAAACAGGAGCACAGCAAGCTATACTATCTGCGCTATCGCATAGTGGGCGAGGACGGATATGCAATCGTGGCCACCACGCGCCCCGAAACCATCATGGGCGACACCGCAATGTGCATAAACCCCAACGACCCCAAAAATCAGCATCTGCGCGGAAAGCGCGTGATAGTGCCGTTGGTCAACCGCGAGATTCCGGTGATAGAGGACGATTACGTAGACATCGAATTCGGTACGGGATGCCTCAAAGTGACTCCGGCCCACGACATGAACGACTATATGCTCGGACAGAAGCATAATCTGGAGACCATCGACATATTCAACGACGACGCCACGATAAGCGAGGCCGCCGGAATGTACGTAGGCATGGATCGATTCGCCGTGCGCGAACAGATAGCCAAAGACCTCGAAGCAGCCGGACTGATAGAGAAGATTGAAAACTACGAAAACAAAGTAGGATATTCGGAACGTAACTCCGACACCGTGGCCGAGCCGCGACTGAGCGACCAATGGTTCTTAAAGATGGGATCGCTTGCAGCTCCCGCCCTATCGGCCGTTGACGACGGCGTGATTCGTTTCGTTCCCGAAAAGTTCAAGACCACATACGACCACTGGCTCACCGACATTCGCGACTGGTGCATCTCACGTCAATTGTGGTGGGGCCATCGCGTTCCGGCATATTATATGCCCGACGGATCGTTCGTAGTGGCCGAAACGCCCGAAGAAGCGCTCGTGTTGGCGCGCGAAATCAATCCGGACCTTACCGCAGCCGATTTGCGTCAGGACGAGGATTGCCTCGACACCTGGTTCTCGTCATGGTTGTGGCCGATATCGCTGTTCAACGGCATTCTCGACCCGGGCAACAAGGAAGCTGAATACTATTATCCCACAAACGACCTCGTGACCGGCCCCGACATCATATTCTTCTGGGTGGCACGAATGATAATGGCCGGATACGAATTTGTAGGCAAGCAACCGTTCAACAACGTATATTTCACCGGCATCGTGCGCGACGAAATAGGCCGCAAGATGTCAAAGCAGCTCGGCAACTCGCCCGACCCGCTCGACCTCATTGCCACATACGGCGCCGATGGCGTGCGCGTGGGCATAATGCTCTCGGCACCCGCCGGCAACGACATATTGTTTGACAAGAAGCTGTGCGAAACCGGTCGCAACTTCTGCAACAAGATATGGAATGCATTCCGACTTGTCAAGGGCTGGGAGATAAGCTCTGAAGCCAAAGCCACCGAAGCGTCAGCAATGGCCATAAAGTGGTTTGAAGCCAAGCTCAGCGAGTCGATAGCCACGGTCAACGACTTATTCTCGAAATTCAGAATCTCGGAAGCCCTGAAGGAGATATATCGTCTGTTCTGGGACGAATTTTCATCATGGTATCTCGAAATAGTGAAACCGGCATACGGATCGCCCATCGATGCGGCCACATACGAAAGCACTTGCAACTTCTTCGATGCATTGCTCCGCATGTTGCACCCGTTCATGCCTTTCATCACCGAGGAATTGTGGCAGCACATTGCCGAGCGACGCGATGGCGAGTCGATAATGTATGCCCCGACCCCCGCCGTAGGCACAATCGACGAGTCGATACTCAAGATGATGGATCACGCGAAGGAAGTGGCAATAGGCATACGCAACATACGCGCGGAGAAAAACATCCCCAACAAGGAGCAGTTGACGGTCAACGTAATCGGCACCTGGGACAAAGAGGAGGATGCCGTAATATCAAAGCTCTGCAACGTGGAGGCCATAAACCACAATGCGCAGAAAGATCCGGCAGCTGCAACGTTCATGGTAGGCACCACCGAAGTCAACATTCCGTTGCTCAACAACATAAATGTGGAAGCCGAACTCGAAAAGCTCAACAAAGACCTCGAATATTACCGTGGCTTCTTGAACTCAGTGCTTAAAAAGCTTTCAAACGAACGCTTCGTTTCAAACGCACCTGCGGCAGTGGTCGAAGCCGAACGCCGAAAGCAAGCCGACGCCGAGTCGAAGATAGCAAGCCTTACTCAAGCCATTGCAGCGCTCTCCAAATAAGGCTCCGTAACCCATACACACCGAAATAGCCCGTTCGCGCATCGTAGCAAACGGGCTATTTCGTTTTCAATAAGTGCACCGGCCTGATACCAAGCCCGAAGCATTACGGCAAAAAAAAAGACCGACCGACAGCGATAAAAAGCATCCACTGCCGGTCAGTTCTTTATTATTTAGCGTCGATTTATTTCTTGGTAATCATAGCCTTGATTTTAGCCATAGCCTCATCGACTGAATCGAACTTCTGTACATAGTTCTTTTTTGCAGCGCGATGCGACTTTCCGGCACGCGACGACTGGTCGAAGCTGATGGCTATCTTGAAGTCGGCGGTATTTTCATTCCAGATGGTTTCAAGATCGCTCAATTTTTCGATGCCAAGCACGCCCCACATCATCGACATCATCGGGTTTGTGGCAGCCATTTCGTCCATCTTAGCCTGCAAGATGGGCAAGAATTTAAATATCAAAGTCATATACGGTTCAGCCATAGCCTTGTCGATATACAACGAGAGATATTCGCCGTCAACCGTATAATGCAACGGAACGCCTGTTTCAATCCAAGAAAGTATGGTGCGAACTATTGCGGGATCTACATCCGACAAATCAAGTCCGGGCATTTCAAGCATCGAGCCGAGCGATTCAAAGAGAGCTTTCAGTTCCTCGTCGCTCATTTCTGCTATCGACGATATGATGCCGAGAATCATTTCGGGCGATACTTCCGACGTACCGTTATCCTTGTTTGCCTGAAGTATTATCTGGGCAATGTCGGGAACGAAGTAGAACATTCCGTCGCGAGTGTACCAGTAAGCCAAGTTCGACGGCGACTGAATCCAAGTGGTATTGGTAGGCTCCATATTCGGCTCCAACAATCCGAAGAACCATGCTATCATTGTCATCATATCGTTCATATCGGGTATGACGATGTTCTTTGCGTCGCCATAGCTTGCCGAAAGCGTACCGTTGGGGTTGAGCGTTATGTTGTTGAGAAGGTCGACGAGGAAGTGACCGCCTGCGCGCGACGCGAGAAGCGCTATCTGCTGTGCGTTCATCTCATCTTCGTCGATAGCCGACCAAATCATGCGCAACGGAGGATAGGGATTGAATGCGTAATCATTTTCGGCATCCGATTCGGCCTGATGCGAAAGATTCCACGTCTTGGCGATGCCACCCTGTGCCTGAGTGCCGAGAGTCGGAACTACGTTGAGCGACAGAACGCCCGTACCGGCATTGAATTTACCTGAATATTTCACCTCTGTTCCGTTAGCCGTGGTCGACGTTCCGTTAAACGAACCCGAATCATCGGGATAAACGCCTTCGATGGTGGTAACGAAATCGCCGGGTATCACGCCGGTGATTACGAGCGAGGGCTTATCGGAAACAGAAGCATAAGCTACCGTTTTGCCTACCATGGGCACGTCGCAATAAGTCAAAGCGAGAGAGTCGTTGCTGTAAACGCCGATGTAGAAAGCAGCACCTTTTGCAGTAACGTTGGCGGTCATTTTACCGTCGGGTGAAACTTTACCCGACACGTTGACGGTCATGAAGCATTCATCGCTGCCGGTGGCTTCAGCGCGCGAGGGAGCAGTGGTGATCTGAGTAGTACCGTTGTAATTGAACGATCCGTCGGTCTGCTCTACGAGAGCTACATCAACGGGCACCGTTGCATAACCGGGCACCACGTCAGTAAGAGTAACTACGCCTTCGGTGGCACTCTTGGCAGTTAATTTAACTTTACCTTTGGTCGAGGCCTGACCATTTACTGACATAGTAAGATTGTCGCTATCCGCTGAGATTTCATCTTTGGGTAATTGCGTCCAAGCTTCAGGATCATCTTCACAAGAGCTCATCAATCCCACAATGGCGAGGAAACAAAATAGTTTAAATACTTTTCCCATAAATAAGAATTTTAAAATATAATTGGTTGGTTGTGTTTATATGAAACGTTAAGAAAACCAACTGCAAAACTACTAAAAAATCGCCAATAACATATTTATATATTCACTATTTTTGAGTATATTTTGGTTTATTTGTGCTTATTTCATACAATTACAGCCATTACGGCTAATTTTTCACGCCGATCGATCAATGATTGGTGCCTTCAAATATGTCGCGATCGGGCAATTCCGACTCCGTTTTGCGCTTGAAGTTATTGAACGCATAGCTTACCGTAAGCGATATAAGCGGATATTTGGGGCGTATGCGCGTAACCGACGTCAGATCGGGCGTCATTATCTTGCTGACATATCGGGCCGAGCCAAACAGATCGCGCATCGAGAGCGTAAGCGTGAGCTTGCGATCGAGCAGATACTGACGGACGGCCATGTTGAAGAACCAATACGAATCCGTGCGCCCCTGCGTGGTCACCGACGGCCCTACGAAATTGCCGTCGAGCTGAAGCCTCGTAGCGCGGCCCAAGTCGAACGTATTGCTCCACGTAACGTCGTAATTGGTGCTGCTGCCATCCTCGCCGGCGGTCTTGTAGCGGTTTATCACCTTATAGAAATATACGTTGCCGTTTATCATCGTATTCCACCAACGGGCCGGCTGCAAATGTCCGCTAAGCTCGATGCCCGTCGAATAGTCGTTGCCCACGTTGGCCATTGAGTCGAGCGTCACGCCCGCCTCATACGGCACCCTCAGACGCTCTATCTTGTCCTTCCGACAACGATGAAACGCCGTGGCCGACAACGAATGCACACCCACGTCCGACTTATAGGTAAGCTCATACGAATCGATGTATTCCGAACGTATGTCGGGGTTGCCTATCTCGGCCGTATAGAAGTCGCGATACGTAATGTACGGCTCCATATAGAAAAGTTGCGGCCTCGTTATGCGCCGCGAATATGCGGCCAGCAGGCGGCTTCCGCCCGAAAAGTCGTAGCCCACGTGGGCCGACGGGAAAAAGTCGATGTCGTTGTACGTGCGATCTTTTCCCGGTATCGAGCTGCGCAACACCCTATGGGTATGTTCGCCGCGCACACCTACCTGAAGCTCCACGTTGCCGAATTTGTCGGAGGCTATGGCGTAAAGCGAGTTTATGCCATGTTGAAAATAAAAGGTATTGTAAATGTCGTCGCGCTCGTAAAACGATTGCGATTCGGGATTCCAGAAGTACATCGTATAGTCGCCATCCTCGAGATACGAGAAATACTGATAGCCCAACTCCACTCGCCCTGTCGCGCGATACGGACGCACATAATCGAGATTGCCCTTTACCGTCCAGCGGTGCTCATCTTCATAGGCGCGGTGGCCTTTGACGCGATTCATGAATTCGTCGAGCAACTCGCTCGAAAAAAATTCGAGGGCATTGCCCCCGTATTTTAGGTAGAAGCTTCCCGACAGGTTGTGCCCCTCGCCCGAAAACTTCTGATCGAAGCCTACGGTGCCCTGAAAATACGTTTCGTGCAGGTCGTAATCGTCGCGGCTAAGATAGCTCCCCGACTCCGTCTCGCCGCCCTTCAGTCGCCGCGATTCGCCATATGCGAGGTCGCCATTGCGCGTGCGGCCGCCATAGCCGCCTTCGATGTCGGCATTCAGTCTGGTCGAAGCCATCTCATATCGCCATCCGCCCTTAAGCGAATAATCGAAGTTGTTGCTCTTTCGGGGGCCTTTGGAGTGCGACGTAGTGGTGAGATCGGAAACCACGGTGGTTTTCTCCTGATCGAAGTCGCTCTTGCGCAACTTGTCATCCCACTTGCCTCCGAAGTGCCATCGCGACGCGCCGCTCTGCTTTGACAGCAGGAAATCTATCTCGCGCGACAACACAGTGCTGCCGCTTACGTTGACCATTCCGCTCAACGCGCCGTCCGACCCGTGCTTCGTTATTATGTTTATTATGCCAACGGCACCCTCCGTATCGTATCGCGCCGAGGGCGTAGTTATTATTTCGATATTGTCGATGTGCCCTGCCGGTATCTGCTCAAGGGCCTGAGTGCCGGAAAACACGCTCGGCTTGCCGTCGACATACACCGTAAAGCCAGTACTGCCACGAAAGGTCACCTCGCCGTCGGCATCGACGCGCACCGACGGAGTGTTTTCAAGCACGTCGACCGCCGAACCACCTCCGGCCAACAAATTTGACGATGCCTCTATGACGCGCTTGTCTATCTTATACACCACCTGTTTTTTACGTGCCACCACTTCCACTTCGGCCAATCCCTGTTCAAGGGGGCGCAACTTTACGTCAGGCAAATCGGCGTTGCCTTTCACCGCTATGCTGCGGGTGTCGACATCATATCCCAACGAGCGTACCATCATGGTGTAAGCGCCGTTTTCAATCGAAACGGCAAAACGCCCATCGGCATCGGTATATGTCGAAGCCACGGGGCTTTCCTTTCCCTGAACGAAGAACAACACCGAAGCATAATCGACCGGACGCGAATCGGACGAATCGACAACGCGCCCCGACACTTTCGACAATGCCGCGCAGTCAAGCGCGAACAACATTGCCAACAGACACAAAATCAAATGACGACATTTCATAGCGTAACAAGCATAGGTATGGTATGTGATGAAAAGATGCCGAGAATACGGCATCTGACAAATTCAATAATACAAAGGTAGCACCTTTTGCCTGATCAAGCGGCATAATCGCCGCAAAATATGCCGACAGGCAGGCTCATAGCGCCGTTTACCATTCGATTATATGCAAAAAAGTGACTCGAAGCAAATGCTCCGAGTCACCGATATATCTGATTTATAAAAAATCGAGATTAGTTGCTCATCTTGAAGCGGCAGGGAAGGGTGAACCAAACGTTAACCGGGTGGCCGTTCATACGACCGGGGCTAAAGTCGGGAAGTTCCTTAACCACGCGAAGTGCTTCCTTGTCGAGGTCGGGGTCAACCGAACGCAATATCTTGGCTTCGCCAACCTTACCGTTCTTGTCGACTACGAAACGAACAACAACCGTACCCTGAATGCCGTTTTCCTGAGCAATCGGCGGGTAGTGAAGATTGTCCTTAAGCCACTTCTGAAGAGCCTGTTGACCACCGGGAAATTCAGGATTCTGCTCTACGGCTTCATATACCTTGTTTTCTTCAACCGGTTCGGTCTTTTCTTCAACCACAACAGCTTCCTTGTGTTCCTGAGCGTTGATGATATCATCGACACCACGGTCCTCATTAACGGTACCAACGGCGCGGTCATCTTCTTTCAGTTCGTCCTGGCTCTTGATTTCTTCGTCGACCTGTTCGTCTTCCACGATGGCCACCTCAGTCATCTTAGCCGTGTTAAGGAGTTCTTCCTTAATCACTTCGGGCTGCTGTTCTTCAATTCGTTGCGGTTCTTCTTCAACTTCTTCCTCCATTTCTTCCGTAACCATTTCGGCCATTACCTGTTCGATTTCATCTTCAGGACGGGCTTCAGCCGATTCGAGCACGGTGTTTACGAAGAAAGCCAGAGCAAAGAGAATCGCAATCACGATCACAATCACGATCATAGCCTTGTTGTGGCGGCCGTTTGAAGCTTTACGCAACTGATATGCGCCAAACTCCTTGTTTTTGCCTTCAAATACTATGTCGCGCCATTCTTTTGATGAAAGATCTACATCTTTTGCCATTTTCTTACAGGTTTTAAAGTTAATACATCTATCATCATATTATTTGCGGTTCTTTGCAATGTAATCGAGAATCATCACTGAGTCAACCTGATTGATGTTGTCAATCTGGTAACGCGAGATCTGATTGATCTGCATTTCGTCAAGAGCTCCGATTACAGTCTCCCAAGAAGCTTCGGGAGCTGCCTTAATTATCACAACCGGACGTGTAAGTGTAGAGTCGTTACGTATTTCCTTAGCTTTCACGTTGTAGATGCTGTCGTTCTTATCTTTGTTGGGAGAGAACTCGCGGTTACGCCACTGTTCTTTCAAAACATCGATCTTGGCAAGCACCTGCTTGTTACGGTCATGCAAGATTTTGCGGATACCACGCTGCACGCCACCCTCATTGCCAAGGAACACTTCCTTGTTAAGGTTGCTGTTGTCGATGCGTCCGTCGCCGTCGGCATCTTCAATGTTGGGCTTGCCTTCGTAGTAGTAAACCACGTTAAGTGCTTTTCCGTCCTCATCGTGCTTGATTTCGCCTTTGGCATCGCGCTCGGTGGTGACGATCATTGTGATAGCTTCTGATTCTTTAGCTTTGTTCATATCCTGCTGTTCCACCTTTTCGTTGGTCGGAAGGGTGATCTGCAGGGTCTGCGACTTGATCATCGTGGTACAAAGCATAAAGAACGTGATCAGAAGCATGTTCATATCCACCATCGGCGTAAAGTCGACGTGAATAGGAATTTTTTTCTGGGCGCCTTTTTTCTTTTTGCCCTTATCTGATTGTTCTATCTGTGCCATAATGATTAGTCATTCTCGGTTTTTAAAGCAGTCATCAAGCTAAAACGGTTCATCTTCAAAGTCTGGAGATTGTCGAGCACGTGGTGAACTATGCTGTAAGGGGTGCCCTTGTCAGCCTTCACTGCAATGCCCTCGCCCTTCTTCATGGCAGCTTGCAAATTGTCGTTGCCGCTTGAATAGATGGCGCGCATCCAGATTTGGAATTCGTTGGGTTTCTCAAGATCGACATTGTCATCGATGGGTATTCCGACGTCGTTGCGTGTCATATCCGTGATAACCTTGTCTTGATCGGTTTGTGACATTCTTAAGAACGAAGGCAGTGCCTGGAACGGAACGCCAAACATGTTAAGCTTGGCAAACGAAGCGACATCTGCATCGGTCAATTCCACTTTCTTATTGGGATGAAGTCTGTTGTATTCCGAAACGGCCTTTTTGAGGATTTCGGCACGAATGGCTTCCGTACCCCATTCCCCGGCCAGTTCGGGGTCTGATTCACCGGCTATGGAGATGAATACCTTTCCATTCGGGCTGACGAGAACCTGTGCGAGGTTCGAGGTCGGCACCTTTATTTCAGAAACTGACGACGGCGTCATAACCGTGACAGGTTCCTTCTGAAGGAAGGTAGAAGTCAACATGAAGAAAGTAAGCAAAAGAACGGTCACGTCACTCATCGCGGTCATGTCGATGAGGGTACTCTTTCTTTTAATTTTTACTTTTCCCATATTACGTCTATATTATATGTTTAATTAATTTAGGTGTAATAGGGATTAGTGAGTAGCTGCAAACGTTTGCACGATAGAGAAACCGATTTCGTCGATAGCGTAAGTAAGATTATCGATTTTGTTGGTATAGAAGTTATACGAAATAACAGCGAACGCACCGGTTGCGATACCGAAGGCAGTGTTGATAAGTGCCTCAGAGATACCGGTTGAAAGTTCAGTTGAGTCAGGTGCACCAGAAGCAGCAAGTGCCTGGAACGACTTGATCATACCGATCACAGTACCGAGAAGACCAACGAGAGTACCGAGAGTAGTCATGGTAGCAACGATGGGGAGGTTCTGCTGAAGTGCGGGCATTTCGAGAGCGGTAGCTTCTTCAACTTCCTTCTGGAGGGTAGCGATTTTCTGTTCCTTAGAAAGAACGGTGTTCTGATCCATTTCTTCGTAGCGAATCAATGCGGCAGAAACAACGGCAGCAACAGAACCTTTCTGCTTCTTGCAGAGTTCCTGAGCACCCTTGATGTCGTTCTTAACGAGGCAAGCCTTAACGCCGGCAACGAATTTGGTGATGTTGCCTTTACCTTTGGCGCTTGAAAGAGCGATCCAACGTTCAACAGAGAGCACGATCACAGTAAGGAACAAAGTCTGAAGTACAGGCACGATTACACCACCCATGAAGATTGTGCCCCAAATGTCTTTGGGATGACCGTCTTCGAAGTGTGATTCGTGACCGAACCAGAAAATAAAGAGACACACAGCAACGATAAAACAAGCGACGATAACCAAGAATGCATTCTTGATGCCACCTACATTGCTACTTTCGTGTTTTGCCTGAGCCACTGGCTGGGCAGAATTGGGCTTTTGAGCTTCCATAATTGATAATTACTAAAATTTTTAAAGTTTTATTAATGGTTATTAGTTTTGATTGATTGCATTTCACACGATTCAAGAGAATCTCCGGTATTGATTTAATCAAATGTTGAGTATACTCCATAAACGTTATTGCAAAAGTATTTATTATATTTCAACTTTCAAAATTTTCATTAATCAAAATTCAAAATTAAGTTCCATTATTCATCTTCATTGTTTTTTTGAGCTCTTTATTCATTTAAAATTTGAAATAATACTTTAATGATTTCAAAAATAATAGGTAATTTTGCATTTGATGAATCAGATATAATCAGAATTCAACGATGAGACGCGAAATATCATTAAAAAAAGGACTTGATTTAAATCTAAAAGGCAGTATCGACAAGAGCGATACGACACCCGTTGCCGTAGGACGCGTTGCCGTTGTTCCCGACGATTTTCAGGGTTTCGTGCCGAAACTCGACGTGAAGGAGGGCGATGAAGTAACGCAAGGCCAATCGCTAATGCACGACAAAAATGCCGAAGCGGTAAAACTCGCCTCCCCGGTGGCAGGCGTGGTTAAGGCCATAGTGCGAGGCGACAGGCGAAAAATAATGAGAGTGGAAATCGATGCCTGCCGTGAAAAGAACGGTACGACCACGTTTGAAGTAAATCCCGACTCGGCCGAAAGCATCAAGGCGGCCTTAATGGAATCGGGATTATGGGCTTTGATGCGGCAACGGCCGTATGACATTGTGCCCAACGTAGCGAAACAGCCGCGCGACATATTCGTAACGGCATTCGACTCGGCTCCGTTGGCTCCCGACCTGTCATTGTACGTGAAAGGCAAGGAGAAGGAAATAGAGGCCGGAACAAAGGCGCTGAAAATGCTCACGCCCGGCAACGTTTACATCTCGGTGCGAAAGGGCGAGGATATCAAGGTTCCGCAGCAGGCAACGGAAGTATTGGTGTCGGGGCCACATCCGTCGGGAAACGCCGGAGTGCAAGCCGCCAACATAGCGCCGGTCGACAAAGGCGACACGGTATGGACGCTTGACATAGTGACGCTTGCCCGCATAGGCGACCTGATGCTCAATCGCACTGTTGACTGGAACGTCACCGTGGCCGTAACCGGCCCGGAGGTCTACGAGCCGCGATATGTGTCGACGGTGGCCGGAGCCGAAATAGCCCCGCTACTCGAGGGGAACGTGAAGTCAGACGATCGTCACCATCGCATCATTTCGGGCAACGTGCTTACCGGCATCACCACGTCGGGCGACGGATTCATACATTATCCATATCGACAGATAACCGTTATAGCCGAAGGCGACGACGTAGACGAATTCATGGGTTGGGCCTCTATGAGCCCCAACAAAATGAGCGTAAGCCGCTCGTTCCCGTCATGGTTCATGCGCAAGAAATCGTTTGCCCCCGACGCACGAATAAATGGCGGACGCAGAGCCATGATAATGTCGGGCGAATACGACAAAGTGCTGCCAATGGACATATTGCCCGAATATCTAATAAAAGCGGCAATAGCACGCGACATCGACAAGATGGAGCAACTGGGCATATATGAAATAGCGCCCGAGGACATGGCACTGTGCGAGTATGTAGACCCGTCGAAAATCGAGATACAGAAAATAATACGCGACGCACTCGACTATATGCGAAAAGAATTAGACGATTAACGACAATAACAATAAGATGATATGCTGAAGAAATATTTAGACCGCATGAAGCCCCATTTCGAGCCGGGAGGAAAACTACATGCCTTCCACTCGGTATTCGACGGTCTCGAAACGTTTCTCTACACACCTGAAACGACCTCGAAATCGGGCGTACACATCCATGACAGCCTCGACTCGAAAAGAGTGATGATAATAGTGGTGCTGGCGTTGTTGCCTTGCCTGCTGTTTGGCATGTACAACACCGGCTATCAAAACCTGCTCGGTTCGGGAGCCACCGAATTTCCGTTCTGGAGCATAATGGCATACGGATTCCTTGCCATATTGCCAAGAATCATAGTGACGTACGTAGTGGGGTTGGGCATCGAGTTTGCCGTGGCCCAATGGCGTGGCGAAGAAATACAGGAAGGTTTTCTTGTCACGGGAATACTGATTCCGCTGATATGCCCAATCGAGACTCCGGTATGGATGCTTGCCGTGGCAACCGCCTTTTCGGTGATATTCGTAAAAGAGGTGTTCGGAGGCACGGGATACAACATATTTAACGTTGCGCTCGTGACCAGAGCCGTGCTGTTTTTCGGATATCCGGCACAGATGAGCGGCGACCACGCCTTCATAGCCACCAAGCCGATACTCGGACTGGGGGGCACGGTGACATATGCCGACGGCATATCGGGTGCAACTCCGCTCGGACAGATAGCCACTGCAAACGGTGGCGACTTCGTGATACACAACATCATTGGTCAGCCGATATCGGACTGGGATGCATTCCTGGGCCTGATACCGGGTTCGTTTGGCGAAACGTCTACGCTGTGCATACTCATCGGAGCTGCCATACTGCTCTTTACCGGCATCGCCAGTTGGCGCATAATGGCATCGGTGGTGGTTGGCGGACTATTCATGGGATTCATTGCCAACACATTTGCCACTCCCACTTATCCCGCCTCGTACCTCACTCCCCTTCAGCAACTGCTATATGGAGGCTTTGCCTTCGCAGCCGTGTTTATGGCCACCGATCCGGTTACGGCCGCGCGCACCGGCTTGGGAAAATACATCTATGGATTCATGGTTGGCGTAATAGCCGTGATAATACGCACGTACAACAACGGTTATCCCGAAGGTGCAATGTTGGCCGTATTGCTGATGAATGCACTTGCGCCGCTTATAGATTATTGTGTAGTTCAAACCAACATCAGCCGCCGCATGCGTCGACTGAAAGCTAAAACCGAACAAGCGTCATGAACAAGCAAAGCAATACATATACCATAATTTACATAATAGTGCTGGTTGTCATCGTTGGCACGGCACTGGCGTTCACGTCGCTGTCGCTGCACAACCGCCAGCAGGAGAACGCCGACATCGACAAGATGCGCCAGATATTGGCATCGGCCAACATCACACCGGCCGAAGGTGAAGTAATCGACGACTTCAACAAATACATAGTGGCGCAGGAAGTAGTAAACGAAAACGGCGAAGTGACAGGGTCGGACGCTTTTGACATAAACGTGGCCGCCGAGAGCAAGGTGACCGGCACGGAGCGCAAGCTCCCTGTCTTCGTGTGCCGCACGGCCGACCGGCAAACGCGCTACATACTTCCGGTGTACGGAGCCGGACTATGGGGCCCGATATGGGGCTACGTGGCATTCGACGCCGACGGAAGCACCATAGTGGGAGCCTATTTCGCTCATCAGGGCGAAACGCCCGGCCTGGGAGCCGAGATAGAGAAGCCCGCATTCCGCGACCAGTTCCAAGGCAAGCAGGTGTTTAAGAACGGCACGTTTCACCCCGTGGCAGTGGTGAAGGCCGGCCAACACCCGAATGGCGACGAAGACTTCGTTGACGGCGTTTCGGGAGGCACCATAACCAGCAAGGGCGTAGGAGCCATGCTCGACAATTGCCTCACGCCTTATAAAAAATATCTCGAATCCATAAACAATAACCAATAGTCATGGCTGAAAAGATAAACAACAAGAGCGTTCTGCTGAATCCATTCTCCAAGAACAACCCGGTAGTGGTACAAGTGCTCGGCATATGCTCGGTGCTCGCGGTTACAGCCAAGCTCGAACCGGCAATAGTGATGGGCATATCGGTAATAGCCGTACTCGCCTTCTCAAACGTAATAATATCGCTCATACGCAACACCATCCCGACCAACATACGCATCATAGTGCAATTGGTGGTAGTGGCCGGACTGGTGGTGATAGTCGACCAATTGCTCAAAGCTTATGCCTACGACGTGAGCAAGCAGCTGTCGGTATTCATAGGCCTCATAATTACGAACTGCATATTAATGGGTCGCCTCGAAGCCTTTGCCATGGGCAACAAGCCGTGGCCCGCGTTTCTCGACGGCATCGGCAACGGCATCGGCTATTCGATAATACTCGTGATAGTGGGATTTTTCCGCGAACTGCTCGGCAGCGGCACGTTGCTCGGCATACAAGTGGTGCCCGACAGCTTTTATGAAGCAGGCTACGTCAACAACGGCCTTATGATATTGCCGCCCATGGCACTCATAGTGGTGGCATGCATAATATGGGTGCAACGAGCCCGCAACAAAGACCTGCAGGAAGATTAACAAATCCAAAAAATCAAAGATCAGACAGATGGAAAATCTCAATCTATTCATACGGTCGATATTCATCGACAATATGATATTCGCATATTTTCTGGGAATGTGCTCGTTTCTGGCCGTATCGAAAAACGTGAAAACGGCATTCGGACTGGGTGTAGCCGTAACGTTCATGCTCGTGATCACATTGCCCATCAACTTTCTGCTTGAAAACTACGTGCTGAAGGCGGGAGCCCTCGTATGGCTCGGCCCCGACTATGCCGACATCGACCTCAGCTTCCTGTCGCTCATCATGTTCATTGCCGTGATTGCCTCAATGACGCAACTGGTGGAGATGGCGGTAGAGAAGTTCAGCCCTGCGCTCTACTCGTCGCTCGGCATATTTCTGCCGCTCATAGCCGTGAACTGCGCAATACTCGGAGGATCGCTGTTCATGCAGCAGCGTGAGTTCGGAAACGTGTGGACGGCCACCTGCGCCGGAGCGGGCTGGGGACTCGGATGGTTGCTGGCCATAGTGGCCATTGCCGCCATACGCGAACGCATAGCCGAATACTCAAACATACCCAAGCCGCTGCGCGGCACCGGCATCACGTTCATAATAACCGCTTTGATGGGCATAGCCTTCATGAGCTTCCTCGGAATAAAACTATAAGCTACCGTAACCATGATTTCAAACATTATATCATTGACCATACCATCGCGCGACATGCTCACCATACTTTCGGGCGTTGGAATATTCCTTGCGATAACATTGCTGCTCGTGGCACTGCTGCTCGTGGCAAAACGATATCTCGTGCATTCGGGAGCAGTGAAGATAACCATTAACAACGACAAGACCGTAGAAGCGAATTCCGGAAAATCATTGCTGTCGACCCTCGCCGACCAAAACATATTCTTGCCATCGGCCTGCGGCGGAAAAGGCAGCTGCGGACAATGCAAGGTTCAGGTGTTTGAGGGAGGCGGCGACATACTGCCCACCGAAGCCGTACACTTCAGCCGCAAGCAAATAAAAGATCACTGGCGCCTGGGATGCCAGGTGAAGGTGAAGGAGGATATGAACATTGGCGTGCCGTCGTCGGTGCTCGACATCAAGGAGTGGGAATGCACCGTGATATCGAACAAAAACGTGGCAACGTTCATAAAGGAATTCATCGTGGCATTGCCTCCCGGCCAGCATATGGACTTCATACCGGGTTCGTACGCGCAGATAAAGATTCCGCCATACTCGATGAGCTACGACAAGGATATAGACAAGTCGCTCATTGGCCCGGAATATCTGCCCGCGTGGGAAAAATTCGGGCTGTTCAGCCTGAAGTGCAAGAATACGGAAACCACGGTGCGCGCCTACTCGATGGCCAACTACCCTGCCGAAGGCGACAGGATAATGCTCACCGTGCGAATAGCCACCCCGCCGTTCAAGCCGAAACCCCAGACCGGATTCATGGATGTGATGCCCGGCATCGCCTCAAGCTACATATTTACGCTAAAGCCGGGCGACAAGGTGATAATGAGCGGCCCTTACGGCGATTTCCATCCGATATTCGACTCAAAGAACGAAATGATGTGGATTGGCGGCGGCGCAGGTATGGCTCCTCTGAGAGCGCAAATCATGCACATGACCAAGACGCTGAACACGCGCGACCGCGAAATGAATTATTTTTATGGTGCGCGCGCTCTCAATGAAGTCTTCTACCTCGACGATTTCCTCGAGCTCGAAAAGCAGTTCCCCAACTTCCACTTCCATCTGGCGCTTGACCGCCCCGACCCGGCAGCCGATGCAGCGGGAGTGAAGTACACCCCCGGATTCGTTCATCAGGTAATCTACGACACGTATCTGAAAAATCACGAAGCTCCAGAGGACATAGAGTATTATATGTGCGGCCCCGGCCCCATGAGCAAGGCCGTGGAAGGGATGCTCGACAATCTCGGCGTAGCACCCGAAAACATACATTACGACAATTTCGGAGGATAAAACTCAGCGCACGGCATCAGATAGCAAACAGGCGGCGGGCATTGGCGGTGGTCATGTCGGCCGCTTGCTTTTCGTCAACGCCCAAGGCTCCGGCCACGCAGGCACACACATAGGGCAAGTATGCGCTTTCGTTACGCTTTCCGCGATAAGGCACGGGGGTGAGATATGGTGAATCGGTTTCGAGGAGCAGCCTATCGGCACCTATCGAAGGAAGCACTTCGCGCAAGCGCGAATTTTTAAAGGTAACCACTCCGTTTATGCCAAAATAAAAGTCGCCGACACGACGGCGTATCGCTTCGACGTCGCTTACCGTTCCGCCAAAGCTATGAAACACGCCCTTCGCCTTGCCACGAAACTCTTCGAGCACCTCGAGCGTCTCGGACAAACCGTCGCGACAATGCAATATGACCGGCAGCGCGCGCTCCACCGCCCACCCTATCTGCATTTCGAGCGCAAGCATCTGCTCATCGCGGTACGTGGCATCCCAGTATAGGTCAATGCCTATTTCGCCTATCGCAACGAACGGCCGATCAGAGTCGACATACGATTTTATCTCGGCAATGGCGTCGCGCCACCCATCGTTTATCTCCGTGGGGTGAAGCCCCATAGCCATATGCAGCCTATCGGGCATCTGATCATGCAAGTCGAACATGGGCTTGACCGTCGAGCAATCGACATTTGGAAATATCATCGCACCTACTCCGGCATCGATGGCCCTCTTGACCACTTCGAGTTTTTTTGGCGCAAAGTCATCGAGATACAGATGCGTATGTGTATCAATGAGCATATTTGAAATATGATTGAATTAAGGTGGGGTTAATGCGTTCGGGTACGCGATTTTTCGGCTATTTCGATGAAAAAGCGGCGCGCATCGTCGGGTATGTCGAGCCCGTAAAGGCCGGCAATGGCATCGTCGACATACGCATTGGCAAGCTTCAGACAGCGCTCGGGCAGATTCAAACGGTCGTAAACGCCACGCACGCGCTCAATCTTGTCGTCGGTGGGCGACGATATCTGCGATTTCACTTCATCGGTTTCGTCCTCTATCAGCGCATTTATGAGCAACCACGTTTTTTTGTCGTTGAGAATGTCGCCACCTATCGCCTTGCCGAAGGCCACGGGGTCGCCGTAGGTGTCGAGATAATCGTCGACAAGCTGAAAAGCGAGTCCGAGCTTTTCGCCATAGGCATAAGCCAGTTTCTGCGACGCCTCGTCGGCTCCAGCCACCAAGGCCCCCATGCGGCATGCACAGCCCAACAGCACCGACGTTTTGAGACGAATCATTTCCATATACTCGTCGACGGTAACGGTAGCACAGTTTTCAAAGTCCATATCGTATTGCTGCCCTTCGTATACCTCCATGGCGGTGCGGTTAAAGAGATCGAGAACATTCCGGCGCACGGAATCGTCGCAACCCTTCAAGGCAATCATAGACGAGAGGGTAAGCATGGCGTCGCCCGACAATATGGCCGTGGCCACGTTCCACTTTTTATGCACCGTCGGCCGTCCGCGACGAACATCGGCATTGTCCATCACGTCGTCATGCAGAAGCGTGAAGTTATGAAACATCTCCAAGCCGATGGCCTGATTGACGGCCGATCGGGGATCGGCAGAGAAAGCCTGCGCAAATGCCAGAGTCAACATAGGGCGCAACCGCTTGCCTCCACACTGAAGCGCATATTTTATCGGAGCATACAATCCTTCAGGCTCAGAGGGGAACTCAATGGAGTTTATGGCGGACTCGATTATCTCGGAATATTCTTTTTGCGAATACATAGCGTATTTTTATGGTGTTATGTCAAGTGATTTTCGGAACAAACGGAGCGCTGCCGTATCGGAAGCATATTCCCGCTCTATACACGGCACCAACGATTCGGCTTCGTCATCGCCCCTAAGCGCCACTCCGAGCCGACCGGGAGAGGCAATGACGGTCAGCACGCGCGCCTTAACATCGCAGGGAAGCGTGGCCCCGATGGAGTCGAGAGCCAGAGCAAACGCGTCGCGGCCATAACCGGCCGACAGTGCGGCAGCCAATTGACGAGCATATGGCCGCACGGTATCGGGCGACACCGACAGCCAATCGACCATTGCTTCGGCAGCCTCGGCGGGCGTCCACTCGACCAATATGGCCTCGGCCCTCGCATCGACGGCCTCGCCGGTATATATCGACCGCGCACGCAAACGTCGTGCGTCGTCAGCGCAATCGGCCAACAACAGCAAGAGGGTGGCAAAAACCATAATTTTAAACAGATATTTCATCGGCATTAAAATATGACGCTCCAAAGCATTGCAAATTTACTACAATACGACGAAAATAAGTAATTTTACATAAAAAATAGACAAGACCCACCATTAAAACAGAAACCATATGGACAATTTACCTCAAGACCCGGCAATGCTATTCAGCTTCATCAACATGAAACTACGCGATCAGTACGCTTCGCTCGACGATTTATGCGACGACATGGACATAGATAAGTCACTGTTAATAGACAAGATGGCTCAATGCGGCTGGGAATATTCGCCGGAGCACAATAAATTTTGGTGATTTTTTTCGATTAGGTGCAACCAAATGCAGTAGCAACAACGTCTAATGAACAAAACGAATAATAATCGCAAAAACATATACAAGATGAAAACATTGAAAACATCGTACTTGATACTTGCAATGCTTATGTCGGCGTTTTTTTACGCTGCATGTTCGACCGAAAATATCGACCCAAACTTAAAGCGGCAGATAAACCAGGAAATTCGCGAAAGCATCAAGGCCGAAATAAACAACGCATCGCTGTTCGCTTCGGACAGCGTATCGGACTCGAAGGTGATAGTAATCGACATGCCCCAAATACAGTCGAGACAAAAACCGCAATTAGAAGCACGAGACATATTTAAAATAACGGCAATATTTACGCCGTTTGCATTCGGATTTGCCATATTATGGCTGATATTACGATGGATTTATAGAAACAATCTGGCCAAATACCGTTTAATAGAATTTTCGATAGAAAAAGGCGCAACGCTGCCCGATTCATTCTATGCCTCCAAAATGTTCACATATGAAAAAAAGCGCTTCACTTCCGGCATCACGTGGATTGGCATCGGACTTTCGATAATAGTGTTTGCCTTATCCGTCAGCGTACCGGGAGGCATAGCATTCGGCATATTGCCAATTTTCATAGGCATTTCACGCATCCTGGCCTTTTACATCGACAACAACAATAAGATTGCGTCGAACAACGCCAACCGCGACCACAACGACAACGCAACAGCCTGAACAAGGGATAAACAGCCTAACAATCAACGACAGCCAAAGCCACGATGCTTACCAAATTTGAAGAACTGACGCTTATAGCCCGATGCGTAGCCTCTGACGACCGACGTGCATTCGGCCGGCTAGTCGAGGAGTATCAGGACGATTTAAGACGTTTTATCTTCAATTTGACCAATGGCGATGCGGCTCTTACCGACGACCTTTCGCAAGATACGTTTATCAAAGCGTATACTTCCATTCAAAACTTCAAGGGCCTTGCACGATTCAAAACGTGGCTGTATCGGATAGCGTACAACGAATATCAGTCGCACATACGCAAAATGAGCACCATAGTCGAAGGCCATCAGGAGACGATGCCCGAAAAGCCAATAGACGAAAGCCGCATAATAGAACAGCGTCACGACATAACGGTGGGACTGAAAGCTCTATCGCCCATAGAACGTTCGCTGATACTCCTATTTTACATGGAGGACATGCCCATAAAGAAAATAGCCACCATAACTTCCCTGCCCGACGGCACCATAAAATCGTACTTATCAAGAGCCAAAGCCAAAATGGCCAAAGCGATATCACAATAACCATAAAAACCATAAGGAATATGACAAAAAACGAAATAACCGACAGCGATTTGCGCCATATGCTCCGTAAGGCGCCAAGTGCTCCTCCGTCGCCGTGGTTTACACGAAAGGTCCTCAATCGGCTTCCTGACAAGAAGAAACGTTTAGCGTCGACCATCGAATTTTCGGTATACGTGATAGGCATAATCATATCATCGATCTACATAATCGGCTACATGAAAGGGCTGATGAGTAACGAAGCCACCAACCTCGACATAGCCATTTTATACGGTCTGGTAGCCTTGCTCATATCCATGATGTATCTTCTGTTCAGCCCGTTCGTATATCAACGCAGCGCATCAAGAGCCACACGCCATCAATAGGACATACGCCTGATTTTATGGCCGTTACATAGCATACGTGTGCCATTTACGGTTAAATTCTTTGTCCTCGTCTAAAAATAAAGCAAAAAAGTACGCCGAAAAATTGCTCAATTGCCAAACAATTCGTACCTTTGCACTGCAAATTTCGAAGGAGAGATGGCAGAGTGGTCGATTGCGGCGGTCTTGAAAACCGTTGAGGGTCACACCTCCGGGGGTTCGAATCCCTCTCTCTCCGCTACATTAAGGATTAACCCGCTGAAATTCAGCGGGTTTTCTTTTGTTCTAAAATACTGGTACCCCAAATGGGTACCCCTACCTCTGAGTATTTTTGGGTCAGCAGCAAAAGCCGGTTGAAGTGTTAAATAACTACCCGAGTGTAAAATTATTTTGGGTCAGCAGCAAAAGCCGGTTGAATTGTTAAATAACTACACGAGTGTAAAATTATTTTTAGGCGCATAGCTTTGAGAGGCGGAACAGGAAGAAAGGAATGTCGGTCACTCCCCGGAACTGGCTTCTGAAAGCTTTGACTTTGGC
>JAGATN010000031.1 GCA_017621225.1 Muribaculaceae bacterium | reverse complement strand
CGGGGTACAAAAGGTGTACTTTTTGAGAAAATCGCCCCATTTGCAGGCAAACCACGGAAAAACAGCATCTTGCTAATCCGTTTATTTGCTTGTATTTAATTTTATCCCCGTTTTTCCCGTTTTATATCGCGGAGAATTACAAAAAAATCGCGAATTACTAATGGTTTGCCAATATAAAACCGATATATTTATGCCAATTGGCCTATTATTAAGACATGAACCATTTGCCCGAAGCCGCTGTTTTTGTTTTATCAGCAAAAACGTATACCTTTGCATAAATTTATCACGATGCATATGAAACGATTCCGTATGGGTGTTGCCGGCTTGGTTGTTACGACGTCGGCGTGGGCAACGGTGGCCGATGATTTGACTGCCGAGCCCGACACTACGAAGTGGCTCGATGAGGTGTCGGTTACGGCCATTAAACAAAGCTCCGACATAAGCCTGCTCCCTACGGCTCTTACGGTAATAGGTGAGTCGCAGGTCGAACGTTTCAACGTGCTGGCGGTAAAGAATGTCAGTGAGATAGCCCCTAACTTCTACATTCCCGATTACGGATCGCGTATGACGTCGAGCATTTACGTTCGAGGCATAGGAGCGCGAATCGATCAGCCGGTGGTGGGGCTCAACATTGACAATGTGCCTTTCCTGAACAAGGACAATTACGATTTCGACCTTGGCGACATTGAGCGCGTGGAGATAATGCGAGGCCCGCAGAGCACGTTGTATGGCCGAAACACTATGGGCGGTCAGATAAACATCTACACTATCTCGCCAATGAAATATCAGGGTAGCCGCGTCATGGCCGAAACCGGAAAAGGTCCGGTGATGCGCATGTCGATAGCTCATTATGAAAAACTGTCAGACAGGTTGGCCATGGGCATATCGGGATATTTTAATTATTGTGGCGGATATTTTACCAATCTGTATGATGGACGAAAGGTAGGCACCGAAAAGAGCGGCAGCTTGCGATGGCGCACAGAGTGGCGACCGCGTGCCGATTTGTCGATAGGAAACGTGGCGGCATTCGCTCTTTCGCATCAGGGGGGATATCCTTACGAATATGCAGTCTCGGGCGAGATAAATTATAACGATACATGCTTTTACCGGCGAAACGGATTTTCCGACGGACTGACCGTGAGATGGATTTCGGGCGATGTATCGGTTTCGAGCGTGTCGAGCGTGCAGTATCTGAACGACAACATGACGCTCGATCAGGATTTTCTTCCGTTAGATTACTTTACCCTTACCCAAAAGCGTCATGAGTGGAACGTGACGCACGACATGGTGGCACGCGGATCGGTCGGGAATTATGACTGGCTCGGAGGCGTTTTCGGCTTCTACAAGCATACGTCGATGTGGGCTCCCGTGACGTTTAAGGATGTAGGCATAAGGCGATTGATAGAGGAACGCCGCAATGAGGTCAATCCTTTTTATCCTATAACGTGGGATGAGAGGTCGTTTGTGCTCGGCAGCGATTTTTCATGTCCCGTGTATGGGCTTGCGCTGTATCATCAAAGCTCTTTGGACTTCGGACGATTCAATCTGGCTATGGGGTTGAGGCTCGATTATGAGCATGCGTCGCTCCGTTATCGGAGTCATTGCAATACGGGCTATACCATATGGGATGCCACGGGCGAAGGCGACCCGACGGTGTTTCGCAAAGAGCCGGTCGACATCGACGACACCGGGCGGCTTTCGAAATCGTTTCTTCAGCTTCTGCCGAAACTGACGGTATCGTATCGGTTGCCGGTAGAGTCGGCGTCCGACGTTTATATGTCGGTGGCCAAAGGGTATAAATCGGGCGGATTCAACACTCAGATGTTTAGCGACGTGCTCCAGCAACGCATAATGGGTATGATGGGCGTGGGCGCGCAATACGACGTTGACGACGTGGTGAGCTACAAGCCCGAAAAAAGTTGGAATTACGAGTTGGGCGCTCATATGACGTGCGCCGACGGCCGAGTGCGCACGGATATGGCTCTGTTTTACATAGATTGCCGCGATCAGCAGCTCACCATGTTTCCCGACGGCACCACTACGGGGCGAATAACCTCGAATGCCGGGAAGACGCGTAGCTATGGCGCCGAGGTTCAAATCGGATATTCGCCCGTCGACAGATGGTCGTTTAATTTCAGTTACGGTTATACCAACGCCCGGTTTCGCGAATTTTTCAATGGCAAGACCGACTATTCGGGCAAACGAGTGCCGTATGCCCCACAGAACACCTTGTTTGCCGACGCCACGTACGTTCAGCCAATAAACCGCTCATTGCGAAGCATAACCTTTAATTTAGGCGTAAGGGGAGTGGGCAGCATATACTGGAACGAGGAAAATGACTTCAAGCAGCCTTTTTATGCCCAGCTCGGAGGCGAAATGACATTCGACTTCGGATGGCTGTCGGTTGGCGTATGGGGCGAAAATATTACCAACACCAAGTTTCATACGTTTTGGTTTCAGTCGATTGGCAATGCATTCGTGCAGCGCGGCAAGCCGGCGCGAATGGGTGCCACGGTGCGGCTTACGTTTGATTCATGACCAATGTGATGCATAGATAATAGATACAAGTATAAGAGTTTTTAATGTAATGACTAATATGAGGAAATTTGAATTTATTTGCTGCTGTTTTGCAGCTTTGACAATGGTGTCGTGTGGTGGAGATGAAAACGATGACGATCCGGTGGATCTGACGGTCGCTTCTTCGCCCAAGGCATTCAATTACGTGACTACCGTCGGTAATGCGGCCGGATTCGTGTCGGATGCTCCGCGCTACGAGGTGGTGTTTGACAATAATTCAAAGAAGGCCGTTGTCACTATGGAAAACATAAAGCTGTCGGAGTCGGACGAGCCTAAGTCGTATCGCTTCATTGATGTGCCCTGGACTCAGGGCGACGGCGGCAAGGCAAAGGTGATAGATGTTAAGTCGATAGTGCCTGACGGATATTCAAACGTGGTATTTGACGAACTCGACATAATTTATTACGGTGAGGAAAAGATGATTGATAACGTGGACTGCCGTGGCCTGGCCGTGGAATATGAGGTGAACGGTACGGCCAACGTAACCATGGTGCCCTACCGAATGGTGTGCGGCGGAACCACGGAGACCCTTAACACCATGACGTCGAAAAAATTCGTGTCGACCAAGACGGTATACACCATCGATCTCGATCCGTCGACCATGACTGCCGACGTTACGGTGTCGAATGCGTCGTTCGATGCCGCCATGCCTGCCTTGCGCGACATGCTTTTCGAAGATGTCAATCTTGTGCTGTCGGACGGTGGCTTTGAGCTGCATTCGCCTCAGTTCATCCCCTCGATTGCGGGCACTCCCTATCCCTCTTACGCCATATCCAACTTCTATGTCGATGCCGAGTTCGATTCGGACATGGAACTTCGATTCAGATGCATGAAGGTGTTTAGCGTAGAGGCCGACCTGTCGTCGATTTACTCGCCCGTTAATTAAACCGGACTTTTTGCCGCGAAAGCGGCGGCGTTTATTCAAGAAATTTCATGAGCCTTCTGTTGACGACCGCGAATCGGTTGGTCGTCAACAGAGGGCTTTGTGTCGTCAATATGGAGCCTAAATTGGCTCAAATATGAAAAAACCTGAAATTTTAATACGCTAAAGTGGGGTATTTGTGAACTTTTGTATAACTTTGTGGTGTGTAAAATCGAAGTGCCATTGAATGCATATAACCTTAAAGCCATTGAATGTGTCATTCTCAACCGTCAAAATGACGGTTTTTGGTGCGTAGATTTCTCCGGTGAAATAATTTGACAAAACACAATATGGTATTTTTATCGATTCAAAATTCAACGTTTGCCATCGTGGCGGCACTGACAGGTATTGGCTTGGTGGCGTTGGCGTTGTGGCTTGCAGGGTTGATATCACCGCGATCGTTCAATCCGCAAAAGGGAGAAGCTTATGAGTGCGGTATTCCTACCCGAGGTGAAAGTATGGCTCAGTTTAAAGTGGGCTATTATTTGTTTGCAATTTTGTTCTTGATGTTCGACGTTGAATGCGTGTTCCTGTTCCCGTGGGCTGTAAAAGTTAGAGAACTGGGTGTTGACGGACTGTTGAGCATCGCAATCTTTTTTGGAATCATAGTGCTGGGCCTTATGTATGCCTGGCGGAAAGGAGCTCTTGAATGGAAGTGACAACAAAAAGCATGCCCTACGAGGCGTGGAAGGACAACGAGTATATCGAGTCGCTGGTAAAAGAACTTCAGGCCAATGGCACCAATGTGATAGTAGGCACGTTTGACAAACTCATAAACTGGGGTCGCTCGAATTCGTTGTGGCCTCTTACGTTTGCCACGAGCTGCTGCGGCATAGAATTCGTGTCGCTCGGCGCTGCGCGTTACGATATGGCCCGCTTCGGATGGGAAGTGGCTCGTTCGTCGCCACGTCAGGCCGACTTCATAATGGTAGCCGGAACGATAGTGCATCGCATGGCTCCCGTGTTGCGCCGTCTCTATGATCAGTTGGCCGAGCCCAAATACGTGATAGCCTGCGGCGCTTGCGCCGTGTCGGGAGGCCCGTTCAAGAAATCGTACCATGTGGTGATGGGCGTTGACAAAATCATTCCCGTCGACGTTTATCTCCCCGGATGTCCTCCACGTCCCGAAGCTATGATTTATTCAATTATGCAGCTTTCGCGTAAGATAAAAGTAGAGCGCTTTTTCGGCGGCGTGAACCGTCAGGAAAAACAAGAGGAATTTTTAAAGGCTCATCCGATAGAAGGCGTCGATGATTGATGCCGCTACGCTTAATTAATATAGTAACAGAAGAAACCAATCATTAATATGGCAGACATTCAGGAAAAAATAGCCAAATTGTTTCCCGATGCGACATTTGAGCAGGGCGATACGCTACTGGTAAATATCCCCGACGAAAAATGGCACAATCTGGCTCGTACGCTTCGCGACGACGCCGACCTGAGCTTCGACTTCCTCGTGACGATAGTCGGAATGGACTGGAAGGAAACCCTCGGATGCATATATTATTTGACATCGACGCGCAATAATGCTAAAATATCGGTAAAGGTTACCACCGCCGACCGTTCGAACCCCATGCTTCACAGTATTTCCGATCTGTGGGCGATAGCCGGAATTTTCGAACGTGAGGTTTACGACTACTTCGGAATAGTGTTCATCGGCAATCCCGATATGCGCCGTTTGTTCCTCAGCATAGATTGGAAGGGATACCCCTTGCGAAAGGATTATGACGAAAGTCCCGAAACCAATCCGGTGCCTACCGACAATGAACGTCAGAGCGACTACACCGACACTTACGTGGAGCTTGAAGACGGTAAGGTGGAAAAACGCGAAACCCGCGTATTCGAAGCCGACGATTTCGTGGTGAACATAGGCCCGCAGCACCCTGCAACGCACGGCGTGTTGCGTTTCCGTACGGCCGTTGATGGCGAGACCATCAAGAAAATCGACGTATACATGGGCTACATTCATCGCGGCATCGAAAAGATATGCGAAAAGCTGACCTATCCGCAGACGCTCCATTTCATGGACCGTCTCGACTATTTCTCGGCCCATCCCTATCACCACTGTCTGTGTATGACCATAGAGCAGGCTGCCGGCATCGAGATATCGCGCCGCGCACAAGTGATACGCGTGTTGATGGACGAGCTTTCGCGCATCGCATCGCACTGCTTGTTCATGGGTACGTTCTGTATGGACTTGGGTGCCACCACGATGCTGTTCTACACGCTTCGCGTTCGCGAACAGATTCTCGACATAATGGAGAAAACGTGTGGAGCCCGAATGACATTCAATTATGAGTGCATAGGCGGCGTGATGCAGGATCTGCACCCCGACTTCGTGAGCGACGTAAAGGCTCTCCTGGCTGTCATACCAAAGAACATAAAGGAATACAATCAGATATTTACCGGCAACATCATAGCCAAGAACCGCATGGAAGGCGTGGGCGTGTTGTCGCGCGAAGACGCCATTTCGTGGGCCGTTACCGGTCCGTCGGGACGTGCTTCGGGTTGGGCTTGCGACGTTCGCAAAACCGATCCGTACAGCATCTATGGCGAACTCGAATTTGACGAAGTGATACGCCACGAAGGTGACTCGATGGCACGCTTTAAGGTGCGCCTCGACGAAATAACGCAGAGCGCGCGCATAATAGAGCAGCTCATCGACAACATACCCGATGGCGAATATTGCGTGAAGGTGCCGAAGGTGCTGAAGCTCCCCGTAGGTCATTGGTTCCGCAAGGTGGAAGGCTGCCGTGGAACGTTCGGCATATTCCTCGAAAGCGATGGTGCTACGTCGCCCTATCGTTTGAAGATAGTGCCCCCGTCGCTGCCTGCCGCCGCCGTGGTCGATCACATCACCAGTGGAAACAAGATAGCCGACTTGATTACAATCGGTGGCTCGCTGGACTACATAGTACCCGACATGGACCGTTGATTTCGTAAGGGTGAATTTGAGAATGTGACAAAGTAAAAAGGTATAAACCTCGCATAAATATAGTAAATTATGTTTGATTTTTCATTGCTTACCAATTGGATACATGAACTGCTCAGCTCTTTCATGCCTGAATGGCTCACTGTTACCACCGAATGCGTGCTGATAGGCGTGTGTCTGCTGTTGGCTTATGCATTATTGGCGCTCTTCTACATATGGTTTGAGCGTAAGGTGTGTGCTGCTTTCCAGTGCCGCCTGGGCCCGAACAGAGTCGGCCCGATGGGATTGCTCCAGAGTTTTGCCGATATGTTCAAGATTTTGATCAAGGAGCTCATCTCGCTCAAGCACACCGATAAATTTTTGTTTGCATTGGCTCCATATCTCGTCATATTGGCTTCGATGCTTGCATTTGCAGTGTTGCCGTGGGGTAATGGCTTGCAGATAATAAACTTCAACATAGGCATTTTCTTCCTGATTGCCGTTTCGTCGATAGGTGTGCTCGGCATTCTGCTGGCCGGATGGTCAAGTAACAATAAGTTTACGCTTATCGGTGCATTGCGTTCGGGTTCGCAGATGGTCAGCTACGAGCTTTCAATCGGATTGTCGGTAATCACCATGGTATGTCTGGCAGGTTCGATGTCGGTAACCGAAATCGTTGCCAAGCAGCAGGATTTGTGGTTCATCTTCTCGGGACACATACCGGCAATAATAGCATTCATCATATATCTCATAGCCGGAACGGCTGAAACAAACCGTGGCCCGTTCGACCTTCCCGAGGCCGAGAGCGAGCTTACCGCCGGTTATCATACCGAATATTCGGGCATCCACTTCGGCTTCTTCTACCTCGCCGAATACCTCAACCTGTTCATCGTGGCAGGCGTGGCTACGCTCCTTTTCTTCGGCGGATGGATGCCGTTGCACTTCCCCGGTTGGGATGCATTCAATCACGTGATGGACTACATTCCGTCGGTGGTTTGGTTCATAGGCAAGGCCGTGGCATTATCATTTGTCATAATATGGTTTAAGTGGACGTTCCCGCGTCTTCGAATCGACCAAATGCTTTCATTGGAGTGGAAGTACCTGTTGCCTATCAACTTGTTCAATTTGGTTCTGATGGTGCTTGTCATCGTCTATGGTTTGCATTTTTAATATAACACATACATTATAGAAGCGCGATTATGAGCGATAAATTCGGAAAAATAGCACAGGTGATCGGTCCTGTGGTCGACGTGTCGTTTGACGGCGAAGGCAACGAATTGCCCCCAATTTTCACGGCTCTGAAGATTGACCGTCCTGATGGTTCGATGCTTATACTCGAAGTAGAGCAGCACATTGGGGAAAATACGGTACGCTGTGTTGCAATGGAAAGTACCGACGGTTTGCAACGTGGCATGAGAGTGGACAATCTTGACCGTCCGATTGCGGTGCCTACCGGCGATCAGGTGAAAGGACGTCTGCTAAACGTAGTCGGAGAGGCTATTGACCGATTGCCGGCTCTTGACCGCGACAAGTTGCGCCCCATACATCAGCCGGCTCCCGAATTCGACGAGCTGACAATCGGCACTGAAATATTGTATACCGGCATAAAGGTGATAGACTTGCTCGAGCCTTACAGCAAGGGCGGCAAGATCGGTTTGTTCGGCGGTGCCGGCGTAGGCAAGACCGTGCTTATCATGGAGCTCATCAACAACATTGCCAAGGGCCACAATGGCTTCTCGGTGTTTACCGGCGTTGGTGAACGTACGCGCGAGGGCAACGACCTTTTGCGCGAAATGATAGAGAGCGGCGTAATGAAATATGGCGAAAAATTCCGCGAAGGCATGGAGAAAGGCGAATGGAACCTTGCCGACGTGGACATGGATAAAGTTCGCGAATCGCAGGCCACCCTGGTGTTCGGTCAGATGAACGAGCCGCCGGGCGCGCGTCTCCGCGTGGCGCTTTCGGGCCTCACGGTTGCCGAGCAGTTCCGCGATCAGGATGGCGGCGGCAAGGAGATATTGCTCTTTATCGACAATATATTCCGTTTCACCCAGGCAGGTAGCGAGGTGTCGGCATTGTTGGGCCGTATGCCTTCGGCCGTGGGTTATCAGCCTACGCTTGCCTCCGAGATGGGTACGCTTCAGGAACGTATTACTTCGACGAAAAACGGTTCGATCACATCGGTACAGGCCATATACGTGCCGGCCGACGACTTGACCGACCCCGCTCCGGCCACTACGTTCAGCTTCCTCGATGCCACTACGGTGCTTAGCCGAAAGATTGCCGAGCTTGGCATCTATCCCGCCGTGGATCCGTTGGAATCGACGTCGCGAATCCTTGACCCCAACATAATCGGAGAGGAACATTATAATACCGCACAGGCCGTAAAGCAGCTTTTGCAGAAATATAACGAACTTCAGGACATCATAGCGATACTTGGCGTCGACGAACTTTCCGACGAAGACAAGCTTGTGGTGGCGCGCGCGCGCAGAGCGCAACGCTTCCTCTCGCAGCCATTCTTCGTGGCCGAACAGTTTACGGGACTTCCCGGCGTCATGGTGCCGTTGAGCGAAACCATTCGCGGTTTCAAGATGATATTGAGCGGCGAAATGGACGAATATCCCGAACAGGCATTCCTCAATGTCGGAACCATCGACGAAGCCATAGAGAAGGGTAAGAGACTTCTTGCCGAGGTGAAGGGCTGATGATTCCCTGCCTTTGACGAGAATGTTATAGTGTGAAATTAGTAAGAAACATAAACAGTATATATGACACTGAAAATAATATCGGCTGAAGATGTGCTTTTTGAAGGCACCGTTGATTCTGTGACGCTTCCGGGCACGCAGGGTTCGTTTATGGTGCTTCATAACCATGCATCGCTGATTTCGACTTTGGAAGCCGGCGTGGTGCGCTACGTTGCCAATGGCGATACGGGCGAAATAGAGGTGAATGGCGGATTGGTTGATGTCGACAATAACGTGGTGTCAGTATGCATTTATTGATGAATATGAAGAAAGCGGTTCTCATCTTGACGATGCTTGTCATGGCATTTTCGTTTCCCGGAGGCATAAAGGCTTCGGATGGCGGCGATGCGGGCAAGATTGATCCCAAAGAAATCATTTTCGAACATCTTGGCGACGGTTATGGATGGGAAGTGCCCTTCAATCACCATAAGCGCATGCCCCTTCCGATAATAGTGTTCGGAAAGGACGGATTGCATTGCTTCAGCTCCTCGCGTTTGGCCGAAGGAAAGGAATATCGCGACGGAGACGCCGTGTTCAAGATAGCCGGCAAGGATAGCAAATACAAGGGAAAGGTGGTTGAGATGGTTGACGGCGAGGAATATCGTCCGTGGGATTTCTCGATTACCAAAAACGTGTGCGGCGTGTTCATAGCTGTCATCCTCGTGATGTGGAGCGTGCTTGCCGTGGCTCGTTGGCACAAGCGTATGGCAATGAAGGCTCCCCGCAAGGTGGTGGGAATCATCGAAGCGCTCATATCGTTCATCTACGATGGGGTGATACGTCCCACGCTCAAGGACAGGGCTCAGAAGTTTGCGCCATACCTGCTTTCGGTGTTTTTCTTCATATTGTATATGAACTTATTGGGATTGATAGTGATATTTCCAGGAGGCGCGAACCTTACCGGCAACATAGCCGTGACCCTCGTGCTTTCAATACTCACTTTCTTGGTTACGAACCTATTCGGCACCAAGCATTATTGGAAAGAAGTGTTGTGGCCCGACGTGCCCATGTGGCTCAAGGTGCCGATTCCCATAATGCCGGTAATCGAAATATTCGGCGTGTTCACCAAGCCGGCGGCGCTTACGGTGCGTCTGTTTGCCAATATGCTCGGTGGCCACATGATAGTCATAGTGTTGACGCTGCTCATATTCATTTTCGCGGCCATGGGTCCGGTTGTGACCGGTGCCACCACTGTGATGTCGGTGTTTTTCTCCATATTTATGTTGCTTATCGACGTGTTGGTGAGCTTCATTCAGGCATATGTGTTCACGATGCTCTCCACGCTGTTCATTTCGTTTGGTCAGGAGCACGGGCATGAGCAGCATGAAAAGGGAGCTGAACAACTACAACCGCAAATAATTGAAAACAAATAAATATAATAATAACAAACCTAAAACTAATTGATTATGTTAGCAATGATTTTAGCAGCAATCGAAGGAACTCTTGGCATTGGCGCATGTATCGGCGCAAGTATTGCAGCAATCGGTGCAGGTCTTGGCATCGGTAAGATTGGTGCAGCCGCCATGGAAGCAATAGCTCGTCAGCCCGAATCGGCAGGAGATATCCGTAGTAATATGATTGTGATTGCTGCCCTTGTTGAAGGTGTGGCTCTTTTCGCAGTCATAGTTTGTATACTTTCGCTATTCCTCTAAGCGGTTTTTTAGGCTATGGAACTGTTCACGCCTGATTTTGGCTTGATATTCTGGATGTTCGTGGCATTTGCCGTGCTCTTTTTTGTGTTGTACAAATGGGGCTGGCCCGTGATCATCAAGGGGATTGAAAGCCGTGCCGACCTCATCGATAAAGGTGTGGAGTACGCTCAAAATGCCAAAGAGCAGCTTGATCATGCCCGCGAAGAGGCAGAGAAATACATAGTCGATGCGCGTCGTCAGCAGGCAGAAATGCTTCGCGAAGCCGATAAAATGAAAACTCAGATTATCGAAGATGCCCGTATGGCGGCTCAGAAAGAAGCTCAGAAAGTCATGGACGCGGCCAAAGTGTCGATCGAACAGGAACGCAAAGAGGCCGAACTGAGTTTCCGCAATGAAGTGAGCGCTTTTGCTCTCGACATTGCCGCCAAGGTGGTGCGCAACGAAATGAAAGATCAGAAAGCACAGAGTCGACTCGTCGATTCGCTGCTTGACGATATGGAAAAACAAAATTAAGCAATCGCAATGAACGAAGGCCTGATACCACGCAGATATGCCAAAGCCCTTTACGGGTTTGCTCTTGAAAAGGGGCAAGCTGAACGTATGTACGAACTGATGAGAAACGTAGCCAACGCTTTTTCATCGGCTCCGTCGTTGCAGGAGGCATTGGGCAATCCTTTCATATCGTCGGCCGACAAGCAGTCGTTGCTTCTAACTGCTTCGGGCGACGGTGCCGGCGATGAATGCATGCTTGATTTTATGAAATTGCTTGCCGAAAATCATCGCCTCAATCTTGCGCACGGCATTGCGCTGGCATATATCGACCTTTATAGAAAGGAACGCAAGATATATGTGGTCAACGTGGTTTCGGCGAGTGAGTTGAAGCCTTCGGAGGAGAAACGCTTAAAGGATATCATCATGACGCATCTCGATGGCGGAACGATGGAATATACCGGCAGCGTGGATCCCGAATTGTTGGGCGGCTTCGTCGTCAACATCAACAACGAACGCTTCGATGCTTCGATAAGCAACGAATTAAAGCAATTGCGATTGAAATTATTAAGCAAATAAAACTATAATGATAAACCCCAGCGAGATATCCGAAGTTTTAAAGCAGCAGCTCGAAAACGTAAACTCTAAAGTGTCGTTCGAAGAAACCGGCACAGTGCTTGAAGTAGGCGATGGCGTGGCCCACGTGTATGGGCTTGACAACGTGTGCGCCAATGAGCTCGTGGAGTTCGAAAACGGCGTGAAGGGAGTGGCCCTGAATCTTGAAGAAAGCAATGTCGGTGTCATATTGCTTAACAATGTAGATAAAGTTACCGAGAATATGTCGGTGCGCCGCACGGGCGAGATAGCTTCGATTCCCGTAGGGGAGGGCTTGCTTGGCCGTGTCATAAATGTTCTTGGCGAACCTATCGACGGTCGAGGCTCCATCTCGGGCGATCTGATGCGTTTGCCCCTCGAACGCAAGGCTCCCGGCGTTATATTCCGTCAGCCCGTCAATCAGCCGTTGCAGACAGGCATCAAGGCTGTCGACTCGATGGTGCCCATCGGTCGCGGACAGCGCGAACTTATAATCGGCGACCGTCAGATAGGAAAGACGGCCATCGCCATTGATACGATAATTAACCAGCGTCCGGCTTACGAAGCCGGTAAACCGGTATATTGCATATACGTGGCCATTGGTCAGAAGGCATCGTCGGTGGCTTCGACGGTCGAAACGCTGCGCCAGCACGGTGCGCTCGATTACACCGTAGTGGTAGCCGCCACGGCATCCGACTCGGCTTCGATGCGCTACTATTCGCCTTTTGTCGGCGTGGCCATCGGTGAATATTTCCGTGATACCGGTCGCGACGCATTGATAGTGTACGACGACCTTTCGAAGCAGGCCGTGGCTTATCGAGAGATTTCGCTTATCCTGAAGCGTCCTTCGGGCCGCGAAGCTTATCCGGGCGACATTTTCTACCTGCATTCGCGCTTGTTGGAACGTGCCGCAAAGATAATCGACAATCAGGAGGTGGCTTCGGCCATGAACGACCTTCCCGAACCATTGAAGCCCCTCGTGAAGGGCGGCGGTTCGCTTACGGCTTTGCCTATCATCGAGACACAGGCCGGCGACGTTTCGGCTTACATTCCCACAAACGTGATTTCGATCACCGACGGTCAGATATTCCTCGAAACGGCATTGTTCAACCGAGGCATCCGTCCCGCGATCAACGTGGGCATATCGGTGTCGCGTGTGGGTGGCAATGCTCAGATAAAGTCGATGAAAAAGGTGGCCGGTACGTTGAAGATCGATCAGGCTCAGTTCCGAGAACTCGAATCGTTTACCAAGTTTGGCGGCGACATCGATCCGGTGACTGCGCGCGTCATCGACAAGGGCCGCAAGAACGAACGTCTGCTCATACAGCCGCAATATCATCCCATAGCAGTGGAAGATGAAGTTGCCGTGATTTATTGCGGAACGAAGGGATTGCTCGAAAACGTGCCTCTCGACAAGGTGGCCGAGTTTGAAAGCCTGTTGCTTCAGCTCCTTCACGCCAAGTATCAGAAAGATGTGCTTGACGTGATAAAGTCAGGAAAGCTCACTGACGATGTGACCGAAAAGCTTACGAGCGCCGCACAGGAAATATCAAGTAGATATAATTAAGCATAATATAAACGATGTCGACTCTACGCGAACTAAAAGGACGAATCGGATCGGTAGCTTCATCAGAGAAGATTACCGGTGCAATGAAGATGATATCTTCGGCCAAGATGCACAAGGCGGAATTGGCTCTGAAGCGTTTGCTCCCGTTTCGCACGCAGATTGAATCAATCATAGGAAACATTCTTTCGGCAGATGCCGAGTTTTCGTCGCCATTGATTGAGTCGCGCGAGGTAAATCGCGTGGGCATAGTGGTGTTTGGTTCGGACGATGGACTGTGTGGAGCCTACAACGTAAACATATACAAGCAGTTGCTTGCCCGTTTGGCCGAATATAAGGCATTGTATGGCAGCGGCGTCAAGGTGACGGTGTATCCAATAGGCAAGAAAATGGCCAAGGCCGTGTCGCGCCTGTCGGACGGCACGGTGTCGGTGGAGTTTAACACCGGAGTCGATTCGAAAACAACCGGCGACGGAGTGCGGATTTTCACCGAACGCCTTCAGGCAAGTTTCATAGATGGCAGCGTAGATTGCGTCGACGTGCTTTATATGAACTTCAAGAGCGTGAGCCGTCAAGTGCCCAAGGCCGAGCAATTGCTTCCCGTCGTGGCTCAGACGTTTGCCACCAATGGCGTGACCGTTCAGAGTCGGCCCTACATATTCGAGCCCGACGCGGCCACGATATTCACTTCGGTGCTGCCGATGTTTATCATGTCGGTGATGCAGGAGGTGTTTACCGAAAACCGCGCCTCGGAGCAGGCGGCAAGAGTCATGGCAATGCAAAGCGCCAACGACAACGCCAAGAAGTTGCTTGAGCAGCTTCGCCTGGAGTACAACAAGCTGCGACAACAAAGCATTACGACCGAGCTGCTCGACATATTGGGCGGTCAGGTCAGATGAAATAATAAATGAAGAAAAGAAATTAAAACAATATCATTAAAGTCTATGGGTAGTGTAAAAGATTATTTTTCGTCATTAGGGTCGGGAATAGTAAGCCTCGTAAAAGGCATGCAGGTTACCGGCAAGGAATTTGTCACCCCTAAGATTACAGAAAAATATCCTGAGGACCGCGACACCGTAAAAGTTCCGGAGCGATTCCGCGCGATACTGGAGCTTAAGTATGATGCCGACGGCCGTCACAAGTGTATAGCTTGTGGCATTTGCGAACGTAATTGTCCGAATGGAACCATCTCGTTGACCACAAAGATGGTCGATACGGCCGACGGTAAGAAAAAGCGTAAGCTCGACAAGTATATGTATGACCTTGGCAGCTGTACGTTCTGCCAGCTGTGCGTTACTTCGTGTCCGCAGAATGCGCTTGAGTTTTCAAACGACTTCGAGCAGGCAGTGTTTACTCGCGACAAGCTCGTGAAGAAGCTCAACTATCTTCCCGAAGTAGAGGAACCGGCTCCGTCGCCCGAAGAACTTGCCCGCATTCAGGCCGAGCGCGAAGCCAAGATAGCCGCTGCAAAAGCTGCAGCCGCCGCCAAGAAGGCAGCAGCCGAAGGCGCGGGTGCCGCATCGGCTCCTAAAACCGATAATAATAACTAATCATCAGATATGGAATCAGTAGGAAGTATAATTATGTACTGGATAATCGCATTGTCGATTGTCGTATTTTCGGTACTGACTGTCACTACGCGCAAGATTCTGCGCTCTGCCACGTATCTGCTGTTCACGCTCTTTGCCACGGCGGCACTTTACTTCAAGCTCGACTACGAGTTTTTGGGAGCCGTGCAGATAGCGGTGTACGCAGGCGGTATAGTGGTGCTGTTCGTGTTTTCGATATTACTTACCTCTCATCCCGGCCACAACAGCGAGCGCCTCGTGTCGCGTCGCAGAGTGTTGGGCCTGGTAGCGTCTGTCGCCACGCTGGTCATTGCCGGCTACGCATTGGTGAGCCGTTGTGGAATGCTTTGCACTAAGCTTCCTCAAATGAGCAATCCCGATATGAAGACGATAGGCACTACGCTTATGGGATCGGGCGACGGTCAGTATCTTCTACCGTTCGAGGCAGTCAGTGTGTTGTTGCTCGCATGTATAATCGGTGGCGTTGTAGTCGCCCGTAAAAGATAATTGATTGCTTATGGAAACGACTATGATCTATTACCTGATACCGACGTTGATCATGTTTTGCTGTGGAGTCTACGGATTCCTTACCCGTAAAAACATGATTGCAATGCTGATTTCGCTGGAGCTTATGCTCAATGCGGTAGATATTAATTTCGTGGTGTTTAACCGATACCTGTTTCCGGGACAGATGGAAGGCATGTTCTTCACGTTGTTTGCAATAGCAATTGCCGCAGCTGAAACGGCTCTGGCCATTGCCATTATAATCAATGTGTTCCGCGCAGCAAAGAATATCGATGTCACCGACCTCAAAAAAATGAAATTTTAAGGCGCTAGGGATTTTGTAATACCTTTGCTAATATTGGCCATACCGTTGTGTATGTTTCTGATTCTCGGTTTGCTCGGGATGAAGATGAGCCATAAACTTGCCGGAATTTTGGGCACAGCCGGTATGGGCGTAACGCTTGTGTTGGCTTATTTCACTGCATTCACTTATTTCTTTTCAGGCAGCCCCGATTTCGTGAGCTCCGAAGGGCAGCGATTGCAGTATATAGTGTTTAATGTCGACTGGCTTCAGTTCTACGACAATCTTGTGATACGTCTCGGATTCCTTCTCGATCCGATTTCGGCGTTGCTGCTGGTTGTGATCACCACCATATCGTTTATGGTTCACTTGTACAGCAACGGATACATGCGCGACCATCATGGCGTTTACGAACACGGCTTCCAGCGTTTCTATGCGTTCCTGTCGTTGTTCAGCTTCTCAATGCTCGGCCTCGTGGTGGCAACCAACATTTTCCAGATGTACATTTTCTGGGAGCTCGTGGGTGCTTCGTCATACTTGCTCATCGGTTTCTACTATGTGAAGCCTTCGGCAGTGTCGGCATCGAAGAAAGCATTCATCGTAACCCGTTTTGCCGACTTGGGCTTCCTGATAGGCATACTGATATTGTCGTTCTACACCGGAACGTTTAACTTCACCGACTTTACCTCGGCTCCCGTTGCCGACGGCGTTTATGGCGTAAGCCTCGACACCGCACAGGGCATAAAGAACCTCATAGCCGGCAGCGAAGCTCCGATATTCATGGGCGCTTCGGTGCTTACGTGGGCATTGGTGCTCATATTCATGGGCGGCATGGGTAAATCGGCCATGCTTCCTCTCCACATATGGCTTCCCGATGCAATGGAAGGCCCGACCCCTGTATCGGCATTGATACATGCCGCTACGATGGTGGTGGCCGGCGTATACTTGGTAGCGCGCTTGTTCCCGCTTTATCTCATGGAGCATTCGGCCATGGTGATAATAACCGTGGTTGGTGCCGTTACGGCGTTCTATGCCGCAATGGTGGCTTGTACGCAGATCGACATAAAGCGCGTTTTGGCATTCTCGACCATATCGCAGATAGCGTTCATGATGGTGTCGCTCGGCGTTGCCGATCCTAACTTCCATGAAGGTCTCGGCTACATGGCTTCGATGTTCCATCTGTTTACGCACGCCATGTTCAAGGCGTTGTTGTTCCTCGGTGCCGGTGCGCTCATCCACGCCATCGGATCGAACGACTACACCGAAATGCACGGCCTTCGCAAATACATGCCCATAACGCACGTGACGTTCCTGATAGGCTGTCTGGCCATTGCGGGCATCATACCATTCTCCGGCTTCTTCTCAAAGGACGAAATATTGAGCGCATGCTTCGGCAACAGTTGGATTGCTTATCTCTGGATGTCGATGGTAGCAGCTCTTACGGCGTTCTATATGTTCCGTCTGTACTTCCTCATCTTCTGGTGGAAGGAACACCCCGTTCGTCAAGGACACCATACTCCTCATGACCAGCCCTGGACCATGACGCTGCCGCTCGTGATACTTGCAGCGATAGCCACCGTGGCCGGTTTGATACCGTTTGGCAATTTCGTTAGCTGGAACGGCGAACCGTATGATTTGTTCGGCCATTTCGACTGGAGCATAGCTGCCGTGAGCCTTTTGGTAGCAGTGGTGGCCATACTTGTTGCGGCCAAGATGTACATGAAGGAAAATCCTCTGCCCGCGAAGATGAAAAATGCCATGCCTACGTTGTGGGACTGGTGTCACCATCGCTTCTATTGGGACGAACTCTATATGTTCATCACGCATAAGATCATATTCAACGGCATCTGCCGTCCGATAGCGTGGTTCGACCGTCACATCATCGACGGCACCATGGATGGCTTTGCCTACGTTACCAACAAGGCATCGTATGCCATACGCGGACTTCAGAGCGGCAGCATACAGATGTATGTATGGATTTATCTTATCGGAGCTTTGGCGCTCGGCGCAATCACCGCAGTGTGCATATTGTGATAAGTAGAATGGTGCAAATCAAAAAATATAGTAATTTATGTTTTCCAATATATTGATTTATTTTGTGGTGATACCCCTGATCATGCTCGGGGGCCTCGCCCTCTGCCGGAACATTAAGCAGATCCGCGCGGTAGCCGTTGTCGGTGCGCTTGCGCTCACGGCGCTTTCGGTGTGGCTGCTGCTTGACTATATGCAGCTTCGCGCCGCCGGCAATACGGCGCCGATGCTCTATACCGACTCGTGGAGTTGGTTTGGCCCGCTCAACATCAATCTGGCCGTTGGCGTCGACGGCATTTCGGTGGCCATGCTGATACTTTCGTCGATAATACTTCTTACCGGCAGCTTCGCTTCATGGAAAATCAATCCGCTTCCCAAGGAATTTTTCCTTTGGTTGGTGTTGCTCTCCACCGGAGTGTTCGGATTCTTCATCTCCATCGACTTGTTTACTATGTTCATGTTCTATGAAGTGGCTCTCATACCTATGTATCTTCTCATAGGCGTGTGGGGCAGTGGCAACAAGAACTATTCGGCAATGAAGCTTACGCTGATGCTCATGGGCGGCTCGGCATTCCTGATGCTCGGCCTTATAGGCATCTACTATCATTCGGCTCCCGAAGGACAGCCTTTGACTTGGAACTTGCTCGAAATCGTCAACAACGCATCGATCGACAAGGGTTGGCAATATTTCTTGTTCCCGATGACGTTTGTTGGTTTCGGCGTTCTTGGTGCCATGTTCCCGTTCCATACTTGGAGCCCCGACGGTCATGCTTCGGCACCTACGGCGGTTTCGATGCTCCATGCGGGCGTGCTTATGAAGCTTGGCGGTTACGGATGTTTCCGCGTAGCCATCTATCTGATGCCCGAGGCTGCACAGGACTTGGCCTGGATATTCCTTATACTTACCGGCATATCGGTGGTTTACGGTGCGTTTAGCGCATGCGTTCAGACCGACCTTAAATATATAAATGCATATTCATCGGTAAGCCACTGCGGCTTGGTGCTCTTTGCCATATTGATGCTCAACACCACCGCAATGACCGGTGCCATCATGCAGATGCTTTCGCACGGCTTGATGACGGCCCTGTTCTTTGCATTGATAGGTATGATATATGGCCGCACCCACACTCGCGACATTCGTCTGATGGGCGGCTTGATGAAGATAATGCCTTTCCTTGCGGTATGCTACGTGATAGCCGGTATGGCATCGCTCGGCTTGCCGGGATTGAGCGGATTCGTAGCTGAAATGACCATATTCGTAGGCTCGTTCGAGCATGCCGATATGTTCCATCGCGTGTTCACCATCGTGGCCTGCTGTTCTATCGTGATAACGGCCGTCTACATCTTGCGCGTGGTTGGCAAGCTGTTGTTTGGCCCGGTTCAGGACGAACATCATCTGTCGCTTACCGATGCCGAATGGTGGGAACGCACTTCAACGGTTACGCTCATAATAAGTGTAGCGGCAATCGGTTGTTTCCCCAACTTCTTTGCCGATTTGATTAAGTTTACTTTCAGCCCTTCAATCTTTGCGGTGATAGGCATGAACTAATAAGAAGAGAAACCAATGGATTACTCACAGTTTTTAGTAATGAAGCAAGAAATCGGTCTGTTGGCCGTGTTTCTTATAGTTTTCCTATATGACACGTTCATGCCCAAGCGTTCGCTCGGAGCGTTGGGCACGGTGTCGAGCGTGCTGTTTGCATTGTTTGTGGCCTACGGCTTCTGCCCGTCGGTGTTTGATTCGCCCGTCGAAACGGCTTTCAGCGGCATGTATGCCACTTCGGCCGTCATCGCGAACATAAAGACCATACTCAACATTGGCGCATTGATAGTGATGATACAAGCCATGCGTTGGGCCGATCAGGATCTGGTCAGGATACGTCGCGGCGAGTTTTATGAATTGCTGCTTACCACGCTGTTTGGTATGTACCTCATGATTTCGGCTCGTCACTTCCTGTTGTTCATCATCGGTCTCGAAACCGCATCGCTTCCGTTGGCTGCAATGGTGGCTTTCGACAAGCACCGTTACGAGAGCCGTGAAGCGGCCGTGAAATACGTGCTTACCGCCGTGTTCTCGTCGGCGATATTCCTCATGGGCCTGTCGTTCGTGTATGGCCTTACCGGATCGCTTTACTTCGGCAAGATAGCAACGGCGCTCATGATGGGCGATGGCATCAATGCACTGCTTGTGGTGGCTCTCGCATTCGTGATATCGGGCATCGGATTCAAGCTTTCGCTCGTTCCGTTCCATTTGTGGACCGCCGATGTGTATCAGGGCGCTCCCACGCCGGTCACATCATACCTTTCGGTCATATCGAAGGGCGCGGCTGCATTTGCATTCCTCGTGGTGCTGTGGCAAGTGTTCGGATGCGTTTACACCTTTGCTTGGGAGTGGATGCTCTATGCACTGATAATACTCACCATCACCATCGGTAACTTGTTTGCCATCCGTCAGCGCAACATGAAGCGATTCCTCGCATTCTCGTCCATCTCGCAGGCCGGTTACATAATGCTCGGCGTCATAGCGTTTAACGGCATGGGTATGGCTGCTCTGATGTACTACATCCTCGTCTATATATTCTCAAACTTGGCTGCATTCGGCGTAATTGGCGCCATCGAAAACAATTCGGGCAAGGTGAATATGGAGGACTACAACGGATTGTACAAGACCAATCCTCGATTGGCGTTTACGATGATGCTTGCTATGTTCTCTCTTGCCGGCATTCCGCCGTTTGCAGGATTCTTCAGCAAGTTCTTCATCTTCACGAGCGCCATCAACCAAGGCTCGGTGGCCATTTACGTATTGGTGCTCATAGCGTTGATAAACACAATCGTTTCGCTCTACTACTATCTGCTTGTGGTGAAGGCAATGTTTATCAGCGACGAAGAAAGCACCGTGGCAACCTTCCGCAGCGCTTGCTCCGAACGTTTCGCATTGTGGATATGCGTGGGTGGCATTCTGCTGCTCGGCGTTGTAAGCTGCATTTACAATCATTTGCTTGAAATTTCATTTTGAGCATTTAAAATATTGACATAGAATGTGCTGACGCGTCTACGGGCCATCCCCGTAGACGCGTCGCCGCATATTAAATGTCGGCATATAGTTGATTTTTAGATAATAATGCGTAACTTAGCATGATTATAAGCAGATATGTTATACAATTATGATAAAAAACACTCTCGGTCAGGTTATAAATGATGATTTGTCGGAAATATGGACAATATTGGATAGCGTAGAGAAGCGTAAGATTACGGATAATTTCACAATACGTCATTTTAAGAAAAATCAGATAATATATGCCGAGGACGAAACGCCCGAATATCTCTGGTGTCTGCTTAAGGGAAAAGCAAAGCTTTACAAGGATGGCGTTGGCGGGCGTCAACAGATATTGAGACTTTTGCGCCCCGTTCAGTATTTCGGTTACAGAGCATATTTTGCGCAGGAGCCATACGTGCACACGGCAGTGGCCATCGAGGAGTCGGATCTTGGCGCGTTGCCCATGTCGCTCGTGGCCGAATTGATAGATGGAAACCGACGGCTGGCGTGGTTTTTCATACATGAATTGGCCCGCAACCTCGGAAGCTCCGATACGCGAACCGTAAACCTCACGCAGAAACACATACGAGGCCGTTTGGCCGAAGCTCTCATAGTGCTTAAGGAAAACTATGGCTACGAGGATGACGGCGCTACGCTCCACATATATATGGCCCGTGAAGATCTCGCCAACCTCTCGAACATGACCACTTCGAATGCCATACGCACGCTCAGCAGCTTTGTGGAGGACAAGATAATAGTGGTTGACGGCCGACAGATAAAAATTCTTGACGAAGAAGAATTGCGCCGCATAAGCAAATATGGCTGATGACGTGATGCGCGCGCCGTTGGCCGCGCCGTCGGTGCGTTATGCAGGAGATGTGCGGTGTCGGCGTAAGCGTGTCGATGTGTAACTTTTCGGGGCTTGATTCGTTGCAATTGGAAGGAAATAGCGCGTTTTTCTTGTAAAACAGACATATTGTGCTTATATTTGCGCTCTCAAAATAATTAACGAACATAAAAACAACACTAATGCCATGGCAGTTAAATTTTATCAGTCAGAAAATCAGGTGCCTCTCGAAATGCATAAAGTAAGAGTGGTGCAAAAACTGAACTTATTGCCTGTCGAAAAACGTTTGCAAGCCATTCAAGGTGCCGGCAATAATACGTTTCTTCTTCAGAACAAAGATATTTATATGGATATGCTCACCGATAGTGGCGTGAACGCCATGTCGGACGAACAGACGGCGGCAATGTTTACGGCCGATGATTCGTATGCCGGAAGCGAAACGTTCAATCGTCTGCGTCGTGCCGTGAAAGAGGTTTTCGGTACGGAGCATCTCCTTCCCGCGCATCAGGGCCGCGCGTGCGAGAACATACTCGCCGAAGCGTTTGTAAAGCCGGGAATGGTGGCCATAATGAATTTCCACTTCACCACCACCAAGGCCCATATAACCCGTTGCGGTGGCGAGGTTCTCGAACTCGTCGACAAGAAGGGGCTCTTGCCTCAGAGCGACGACCCGTTCAAGGGCGATTTCGATCTGTCGCTTCTACGCGAAACCATCGAGCAGTATGGCCCCGAGAATGTGGCTTTCGTCAGAGTTGAAGCAGGTACCAATCTTATTGGCGGTCAGCCGGTATCGCTTGAAAATATGCTTGCCGTGGCCGACATATGCCATCAGTACGGAGTGAAAAGCGTGCTCGACGCTTCGCTGTTGCAAGATAACGTGTACTTCATGAAGACTCGCGAGGCGCAGTGCAAGTATATGACCACCAAACAGATCTATCATCTGTTGGCCGATAAGATGGACATTATATACTTCTCGAGCCGCAAGCTCGGATTTGGCCGAGGCGGTGCCATAACGAGCCATAACGGCGAGTTGATGAAAAGCCTTATGGAGTTCATCCCGCTGTATGAGGGATTCCTTACCTATGGCGGCATGGACGTTCGCTCCATTGAGGCAGTGGCCGTGGGCTTGTATGAGTCGCTCGATATGGAGTATATCAACCAGGGTCCCGAATTCATCCAATATCTTGTTAAGGAACTCGACGAATATGGCGTGCCTGTCATAAAGCCTGCCGGCGGACTTGGCGCACACCTCAACTGTTCGGAAATAGTGCCGAATCTTCCCCACAACCAATATCCGGCAGCAGCCGTAGGTGCGGCTCTCTACATAGCCGGCGGCATAAGGGGTATGGAGCGCGGCACGGTGTCTGAGCAGCGCGAACCCGATGGAACGGAGCGTTATGCCGAGCTTGAATTGCTACGCCTTGCCATGCCTCGCCGTGTGTTTACGTTGAGCCAGGTGAAGTATTGCGCCGACAGGGTGAAATGGCTTTGGGACAACCGCTCGCTTATCGGTGGCCTGCAATGGACCGAGGAGCCCAAGGTGCTCAGATTCTTCTTTGGCCGAATGAAGGAGATAGGCCATTGGCAAGAGGATCTGGCTGAAAAATTCAGAATGGATTTTGGCGATAGCCTTTAATATAGATATCCGATAATTAAAAATCCGATTTCCCGTGCGATGCCTTTTTGATTGGTAAGGCTCCATTCGGGAAATCGGATTGTTTTTATCGTGTCGTTGTTAACGGACGGCTTGCTGTCAAATGGAGTTTAAGAGATCCACTTTGCCTTCGTTGACGAGCTTGAGTATCAGTTCGCCGAAAAGGGTGTTTTGCCATGCAAACCACGGGCGAGTGAAATCGGAAGCGTCGTCGACGTTAAACGATTCGTGCATAAATCCCGTATCGGCATCGGTGTCGATGAGCATGCGTATGCATTTGGCTATCTCGGCATCGTCGGTCGACGTGAATGCTTTCATCATTAAGCTCATGGGCCACGCCATGTCATATCCGATGTGCGGACCGCCAATTCCTTCGCCGGCTTTTCCCGAGAAGAAATACGGGTTGCTGTCGCTCCATACAAATCGGCGCGTATTCTGATATATGGGATCGTTCACGTCCACGTCGCCCAGATAAGGCATCGCAAGCAGGCTCGGCACGTTGGCATCGTCCATCAGCATATGGTTGCCGAATCCGTCAACTTCAAATGCATATATCTTGCCGAATTCGGGGTGATCGTATATGGCATATTTGTTCAGGGCCGTCTTCACTTCGTCGGCGAGTGCGGTGCATCTATTGGCCAATGCCTCGTTTTTGTTTACGGTGCGAAGTATTTCGGCTGCTTTGTGTAGCGACGATACGGCAAAGAAGTTCGACGGTATCAGATATTGGAACGTGGTTGCATCGTCTGACGGGCGGAACGACGACACTATCAGTCCGCATCCGCTTACCGGAGCGCCGAGTCCGTTGTTGCTGAGCGTATCGAACGCTCTGTCGGTGCGACGCAGAAAATGATATTTGCCTTTCGAGCCTTTTCGCTGCTGATCGGTAAACGTGTCGAGTATCTTGCCCACGGCCTCAATCCAGTTCTCGTCGAAAATCGAATCGTCGCCGGTTGTTTTCCAATACTCGTAGGCGAGTCGTATGGGGTAGCACAACGAGTCTATTTCCCACTTGCGTTCATGGATGTCGGGGGTCATGTCGGTGTTGTCGCTCATCCATTCGCCGCCGGTAGGGCCATCGTTAAACGCATTGGCATACGGATCGAGGAGTATGCATTTTATCTGTCGGCGAATCACGCCTTCAACCATTGCTTTCAGCTCCTTGTCGTCGTTGCACAGCTGCACGTAGGGCCACACTTGTGCGCCCGAGTCGCGAAGCCACATTGCGTGTATGTCGCCGGTGTACACGAACGTATCGTTTTTACCTTTTTCGTCTTTCCTGAAATGCACCGTGGTGTCAATGGTGTTGGGAAAACAGTTTTCGAACATCCAGGCCAACTTGGGATTCTTGAGCAATGACTTTACACGCTTAATCTGCTTTTCGACTTCTTTCGACTTGAACAATCTGTCTTTTTCGGCCGGTCGGTTGGTTTTGGCATACTTTTCGACGGCCAGGGCGGGAACGGCCGTCATATCGGCTTCGCATACGTTGTGAGATGCATATGCTGCGCATGCTCCGAATAAAATCGATGTAGCTACAAAGGCGTTGCGTATCATAAAATTTTTGCGGTTTGTTAATTTTTAGATTTGATAGTCTACAAATTTAATAATTTATTTGCGTACTTTTGTGGTGCTGAAGCAAAAAATCATTGTAGCCGCATCGACTTGCATTTCGATTATTTGGGCTACAAGGCTTCGAGCAGACAATAACAGGTAAAAAAGTAGATTGTTAAAACAGAAGAATTATGTTGACAATAGGATCTAAGGTGCCCGATTTGCTGGGCGTCGATTCAACGGGCGCCGAAGTGCGGCGCAGCAACTATCCCGGAAAGAGCATTGCATTGTATTTTTATCCGAAGGACAATACGTCGGGATGCACTGCCCAGGCTTGCAACTTGCGCGACAATTACGCAGAGCTTCTCGACAAGGGATATCAGGTGATAGGCGTAAGCGTCGACGGTGCCGACTCGCACAATAAGTTCATAGCAAAAAATTCATTGCCATTTCCATTGATTCCCGATGTAGATCATAAATTGGTGGAAGAATTTGGCGTTTGGGGCGAAAAGTCGATGTATGGCCGAAAATACATGGGAACGTTTCGAACCACATTCATCATATCGCCCGAAGGGGTGATAGAGCGCATCATATCGTCTAAGGAGATAAAGACCAAAAATCACGCCGCACAGATTGTGGGCTGATGCAAATAATTGTCGGTCGGATATTTTTCAGGCGTTCGGGCGTTAATTAATAAATGGTAAACAAACACACTACATGAAGGATATTATAATCGATAAGGAGTCAACGGAGCGGGCGGTGCTCGTGGGATTGATTACGCCAACTCAAAATGAGGCGAAGGCTAACGAATATCTTGACGAACTCGCTTTTCTCGCCGACACGGCCGGCGCGGTGACCGTGAAGAAGTTTCTGCAACGTCTCAACGGTGCCGACTCGCGCACATTTGTCGGGAAGGGAAAGCTTGAGGAGATACGCCTGTTTGTGGAGGAAAATGAAATAGGAATGGTGATATTCGACGACGACCTCAGCTCGAAGCAGGTGGCAAACATTGAGCGCGAACTGAAGGTGAAGATTCTCGATCGCACGAGCCTAATATTGGACATTTTCGCCAAACGTGCACAAACGGCCAATGCAAAAACGCAGGTGGAGCTTGCGCAATATCAGTATCTGTTGCCTCGACTCACCCGAATGTGGACGCACCTCGAACGTCAGCGCGGCGGCATTGGCATGCGCGGTCCGGGCGAAACGCAGATCGAAACCGACCGACGAATCATTCTCGACAAAATATCGCGACTGAAAGAGGAGTTGAAAAACATCGACCGCCAGAAGTCGTTGCAGCGCAAAAATCGCGGCAAGCTTACGCGAGTGGCGTTGGTGGGATACACCAACGTCGGTAAGTCGACTCTTATGAACGTGTTGAGCAAGAGCGACGTATTTGCCGAAAACAAGCTGTTTGCCACTCTCGACACTACCGTGCGTAAGGTGATAATTGACAATCTGCCGTTTTTGCTCACCGATACGGTGGGATTCATACGCAAGCTTCCGACGCATCTGGTGGAGTCGTTCAAATCCACGCTCGACGAAGTGCGCGAAGCCGACATACTGCTCCATGTGGTCGACATTTCGCATCCTAACTTCGAGGAGCAGATAGAGGTGGTCAATCGCACCCTTGCCGAAGTGTGCGGCAGCTCCGACAAGCCCATGATAATGGTGTTTAACAAGGTTGATGCGTTCTGCTACAAGCCCAAGGATGACGACGATCTGACTCCGCGCACCCGCGAAAACATTTCGCTCGACGAGCTGAAGGCTTCATGGATGAGCCGTATGGGCGACGACGTGGTGTTTATTTCGGCCAAGAAGGGCATCAACATCGATGAGCTGAAAGAAAAGATATACGAGCATGCAAAAGCCGTGCATTTGTCGCGGTTTCCTTACAACGATTTTCTGTTCACGAAGTACGATGAATCGGATTTCGAAGCGTGATTGCGCTCCGAACCTCCGATCATATGTGCATTAGGTCTCTGAATATGTCGAGCGCCACGCTTATTTCGTCGGGCGTAGCCGTATGACCCAATTTTACCTTACCGGGCGCCTCGAGCAGCGAGAACGTTATTTCGTTGACCGAGGCGTTCTTTTTGTCATGACGCATGTATTCCAGCAGCTGCGGATAGTCATTGCACGTGATGCCGATGGGGCCGTAATTGCGCTCGACGAACGTTGCTACCTTGTGCAAATCGCCGGATGGGAATCCGAGCGACATATGCGATAGTATCAGGTCGACCACCAATCCCCACGCCACGGCATATCCGTGAGGCACCGGCTTCCCTTTGGCCATGGCCCATGACTCGAATGCGTGCGCCGGAGTGTGGCCGAGGTTAAGGGCGCGCCGCAATCCATGCTCCAGCGGGTCTTCCTCCACTATGCGCTTCTTCACCATCACGTTTTTTTCGAGCAGGGCAAGCAGCGGCTCGGCATTGGCTTCGGCTATGTCGAATTGCAGTAGCTCCTCGAATGTGGCGCGATCCGATATCAGTCCGTGCTTGAGCATTTCGGCATATCCCGAGCGCAGTTCGGTTTGCGGCAACGTGTCGTAGTAGCAGGTGGATATTATCACGGCATCGGCTTCGCGAAACACGCCTATCTCGTTTTTCAGGCCGTTGAAGTTTATGCCCGTCTTTCCGCCCACGGCGGCATCGACGGCCGACAGTAGCGTCGTCGGGACGTTGATGAACCGTATTCCACGCTTGAAGGTGGCGGCTGCAAATCCGCCTATGTCGGTTATCACGCCTCCACCCGCGTTTATCATGAGCGAACGGCGTGTGCCTCCATTGTTGCCGAGTGCCGACCATATCGATGCCAACGATTCGAGCGATTTGTTGACATCGCCGGCCCCTATGGTTATTTCGCAAGCCTTTTTCAGGTGTCTCGACTTTTCGGCGATTCTCGGATATACGAGTCGCGAAGTGTTTGAGTCGGTCAGTACGAATATCTGAGGCGGATTTATCTCGTTGATATAGCGGTCGATGGCTTCGGCCGGTGAGTTGGTGAATATTAGTTTTTGATTGGCCATCGTATGTTTTGATTCTGGGGTTTTGGGGACTGTTTAATTGAAGTTGTTGCTCGTGGTTATGAGCGAATATATCAGCACCGGAAGCTGCTCGGCGCACTCGACCATTGAGTCGAACACTATTGCCGCTCCCGCATCTTCGAGTTCGGAGCGGCGCAACGGCCCGGTGGTGACACCGATTGTAAAGGCTCCTGCGGCATTGCCGGCCTCCACTCCGAGAGGCGCATTTTCTATCACTATCGATTGATTGGGTGCCACTCCGGCTTTTTTCATCGCCATTATGAATGGCTCCGGGTTGGGCTTGCCATGCTTTACGTCGCGCGACGTCACTCTCATTTCCGGCGTGAATATGCCGGGAAAGTCGGAGTCCAGACGGCTTAGCAGCGAATTTTGTCCGGAGCCGGTTACCAGCACTTCGGTCATGCCGATGCTTTTTATGAAGTCGAGCATGTCCTTCGCGCCCGGCATCGGTTGCGGATTGGCCGTCGACGAAAAGTAATGGCATTTCTGTTCGTATATCCGTTCTATCTCCTCGGGAGTGGCGTCACGGCCATAAGTGCGCTGAAATATGATGTTGATGGTCGATGCGGCCGTGCGGCCTTCGAACCTGAAAAATTCATCGCGGTCAATGTCGATGCCTGCATCGGATATTACTTTGTGCCATGCGTCGGCATGGAATGGCATTGAATCGTATAGGGTGCCATCCATGTCGATCAACGCGGCGCGCGGGGTAACGTTTATGTAGTTGTGTTGCGCAAGAAAGCGCTGAATGTATGCACTGTACATCGTTATCTGTTGGTTTTAGCTACTTTTTCTGTTTTTTCGACGATTTCTTTTCGGTTGCCTTCGATTCGTCGTCGGGCATTACGAATCCCGGCGGGGCTTCTATCACACCCTGCTGAATGAACATCAGCGAGTCGGCATGCGTGAGAGTGTCGGATACCGAGAATTCGGCATCGTTTACTTTTGGCTCCGAAAGCATGAGTTTGGTATGCCGTCCGCTTTGCACTCCGAACTGGAATACGCGTTTTATTTCGCTCAGCAGGTTTATTCGGGCCGTGTCGGTGAGTTCGCGTTGCGAGGCTATGGCATTTTCGTTGAAGCGCGCTTTGCCGAGTCGCACCTTCATGTCGCCGGGCTTCCCTTTTATCGTTATGCCGAATTTGAACGGTAGCGGCGACTTGAGCACTGCTATATGGTAATTGTAGTTGAAGTTCAAGTCGTTGCCGCCGCTTACGCCAAATCGGTATCGGTCCATGTCGAAAACGAACGGAAACAGATCGAGCTTCGAGTCGCGTATCATTAGCTCCACGGCCATATGATCTATCATATTGCGGTCTTTGTGCTTCAACATTAGCCATTTGGCCATTTTTCTGAACGTATCGCTATCGACGAGCACGAGGCTGTCGCCGCTCAGCTTCAGAGCCATGTTGAGAGTGTGGAATTTCAAGTTCATCATCGAGTCGAGGTCGGAGGTCATGGCTGCTTCGGCCGTTATGATGCCCTTTACGTCGTTGAGCAGGGGTAATATAGAGTCGATTTCGGGCATCATGCGCAGGAATTGATGTATCCTCAGCTTCCGTACCACTATTCCGGCCGCTACCTTGAGGTCGTTGCGCGTGGGTGCCGAATAGAGTGCCGTTATGTCCATGGAGCCCATCGGGGTGTATCCGCGCAGGTGGTCGAGGTTTATGGCTCCGTCATGTATAGCCACCAATCCGGCTATGCGTTGAAACCATATGTCGGCATATAGCAGATTCTCGGCATTGATTTTTAACTGGCCCGAAATGTTTGACGGCACTATGAATGCCGACTTTTGTGTCGTGTCGACGACCTGAGTGACCATTTGTTGGTGCATGCTTTCATCGCTGATGGTGTCGATGGTGTCTGACAGCTTCACTTTGCGGTCGGCATATGCCGATCCGATCATCACCGTAGAGGTTATTTGGTTCAGGTCGATCGTGTCGGACTGAATGTCGAAGTCGATGTTGAGGGGGGTGCCTCGGCGCGATGTTATGGCCTTTGATATGTTCGATATGTGCCCGTTGACCAGGAAGTCGCTCTTGCCTATGCGTATTTCGGTGTCGGCTACCGACACGCTGTCGGTCGAGAAGTTTACGTTCAGATTGTCGATTGAGTTGCGCACCGGGAAGTAAGGTGTGAACAGGCGCGCCGACTTGGCTTTCACGGAGCCTTCGGCTTTCCACCACCGAAGCATGGATTTGATGGATTGGTCGGAAACCAACTCTATGTTTTCGCGTCGGTTCTCGCGCGGCCGGCGAACGCTCAGGGAGTCTCTGCGCCCGTTCATTCGGTATTGCGCCATGGTCGACAATGCCATGTTGTAGACCGAATCGGGCCTCAGATGTGGGTATAGGGCCGTTAGCGAGTCAAAGCAGGCTGAAAGCCGCTTGCTCATTTCGGGGCGCTTTTGCAGATGCATTTTTATGCTTGATTCGGCATCGCCGAGCGTGACCCTGAGCATGGGCGACAATAGCATGGCGCGCTCCGACCCGATGCCGAGCGTGAGCAGTGGAGTGCGCGATTCGTTTTTATATCGCTGCAAGGAGGCTTTTATAGCCGAGTTGCGTAGCAGTATCCTTGTCGAGTCGCTGTCTGAGCGCAGGGTTAGGAACGACACTTTTATCGATGCGCCTATGGGATTGATTTTCGTGGTGTCGAATGCCGATGCATTCTTTGCCGCAGCCCCCATTCGCAGATTTTTGGCGTGTAATCGTATGCCGCCCGACGTTATCGAGGTGGTGTCGACCTGTATGGTTGCCATGAGCAGTGAGTCGGCTTTGATGCTGTCGAGCCTTATGGTTTTGTTGGTTCCGAGGCTTAACGATGCTTTGTGGGTGTAGAAATGCATTGATGAGTCAACGGCATTTATGGTGAGGTTGCTGAGCGTAAGGTTGCCGGAAGCTTTTATGAAGTGGGCGCGCTTTGCCGTTAGATCCGACATCTTGAAATTGAATTTTGAATTTCCGCTGATGCTCCCTTTTGCTATGACTGGCGATTTTCGCCAAACTCTTTTGGGCAATGCGTTTAGGTTTAAATAGCCTTTGAACACGCCGTCGATATGCGGGTCGCTAATCAGGTTTGAAGCCGACCCCGATATGAAGGCTTCGACGCTACGCCCTTTTATGTTGAGGTCATGTATGTTGAATGTTGACTCGTCGAGGGCGTTCCCTTTTATTATGGCATCGATGCTGCCCTTTATTTCGCGCAGCGACAGGTTTTCGTATGCCAGGGAGCCGTTTAATATGTCGAGTCCTACCTTGAATGACGGTATTGAATCGGATGCGGGCTCGTATTTTTTGAGTAATTCTATCGACAGTCCTACGTTAAGATCTGACTCTATTTTGCTTAATTCGCCTCGGTATTGTTCCGGTATTATTTCAATCACGTCGTTGATGTTGATGTCTGCTCCGTAAAGAGTGAAGTCATGCATCACGAGTTGATTTTTAAACGAAATGTCGGTGCCGAATTTTAATGTTACGTCGTTTAAGCCCAATGTGAAATTGTCAATTTTCAATCGGTCGGGCGTTTGCGGATCCCATTTTATGCCTCCGTCGAAACCGAATTTTATGTCGGGCAGTGTGAATAGCGATGCCATCTGTGCATTGCCCTTGCCCGAGGCGTTTAGGTGATACATCGGCGCTTTGGTGCCGTTTATGTGCGTTGATGCGAGGCTTATCGCGGCATCAATGGTGTCGGCGTAGGAGTAGAAGCGTATTCTCGAGCCATCGTTTATTGAGAAGCGGTTTATCGATATGGATGGTATGTAGGTGGAGTCGCTTGTCGACTCCGATTCGGGCACTATGTCGAAGTTTGTGTGCTTGTCGTCGTATTTCACCAGATTTATGTTTGGCGATTCGAGCTCAACGTTATACAGCATTATTTCGCCTGACATCAAGGCCCACAGATTTATGCCACCCGAAAAGCGCTTCACGGTGGCCAGGGTGTCGGCATAAGCAGGCAGTTTGGCCCGCTCGTCGGTGGTAAGGCTGTCGAGCGAGTGGCTCGTAACTTCGAGGTTGTCTATGTCGAGCTGTATTCTCGGAAATGTCGACCAAAACGACAGTTCCACGCGCGAGGCATTTATCTCGGCGTTTACGTAGTCGCTCGAATACCTCGATACCATCGGCGTAAGCTTTTCGGGGGTGAGCAGCCATAGCACTATTGAAATGGCTATTCCAAGAATCAGCAATATTGATGCGAAAGTCAGCAATATCCACTTTATGGGACGCCACCATAAGCTTGGCTTACGCGGCGTTTCGTCATTGGCGTTGTCTTGATTGGGTGTCTTGGTTTCCATTGTGCGACGTTTGCTGTTGTATAAGTTACAAATACGTTATTGTGCCGTATTGTTCGCTTTTCGTAAAATTAAATTTCCAATCAACTATTTCCAATCAACTGTTGTATGATTTGGTTGTTGAATGTTTAGAAGGGTAAAATTACAAATTATTCATTAATATTCTGCAAAAATGCGCGCAATTACCGCGTAAGTTTGTAACTTTGTTGATATGAGACGATATGTTTTTATATACTTGATTTTGCTGGGATGCGTGTTGCCTTTGATGGCGGCGCATTCGGTAGCTGATATTCCCAACGTGCATACTGCCGACCGCAACCGATATGTGTCGAACCCCGACGGTGCGCTTTCGGATGCGGCTGTGAGGTCGATGGATGAGATGATTGGCCGTCTGTGGGATGCCACTTCTTCTGAATTCGTAGTGGTGGCGGTCGACGACATTGACACCGACGACATCGACGGATTTGCAACGAAGCTGTATGAAAAATGGGGCATCGGAAAGTCGGATAACGACAATGGCATGCTGATGCTGATAGTGCGTGACAAGCGGAGAGCCGTGCTGCGAACCGGATACGGACTCGAAGGCGTGATGCTCGACATTGTGTGCGGCCGCATAATACGTGACGACATGGCCCCTCATTATCGAAATGGCGATTATGATGCCGGAACGCTGAAGGCGGTGGCGCGCGTATGTGAGATGATAAGCAATCCCGACGCGGCGGCCGAAGTTAAATCGAAGTATGAAAACGACGTGCTGAAAAGAGATGGCGTTGACGGATTCAAAATATATCTTGACATTTGCGCCGTAGTGGCTGTTGCATATCTGTTGTTGGTGTTGCTGAGCGTTTTCAAGACGCGCAAGGAGGATGAGTTCAATCGTTACAACAAGCTCGACCGGCTGAAGGCTCCCGGTTTGTTTCTCTCCTTTGCCGGATTGGGTATGCCGTTGCCTGCTTTTCTGCTGCTTTTGTTGGTTATGAGACGCATACGCAACAAAAAGCGCAAATGTCCTAACTGTCACCATGCCATGGTGAAGCTCGATGAAAAGCACGATAACGACTATCTTACCCCCGCGCAGGATCTCGAGGAACGGCTGAATTCGATAGACTATGACGTGTGGCTTTGCCCGCAGTGCCATGAAAAAGATGTCATACCGTTTATCAACAAGGCTTCGTCGTACACCGTGTGTCCGGCTTGTGGCGCGCGCGCTTGCACTTTGGTAGGCGATCGCCGGATAGTGAATCCTACGGAGTCGCACGCCGGGAAGGGCGTTAAGATATACCGTTGTCGAAATTGCGGCAATCAGATCAACAAGCCATACAACATACCCAAATTGCCCACGCCTGTCATTGTGCCGATAATCGGAGGCGGCGGAGGCGGCGGAGGTGGATTCTCCGGCGGCAGCTTTGGCGGCGGCATGACCGGAGGCGGCGGCGCTTCGGGTGGCTGGTAAAAACAACGTAGTCGATAATTAAAGCATAACGTACAATGACTGAATTTTTGTCATCATATCATCTTCTCGGGGCAGCCATTGGCCTGTGCACCTTTTTGGTGATAGGTCTGTTTCATCCGGTGGTGATAAAATGCCATTATTATTTCGGCACGCGCTGCTGGTGGTGGTTTCTGATTCTCGGCACGGCGGCTCTCGCGGCGTCGATTATGGTTGACGATCTGTTCGTTTCAACGCTTCTCGGCGTAGTGGCATTCTCGTCGTATTGGACCATAAAGGAAATTTTCGAGCAGGAGGAACGTGTGGCCAAAGGGTGGTTTCCGGCCAATCCGGCTCGGAAGACGCGCGAAAAAAAAGGAGTGGATAGGTCGGATTCCTGAAATTCCCAAACAATGTGTGCCTGATGGTTGTTTAGTGTTAAAATGACGTTTCATTCTTAACACTAAAAAAAATCATATAGCATATGTGTACTACATGCGGATGCTCTACGCATCATCACGCACATTCCGACGAAGATACGCATCTTCAGCATCATCATCACGATAACGGCGACGGCCATGCCGTGGAGGAGACCGTAAGGCTTGAGGCCGACATACTTGGCGAAAACAATAAATATGCAATGTTTAATCGTGGGTTTCTCGCCGCGCGCCATGTAAAGGCGTTCAATATGGTTTCTTCGCCCGGATCGGGCAAAACCACGCTTCTCGAAGCTACCATAAAGGCCATCGACAATCGCCGTAGCATAGCGGTGATAGAGGGTGATCAGCAAACCGACAACGATGCCCGTCGAATAGGGGCGCTTGGCGTTGATGCCGTGCAGATAAACACTGCCAATGGCTGTCATCTCGACGCCCATATGGTGGGTCACGCCATTGAAGATCTCGGAATAAAGGAAAATTCGCTGCTTTTCATAGAAAACGTAGGCAACCTCGTTTGCCCGGCCATGTTCGACCTTGGCGAGACGGAGCGCGTAGTGGTGATAAGCGTCACCGAGGGCGACGACAAGCCGCTTAAATATCCGTATATGTTCTCGGGCAGTTCCATATGCATAATCAATAAGATTGACCTGTTGCCTTACGTGGATTGCGAATTGGAGCGCATAAAGGCCAATGCATTGAAAGTGAATCCCAACCTTCGTTTCTTCGAAATATCGGCCACTACCGGCGAAGGTATGAAGCCGTGGATACGTTATCTGCTCGAACCGTAATTTAAATATTAGTAAAAAAGAGGCCGAATCAGTCGATTCGGCCTCTTTGGTATTGATTGACTTGTAAAAGTAGTCGGTCTGATTACTTCTTGCCAGAGAGCTTTTCTTTGAGTTCGGCAAGAGCTTCGAGGTCGCCGAGAGTGGTTTTCTCGATGGGAGTAGAGAGCATCGGAGTTTCCTCTGCACGCTTGGCGGCACGCTTAGCCTTGCGGTTTTCGTTGCGTTCTGCCTTAGCTTCATCTTCGAAGATGCGGCTGTGCGAAAGGATGATGCGCTTGCTGTCCTTATTGAATTCGATAACCTTGAAGTTGAGCTTTTCGTCGATCTTCGCGGGAGTTCCGTCCTCTTTTACGAGGTGCTTGGGAGTTGCGAAGCCTTCTACGCCGTAGGGGAGAGCTATTACAGCACCCTTTTCAACCATTTCAACGATGGTGCCTTCGTGTATGCTGCCAACGGTGAATACGGTTTCAAATACATCCCAGGGATTTTCTTCGAGCTGCTTGTGGCCGAGGCTCAAGCGACGGTTTTCTTTGTCGATTTCGAGAACCTGAACGTCGATGTTTGCACCGATCTGAGTGAATTCGCTCGGGTGTTTGATTTTCTTGGTCCAAGAGAGGTCGCTGATGTGGATGAGACCTTCAACGCCTTCTTCGATTTCAACGAATACGCCAAAGTTAGTGAAGTTGCGTACTTTTGCAGTGTGCTTGCTGCCGATGGGATATTTGGTTTCGATGTTTTCCCACGGGTCGTTCTTGAGCTGCTTGATGCCAAGGCTCATCTTGCGGTCTTCGCGGTCGAGGTTGAGGATTACGGCTTCGATTTCATCGCCTACCTTCATGAAGTCCTGAGCCGAGCGGAGGTGCTGTGACCATGACATTTCGCTTACGTGGATCAGACCTTCCACACCCGGAGCTATTTCAATGAATGCACCGTAGTCGGCCATTACCACTACGCGGCCTTTAACTTTGTCACCAACTTTGAGGTTGGGATCAAGTGCATCCCAAGGATGAGGCATGAGCTGTTTGAGACCAAGGGCGATACGCTTCTTCTCATCGTCAAAGTCAAGGATAACGACATTGAGCTTCTGATCGAGCTGTACCACTTCTTCGGGGTGGTTTACGCGACCCCACGAAAGGTCGGTGATGTGGATGAGACCATCTACGCCACCAAGGTCGATGAACACGCCGTAGCTTGTGATATTTTTAACCGTTCCTTCAAGCACCTGACCTTTTTCGAGCTTGGCGATGATATCGCGCTTCTGCTGTTCGAGTTCGGCTTCGATGAGTGCTTTGTGTGAAACGACAACGTTCTTAAATTCCTGGTTGATCTTTACAACCTTGAACTCCATTGTCTTTCCTACGAAGATATCGTAGTCGCGGATGGGGCGAACGTCGATCTGTGATCCGGGAAGGAATGCTTCGATGCCGAATACGTCAACGATCATACCACCCTTGGTGCGGCATTTGATGTAGCCCTTGATGATTTCATCGTTTTCGAGGGCTTCGTTCACGCGATCCCATGAACGTGCTGCACGTGCTTTGCGGTGGGAGAGAATGAGTTGTCCCTTCTTGTCTTCCTGTGTTTCGATGAACACTTCAACAACGTCGCCAACTTTGATGTCGGGGTTGTAGCGGAATTCGTTTACGGGAATGATACCGTCGCTCTTGTATCCGATGTTAACCACTGCTTCGCGTTTGTTGAGTGCGATGATGGTACCTTCGATTACATCCTTGTCTTTGACGGTGTTGAGTGACTCGTCGTAAGTCTTGGTGAGTTCTTCGCGAGTCTTTGCGCCTCGGGTTTCGCCGTTTTCATAGGCGTCCCAATCGAAATCTTCGATTGGAGAATTTTTTAATTCTTCAGTCATTTAATTAGTTAGTAAATAAGATTAATTCAAGTAACGGGCAGATGCATATGCATGCCTTCTATCCGTCAAGGTGCAAAGGTAGTCATAATTTCCCACACCACAATCATTTTCACCGACTTTTTTCAATTGCCCTCGTGGCATTGCATTTCATTTCGGCGTCGTGATGTCTGTGTGATGTCGGTGCGACGTCTGTGTGGTGTCGGCGCGCGGCGCTATTTTCACTCGCGCCAAGTGCGGGCGAGGCCTCCTTCGCCGGTTTCCTTGTATATCGACGGCAGGTCGTGGCCGGTTTGTTTCATCACTTCAACCACGCGGTCGAACGACACGCGGTGACCTCCGTCGGTGAATGCCGAGTAGAGGTTGGCGTCGAGCGCGCGCGCGGCCGCATAAGCGTTGCGCTCTATGCAGGGTATCTGCACGAGGCCGCACACGGGGTCGCAGGTCATGCCGAGGTGATGCTCGAGGCCCATCTCGGCGGCATATTCTATCTGTGCCGGGCTGCCCCCGAACAGTTGGTTGGCGGCGGCGGCAGCCATTGCGCAGGCTACTCCCACTTCGCCCTGGCAACCTACCTCGGCGCCCGATATCGAGGCGTTGTGCTTCACGATGTTGCCCACGAGTCCGGCAGTGGCGAGCGCGCGGTAAATTCTGGCATTTGAAAACTCACGGCTTTTTTGCAGGTGATACAGCACGGCGGGCACTACTCCGCACGATCCGCATGTGGGCGCGGTGACTATTTTGCCGCCCGATGCGTTTTCCTCGCTGACGGCCAGCGCGTACGAAAATACGAGTCCGCGCGACTGCAGATTCGACTTGTAGCCTGAAGCCCTGACGTGATAGGTGGCGGCGCGGCGCGGCAAGTTGAGCGGGCCGGGAAGCACTCCCTCGCAGTCGAGGCCACGCTCTATGGCTTCGCGCATGGTTTGCCACACTTCGGCCAGATAATCCCATATTTCGGGGCTTTCGCACTCATCCACGTACTCCCAGTATGAGCGGCCATATTTCTGGCACCATTCGAGAATTTCGGTCATGGTCGACATTGAGTAGACGTCGGGCGATTCGGCTCCCGACGATATGGGGCCGTTTTCGTCGGCGAGTTGTCCGCCTCCTACGCTATATACCGTCCAAGAGTCGGTGACGTTGCCGTTTTCGTCGAATGCCTCAAACTTCATTCCGTTGGGGTGGAAGGGGAGGAATACGGTGGGTTGCCATATTATTTCGACGGGCACGTGCGGCTCTATGGAGTCGATGATGGCTTTGTCGGTAAGGTGTCCTTTGCCCGTGGCCGCGAGGCTCCCGTAAAGGGTGGTTTGTATTTTGGCGGCCGATTTGTTGCGGTCGACGAATGTGAGGGCGGCGCTTCGCGGGCCCATTGTGTGGCTGCTCGACGGGCCTATGCCGATGCGGTATAGTTCGCGTATTGATTTCATGATTATTCGATGTTGGTGTGAATTGTTGTTGATTTTGTAGGCTTTTGTCAATGTTTCAGCCCGGCGCATATGCGTCGGGCTGAAGCTTGTAAGATTATGCCGATGGATGTTCCTTTTTCAAGGTTTCATCGATACCTGTGATGGCAATGTTTCGATTAGTCGCGATAGAACTTAAGTATGTTGTTCTTCACATTCTTGTTGCCGAGGAGGATGAGTTCCATCTGGTTGCCGAGGAATCCGACTCCGCGAGTGCGCAAGTAGTTGTTTGCGCTTTCGTCGAAGTTGTAGGGACGGCCCTGGTCGTCTACGTTTATCACCTGAAGAACCATCACGCCCGAAGCACCCTGTGCGGGTCCGACGAGTTCGCCGGCCTTGGCCAACGATGCCTTAGCGGTGATGTCGGCTCCGGCCACGCCGGGATTGTAGGGGGTAAGCACTCCGAAGTTGATGTATGTAGAGTCGATTTTCGAATCCATCAGCGAAGCATATCCGGCCAAGTCGTTGGCTTTGCCCTGATACTGACCGATTAGGTCGGCTGCCTTCTTGTCGTTGATGAGCTTGTTGGTGAGCATGGCCTTGAGCTGAGCGTCGGTAGCCGGAGTGTAGTCGTCGTAAATGTTGGTGACGGCTGCTGCCATGAAGTGACCCGACGTTTCGTCGCCGAACAGGGGTGACACTTCGCCCTTCTTTGCATTCATGGCCCAGCTGATGGTGTTGCGGGTTTCGGGTATGCGGTTTATTTCGGGGGTAGATGCGCTAACCTGAGTGGGGAATGCGTTGAAGCCTGCTTCGGCTGCATTTTCCACGAACTCCTTGGCGGTCTTGTTGGCGTTGAGGTATGTCTGCAGCTTGGATTGAAGCTGGTTGACGGTAGCGTTAGACGGTTCGGCGGTGAAGTCGATCAAAGCGTAGTCGACAACCGATACCGGAGCTTTGCGACGGTTTACGCGGAAAATGCGGCCGCCTTGCGTTGCTGCGGTGTCGGGCGTGAAGTAAACGCCGGTGTTCTGCGAAAGAAGCACATCTTTCAATGCCGACATCTGAGGATCGATGGCCGATACCCACATGCTGTCCTGTGCATTCTGCACGTTGGGGTTGTTTTTGAGTTCGGCTACCGATGCGCCGTTGTTGAGGGCGTTGACCAACGAGTCGAGCATTGCGGCGTCGCCTGCCACTGCTATGTAGTCGAGGTTGATGGAGTCAACTTCGTTGCTGCGTCCGATCATCTTGGCCAATACGAAGTCGTTGCCTACGCGCGAAACCAAAGCGGCTTCACCTACCGATGCGGTGTCGGCGAAACGCTTCAGCTGATTGTCGCGGATGGAGCCGAGAGCCGATTTCTGACGGTTGACAACGAAGTCGGTCATGTCGGCAACGCCTTCCACGCCTTCTTTTTCTCGAAGTGCTGCGATGGCCGATTCGACGCGCTGCTCAGCAGCAACTACATCCTCGGGCGAGGGAGCTATGTCGATGTTTATGTAGCTTATCGAGCGCACTTCTTCGGGCAGACGATACATCTCTTTGTTCTTTTCCCATTCCTTGCGCACTTCGTCCTCGGTTACGACGTAATTGTCGTTGCTCAGAGCCGAGAAGGGCTTCTGAACGTAGGCCACGTGTGCGGTCGACGCGTTTTCGTCGTAGAGAGCTTTTGCGTCGAGCTGGTTGGCTACGAGCGTGCCGCCAAACAGATTCTGGAACTTTTGCTGAAGCAGCGACTGCTCAACCTGAGTTTCGAGCATCATCCAGAAGCCTTGCAACTGAGCGGCCTGCGATTGATCCAAACCGTATTTAACCGGGTTGAAAGCCATATCGTGGAGGGTAGCGGCGCTTTCGATGCCCGTTTGCGACTGCACCATACGGTCGACGTAAGCCGATCCGCTTCCGAGCATTGCGTCAGACAATTCGCTGTCGGTCACGACGAGCGCGAGGTCTTCGAGTTCCTGTTTGAACAGCTTTTCGTTGACAAGCGAGTTGAGCACCTGCTGCTGCAACACGGCCTGATCTATTTTCTGTCCTGAATTCTGAGCTTGCTGGTTGGCTTGCTCCACACGACGCTGAAATTCCTGAATGTCGATTTTCTGATTGCCTACCTTAGCTATGGTAGTTCCGGTGCCGAACAGAGTGCGGCCCGAAGTAAAGAAGTCGCCAATGATGAAGGCCAGTAGAGCCACACCTATGACTACAAGCAAAAATACTGATTTGCTTCTGATTTTTTCTAATGTTGCCATTGATATTTATATGTTTTTTTGTTTTTTGATCGGTATGTTATCGGTTAAAACGAGCCAATTCTGGCCAAATGACCCGGTTTTAGCGCACAAAGATACTTTATTTTTCGTTTTTGTCAAAATTAAAAACAATTATGGCTTATAAAAAAATGGCATTCACAGCGAAAAGGCCTTTTTTATCGGCTCAACCATGTCGAGTTTTTCCCATGTAAACAGTTCAACCGTCATCAGCTTTTCCTTTTCGTTTTCGTACTTCGAGGTAAATTTTTTCACCACCGTCCGGGGTTCGCGTCCCATGTGTCCGTAGGCTGCCGTTTCCTCGTAGATGGGTTGGCGCAGCTTCAGCCTGCGTTCGATGGCTTTCGGGCGCATGTCGAACAATTCAGCCACCTTTTGCGATATTTCGGCATCCGACATGTTCACCTTGGCCGTTCCCGAGGTGTTTACGTACAGGCTCACCGGCTCAGCCACTCCGATGGCGTATGCCACCTGCACGAGAACCTCGTCGGCCACTCCCGCCGCCACGAGATTTTTTGCTATGTGACGTGCCGCATAAGCTGCCGAGCGGTCAACCTTCGAGGGGTCTTTTCCTGAGAATGCGCCGCCGCCGTGCGCACCTTTTCCGCCGTAGGTGTCCACGTAGACGCTCAGCGGCCGGGCGATGCCGATGGCATAGCTGAGCTG
>JAGATN010000030.1 GCA_017621225.1 Muribaculaceae bacterium | reverse complement strand
GGCTTTGTAGCCGATGTAAGTGATAAGGATGGTAGCATCCTTCTTGGGAGCGAAGGTAAGGGTGAACTTACCGTCGATGTCGGTAGTGGTAATCGCGGTCTTGTCACCTTCGATTTGCACTGTCGCACCGATCAGGGGCTCTCCGTCGTTAGCGTCGCTGACGACACCCGTCACGGTTCGTTTCTCACTGGCCGCAGGGGCCGGATTGGCCGATGGCGCTTGCGCATCGGTCATAGTGGCAACTGAACTATCCTCTGCTGCATAAGCCCGATTGACGGGAACCACTGCAGCCGAGAGGAAAAGAGCAGCCACTAAAGGCGTCTTAAAATTTTTCCTCATGGTGAGATTGATAAAGTTAAAAAATAATGGTATAATTTATAAATGATTGGTAATCAAATAATGGTAATGGTCTGTTTGCTCGAAACAGTGGCTTACTTGTCGATGCGCAGCCCGCTTACGCGTATAGCCGGCTACGTAATCATATGCAAAATTATGACGATTTTCGTAATCTCCAAAATTTTTAGAGTAAAAAAGAGTGGAATGTGGTGTTAAAAACGAGTGTAAAAATTGTTAAAAAACACAAAAAAGGGCGATAGTAGGTCAGAAGTCAGAGGGCATAAGACCTAGGTCGTTTGTCATAGGTCAGAAGTCAGAAGACTTAAGTCGTTAGTCGGTTAGTCATAACTTATGTCTTATGACTTTTGACTTTTGACTTGTCACTTGTGACCTCTGACTCATAACTTATGTCTTCTGACCTATGACCTAAGACTAGTGACTTCTGACTTATTAAAAGTTTCCGAGCATGACGCGGGTGCCGTCGGCCTGAACGGCATAAAGCGAACAGCCGGAGACGTTGACGTTTGACGGAACGGTGAATTTGAGGAAGTTGCTGAAGAACAGTATCGGCCCGGTGTCGCCTCCCTTGCGCACTTCGAGTGCCACAGCCTCGTTGCCGTTGCTGACCGTAACGTCGCGACCCGATATCTTGGCAGCGATTTTGTCCGAGAGCTTCGGATTGGCCTGATATATCTCGAAAAAGCCGAGATCGCCTATTTCGGCCCGGTTGAAGTCGCCATCCTTATAGCCTACGGCTTTGCGGTCCTCGATGTACTGCAACGGCTGCTTCGGCTTGGGGAACTGCTCCATGTAGCGGCGGGCATCGTCGGCCATGGTGCGGGTGACGACGCAGCGCGTCGAGCCATACGTCTTGCTGTAAGGCACGAAGAAGCCCCAGAGGTCGAAGAAGTCGCTGAGGTCTTCGCCGGCCACGCGACAGCAAGCCTTGGCAAATTCGAGCTGCTTGCGTCCGGCATCGACGTTGTGCTCCATGTGCAGCTCACGCATTTCGTTGAACACGCCCTTCCAGAAGTCGGGCTTCACGCCGAGGCGATGATAATAGATGTAAAGCTGCCACCACATGCGGTTGTTGACGGCTTTGTATTCGGAGGGGCACTGGGCGATGTCGTACCACGATGCCTCGCAGTCGGCGCGCAGCTTGGCAAGCGACTGCAGTCCGGGGCCGTGAGAGGTGTATTTGCCGAGCTTCTCCTGCACGTAGTGGGCAAAGAGGTTGGCCGACGTTTCGGTCGACGGATCCCAGTTGATGGCCTGCTGATGCACGTGGCCCATCTCATGGGCGGGGCCCCAGATGGGGTTGGGGGTGGCGAGGATGGTGTTTGCGTCGACGAGTATCTCATGGAGCACGGTGTAGATGAATGCCATGCGGTAGTCGGATGCCCAGAGGAACATCTGATGGTTGTTGGCCTCGGGCGACATGCCGAACAGGTGGTTGTTGAAGGGCTTCCCTTCGCCACGATATTCGTCGATGCCGCAAAGTTCCTGTTCCCACTGGCCTATGTTGTCCCAGAGGTTGATGGCTCCGAGTATCTTGTTGGGCATCTTGTTGCGGTGGAAATAGAACATGAAGGTGTTGCCGCGCACGCAGAAATATTTGTGGGTGGCCTTGCGGAGCAGTTCGGCATAGCGTTCGTCGGTTTTGTGCTCCTTGAGGTCGAAGAAGCCTGTCACGGTGCCGCTGCCGAGCGGTATGTGGATTTTGATCGGCTTGGCGTCGGGCGAAAGTATGTCGGTGTTGTACATGACGAACAGCTGACCGTCGTTCTTGATCTTGATTTTGTTGACGCCTTCGCGCAGTATGTACGAGTCGCCTTGCGCGGCGGGCTGCACATAGTCGCCGTCGCTATGACGCACGAGTTCTTCGGGGATGCACTGTATCGACACATCTTTACCGTGCGTGTCGCCCACGCACACTATCACCTCGTCGCCCGGCTTCACGGCGATGCCGGTGGGGTTGTCGAGGTCGGAGTAGGTTCGGGTCATGAGCTTGTCGCGCCACTCCACATTGTTGGAGTAGGCTTCGTATGAGCGTATGCGGAACTCTTTTTCGTAGGGGTCGTAGGAATTGTCGCGAATGGCGCGGGCCAGGCGGCCGAAGTAGTCGCCGAGTGCTTCGATCTGCTCGTCGGTGACGTTAGGCTTCAGCTCGGTGCAGGTGGCGTCGGTGAACACGGTGAGGAGCTTCGTTTCGAGGGTCTTGGCGGTGTTTGAGCGATAGAACTCCATTTCGGCGCAGCTGGCAAATCCGCCAAGGCCACTCTCTACCGAAAATTTGATGGCCGTGGGCTTCAGGCCGCCGGGTATCTGCACCACCGAAGGGGTGCCCTTTTCGTGGAAGTCGTAGTCGCCTATCTTTTCGTAAGTGCGCGCGGCATCAGTCGCCACCGAAATGGAGAGCTTGCCGAAGTTGCCGTTGCCGTTACGCGTATAATATATAAGGTAGTCGATCACCTGGTCGCCCTTGAAGAAGTATTCGAGGGTGACGGGGAAGCGAGTTCCGTTCCAGCGCGAATGGAAGTGAGAGGCGAAGTCGCCGTCGAGGGTCTTGCTGATGCTCTGGTTGTCGTCTTGCTGCTCCGAGGCGCGGGCATCGGAAGGACGCACGCGCGAATCTTCGTCGATCACCACTTCGTTGTTGCCGTATTGCGTTATGGTGATGGTGCGCGTGATGCGCTTCGACTCCGAGCTGACGGTGATTTTGGCGGTACGCTTGGCGCCGGTGGTGTTTTCGTAGACAGTCACCGACACGGCTGAGTGTTGGTCGTCGACGCGCTTCTTCGTGGCGGCAAACCATCGTTCGGTCTGATCGACGCGCCATTGGTCGAAGGCAAGGTTGGTTTCGACGGGGATTTCAAACTTCGCGGAGGTGCGATCGAGTTCATACGTGCGGTATTCGGCGGCTACGTCGAGCTTTTCTTCGGTAACCACGGGCGGCTCGTCATCTTTTTCAGAGCATCCGTAAAAGCCCGCTACCGCTACCATGGCGCACAGGGCAAACCATAGTCTGGTGATAGATTTTTGCATAGGTTAACTGATATTGGATAGTTGTTAAGTAGTTTTCGCAAAATTATAATAATTTCCGGTCATCACAAAAAAAATTTCAATAGCCGGCGTTGCGCGGATGATGGGTCAGAATCTCCTCGCGCAGGCGAGAACGGTCGATGTGGATGTAGATTTCGGTGGTGGAGATGCTTTCGTGGCCGAGCATCTGCTGGATGGCGCGCAGGTTGGCTCCCCCCTCGAGAAGATGGGTGGCGAAGGAGTGGCGCAGGGTGTGGGGCGAGATATCCTTGCGGATGCCCGCGAGGGCTGCCAGACGCTTTATGATGTAGAATATCATGACGCGGGTGAGGCGACGGCCGCGACGGTTGAGAAAGAGTATGTTTTCCTCGCCCGGCTTTATGTCGAGCCGCGCGCGCTCGTCGAGATAGCGGCGTATCTCGTCGACGGCCACCCCCGACATGGGCACGAGGCGCTCCTTGTCGCCCTTGCCACGGACTACGAGGTATTCGTCGTCGAGAAACAGCTTGCTGATTTCGAGGTTGACGAGCTCCGACACGCGGAGCCCGCATCCGTAAAGGGTTTCGATGATGGCTTTGTTGCGCTGCCCTTCGTTTGAGCTCATGTCGATGGCGGCCTCCATGGCGTCGATTTCGGCGATGGTGAGCACTTCGGGCAGATGGCGGCCGAGGTTGGGAGCGTCGAGCAGCAGCGAGGGGTTGACGTCGAGATAGCCGTCGGTGACGAGGAATCGGAAAAACGACTTGATGCCCGAAATGATGCGCGCCTGGGAGCGCGGCGCGATGCCGAGGTCGTAGAGGTCGGCGACGAACGCGTGGAGGGTGTCGCAAGTGACCTCGCGCAGCGGCATGGCGATGCCGTCGAGGTAGACGATGAGCTTGGTCACGTCGGCGCGATAGCTCGTTCGGGTGTTGTCGGAGAGCCCCTTTTCGAGCATCAGGTGCGCGTCGTAGGCCGCAAGGATGCGTGATATGTCGTCGATGCGTGGCATGGCGTGAGCGGATCAGAGGCGGATGCTGAAATCTTGTCGGGGAAGATGCGCGCGCGCCACAATCACGGCGGTGCAGCCGTCGGTGAAGGTCATGCCGTGCTGCATCTCCGCTTTCAGCTCGTGGTAGAGCGAGCCCGTCGAGTGCCGGCGGCGGTGGAGGTTGCGCAGCACCACTACCCCACCCGAGGCGATGACGGCGCGCAGCAGCTCGGCATCGGCAGCCGAGCGAACGTCGTCGGCCACGGCAAGCGATGCGCCCTCGACCACGAACTGAGCGTCGGGCGGCAGCTCTTTGAGCCGCGACGACGGTTGCACCCGAACGTCGGGGGTGCGATGGCACACCGTGAGGCGCGAATGGCTCAGGAGCAACGGGATGAAGTGGCGCGGGGTGGCCGCATTGAGGTATATGGCCACGGCGGGATTGCACTCGCAGGCCACGCGAAACAGCAGTCGGGCCTCGCGCCGGCTCATGGCCGATGTCGAGGCCGCGCCGCTCCATCGCTCGGCGATGTCGGCATAGGCGTAGTAGGCTTCGCGCTGACAGAGCACTTCGCGCACGTAGTGGAACGCAAACGGCGAATGGATGCCGAAGCCTCGGCTACGGCTGTATCGCCTGACGGCGGTGGCAAGGCGCGCTATGCGGCTCATGACTCGGCGCGCTTAACCTCTTTGCGCGGCGCAGCACCGGTAATCCACATTACGAGCGCGGCGGCCACGGCAAGATATATGAGTATGATGGCTATGTAGGCGGCCACCGTGGTGTTGTGAAGCGATGCCGGGTCGAAGCGCATCGTGATGGTGTGGCTTCCGGCCGGGAGGTTTATGGCCCTCAACAAGTAGTCGACGCGACCTATCTCGACGGGGTTGCCGTCGACGGTGGCCGACCATCCCCAGGGGAAGTAGACTTCGGAGAACACGGCCACGCCTCCGTTGCGGCTGTCGGCGTGATAGGTTATGGCGTTGGGCGCGTATGAGGTGGCGAATATGGTGTCGCCCTCGCTCACCGGCTTCGAGGTGCCGAGGATGTCGCTGAATTTCGCGTCGGCCACCGCTTCATGGCGCGGATCGATGGTCGACAGGGCCTCCATTTCGGCATCGGCACCGTCGGCATATTTCACCGAGCCCACGAGCCACGCGTTGCCATACGCTTCGTCGTTAAACAGCGGACGGCTGCTCATGTCGACGATGTATCGGGCATTGAGCATGTTGAGCACGTTCCAGTCGGCATCCGACTGCGTGCCGTCGAGGAAGTTGTTGAGATGCCTGTCGATGAGATCCTGATAGCGCGTCAGCTTGGCGGCGTGGTAGCCGCCGATGGTCTTGTGGCGGTAGGAGGGCGCGGCCTGCCAGAATCGCGGTATGTCCATGACGCGATAGTGCATGGCGGTGTCGGCGAGTATGGTGCGGTCGGCCTCGGAGAGCGGGAAGGGATCGCCGGCGGCAAGCTGTTCGGGCACGAAGCTTGCACTGTCGAGATAGCGCTTGTTGACCATAAAAAGGTCGCCGCAAACGAGCAGGCACACCAATACGGCCACTACCGACACCGAGAGCTTCTTGCGGAAATAGAGCATCAGCAGCGCGAATCCGGCACCCACGATGATGAAGCTGCGCATCGCGTCGGCTTCGACCATCGAGTGGCGCAAAGTTTCGATCGCCGAGTATATGCGCGGATTGTTGAGGCTGAAATATTGTATGGTGGCGGCATCGACCCCCTGTCCTTTGAGCGTCTGGGCTATCATGGCGTCGATCTGGCGGTCGTTGTCGGAAATGGCGCTTCCGTAGAATCCGGGGAATATCACCCCGATGAGACACAGTCCGAGGACTATGCCGAAGCACCAGAGAATGGCGCGGCGATGCTTGATCCATACATCCTTGCGCACGAGGAGCTGCTGAAGGGCGATGGCGGCAAGCAGCGGCATGGTGAACTCGGCTATGACGAGTATGCTCTCGACGGTGCGGAACTTGGAGTACATCGGCATGTAGTCGATCATCAGGTCGGTGAGGAACATAAAGTTACGTCCCAGGGCGAGGAGCACCGACAATATCGTGAGCACAAGCAGCACCCACTTCATGGGGCCGCGCACTATCACGCAGCCTATGAGAAACAGAACCACTATGAGCGCGCCCACGTACACAGGGCCGTTGGTGCCCTCCGGTTCGCCGAAATACTGGCTTATGTATTCGAGATATTGCGCTTCTTGCGACGACAGCTCGCCGTTGCCGACCATTTCGGCCGTTTCGGGCAGCGTCTGGAGCGACAATATTTTGTTCGACCCCTTTTCGGGCTTCACCGAAGCGCCCCCCTTCACGTTGGGGATGAGCAGCGAGAAGGTCTCGGACGGGCCGTAGCTGTATTGCGTTATGTAGTCGCGGTCGAGGCCCGACGTCGATTTCGCGCCACCGGGCTGCGACAGCTCGGAATGGCCTCCGCGCATAGTTTCCTTCGAATACTCGTAAGTGTTATACAGGCTCGGCAGATTGGCCGTGACGGCAAGCAAAGCCGCGAGCGCGAGCGCCCCGGTGGCAATGCCCCACTGCTTCACGTGGCCGCGCTTCACCGCCTGGCAGAGGTAGGCTATCGAGAAGCCGATGGTGACGAACAGGAAGTAGTAGCTCATCTGCACGTGGTTGCTCGCTATCTGCATCATGGCAAACAGCGCCGCCATGGCCGCGCCCGCGAGATAGCGACCGCGATAGCAGAGCACCACGCCCGCGATGGTGGGCGGTATGTAGGCCAACGTTATGAACTTCCAGATGTGGCCGGCGCCGATTATTATGATGAAATATGACGAGAAGCCGTAAGCGAGCGCGCCCATGAGCGCCACGTACCAGCGCAGACGCATAACGAGGAGCAGTATGAAGAATCCCACCATCATCATGCACAGCAGATTGGCCGGTTCGGGCAATCCGAGACCCATGACGGTGTTGATCCAGCCAAACAGGGAGTTCGACGGGTAGCTCGGCGATATCTGGAAGGTTGGCATACCCGAGAACAGCGAGTTGGTCCAACGCGAGGTTTCGCCGGTGGCCTCGGCAAACGCCTTGGCTTCCTGACCGATGGCCATGCCTTGCTGTATATCATGCTGTCGCAGCACGTTGCCCTGCATGGCATCGGGATAGAAATAGATTAAAGAAATCAGAGCCAACGCCACAACCGACCCTACTATGGCCCATGTGCGTCGGTCATGCAACATTCTTTTTATTTTCTCCATTGTAAAAAAAAGGATTTGTCAATTTTTTTGTAAAGCTACGAATTAATAAACAAATGGCAATGATTAACGGCGATTTTTTGAATCCGCGCCCGCCCGACCGGATATAAAACGTTCCGGCAGCGGCGACCCCGAATGGGCACGCCGTTGCCGGAAAAAGAGTTTATGACACGTGGCCCCACCGGGGCCTATCGGTCAGTTTCGATTATTTTCTTGAAGCCTGTTCGAGGGCCTTGCGGGCCTTGGCTGTAATCTGACGCCACGGCTGGTTGGGGTCGTTGACGTTGGTGGTGCGGATGGTTTCGAGCACTTCGTCGACTTGCGACAGATCGGCACCCTCGGCCTTGAGCACGCGTATCTTCTCGGCATTCTCGATGCCGTCAATCAGGCGTTCGAAGCGCACCGACGAGCGATTGTAGGGATACACCAGATAGGTGTCGCCCGAGCTCCATGTGCCGTAGCGCGAATCGTATTGCGGATCTGCGGGCCATGAGTTGTAAGCCCAGCGGAGCATGCCGTCGTAGTCGAGAGCCACGCCATACCATCCTAGCAGTTCGGCCTCAAAGGGATGCGACGAGGTGAAAGTGTTGGGATATGCCGGGCCACAGCATACGTAGAACGTGGTGTTGAATCCGTTGGCACGGCGATCCACTATGTCCTGATGGTCGGCAGCCTGACCCTGCGACACGCACACGTCGCGCATCATGGTGTACTTGCGGTACGAAGCGTGGTTGTCGGCGATGGCAAAGCCCATTTCGGGAGCGCATTTTTCCAACAGCTTCACGGCGGCGTCCATCTGTTGGGGCGAACGTTCGTCCATTGCGATGTTGGTGATTCCGAGCCAGCCCTTTTCGCCGAGGTGCTTCTTGAAGTCGAGCAGGAACGGCTCCCACATTTCGGCAAACGCGGGCGTTCCGGGTTCGGCCTTCACGGTAACCATGCTGTCGGCTTTCTGATCGAAATATTCGAGTTCGCAGTTCCAGGGCACCATCGAGTAGCAGTTTATCATCTTGTCGATTCCAAGGCCCATGACCATCGACACCCAGCGGTCGAACACCGTGTAGTCGTAGCTCCACGTGCCGTCATCCTTGAGAGTCCAGTTTATCATATTTTCATAGCCGTCGTAGCACTGATGGTTCCACGGATCCTTGTTGAGAGTGGCGGTCACTACCTTCTGTCCGGCATCGGCCAGCCTCTTCATCATGGGCTCAAGAGCCTCGAAATGCTCGTCGCTCCACGGCTTCAGGCCGCGCACGCGCGCAACTGCCGAGGGATGCTGCCACAAGTCGAGGTGATAAGTCCAGTCGGCCGGCGCGGGAAGCACATGATCCTGCACCTCAACCACCAGCGGAAACTCAACGTCGCCGCCGTTGATCGACGAGGCCACTATCTTGGTATCGTACATTCCGGCAGCGGCATCGCGAGGCACGTTCACGCTAACCCATACGGGGCGCACCGTCATGGTGTCGATGTCGAAGCGCGAAAGCGAGTCGAGCATGTCGGCCGACAAAATCGTGGGGCCGCCCACTCTGAAAAGGGTGTCGGAAACGGTGTAGCGCACAAAGCGGGTGGTCACAGCGTCGGCGGGTATGGTGGCACCGTCGGCCGACGTCAGGTCGGCCACCTTGCATTCCACGCCCTGCGCACCTTCGGGAGCCCACAGAAGCAGCTGAGCCGAAGCGCGTTCGCCCTTCCAGGCTGCTATGGCGAGAGTGTCGACGGGGTTTTCGATTTGAGGCACCAAGCTGCGCGAATAGCGCAAGTCGGCATCGGCCCACGCTCCGTTGAGCCCGGGAGCCACCTCTTTCCAAGCGTCGATGTCGCTCTGCGACAACACCACCGGATCGGGAGCTTCCTCAAACGTAACTACGGGCTGATAAGCCTTGCCGCACGATGATACGGCCACAACGGCCGCAGCCGCGCATGACAGATAGGTAAGTTTCTTCATCTTTTATCTTTTAATGTTTAGGCATTTTATGGAATAATGTCAGAATTTAAACGGTTTCGGGCTCACGTACACCTTGAAGCGCTTTATGGCGCCGGGCACGTCGCTTTCCATCCTCGGCAGGCACTGTATGGCGGTAAGGTCATGTGCAGCCCCGAGGTCTATCACTATGGCGTGCGGATAGGGAGTTCCCGGCACGGTGCTCCAATAGGTCGACTCCTGAAGGTCGAAAATCTTGTCGGCCGAACGGTTCACGCGTCCAACGTCCTCGCTGTCGGCATACATCACCGTCCACGGCTCACGCGACAATCGCTGGCCCTTGCCGTCGAGCAGATACATCTCGGCTATGCATGCCAAGTCCTTGCCGTCGATGGCATCGAGAGCCTCTACGCACACGTATCGGCCGTTTACCGTCTTGCCAAACGGCATCTCCTGCCATCCGTTTCCGGGCTTGAACTCACCGACGAGCACCGGCTTTTCAGCCGACAGGTCGAGGTTCTGACCCTCAGTGCGATGCGTCAGCGGCTTCTGCACGAGCAGCTGATCGAGCTTCGGCTCTTTCAATCCCTCGCACTTTGCCTCGCGCGGGCCGAGAATGTCGAACACCACAATCTCGTTCTCCCCCTTCTTGAGCCAGCAGCCGGGCATATAGAGCGTTTGCTGCGGGCCTATCTCCCAGATGCGGCCCATGGGGTGTCCGTTGACATACACCAGGCCTTTGCCCCACGTCTCGAAATTGAGGAAGGTGTCGGAGGGCTTTTTCACGTCGAACGTGGCACGATACACGCCTCGCGGCAGGCGGCCGTCGTCGCCCGGCGTAAAGGAGCCGATGGGGTAAAACTCGCCCATCGACACATAAGTGTCGTACGTGTCTTCGATGTTGTATACCTGCCAGTTTTTGAGGTCGCAAGTAAACGGGCGGCCATCCATGTCGACGGTGAGCTGCACGTTGTCGGTAATGCCCTTGAAGTCCTTTATGGCGCGTCCGAAGTTGATGCGGCCCATAGCTTCGACGAATATGTCGAGCGTGGCCCCGCGTTTGCAGGCGGGAATCTGTATCTGCTTCTCGCCGTTGCGGCGGTCGAGCTTGCCCACATACTTGCCGTCGACGAATATCTGCGCATAGTCATGCGGATCGTTCACGGTGAGCAGCGACGGAGTGTTTATTTCGGGCAGCGTGGTACGGTAGAGGATGCTTCCGAAGCCCTGATCAAACTCCTCCATGGTCTTGATGTCGGTAGTGTTGACCGGTTCGGGCAGATTGGAGAATATGGGAGCCACCTCGTCGAACTCGAAAGCGGGTATCGATATGGGCTTTATGAGAGCCGGCACCGAAGGCATCTTCTTTCCATCCATATATTTTGCGAGGGTCTTGCGCAATTCCCAATATTTCGGGGTGGTCTGGCCCGATTCGCTTATCGGGGCATCGTAGTCGTACGACGTAACGTCGGGGGCAAAGCCGGGCGAGTTAGCGCCTGCCCAATGGCCCCAGTTGGTGCCGCCGTGAGTCATGTAGAGGCTAAACGATATGCCTTTCGACAACATCTCGTCGATGCCGGCTATCATGTCGGCCGCAGGACGCGTTTCGTGGTTGGCGCCCCACTTGTCGAACCATCCGCTCCAGAATTCCGAGCACATCAGCGGGCTTTCGGGCCTCACCTCCTTCAGTCGGGCAAACTGCTGGTCGATGTTGGCGCCCGTGCCGAAGTTCATGGTCCATATTAGGTCGTCGAGACCGTTTTCGAGGAAGTTTGACGACCAGTCGCACTGAAACAGCGTCACCTTGTCGCCGAAATTATTGCGCAGCATGTCGCGTATCTGGCCCACGTACTCCTTGTTACGTCCATACGAGCCATACTCGTTTTCCACCTGCACCATTATTATCGGGCCGCCGTTGGCTATCGTAAGGTCGCCTACCTGATCGGCCACGGCCTTCTGAAACTTGTCGACGCGCTCCATGAAATATTCGTCGGGTTCGCGAAGCCGTATGTCCTTCTTCTTCAGGAGCCACCAGGGCAATCCGCCCATCTCCCACTCGGCACACACGTATGGGCCGGGGCGAAGTATCACATACATGCCGTTTTCGCGACACAGGCGCACGAACTGCGCCAAGTCGTTCTGCCCCGTAAAGTCAAACTCGTCGGGGCGAGGCTCATGGGCGTTCCAAAACACATAGAGGCACACCGTGTTCATGCCCAGCGCCTTGCACAGCTTTATGCGCTGATCCCAATACTCCTTGGGTATGCGCGGATAGTGAAGCTCAGCAGCCTTCACCACAAACGGCTTGCCGTTGAGCATAAACGCGCCGTTGCCGGCCTCAAAGCTTCCTTCGGCTTTCATGGCTTCGACGGGGTTGTTTTTGGCTTCAGTGGGCATGCCGCATAGCAGCGCGGCAGCCAAAGCCATAGTGCAAAAAAACTTTTTCATGCCTATGATAACAAAATATTAAATTACAAAAACTAAATCCATTCAAATGTAAAAGTGAAAAATACAGCTGTCATTGTCCGGCTAAGTTAATCATTTTTCCCCGAATATCGCCAATGCTAACCGCCCTATCCACTTTTTTTACATTTTTTTACTGAAATATGAAATATAATTCGTAAATTGCGAAAAATCCAATCATTTAAATCACACACCATATGAAACACCTCGCCTCTCTACTTTTTTTGATGAATCCCGGCACATTCGCAGGTAACGGTTCAGCTAAAGCTGCGGCCATAAGCCATTACGCATTGTGTCCGGCAATATTCACCGGCGATTGGAGGTGATAAAAGCTTAAAACATTTAAATAATCCTATATCTGCTTATTATGAAAACCAAACAATTAACTCGACGATTAATGGGATTGACCATTCTATCATCGCTTTTTCTTTCTTTAGTATGCACATCGCGCCCCGAAGGATACGATGCAAACGGAAGACCTACAAGTCGAAAGGCCGAAAGTTCATCTACTACATATCAGGACTTCTCATATGTATTTGACGATAACACAGCCAACCTCACCTCTCGCACCGACAACACACGAAATGTGACCGAAACGTTTGGTTATGACAATCTTGACAGACTCGTAAGCTATGCGGGAAACACGGCAAAATACGATATAAAAGGAAACATAACCGAAAAAAGCGATGTCGGCACCTTTACTTACGCCACTACATCCAAGCCATATGCCATATCAGGCTTGAGTCCGGCAAGCGGTGTAAATGCAACGCCGACATTCGATCAAGAAATCAATTACACTTCATTCAACCGACCTGAGTCGATATCCGAAAACGGGTATTCCGCTTCATTTGTTTACAACTCCGATTACTCAAGAGTTAAAATGGCAATGACCCACAATGGGGCAAACGTAACAACTCGATATTATATTGGCGGCTGTTACGAAGTTGAAAAAACGTCTGATTCCACTACCGAACGTCTTTATCTTTCCGATGACTATTATGATGCTCCGGCAGTGTACGTTAAAGTGGGATCCAACTCAACCATCTATTCATTGCTTCGCGACCATATCGGAAGCATAACGCACGTAATAAATCAAGATGGCTCGATGATTCAGGAGTTGAGTTATGATGCCTGGGGCAGACTGCGCGATCCCGAGACACATCAAGCATATACACATGCCGACGAACAAAAGCCGGTGCTCGGAAGGGGATATACAGGTCATGAACATTTAAATGAATTCGGATTGATAAATATGAATGCGCGTTTGTACGACCCCGCCGTAGGACGATTCTTGTCGCCCGACCCAAGATTGCAGATGCCTGAAAGTTCACAAAACTTCAACAGGTACTCATATGCGCTTAACAATCCTCTTAAATGCATAGATCCTGATGGCGAATTTTTCTTGTTTACGGCATTTAATGCCATAACCGACTTATTCATAAACTGTTTCAAATATGGCTTTAATGTAAGTGCATATGATTGGAAAAGAACGTATAATGCATTTAAAATAGGCATCGGTATGTACAGAGGCAATTTAATGCAAGTGGCTTCAAAATGGTCCACAGGCTTGCTTACATCTGTAGTAGGAAACATAGTAGCACAACGATATAATACTATTGGACTTGTTAAAAGTGTAACATACCTTGATGGTATGGCTGCCCTTTCGGGTCCTACCTGTGAAAACACAGAGAAGGCTTTTACCATCGGGCATTATTCCATGGGGCCAAAGGGTTACAGAGCCGATTGGAGAGACCATCTTTTTGTGCATGAATACGGTCATTACATTCAAAGTCAGCGTATGGGTCCCTATTACCTCCCAATAATTGGTATAAGTAGCTTACTGAGTACCGCTTTCACTTCCGATTTGAGTGGAGTTCAACATGATCAACGTTGGTTTGAAGTAAATGCAAGCAAATTAGGAGGAGAGTACTTTGATAAACATTACGGACGCGGAAAATCTAATTACGACCCGAATTCTGAAGATTTTTTTGATTTTAAATTATTTCAAACTGGCGGGTACCCAAAGTATAAAAATCCAAGAACAGAAGAAGCTACTTATCAGTATCCCAATCCTATTTCAAACCGTAAAATAGTTTTCTGGGATTTTATATTTTGAATATTATATTTATGTTTAATAGTTGAAAAATAATTTTGACTATCACATATTAATAACTACACTTAACACTAAATCATCCATTATGAAAACCAAACAATTAACTCGACGATTAATGGGATTGGTCTTTCTATCATCGCTTTTTCTTTCTTTTTTATGCACAAAGTGCCCCGAAGAATACGAAGCCACAGGAATACCTACATCCTTTAAAAACGAGACAGATGAAACCATAGTTATGTTTTACATTTTCTCCTATGACAGGAATACCTTGAAACAATTAGAACCACACGATCTAAATGGTGACCATGTGATAGAGCCTGACAGCATATACCATTTGGGTATTAGATACGAAAATATGAATTACGACAAAAACTACATGCGTAGCTCCACTCACCATTTCTTAGTATATAAACAAAGTGTGGTAGAAAGTCATACGACTAAAGAGCTATTGAACATGGAATTGATCGATACCATATATAGTTACTCTTACAATATTTTAAAATCGATGAACTTCACGGTGGTACACAGTGACAAGAAAGAACATTCGGGTCGCCAACCCAATACAGGAATTTCGAACTAAGTAACATAATACCCCCATATTAAAATCCAACTACGCTATGAAAATCAATAAAAACATCAGACGAAAATTGTCTTTGACATTTCCGTTGCTACTCACAATAATATTTACGTCTTGTCCTATGGACTATGAACCAAATATAAATTATTCAATCTTACATCTCGATAATGCAACTGACGAAATAATTTATACAAAAAGCTACTATGTTTTTGATAAAAAGGACGCAAATCAGATTGAATACATCGATTCGTGCAACTGGAACAGAATAGAACCGGGTGATACATTAAGGGAAGATTTATATTGGCCAACAGAAATTCGCGAGGCCCGACATCCTATATGTTACAACGCCATAGCTGTTTTCACTCAAGACAATTGGAACAAACAAACGCAAAATGACAATGTGAATCTCAACTTGGCCGATACCATCTATTATTGTATATATCGTGAATCTATAAAGACAGAAGATTACAGTCACAATATTTTCATATCATATACCGGCAAAAAACAGCAATAAATCAGGGCTTTGATGCTCCATATGTATTAAGAGTATGTTTACTTTTAACTTTATGAAATCTTTAGAGTCCATTCAGTTCTGTTTGGCGATTTCATTCAGTCGTTATGGCACCCCATAACTCCTTCACTCAATCTCCAAACATACTCTGAATTCCTCTCTAAATCTTAACATAAGCCAAAAGTAAACATACTCTAAGAAATAGAACAACCTTATGAAAATAAAAAACATATCAGCCATTCGAGCGCGTCTGGTGGCATTTTTTACATTGACTATTTTTCTATGCTCATCATGCGTGAATGAAGTAGTACGTACCCGCTTCAAAAACGACACAAACGAGACGATTTATATCTACGGATTCAACGAAGAATTCAGAGACAGCGATCCGAGCATATACAAATACGAATGCCGCAAAGTGAATCCATATGAATTGTTTGAATGCGATATGTCATGGCTCAAACACGAAGATGATATCCAACATAGACGTACGTTCGGATTTGCAGTGATAAATACTGACGTTTGGGAAAACATGCCTGAAAGACGACAGGTCGACATTACGCAGTTGGCCGACACCATATACAAATACTCGTATAAAACTTTTGTATCGATGAACTTCACGGTGGTGCACAACGGCAAGAAAGAACACTCGGGTCGCCAACCCAATACGGAATAAATTTAGTATCTTTGTTGCTCAACAACAATCATATCACTTATGCAAATGCCACAACTGTCGCTTAAACCATTGACCACAGCCGCGCTTGCAGCCACGATGCTGTCGGCCGCGTTTGCCTCTTGCTCGAGCCATCGCCTCGAAAGCTTAGTGCCCACAACCCCTTCAAACGCACCTGACTACATGTGCACCTGGAATCTCCAGGGCTATGTGGTGAGCTACAAAAATGCCCAAGCGGGGGGCGACTTGACCCGACAGGCCATGGACGAGGAGCATATGTTCGGCAACGGAACATACTGCAACTGGGCATCGCTATATGCCCCGATACGCGGCGATCTGTACTTTGTGATGGACGATTCATGGGACATACCCAAGGATGCCAACTCTACCGCCAACAACCCGCATCTGGGCTTGGCGGAGCTCGACGAGAGCCGCTTTCCGTCGTTCACGGGCACTCCCGTAGAGAGGATGACAAAGCTCAACGACCGCCTGAAGGAGATGGGGTGGAAAGGCGTGGGCGGATGGATATGCGCCCAGAAAGCCGAATCGTGTGCCGACACGGACGAGGAAAGCTACTGGATCGACAGGCTCAAGACGGCCAACGATGCCGGAGTGGGATACTGGAAGGTCGACTGGGGTCGCAACGACCACAACGGCGAGTGGCGACGAATGCTTACGCGCCTCGGCAAGGAGCATGCGCCCAACCTGTGGATAGAGCACGCAATGAACAATGAGTTCGTGACGTTTAGCGACGCATTCCGCACATACGACGTGGAGGACATCATAGCCCAGCCCGTAACCATACAGCGCGTGTGCAACCTGCTGCCCTTTGCAGCCGAAAAGGAGGCACGCGGAATAGTGAACTGCGAGGATGAGCCTTACATAGCCGTGGGCCTCGGATGCGCGATAGGCGTGATGCGTCACCCCTTTAACGGTGCGCTACCCGACGGCGAACAGGACTTCGTGTTTCCGCCCGTAGGACGCGACTACAAGAATCGCCTCGACGAGGTGGTGCGCGGCGTGCGATGGCATCGCATAGCCGAGCCGTTTGCCGTGGCTGCCGACTGCGCCATCGACACCGTGAGGCTTACCGACACGTGGGAGGTGCATGAGAAAGAAACGTACGTCAACCGCCCCATAGGCTCGCTGGCGATAGAAAGCGCGCCGGCCAGAGTGAGCCGCCGCATGCCGCTGCCCGAGGTGGCCGACACTGCCGCCGCGCGTCCTTATCTGCTGGCCTCGCGCTATCACAACGGAGCTACGGCGGTGGCCGCCATCGGACGAACCATGGGCCGCGAATATGTGTCGCGCCGGGTGCCGGTGAGCGTATCGGCCGCCAAGCCCTCCGACAAGGTGGGCCTGTTTGGCTACTTCGAAAGCGTGACCCTCGAATATGCCGAGCCGATAGCTGCCGGAGCGAGAGTGATAGGCCAGGATCTGGCGGGCGACGTGCCGGTCGACATAACCGACATGGTGACGATAGAGGGGAACCGGCTGACCGTTCCGGGCGATATAATTGACCGCATAGGGCTCATGGCCGCCTCAAAGGGCGATAAGTCGGAGCCGGGAATGGTGATGGTGGTAAAGTGACGGCGGCGGCGCGTCAGCGACCGTCGAGCCGCGCTATGGCAGCCGCCAGATAGGGAGTGTCGCGTATGGCCTGCGCCTTGACCAGATATTCCCTGGCGCGCGCGGCATACGAGCCGTCGGCCTCGGCGCGATCCTTGTAATAATTGCCAAGATACAGCAACGCCTCGTAATTGTCGGGCGACACCGTCAGTATGCGCTCGTAAGTGGCCATGGCGCCCTTGAAGTCGCCCTTTATCAGGAGGCCTTGCGCGAGTATCGACAGAAAGTTAACGTCGTCGGGCAGCCCTTCGAGCATCTTCTCGCTGCAACGTATCATGCCGTCGGCATTTCGGCGAAACACGTAGTAGCGCAGCAGATACGCGTCGATCGAGCGTCCGAGCCACGGCTTGTCGTGCTTCACGAGGTTAAGGAAGTCCTCGTACATGGAGGTCTGGCCAAGGCTGAACGACACGCGCTCCACGGCGCTGAACACCGAGTCGAACGGCACGTGATAATCCAACGCCCTGTCCATCAGCTGCGACTGCTCGGCAGGCATCCGGCGCATTCCGGCCGTCACTATGGCCTTGCCGTAGGTGTCGGCGTTACGCGGCTGCTCGTCGAGCATCACCGTAAACATCGCGGCCGCGCTCATCCACTCCTTTTGGGCGAAAAAGCGGTCGGCCTTCATGGCAATGGTGCCATAGTCGCTTGCAAAAACCATTGCGGCGGCCCAAGCCACCGCGAGCGTCACCAAGCAGCGACGCATGCGTTCAATACCGGTCAGCATCTTATATCACAATTTATTATCATTTCAACGAGATACAGGCCCATCACCTCGCTGCGGCTTATCTCCATGTCGTCGTAGTCGGGGTTGGCGCTGTGCAGTATCATTCCGTCGGCATCGGCCATGTTGCGGCGCACATACTTCACCAGCCTGTAATCTTCCATTATTATAACGTATATCTGCCCCCAAAAGATGTGGCGCATGTCGTTAATGCGTCGAATGGCCACGTAGCCGCCATCCTTTATCACGGGCCACATGCTGTCGCCCCCAACGCGCACTATGCAGCAGTCGTCGCCGAGCCCCGGCAGGTCGAGGCTGCCTATTATGCGGTCGGCGGTAAAGAGGCGGCTCAGCTCGGTGCATCCGGCCGACACGTTTATGTCGTAAACGGGAATGCCGCGCGCCGATTTGTCGCCGCACTCCATGCCGGGGAGCGGCCCGTTGGCTACCGGCACGGCGTGAACCTTCGGAAACGGCACGTCGCTGCCGTCGACGAGCCATTGCTTCGACACGCCCATGTTTACCACTATCTTGTTGATGAATCCGTCGGTAATTGGCAATTTGCCACTCAGGAACTTCGACATGTTCGACGGATTGATGCCCACGCGCTGCGCAAACTGCTGCTGCGACATGTGTTGCCGCGACATCAGAAACCTGATTCGGTCGGGTATCGTGACATTTGTTTCGGTGTTGGTCATAGTAAGAATGAATTTCGTTCGTTTGCCTGCAAATTTAGCAAATTATATCGTTAGGCCGACAATAAAACTTGTTAAAATGCCAACTGTTCTTCGGCAAGCGTCAGCCTCCACCCCTCGCCCTCGGCAGCGTAGAGGTCGAAACGTCGCGACGCTCCCCGCCCCTCATACCAAGCGAATCCATCGCCGCCGTCGGCAGGCAATCGTATTTCGGCCAAAGCAGCGCCATCCATCCACAAAGCCTTGTAGACGGCCTCCTTCACCGTCCACGCCGCAAGCAGGCGATCCATCGAGCCGCCCCACACGGCAGCCTCGTCGGCGTGCAAAAACTTCGCGGCCACGCGATGCAACTGCATGCGCGGCGCCTCTACGTCGATGCCTATTCGCCGCCGCGCGTTCACTGCCAGCAGGGCCATCCCGGCGCCGTGCGACACCGATATGAACCGCCCGCCACCGCCGGCGCCACCCTCCACGTAGGGCCGCCCGTTGGGGGCATGCAGCAGCCGCACATCGCTTCCGAAGGCGCGCGCCACCAGTCGGCTCACCGCCGCGCGCTCGCCGTCGCGCCCCGACTCCACGAGGGGCATGCGGTAGACTCTCGACGTGCCCAATGCGAATTCT